>JAABRO010000058.1 GCA_011390885.1 Gemmatimonas sp. | reverse complement strand
GCGTTCCCCTTGCTCGTCGACCGCACCCGCGGGAAGATCAGTACCGAGCGGCTCGCCGATCGCGTGCGTCGCATGACCGCACAGCTCGAGCGCCGCACGCGGGCAGCCCGCGAAACCCGTCTCGAGTCCCTGCCATGATCCCAGTCCTCAAGCGCCTCCTCCTCATCGCCGCCGGCGCGGTCATCGTGCAGGCCGCGCCGGACGAGGCCTGGTCGAGCCGCACGCTCACCTGGCCGCGCTTCACGGTACGCGCGCACCTGGACAAATCGGGCGCGCTTCGCGTGCGGGAGGAGCAGCTCATGCGCTTCACCGGCGACTGGAACGGCGGAGAGCGACGCTTCGATGTGCGCTTCGGGCAGCGCTTCCGATTCGACCGGCTGCTGCGCGTGGACTCGCTCAACGGCGAGACGGTCACGCTGCGCGAGGGCGCCATCGACGCGGTGGACGGATTCGACTGGTTCGACTCGAACACCGTGCGCTGGCGCAGCCGCCTGCCCGACGACCCGCCGTTCCGCGGCACCGAGCTCACCTACGTGCTCGAGTACGAGTACGATCGCATTCTCGTGCCGACCGAGGATGGGTACCGGCTCGATCATGAGTTCGCCTTTCGCGACCGCGAGGGCATGATCGGTGACTTCGAGCTCACGCTCACCATCGACTCGGCGTGGGCGGTGCCGTCCAGTTTCACCGGCCGCTGGCGTCAGCGTGGGTTGCCGCCCGGCGAGTCGTTCCTGGTGACCGTCCCGCTGCGCTGGCGTGGCGAGGGGCTGCCCGCCGGCGTGCTCACGGGGGCGAGTCCCGCGGCGCGCCTCGCCGTGGCGGGCGCCGGCTCGGTGGCGCTGCTCATCCTGCTGGCCGGCTTCTTCGTGCGTGAGCGGGTCATGGGCCGCTTCGCGCCGCTGCCGTCCGAGCCGATCGACGACGCGTGGCTGCGCCAGCACCTCTTCAGCATGCCGGCCGAGGTGGCCGGCGCAGCGTGGGACATGTCGGTGGGCCCACCCGAGGTGGCGGCCACACTCGCGCGGCTGGTGGACGAGCGCAAGCTGCAGAGTTCTGTGCGCACGCGCGGCAAGAGCATCTTCACGCAGCACGTGCTGCACCTGCAGCTCTCCACGTCGCGTGATCGGTTCGACAGCTACGAGCGCACGTTGATCGACAAGCTGTTCCAGGCCGGCGCGAACCGCACGGACACCGCATCGATCCGTGAGCGCTACGCGCAAACCGGCTTCGATCCCGCGAGCACCATTCGCGCGGGCGTGCTCGCCGCCCTCGAGCGCGTGCCCGAGTCGGGACAGGCACTCACCCTGCCGAAGAGCTGGCCCGCGACGCTCGCCCTGATCGCCGCCGCGCTCGTCGTGGGCGGCTTCGCGGCCACGCGCAGTGCGTACGACGGGATGGCCTGCCTCGCGGCGTTCGGTGCGGGGCTCGCCGGCTGGATCGTGGCCGGTTCCCAGGCCGTCGCATGGCAGCATCGCGTGGTGCGACCCGCCGCGCACGCGCTGCGCTTCGTGCTGCCGATCGTCGCCATCGCGGCGGGCCTGTTCTGGCTCGCCACGCGCGCGGCCTATCCGATCGGCCTGCTCACACTCGTGTGCGCATCGCTGCTCGCGGCCGGCGTCACGTGGAGCGTGCTGGCGACGGCGCGCTCGCGCCAGTCACCGGAGCGCCTGCGCCTGCGCAAGCGGCTCGCGGCCGCGCGTGAACACTTCCGCCACGAGCTGCGCAGACCGGAGCCCGCGCTCCGCGACAGCTGGTATCCCTACATGCTCGCCTTCGGCCTGCACCGGCAGGTGAACGCGTGGTTCAAGGCGCACGGCCAGGCCGTCACCGGCACCTCCCGCATGTCGCACACGTCGTCGTCGCTCGGGAGTTCGAGCGCGTCGGACGTGTCGTCGGGCAGTTCGTGGGGTGGCTTCGGCGGCGGGGGCGGCTTCGCCGGCGCCGGCGCGACGATGGCCTTCGGCGCGGCCGTGAGCGGCATGGCCTCGAGCGTGTCGCCCCCGAG
>JAABRO010000057.1 GCA_011390885.1 Gemmatimonas sp. | reverse complement strand
ATCGCCGGTTCGGGCATGGTCCAGTCGTCGAGGAAGGCCTCGTAGTAGCGAATGGCCCCGCGCAGGTCGCCCTTGGCGTCGAGCAACTCGGCGATGCGGCGGTGGGAAGCGGGGACGTACACGCCGGGGTAGCCTCTCATGGGGGCCTCGAGGCTGCGCGTGTACCACGCGACGGCGGAATCGGGCCGACCGGCGCGATCCTGGGCGAGCGCCATGAAGAAGGCGTCCTCGCCGTCGTGCGAGGCGCGCTGGGCGATGGAGCGTTCGAGGGCGGCGATCGCCTCGCCGTGGTTGCCGGTCGCGAGCGCGAGCGCGGCGTCCGCGCGCGCCCTCGCCTGCTCGCGAAGCGGAGTGGAGGGCAGTTCATCACGGACGAATCCCTCGAAGGCGATTCGTCCAGAAGCGGAGTCCCCGGTGATGGCCGCCGCACGGAGCGCCGGACCCCAAAATCGACGTGCCGGCGGAACGGCGGCAACGAACGCGGTCGCGGTCGCGCGTTGCAGCATCGCACGTGCCGCCCGCTGGTCGTCTTCCCAGAAGGCGAGTCCGAAGGCCGAGTCGGCCATGGCCCGCATGGCCGCGACGGCGGGGTTGGCGTCGTCGCCCTGCGCCACATGGATCAGGCTGAAGTATCGCAACGCCTCTCGCGGCCGTCCGCGCCGCGCCGCCCAGTCCGCGAGCCAGCTGCGGGTGACCACGGCCTGACGCTCGGTCCGCGGGGCGCGCGCCAGCTGGCGTGCCTCCTCCACGGCCCCGTCGTAGTCGCCGCGCACATAGCGGCGCGCGCCCTCGGCTTCCCAGAGCTCGCCGTAGTCCGGCAGGCGCGTCCTGAACAGCGTGGCCACGCTGTCCACGCCGGCCGTGTCCCGCACCGCGGTGAGACCGAGCAGGAGGTTCGTGAAGTTGTTGCCGGTGGCGGTCGCGGCCGAGAGGGAGCGCCACAGCGCGTCGTTGGCCTCGTCGTCGCGCCCGAGGTCGCTGTACAGCACCGAGAGGTTGTTGAGCGCCGTGGAGTTCGTCGAGTCGCGCCGCAGCACCTCCTCGTACGCCGTGGCCGCGCGCTCGTAGTCCGGCGCGGGACCGCGCGAGTAGTAGTAGCCCTCGGTGAACGCCCGCTCCTCGTCGCTCAGGCGATCACGGTAGCGCATGGCCGTTTCGATGGCCTGGCGCGCCCGCTCCGGCTCGCGCCCCCGGTTGTTGAGGATCACGGCGAGGCGTCGCCACGCCATGGCGAAGGTGCTGTCGAGCGCGACCGCCTCGTCGAGCAGCTGCAGGGCGCGTGCGTCATCGCCCTGCGTGCCCTGCAACTGCGTGGCCTCCACGTACTTTCGAAGGGCCGGCAGCGACGAGGTGGTCACGCGCTCGAGCGGCGACGTGCGGCGAATGCCCTTGAGCGATTCGCCGACGCGCTCGCGAATGCTGCGGGACAGCGCGCCCACGGCCGGCACGAGCGCCGCGTCGTCGCTCGCGGTTTCGCGAAAGGTCGCGATCTCCTGCGCGTCGAGCGCGCTCACGAGGCGCGCCGAGATCACGTAACTGGTGCCGAGTCTCACGATTTCGCCATCCACGATGGCTCGCGCGCCCTCACGCGTGGCGATCTCGCGGGCGAGCGGAAAGAACACCGCGCTCTCACGCGGCCGCTGCATGCGATCGAGAATGTCGCGCACGGTGGCGCGCGTGAGCACGGCGAGGTTGGCGGACTGGGCGAGGTCGGTGCGCAGCGCTTCCGCGACCGTGGTGCCCATGAGCGTGTCGTCGGCCGGTGGCCGGAAGTCGGCCACCACGATCGTCTCGCGCTCGCCGAAGGCTCCCTTGCCCATGAGCGATGCGGCGGGGCCCACGCCAAGTGCGCGCGTGGTGACATAGCCCCCCACGAGCAACGCGAGCACACCGATGGCGACCGCGCCAGCGCGCCAGGTGCGCGTCCACGACACATGCGGCTGCGCGCGCATGGCGATGGTGGCCATGGTGCCGGGCGACGCCATGGAGCCACCCGGCGTGCGCGTCGGAGTGGCCAACGTCGCGCGCGCCGCGGTGCGCTGCACCCACCACGTGCCGACGAGCGCGGGCACTCCAAGCAGCATCACGCCGGCCGCGGCGCCGAGCGCCCAGTCGGGAAGCCCCACGAGCTCCGTCGCGCCCCACGTGGCGGCCAGCACCGCCAGCGTGACCGAGCCCCATCGTGTGAGCGCGCCACCGAGCTGCGCCGTCTGCGGTGTGACGCGCGTGCCGCGGCTGAGCTGCGCCGTGGCGGCACTCCCGCTGGCGACCACCGCATCGAGGGCGCGCACGATCTCGCCCGCGTCCTGCGGACGTGCCTCCGGCTCCTTCGCCAGGCACTGCATCACGAGCGCGGCGAGTGCGACCGGAATCTCGGGCGCGACCTCGCGCAGATCGCGCGGCATTTCGCCGAGTTGGGCCGCCAGCACGCGCGCGGGCGTGCGCCCCGCAAACAGCTGCTCGCCGCCAAGCAGCTCGTAGGCCATGGCACCGAACGCGTACAGGTCGGCGCGATGATCCAGCTGCGGGTCGGCCGCCGCCTGCTCCGGCGCCATGTAGGCTGGCGTGCCGATCGCCATGCCGGCCTGCGTGAGCGTGGCGTCAGCGCCGGCCGACGTGCGTGAGGCCGAGATGGCCTTGGCAATGCCGAAGTCGGTCACGGTGGCGCTGCCGCCCGAGAGCAGCACGTTGTCCGGCTTGATGTCGCGGTGCACGATGCCGTGGCCGTGCGCATAGGCGAGCGCCCGGGCCAC
>JAABRO010000056.1 GCA_011390885.1 Gemmatimonas sp. | reverse complement strand
CGCTCGGCGAACGATGCGAGGTGCTTGGCCTCGTGCACCACCGTGGAGCGCAGCATGCGCGACCACGCCGCCGCCGACTCGCCAGCACGCGGCACGCGGGCGTAGAAGAGCTCGTCCTCGTTGCTCGCCGCATAGACCGTGCGCGGGAACAGGTTGCAGCTGCTCACGTACGCGCTCACGCCCGGCACCGAGTCGTTCACCCAGGGCGAGAATAGCATGGTGACACGCCCGTCGCCGTTCATGGTGGCGTCGAGGGCGAGCGGGTCACCCACGCTCCCGACGAGCAGCGGGTAGTGCACCGCGTCGAACTCGGCGCCGAGTGCGGCCAGCTCGGCATCCATGTGGCCGGCGAGCGGCGAGCGCACGTCCTCGAGCACGACACTGCGCGTGCCGGCGCGCACGACCCGCGCGGTGACGGTCGTCGACACCGCGCACGAGGCGAACATGGCCTGCACCGGCACCAGGTCGCCTTCGGCCAGCGGTGCGCGAGCGTACGCCGCGTCCCGTCCGCTCGTGGCTGCGCGGCGGGCCACCCAGCGAGTGCGCACCGATCCGGCCGAACCCAGGCGCACGGTCTCGCGCGCGAGGTGCGCGGCGTGTGCGTCGGTGGCGAACTCGGGATCGACGGCGCCATGCTCAGCCGCCGCGCCGGCGAACCCGCCAGCGCCGGACGCCGCCACGACCGCGCCGAGGCCGGCGGACACCCGCGCCGCGGCCGGCGACGACGTGAACGGCGAACGGGCCGCCGAAACGAGCACGCCCTCGCTGTTGGCGGCGGCGCGGTCGGTGTTGATCACCGCGAGCGCGTAGGTGGCCGACGCGCCGGCCGGCGCGACCAGCTCGGTGCACCAGCTGTCGGCCGCCTCGAGCAGGTGACGCGACTCGCCGGGCGCGAGCGCCAGCCGGCGAGCCACTGCCAGCGTCACGGCGCGCTCGACGACCTCGCCCCCCTGCTCCACGACGAGCGCATGGCGCCCGGTCGCGAGGCACGGGAACGCGGAGGCGACGGGGAGGGCGACCTCGAGGCGGGTGGGGGTGACGGTGACGACGGTGACCGCCACACCCGCGACCTTCACGGTCGGGGTCGCGCCCGACGCGCCGAACCCGGTGCCCTCGAGCACCACGCGACCGGCCGGCCGCAGCGTGTCGGGCGCGACGACGCGGCTGACGGCCAACGCGCTGGCCGGCTCAGTGACCGTCGTGTCGAGTGGCGCCGTCGCATCGCCGCTGTTGCAAGCTGTCCACATAAGGGCCGCTGCCAACAGGAACGTGATGCGCCCAGCGCCGCGGCGGGGGCCGCGGAACCTGGGCGAACGCGTTTCAGGACAACGGGTTGCGGACATCTTGCCTGGTGTCACGTGGGTGGCTGTCTTCCGTACACCGTGTGAACAGGTGCAAGGGTGATGCCGGTCACGTCGCGCGCCCTTACCTCTGGCGTGTCCCCGCGTTTTCTTGCGAGGTGTCCCCGGCCGCTCGCGGCCTTCGTGTCCTCCCCAGGTTCACCCCGCCATGTCCGAGACCGCCGCCCTGCGTCCGCCGCTGACCCACCTCTCCGAGGAGGAGGAGCTGTTCCGCGCCGCCGTGTACGAGTTCGCCGACACGGTCGTGCGTCCGCGTGTGATGGACATGGAAGCGGCCGGGAAAATCGACACCGCGATCACGGCGCAGTGTTTCGACATGGGACTCATGGGCATCGAGATCCCCGAAGCCTTCGGCGGCGCCGGCGGGTCGCTGTTCATGACCACGCTCGCGGTGGAAGCGATCAGCCAGGTGGACGCGAGCGCGGCCATCCAGGTGGACGTGCAGAACACGCTCGTGAACTACCCGGTGTACGCGTACGGCACCGAGGCGCAGCGCGCGACATGGCTGCCGAAGCTCACCGGCGGCACGATCGGCGCGTACGCCCTCAGCGAACCGGGCTCCGGAAGCGACGCGTTCGCGCTCGCCACGCGCGCCGAGCGCGTGGACGGCGGCTGGTCACTCACCGGCTCCAAGGCGTGGATCACCAATGGCGGCGAGGCGGAGATCTTCGTGGTGTTCGCCAACGTGGCCCCGGAAAAGGGCTACAAGGGGATCACCGCGTTCATCGTGACCCGCGACACGCCCGGCTTCACGGTGGGCAAGAAGGAAGACAAGCTCGGCATCCGTGCGTCGAGCACGACCTCGCTGCACTTCGAGCAGTGCTTCGTGCCCGACGACCAGGTGCTGGGCGAGGTGGGCGTGGGGTACAGGATCGCCATCGACACGCTCAACGGCGGCCGCATCGGCATCGGCGCACAGATGATCGGCATTGCCCAGGGCGCGCTCGACGCGAGCGTGGCCTACCTGCGCGAACGCAAGCAGTTCGGCAAGCCGCTGGCGGAGTTCCAGGGGATCCAGTTCCAGGTCGCACAGGCGTACACGGAACTCGAAGCGGCGCGCCTGCTCGTGTACAACACGGCCCGCCTGCGCGACGCGGGACACGACATCGTGCGCGAAGGGGCGATGGCCAAGCTGTACGCGTCGCAGATGTGCGCGCGGGTGACGTCGCTGTGCGTGGAGCTGTTCGGCGGGTACGGCTACACCAAGGAGTACCCGGTGGAGAAGTTCTACCGCGACGCGAAAATCGGGACGATCTACGAGGGGACGAGCAATATGCAGCTGCAGACCATCGCCAAGTCGGTGCTGCTGGGGAAGTGACGGTGCGCGGAAGCGCGCCGTGCATGGGGCGGGCGCTTTCGAGCGCCAGCAGGTGAACAGCCCCGAGCTGTTTCAGCTGCGGAGCTGATTCAGCTTACGGCGCGATCGCGGTGGGGCTGGCCTCACTTCTCGGGGTACGGCCTCGTCTGAGGCTACCGCTCAGCTGCGCCGCCTGCGGCGGCGCGGCTGTTCAGCTGGGTGGTTGCTACGCGCCGGGGCTGACGCGGGCTCGTACTGATGCTCCTCGCGAGATGGCGCGGTAGGCTGGCCAGCTTCGTAGCTGAAACGGCTCAGGGCTGTTCACCTGCTGGCGTTCCGCGATGCCGTCCTTGTACCGGATCGCTTCCGCGATCCGTCTCCCCCCGCCGTATCACCACCCTCATCCGGTCGCA
>JAABRO010000055.1 GCA_011390885.1 Gemmatimonas sp. | reverse complement strand
CCCTTCCTCGTCACCAATCGATTGCCAGCCCCCTCAGCGCACCGCCCGAGGGCGCAGCTTACGCCTGCGGACCCTTCATCGGATGCCCTTCCGACTGCCAGCGGATGATGCCGCCGTTCAGGTTGACCACGTTCTCATAGCCGCTGTCGAGCAGGAACTGCATGGCGCGCGCACTGCGACCGCCGCTGCGGCAGGCCATGATCAGCTCGCGATCCTTCGGGAGCGAGTGCGACTGCGCCTCGAACACGCTGAGCGGCATGAGCTGCAGGTTGGCCACGTCGTACGACGCGGCCGCCGTCTCGTCGGGCTCGCGCACATCCACCAGCAGGGCCCCCTGGGCGATGCGCTCGAGCGCCGTCACGGGATCGATCTCGAAGTTGGGCATGTCCATATCCTCGGAGAGTGTCAGTATTACAACGATTGGTTGAATAGTGCTGCAACGGATCACCGGCGTCAACCCCACCGCCCGGCCGAATGCCGTTCACCGTTGCCGACCACCGGGTGATCCCGGCCGCCTCACCGACCAACCGATCACCGACGACCGTCGCCGTCCACCGGATGATCGCCACTCCTGCCAGAGGCACTGATCGCGAGGGGCGGTTCTCGGCTTCGGTAAACGGTTGACGGTGGACGGTGATACGAGAGGCGACCCCCTACCCCTCGTACGGCTCCATGTGCACCAGCACCGATTGCACGCTCGGCACCGCCGCCCGGATCGCGCTCTTCACCATGCCGCTCACCACGTGCGCGTCGTGCAGCGTCATGCTCGGCTCCGACTGCACGTGAATCGTCACGCGGCACACCAGCCCCGTGCGCCGCACCGCCAGCTTCTCCGTGGCCAGCACGCCGGGCACCGACGCCGCCGCCTGCTGGATCGCGACCACCACCTCGGGGCCGGGGGTGCGGTCCATGAGGTCATGCAGCGCGGGGCGCAGCATGCGCACCCCGGTCACCAGGATCACCACCGACGCCACCAGTGCCGCCCAGTCGTCGGCGGCTTCCCACCCCTCACCGCCGATCAACGCCACGGAGATCCCCACGAACGCGGCCGCGCTCGTGATCGCGTCGCTCAGGTGGTGCTGCGCATCGGCCTGCACCGCCGTGCTGCCGATGGCACGCCCGACGGCCTGCACTCGCCGGGCCAGCGCCCACTTCACGGCCATCACGGCCACGAGCACCAGCAGCGTCCACCACGCCGGTGCATGCCCGGGCGCGCGAATCTCCCGCGCCGCCTCGACCGCGATCGCCACCGCGGCGCCCAGCAGCATGAGCGACACCACCGCGCCGGCCAGCGGCTCGGCCTTGCCGTAACCGAATGGATACAGGTCGTCCGGATCGCGCGCGGCGATGCGCAGGCCGCTCCACACGATCGTCGAGGACAGAATGTCGGCCGTCGACTCCACCGCATCGGCCACCAGGGCGTACGAATGCCCCAGCAGCCCGGCCAGCAGCTTGGTGATCGCCAGCCCCGTGTTCACGAGGATCGACAGCTGGGTGGACCGGATGCCCGATTGGCTGGCGCTCGACATGCCCTATCATAACGCGCCGGCGGATCGGGCCGCGGCGATGGCATCGGACTCCAGCGACGGATCAGACGGCGAAGGCGCGCATCACGGCGGGAGCCCTCCCCAGCGCAAGTGTTCATCGTTATTTACCGATGAATGAGCCCCGCCGAACCCTGCTGTCCCGAGCCCACGCCGCCGGCCGAGGAGCCGCTCGGCGACGACGAGGCGTCCCGCATCGCCCGCGCGCTCGGGCACCCGGTGCGCCTCGCCATCCTCCGCATCCTGCTCGAGCGCGACGAGTGCGTCTGCGGCGACGTGTGCGCCGCGTTCCCGCTGGCCCAGTCCACCGTCTCGCAGCACCTCAAGGTGCTGCGCGAGGCCGGACTCGTGCGCGGCCAGTCCGTCGGCACGTCGGTCTGCTACTGCGTCGAACCGCATCGACTCGCCGCCTTTCGCGCCTGGGCGTCCACCCTCGGCACCGCACCGTTTCTCACGGCCTCGACTACCGCATGAGCACCAGCACGCCCGCCCCCGCCGACGACGCTGGCAAGGGACTCGGCTTCTTCGGACGCTACCTCACGCTCTGGGTCGCCCTGTGCATCGCCGGCGGCGTGGCCCTCGGGCAACTGCTGCCCGCGATCCCGCAGACGCTGTCCCGGTTCACCTACGCGCAGGTGAACATCCCGGTCGCGATCCTCATCTGGGCGATGATCTTCCCCATGATGCTGCAGGTGGACTTCGCGAGCATCCTGAACGTGCGCAAGCAGCCGCGTGGACTCGCCATCACGATCGTCACGAACTGGCTCATCAAGCCGTTCACGATGTTCCTCTTCGCGTGGCTCTTCCTGCAGGTGCTCTTCGCGCCGTTCATCGAAGCCGGACTGGCGCGCGAGTACGTGGCCGGCGCGATCCTGCTCGGCGCGGCCCCCTGCACGGCCATGGTGTTCGTGTGGAGCTACCTCACGCGCGGTGACGCGGCGTACACGCTCGTGCAGGTCGCGATCAACGACCTGATCATGCTCTTCGCCTTCGCGCCGATCGTGCTCGTGCTGCTGGGGCTCGGCGACATCACCGTGCCGTACGACACGGTGGTGCTCTCCGTCGTGCTGTACATCGTGATTCCGCTGGCGGCCGGCGTGGTGGTGCGGCGCTGGCTGATCAGTACGCGCGGCGAGGCGTGGTTCACGACGGCGTTCCTGCCGCGCCTCGGCCCCGTCACCATCGTGGGGCTGCTGCTCACGCTGATCCTGCTCTTCTCGTTCCAGGGCGAAGTCATCCTCGCCAACCCGCTGCACATTGCGCTCATCGCCGTGCCGCTCATCGTGCAGACGCTGTTCATCTTCGGCGTGGCCTACGGCTGGGCGCGCGTCTGGCGGGTGCCGCATGCGGTGGCCGCGCCGGCGGCACTGATCGGGGCGAGCAACTTCTTCGAGCTGGCCGTGGCGGCGGCGATCGTGCTCTTCGGGCTCGAATCGGGCGCCGCGCTCGCGACGGTGGTGGGCGTGCTGGTGGAAGTCCCCGTCATGCTGCTGCTCGTGCGCTTCGCCAACGCCACGCGCGACCGGTTTCCGCACGGCACGGCGAGCGCCGCGTAACGATCACGCAGTGCGAGGGCGCGTCAGAAGCCCTGCTGCACGCGCA
>JAABRO010000054.1 GCA_011390885.1 Gemmatimonas sp. | reverse complement strand
GGCCTTGGCGCGGCTGCGACAGGATGCGAGTATTCGCCCCCTGCTCGCGGGCGCCGATCCCGAGAGCGTGCTCGATCGTCTGCTGCAGGAACGGTCGCCGCTGTACGCGGCCGCGGACCTCACCCTGGACACTGAAGTACTTGGATTTCAACAGGTTGTCGATCAGGCCTGCGCGTTCGCCCAGGCCGAGGCGCAACCCCGGACTCGTCGATGATCGAACGCTGGACCCAGATGCTCGCCACGTTGCGCGAGCAGTTTACGCCGGACGCCGACATCGTCGAGCTGGAGCGGTTCCTCGCATCGGAAGGATTGGACCGGCAGGAAATCGGTGAGGTACTTTCGCTCTACTTCGCCGACACTGAAGATGTGGCGAGCGGGCCTCGGCCGGCTCGGCCCGTCGGGACCGCGTCGCTGCGCGTGCAGGGCCCCCACGAGCGGGGGCGCTTCACGGCGGAGGCATGGGGGTATCTGGTCACGCTGTACGAGTCCCGCGTTGTGTCATGGTTCGATTTCGAGCAGCTCGTCGAACGGGCGCTCTTTCATATAGACGGTCGGATCGGGCTGCCCGAGATTCGGGCACTTGCTGACGAGGCGGGGCTGGATGCCGCCGCGCTGTCCGCCGACCGCTCCCTGCTGCACTGACGTCACATGGCGATCAAGAAAGTCGCGAAGAAAACGGCCAAGAAGGCGGTGAAGACCGCCGCGAAGAAGGCGCCGGCGAAGAAGGCGGCGGCGAAGAAGGCACCCGCCCGCAAGACGGCGGCGGCCAAGACGCCGGCGAAGTCGGCGTCCGCCTCGCGGCGCACCTTCGTCGACGACGGCACCCCGCCGGCCGCCGGCAAGGCGCTCGTCATCGTCGAGTCCCCGGCCAAGGCCAAGACCATCGGCAAGTACCTCGGTGGCGGCTTCACCGTGAAAGCCACCGTCGGCCACGTGCGCGACTTGCCGGCCAAGAAGCTCGGCATCGACATCGAGCATGGCTTCGCTCCGGAGTACGTCACGATCGAAGGCAAGGAGGACATCCTCGCCGATCTCAAGAAGCACGCCAAGGTCGCGCGCGAAGTCTTCATCGCAACCGACCCTGATCGCGAGGGGGAGGCCATCGGCTGGCACGTGGCCAACTTCTTCACGTCGGGGCCGGCCCGGCTTCGTGTGGACGCCCCGATCCGGCGCGTGCTCTTTCACGAGATCACCAAGGACGCCATCCAGCGCTCCATGGAGCAGCCGCGCGAGATCGACAATCATCGCGTGGATGCCCAGCAGGCGCGGCGCGTGCTCGACCGGCTCGTGGGCTACAAGGCGAGTCCCGTGCTCTGGAAGACCGTCAAGAAGGGGCTCTCGGCCGGACGCGTGCAGACGGTGGCGCTCCGCCTGATCGTGGAGCGCGAGCGCGACATCCGTGCCTTCACCCCGGTGGAGTACTGGTCCATTGCCGCCGACCTGCAGAAGGGCGCGCAGCCCTTCGTGGCGCGCCTGCACCAGATCGACGGCAAGGGCTTCAAGAAGAAGTACCATGTGGACGGCGACAAGCCGGAGATCGCCACCAGGGCCGACGCCGACCGCATCCTCGCCGACCTCGCCGGTCGCAAGGAGTTCACCGTCACCGAGGTCAAGCGTCGCGAGGGGCGCAAGAACGCCGCCGCGCCGTTCACCACCTCCACGCTGCAGCAGGAAGCCGCCAAGAAGCTCGGCTTCGGCTCCAAGCGCACCATGCGCCTGGCGCAGGACCTGTACGAAGGCATCGACATCGGCGGTGACGACGGCACCGTCGGTCTCATCACGTACATGCGAACCGACTCCTCGCGCGTCTCCGAGGCGGCGGCCATCGCCGCGCGCGACTGGCTGCGCGGCGAGTTCGGCGAGGGCTACCTGGCCACGACGCCGCAGCTCTACCCGAGCGCCAAGGCCAACGCCCAGGATGCGCACGAAGGCGTGCGTCCCACCGACCCGTCCCGTCGTCCGGAGCGCGTCGCCAAGTTCCTCACCGCCGACCAGTACAAGCTCTACGAGCTGATCTGGAAGCGCTTCATGGCCTCGCAGATGGCCCCGGCCGTCTTCGACACCACCACTGTCGACTTCGACGTCGCCGCGGGCGGACACCAGTACCTGTTCCGCGCGACTGGCTCCGTGATGAAGTTCGACGGCTTCCTCAAGCTCTACCGCGAGGCGCGCGAAGAGGGCGACTCCAAGGCCCTCGAGGACGAGCAGGCGCTCCCGCCGCTCGACGTGGACGAGCGCGTGCCGGTCAAGGACATTCACAGCAAGCAGCACTTCACCGAGCCGCCACCGCGCTTCTCCGAAGCCTCGCTCGTCAAGGAGCTCGAGAAGCTCGGCATCGGACGCCCGTCCACCTACGCGTCGATCATCTCCGTGCTCGCGGAGCGGCGCTACGTGTCGCTCGAGCAGCGCCGCTTCTTCCCCACGCCGCTCGGCGAGACCGTGGAAAAGGTCATGGTGAAGAAATTCCCCGCGATCTTCAACGTGGGCTTCACCGCGCAGATGGAAGGCGAGCTCGATCGCATCGCCGACGGCGCGCTCGATTGGGGCACGGCGCTCGAGGAGTTCTGGGAGCCGTTCCACCGCACGCTCAACGACGACGACCTCGATGTGCTGATCGCCGAGGCGCACGACCTCTCGGCGCTCGCCACCGAGAAGTGCCCCGAGTGCGGTGGCAAGCTCGTGCCCAAGGGCGGCTTCTTCGGGCCGTTCGTGGCCTGTGAGAATCACCCGAAGGTCTGCAAGTACACCCGCCCCATCAAGGGCGAGAAGAAGCCGGCGCAACTCACCGACTACAAGTGTCACGAGTGCGGCGAGCCCATGGTCGTGCGTCACGGCCGGTCGGGCGATTTCCTCGGCTGCTCCAAGTTCCCCAAGTGCCGCGGTACGCGCTCCATGCCCACGGGCGTGCGCTGCCCCAAGGACGGTGGCGAGATCGCCGAGCGCCGCTCCAAGAAGCGCGGCAAGGCGTTCTACGGGTGCGAGAACTATCCGTCGTGCGACTTCGTGGTGTGGGACAAGCCCGTGAAGGAGAAGTGTCCCGAGTGCGGCTACGAAGGTGCCGAAGCCAAGTTCAAGGCCTCGCGCGGGCACTTCCGCAAGTGCCTCAGCTGTGCCAACGAGTGGGACGTGGCCGCCCCCGATGAGGCGGAGATCGTGGCCGACGTGGCATGAGCGCGATTCACGTGGTGGGAGGTGGCCTCGCCGGCAGCGAGGCCGCCTGGCAGCTCGCCGAACGTGGGCACGACGTCGTACTGCACGAAATGCGCGGTGTGCGAGGCACGGCCGCGCACAAGACCGACCGGCTCGCGGAGCTCGTCTGCTCCAACACGTTCAAGAGCACCGAGGTCACCAACGCGCACGGACTGCTCAAGGCCGAGATGCGCGCGCTGGGCTCCATGGTGCTCGCCTGTGCGGACTCCGCGCGCGTGCCGGGCGGCAGCGCGCTCACCGTGGACCGCGACGTGTTCTCCGCCGGCGTGCACGAGCGGGTGATGGCGCACCCGCGCATCACCGTGGTGCGCGAGGAGGTGTCGGCGCTGCCGTCCCCCGGCATCATCGCCACGGGTCCGCTCACCGCCGATGCGCTCGCCGAGACGGTGCGCGCGCGACTCGGACTCGACGCGCTCGCGTTCTACGACGCGATCGCGCCCATCATCGCCGTGGAGTCCATCGACCAGTCCATCGCGTTTCGCGCCTCGCGCTGGGACAAGGAGACGATGGAAGGCGCGGACGCGGCCGGCGCGTACCTCAACTGCCCGTTCACCCGCGATGAGTATGAGGCGTTCATCGACGCGCTCATTGCAGGCGACCAGTTCACCGCCAAGGAGTTCGACGCGGTGCCGTACTTCGAAGGGTGCATGCCCGCCGAGGAGATGGCACGTCGCGGCCGCGATACGCTGCGCTTCGGGCCCATGAAGCCCATCGGGCTGCGTGATCCGCGTACGGGCAAGCGGCCGTGGGCGGTGGTGCAGCTGCGCCAGGAGGATCGCGGCGGCCGCATGTGGAACCTCGTGGGGTTCCAGACGCGCCTGCGCATTCCCGAGCAGCAGCGCGTCTTTCGCATGATTCCCGGTCTGGCCGACGCCGAGTTCCTGCGCTTCGGCTCGATCCACCGCAACACGTACCTCAACGCGCCCGCCGCGCTCACGCCGCACCTGTCGCTGCGCGACGATGCGCAGGTGCTGTTCGCGGGGCAGCTCACGGGTGTCGAGGGCTACACCGAGAGCACGGCCACCGGGCTGCTCGCCGGCATCAACCTGTCGCGCATGCTGCGCGGCCACGAGCCGGTCACGCCGCCGCCGGCCACCATGCTGGGTGCGCTGTATCGCTACATGCGCGAGGCCGACCCGGCGCACTTCCAGCCCATGAACGCTAACTTCGGGCTGCTCGACGAGCTCGCCAACCCTACGCGTGACAAGCAGAAGAAGCGCGAGCTCTACGCGGAGCGCTCGTTCGCGGCGCTGGCCGAGTGGATGCCGGCGCAGGACATCGAGCCGGCGTGGAAGCATGACGCGCCGGTCATGCCGGCTGCCGTTGCGTCGGCACACGCTGGTGCCACGGCCTGATCGCCACGACGTGAGCCGCGACACGTGAGCGCGCGCGACGTTCCGCTGCCGGCCGACGTGGCCGAGTTCCTCGAGCACCTCGAGAAGGAGCGGGATCTGTCGCCGAACACGCTCGTGGCCTATCGCCGCGACCTGGCCGGGTTCTGCGAGTGGCTGGCGGCGCACTACGCCGAGAAGGGCTGGGAGTGGGGCGCGCTCACGCGGCACGACCTGCGCGGCTGGCTTGCGCACCGGCAGCGGGCGGGCCTCGCCAAGCGCTCGCTCGCGCGCGGGCTGTCGGCGGTGCGCTCGTTCTATCGCTGGATGCACCGCGACGAACGCGTGGACGTGAACCCGGCGCGCGCCGTGGGCACGCCGAAGCTGCCGCGCACGCTCCCCGCCTACCTCGACAAGACGCAGGCCGAGACGCTCATGACGCACGCCGCCACGCGCGCGCAGTCGGGGCGCTTCACCGATGTGCGCAACGCAGCCATGGTGGAGCTGTTCTACTCGTGCGGGCTGCGCCTCTCGGAACTGCGCGGTATCGACCAGTCGGACATCGACCTGCTGTCGCTGCAGGTGAAGGTGCGTGGCAAGGGGCGCAAGGAGCGCATCGTGCCGGTGGGCGAGCATGCGCAGCGCGCCGTACGCAATTACTTGGCGGTGCGCGACCGGCTCGTGTCACACCTCACGGGCGCGCGCGGGCAGAAGGTGGACCGGCAGGCGCTCTTCCTCAGCGAGCGCGGCAAGCGCATCAGCGCGCGCGCCATTCACGAGGCCGTCACCACGCTGCTCGACGCGGTGAGCGAAGGGGCCGACCTGAGCACGCACTCGCTGCGCCACACCTTCGCCACGCACCTCGTGGACGCCGGTGCCGACTTGCGCGCCGTGCAGGAGCTGCTCGGCCACGCGAGCATCAGCACCACGCAGATCTACACCCACACGAGCGTGGAGCGGCTGAAGAAGGTGTATCGTCAGGCGCACCCGCGGGCCTAGTTCCACCCCCCGACAACCGTCGACCGTTTACCGTCGGCCGAGAGCCGTCAAGCACCCGCGGTCCGCCCCTGCGCCCCCACCGTCGGAAACACCAGCACCGGCCGCTGCGCGTGCCGCATGAGCCACACCGCCGTGCTCCCCAGGTTGCCCGGCCGCTTCTGGTCGCCGTGCGCCGCGATCGCGATGAGTGCCGTGTCGCGATCGGCGGCGCGCTCCTCCATCCCCTCGCCGATCCCCACCGACGCGCTCTCCACGGCCACCGCAGTGAGCACCGGCACCCCGGCCGCCTCGCCCGCGACGCGGTACGGCGTGAGCGCCTGCTCAGCCCGATCGCGCTCAGCCGCGATCTCCGCCTCGTACTGCGCGCGTGACCCTTCGCCCGACAGGAACAGTGGCAGTTCCCGCACCGACAGCTGGTGCTCCACCCGCACCCGTGCACCGAGCGTGCGCGCAATCGGCAGGAATCGCTCGAACGCATCCATGGCGTTGTCCGACCCGTCGGTGCCGAAGGTGATCGCGTCGTACGACGCCGGCAGCTCTGCGTGCGGGTTGAGCACGAGCACCGGGCTGGGGGCGTTCGAGAAGAACTTCTCCGAGAAGCTCCCCATGAAGAAGCGGTCGACCGCCGAGTAGGTATGCGTGTGCACCGCGATGAAGAGCGGCTCCACCTCGCGCACCGCGTCCACGAGCACTTCCACCCGTTCGCGCAGCGATGCGCCAAGCCCCGGATTGGCGATCACCGGCTCGCCGGCCGGCAGGTCGTGCTCGCCGAGCAGCGCCACGAGCCGGGCGCGCGTGTAGGCCAGCCGCTCGGTGTCGGCCACCTCGGCCAGCGCGTCGCAGCGCTCGTCGATGGCGTACACGGGCACGATGACGGCGTCAAGTCGTGCGGCGATCGGGCGCAGGGCGGCGGCCGCGTGCGCGTGCTGCGGGGTGGGGTCGCCGAACAGGTTCACGAGCCACGCGATGCGCGGCGAGCGGGAGGACGAGGTCATGAAGGGCTCCGGTCGGGAGGGCCGGTTGAGCGGCACGCGGCGTGGCGTGCCTCCGTCGCAGGCAGCGACCGAGGGCAATGTAGCCCGCGGTCCCCCCTCCGCGCATGGGCACGGGTGTCTATGTTTCCCCCATGAGCACGCTGCCCCGCATTCGCGCCACGACCATCCTCGCCGTCCGCAAGGACGGCAAGCTCGCCCTCGGCGGCGACGGCCAGGTGTCCGTCGGCGACACCGTGATGAAGGCCCAGGCCGTGAAGGTGCGCGCCCTCAAGGGCGGTCGCGTGCTGGCCGGCTTCGCCGGTTCGGCCGCCGACGCGCTCACGCTCTTCGAGAAGTTCGAGGAGAAGCTCGAGCGCTTCCCCGGCAATCTGCCGCGGGCGGCCGTGGAACTCGCCAAGGACTGGCGCAGCGATCGCGTGCTGCGCCGCCTCGAGGCGCTGCTGATCGTGGCCGATGCCCAGCACGGCTTCATGGTGTCCGGCACCGGCGAGATCATCGAGCCCGACGACGGCATCCTCGCGATCGGCTCGGGCGGCTCGTATGCCCTGGCCGCCGCGCGCGCGCTCGTGGCCGAGACCCAGCTGCCGCCCCGCGACATCGTGGACCGCGCGCTGCGCATCGCGGGCGACATCTGCGTGTACACCAACACCAACATCACCGTCCTCGAGCCCGTCGCGTAAGCGTCGCTCGTTCACCGGCGCCGTCCGTCGCCCTGCCGGCGTGGACGGCGCGCTTCGTTGCTCCGCCGCATGCCTTCCGCACGCACCGAACAGGCCATCGCCCGTCTCGCCGACCTCACGCCGCGCCAGATCGTGGGCGAGCTCGACCGGTACATCGTGGGCCAGAGCGACGCCAAGAAGGCCGTCGCCATCGCCCTGCGCAACCGGTGGCGCCGCCAGCGCGCGCCCGATGCGATCCGCGACGAGATCTCCCCCAACAACATCATCCTCATCGGCCCCACCGGTGTGGGCAAGACGGAGATCGCGCGCCGCCTCGCCAAGCTCGCCGCCGCGCCGTTCGTGAAGGTGGAGGCCTCCAAGTTCACCGAGGTGGGCTACGTGGGGCGCGACGTGGAGTCGATGGTGCGCGACCTCGTGGAGAGCGCGATCGACATGGTGCGCTCCGAGCGCGAGACCGAGGTCGAGGACCTTGCCAACGAACGGGTGGACGAACGGCTGCTCGACCTGCTGCTGCCGCCGCCCCCCGAAGTGCTCGCACGGCGCGGACAGCCCGCCGCACCCGCAGAGTCCGCACCGCCCGCGACGCCAGCCACGCCGCCCGTCGCCGACGGCGGCGTGTTCACGGTCTCGGCCAGCGGTGCGGTCATGCACACGCCCGAGGACGATGCCGCGGTGGACCGCTACCGCCGCACGCGCGACAAGCTGCGCTCGCTGCTCATCGACGGCCAGCTCGACGGCCGCGAGGTCGAGGTCGAGGTGCTGCAGCCCGGACCCACCATGCCCGGTGCCATGACGCCCAGCGGGGCGCCCGATGGCATGGAAGGCTTCGGCGAGTGGCTGCGCGAGCTCATGCCCAAGCGCAAGAAGAAGCGCACGGTGAAGGTGAGTGAAGCGCGGCGCATCCTGCTCGACGAGGAGATCGACAAGCTCATCGACATCGACGACGTCACCACCGACGCGCTCGAGCGCGTCGAGAAGCTCGGCATCATCTTCCTCGACGAGATCGACAAGATCGCCGGCGAGCGGGGGCAGGGCGGCGGGCCGGACGTCTCGCGCGAAGGCGTGCAGCGCGACCTGCTCCCCATCGTCGAAGGCTCCAACGTGAGCACGCGCTACGGCATGGTGAAGACCGATCACGTGCTCTTCATCGCCGCCGGCGCGTTCCACGTGTCCAAGCCGAGCGACCTCATTCCCGAGCTGCAGGGGCGCTTCCCCATTCGCGTGGAGCTCAAGCCGCTCACCGAGGAGGACTTCGTGCGCATCCTCACCGATCCCGAACACGCGCTCACCAAGCAGTACGCGGCGCTCGTGGAGGCGGAGGGCGCGTCGCTCGAGTTCACCGACGACGGCATTCGCGAAGTGGCCCGCATCGCCACGCGCGTGAACGAGCGCATGGAGAACATCGGCGCGCGCCGCCTGCACACGGTCATGACCACGCTGCTCGAAGACGTGCTCTACGAGCTTCCCGATCGCGGGCGCGAGGCCATTCGGGTGGACGCCGAGCTCGTCACGGCGCGCCTGAAGGCGATCGTCGAGGACGAAGACCTCCGCAAGTACATCCTGTAGTCGTCGTACGCTGCGGGCACCGGACGACGCCGTCCGGTGCCCGCGGTTCCTTCCGTGCCGACCACCACCCCGCCCGCCATGCGTCGATCCCTGTTCGTGCTTGCGGCCCCGCTCGCCGTCGCGCTGCTCGCCGTTCCCCCTGCGTCCGTGTCCGCCCAGCCGCGCGCGAGCCTCAGCGCGGCGGCCGGCTCACCCGCGTCCGACCTCGCCGCGCTCCCGTGGCGCAACATCGGCCCCTCGCGCGGCGGTCGCAGCGTCGCCGTGAGCGGTGTGCCGTCGAAGCCGCTCACCTATTTCGCCGGCTACACGGGCGGCGGCCTCTGGCGCACCGACGACGCCGGCATTTCATGGCGCAACATCTCCGACGGCTGGTTCAAGACCGGCTCCATCGGCGCGATCGCCGTGGCCCCGTCCGACGAGAACGTGCTCTACGTGGGCATGGGCGAGCACGCCATCCGCGGCCAGTCGTCCACGTACGGCGACGGCGTGTACAAGAGCACCGACATGGGGCGCACCTGGTCGCATGTGGGGCTCGCGCCCACGCGCCAGATCGCGGCCGTGCGCGTGCACCCGCAGAACCCCGACGTGGTCTACGTGGCCGCGCAGGGTGACCGCTGGAAGGGCACGCCGGAGCGCGGCGTGTACCGCACCCGCGATGGCGGGGCGACGTGGAGCAAGGTGCTCGGCGGCGAGAACGCCACGAGCGGCGCCAACGACCTCGCCATGGACCCCACCAACCCGCGCATTCTCTATGCCGCGTTCTGGGATCACCAGCGAGAGCCGTGGTACGTGCGCAGTGGCGGTGAAGGCAGCGGCCTGTGGAAGAGCACCGATGGCGGCGACACGTGGACGCGCCTCACGCAAGGGTTGCCCAAGCTCATGGGCAAGATCGGCGTGACCGTCTCGCCCGCCAACCCCGATCGCCTCTACGCGATCGTCGAGGCGGAGCAGGGCGGCCTCTATCGCTCCGATGACGCCGGTCGGTCGTGGCGCCGCCTCTCGGCGGACCGCCTCATCCAGACGCGGTCGTGGTACTACATGAAGGTCATCGCCGATCCCGCCAACGCCGACGTGGTGTGGGTGCTCAACGCGCCCATCCTGCGCTCCATCGACGGCGGCGCGAATTTCACCGTCGTGCCCGCCACGCACGGTGACAATCACGCGCTGTGGATCAACCCCGCCGATCCGCGCTACGTGATCAACGGCAACGACGGCGGCGCCAGCATTTCGCTCGACGGTGGCCGGAGCTGGAGCTCGCAGGAGAACCAGCCCACCGCGCAGTTCTACCACGTCACCGTCGACGACGACTTCCCCTACAAGCTCTACAGCGGCCAGCAGGACAACAGCTCGGTGGTCATCAGGTCGCGCAGCGACGGCTTCGGCATCGGCGTGCGCGACTGGTGGAACGGGGCCGGCTGCGAGAGCGCCAACATCGGGGTGAGTGCGAAGTCGCCGCGCTATGTGTACGGCGGTTGCTACCAGGGCATCATCGACGAGCTCGACCAGGTCACCGGCCTCTCGCGCTCGATCATGCCGTGGCCCGCGATGAACCTCACGGAGCGCACCGACAGCACGCGCTATCGCTTCAACTGGACGGCGCCGATCCTGGTGTCCCAGCACGACGCGAACGTGCTCTATCACGGCGGCAACGTGCTCTTCAGGAGCACCGATCGCGGCACGTCATGGAGCCCCGTGGGCGGCGACCTCACGAAGAACGACCGCGCGCGCCAGGGGTGGGGCGGCGGTCCGATCACGAACGAAGGGGCCGGCGGCGAGGTGTACGGCACGATCGTGGTGATCCGCGAATCGCCGCACGACGCGCGCACCATGTACGTGGGCACCGACGACGGCGTCGTGCAGCTCACGCGCGATGGCGGCACCACGTGGACCAACGTGACGCCGACCGCGGCCGGTGACGGCCTCACCAACGAGATCGAAGTCTCCCCGCACGACCCGGCCACCGTGTACGTGGCCTTCCGCAAGGATCGCGTGGGCGACCCCACGCCGCACGTCTTCCGCAGCACCGACTACGGTCGCACCTGGACGCGCCTCGTGAACGGACTGCGCGCCGGCGAGCCGGTGCGTGTGGTGCGCGAGGACACGGAGAAGGCGGGTCTGCTGTACGCGGGCACCGAGACCGGTGCCTACTACTCGCTCGACGCGGGGGCCAGCTGGGTGCCCTTCGCCAGCATGCCCGTCGTGCCCGTCACCGATCTCGAGGTGCGGCACGGCGACCTCATCGCGGCCACCGAAGGACGCGCCTTCTGGATCCTCGACGACCTCTCGCCGCTGCGGCAGCACTCGGCCACCGTGGCCAGCGCGGCCGCGCACCTCTACCAGCCGCGTGACGCCGTGCTGGGCGGCGGACAGGGCGGCGGGCCGGCGGATCGCGTCGGACGCAACCCGGCGTTCGGGGCCACCATGCACGTGCGCCTCGCGGCCGCGCCGGACACGGCCACGGCCATCACGCTCGACATCCTCGACGCGCGCGGCACCGTGGTGCGCACCCTCTCCACGAAGGCCACCGCGCCGCTCGACCGCATCACGCTGCGCGCGGGCCTCAACACGCTCGCGTGGAACCTGCGGCGCACCGGCCCGACCACGCTGCAGGGCGTCACCCTCTTCGGCGCGCCCAACGGTGGTCCGCTCGTCATGCCGGGACGCTACACCGCGCGCCTGACCGTGGGCGGTGTCGAGCAGCGCCGTGAGTTCACGGTGCGGCGCGACCCGCGTCTCGAGGAGGTGCCGATGGCCGTGCTCGCCGCGCGCGACTCGCTCGCGACCACCATCGCCTCGCGCATCGGCGAGATGCACGACCAGGTGTTGCAGGTGCGCGACCTGCGCACGCAGGTGCAGGGCGTCGTCACCCGCACGGCCACGCTGCCGCTCGGCGATTCCATCGGCATCGCGGGACGCGGCGTGGTGGGCAAGATCGACGGCTTCGAGCCGCGGCTCACCACCAAGGCCGGCAACGGGCAGGACATCATCAACTACCCGAACGGACTCAACGGCCAGTTCGGCTTCCTCTGGGGTGAGATCGAAGGGAACCCCGGCCTCACGCGCCCGTCGCGTGAGCGCTTCGTGGAAGTGGAGGCGGCGTGGCGTGCGCTGCGCGGCGAGATCGAGGCGTTCATCGCCAACGATGTCGCCGCCTTCAACCGCCTGCTGCAGCGCGCCGGCGTGCCCGGCATCATCGTTCCCGCGCCCAAGCCCATCGGCATCATGTGATGCCGGACGCTGCGGCCGTGCCTCGCGCGCGAGGCGCGGCCGTGGCCATCACGCGCCGCTCGTTTCCCGTCTTCCGCTCTCTTCACGCCATGTCCGCACTGCACCGCGACTTCCTCGACATCCGCGACTTCAACCGCGCTGAACTCGTGTCGCTCTTCCAGCTCGCCGAGCGCATGCGCGCCGGCGAGTACACGGCGCGTCCGCTCACGGGCAAGGCGCTGGCGATGATCTTCATGAAGTCGTCGACGCGCACGCGC
This sequence comes from Gemmatimonas sp., assembly GCA_011390885.1. Taxonomy (GTDB): domain Bacteria; phylum Gemmatimonadota; class Gemmatimonadetes; order Gemmatimonadales; family Gemmatimonadaceae; genus JAABRT01. The sequence continues at coordinate 163,334 of JAABRO010000054.1, read as the reverse complement.
GTCTCCTTCGAGGTGGGCGCGTCGCAGCTTGGCGGCACGGCGCTGTTCCTCTCGCCGCGCGACGTGCAGATCGGGCGCGGCGAGCCGGTGTCCGACACGGCGCGCGTGCTCGAGCGCTACGTGCACGGCATCATGATCCGCACCTTCGCGCACGCCGACGTCGACGTGCTCGCCGCCACGGCGCGCGTGCCGGTGATCAACGGCCTCACCGACCTGTCGCATCCGTGCCAGGTGCTCGCCGATGTGCTCACGGTGCGGCAGCACCTCGGCGCCCACGAGGGCGTGCCGGTGGCGTGGATCGGCGATGGCAACAACATGGCCAACTCGTGGATCGAGGCCGCGCAACTGCTCGGTTTCCCGCTGCGACTCGCGTGTCCCGAAGGCTACGATCCCGACGCCGGCTTCCTCGAACGTGCGCGCGAGGCCGGAGCCGACGTGCAGCTCCTGCGCGACCCGCGAGAGGCGGTGGAAGGCGCGCGCGTGGTCACCACCGACGTGTGGGCGAGCATGGGGCAGGAGGAGGAACAGGACGCCCGGGAAGAGGCGTTTGCCGACTTTCAGGTGAACGGCCCGCTCATGGCGCGTGCGTCCCGCGACGCGATCTTCCTGCACTGCCTCCCGGCGCATCGCGGCGAAGAGGTGTCGGCCGAGGTCATCGACGGGCCGCAGAGCCGCGTCTGGGACGAGGCCGAGAATCGTCTGCACATCCAGAAGGCGATCATGGCCGTGCTCATGGGCGGCGAGCCGCTCTGAGCGGTCGGCGTCCACGGCCGATCGTCCAACACGTCTTCACACTTCGCACCGACTTCGATGCTCACTCCAGGCGAACTCGCCCCCGACTTCACGCTCCCCACCGACAGTGGTGAGGAGCTCACGCTCTCCTCGCTGCGCGGCCGTCCCGTGGTGCTCTTCTTCTATCCGAAGGACGACACCTCGGGGTGCACCGTGGAGGCGTGCGAGTTCCGCGACCTCTTTCCGCGATTCGACGGCAGCAAGGCCGTGATCCTCGGCATGTCCCCCGATTCGGTGAAGTCGCACCAGAAGTTCAAGGCCAAGTACGAGCTGCCGTACGCGCTCGTGGCCGATACCGAGAAGGTCGCGCTCCAGGCGTACGGGGTGTGGAAGGAGAAGTCCATGTACGGCAAGAAGTACATGGGCGTGGAGCGCACCACCGTGCTCATCGACGCGGACGGGCGGGTGGCCCAGGTGTTCGAGAAGGTCAAGCCGGCCGGTCACGCTGAAGCCGTGATGGCGGCGGTCGCCGCGCTCTGAACGACGACGCGAGGTGCGACCGTGGCCGTCCCTGAGCGGGCGCGGCACCGGTCGCGCATCACGCGACGGCGATCACTTCTTCGACTGCACGGCGATCACGCGTCCCTTCGCCTGCGGGGTCTTCGGCAGCGTGACCGTGAGCACCCCCTTGTCGAACTCGGCCTTGATGTGGTCGGCGTCCACCGTGGACGGCAGGGTGAACGCGCGCTGGAAGCTGCCGTAGTACCGCTCGGTGAGCAGGTAGCGCTCGTCGTCCTTCTTCACCTCACGCTCGGACTTCTTCTCGCCGGCGATCGTGAGGAGGTTCTGCTCGAGCGTGAGCGTGATGTCGTCCTCGCTCAGTCCCGGCAGTTCGGCGGTGAGCACGAGCGCCTCCGCCGTGTCGGTGACCTCCACCGAGGGCGCCCAGAGCATCGCGCTTCCCGGCGAGTCGTTGAACATGCGGCGGAACAGCGAGTTGAAGCCGTCCCCCTCGTCGATCGCGGCGAGTGGGGAAAACGGCGTGCGCTTGGTGATCGAAGGCATGGTGTCCTCCAGCGGCCCCGTGGCTCGTGAAGCCCGCGCAATCGGATGACCGCGCGGTTCGTCATCGCGGTGCATCGTCGGCTATGGGCCGCCAACCGGCGACGGCCCGCGTGACGATGTCCGAAACATGGGCAAGGCCGGCGCGCCGGCAGTCGGGCGGTGCTTGACCACGCGTCCGGCGTTTCACCGACGAGCAGATCCCGCAACGTCGCGCCGCACCGGCTCTCCGGCATCGCATCGCCTGCCACGCTGGCACACCGTCGCTCATTTCGGCATTTTTCACGGGTGCAGTCCGTCCGACACCCGATCCCGTCCATGACCGATTCCGTGACTCTTCGCCGCACCCCGCTGTACGACGCCCATGTTGCGCTCGGCGCGCGCATCGTTCCCTTCGCCGGCTGGGAGATGCCCGTGCAGTACTCGGCTGGCATCTCCGCCGAGCATCGCGCGGTGCGCGAGCAGTGTGGCCTCTTCGATGTGAGCCACATGGGCGAGGTGATCGTGCGCGGCCCCGACGCCATCGCGTTCGTGAACCACGTCACCAGCAACGACGTGAACGCGCTCGCCGTGGGGCAGATCCAGTACTCCACGCTGCTCACCGAGCGCGGCACGATCGTGGACGACCTGCTCGTCTACCGCTACCCCGAGCATCTGCTGCTGGTCATCAATGCCGGCAATCGCGATGCCGATCTCGCGCATCTGCGCGCGCACCTCGCGGGCTTCGACGCCACGCTCGAGGATGTGTCCGACTCCTACGCGCTCATCGCGGTGCAGGGCCCGGACGCGCCGGCGCTCGTGCAGCGTCTGGCCGATCAGGACCTCGGCGGCATCAAGTACTACCGCTTCGTGGAAGGCACCGTCGCGGGCGTGCCCGCGATCATCTCGCGCACCGGCTACACGGGCGAGCTCGGGTTCGAGCTGTACGTCCCGTGGGAGCAGGCTGTCACGGTGTGGAATGCGCTGCTCGAGGGCGGAAACGCCACCCCCTGCGGGCTGGGGGCGCGCGACACGCTCCGTCTCGAGGCCGGCATGGCGCTCTACGGGCACGAGCTCGACATCGACACCACGCCGCTCGAGGCGGGGCTCGCGTGGCTGGTCAAGCTTGGCAAGCCGGACTTCCTCGGCAAGTCGGTGCTGGTGCGGCAGCACGAGGATGGGGTGGACCGCAAGCTCGTGGGCTTCACGTTCGACGAGCGCGCCATTCCGCGGCATGGCATGCCCGTGTGGTACGGCGACCTGCAGGTGGGCACGGTGTGCAGCGGCACCATGAGCCCCACGCTGGGTGCGCCCGTGGGCACCTGCTACCTGCCGGCGGCGGCCGCCGTGCCGGGCACCGTGTTCGCGGTGGACATTCGCGGCCGCCAGGTGCCGGCGCGCGTGGTGAGCCTGCCGTTCTACAAGCGGGCCGGCAAGGCGTGACCACCCGTGTCCCGCGGCAGGCGCGCACGGTGCCCGAGGGCGTGCAGCTCGGCAGCGTCGTGGTGATGCTCACCGACGTCGAGCCGGCGGTCCGGCTCAACGCCGCGCTCGAGGCGCGTGGCATTGCCACGGTGCTCGTCTCGCCGCTGGACGATGTGCGCGGCAGCATGCGCAAGGCGCGCCCCGGCGTGCTGGTGCTCACCGGGGCGCTGCTCGACGGCCCGAACATCGGGCTGGTGCGCGAGCAGCTGTGGGACGGCGTGAGCGTGGTCGGCTTCACCGACGTCGCCGACGACGCACTCACAGCGCGCCTGCGCGGACTCGGCTACGCCGACCTCTTTGCCAAGCCGATCGCCGTGGAGGAGGTCGCCGACGCCGTGCAGCGCCGGCTCGAGCGGCGGGCGCTGGCCGAGGTGACCGGTCTGGTGGGGGAGTCGGAAGCCATTCGCGAAGTGCTCGTGAAGGTGGAGCAGATCGCGCCGGTCACGAGCACCGTGCTCATCGAGGGCGAGAGCGGCACCGGCAAGGAGCTGGTGGCGCGCGCGATCCACCGCCTCGGGCCTCGCCGGTCGAAGCCGTTCATTGCCGTGAATGTGGGCGCGCTGCCGGAGACGCTGCTCGAGAGCGAGCTCTTCGGGCACGAGAAGGGGGCGTTCACCGGCGCCGCCGAGCGGCGGCTCGGCCGCTTCGAGCTGGCCGATGGCGGGACGCTCTTTCTCGACGAGATCGGCGAGATCCCGTCCAGCACGCAGGTCAAGCTGCTGCGGGTGCTCGAGGAGCGCGAGGTGACGCGGGTGGGCGGGGCCGCGAGCTTCAGCGTCGATGTGCGGGTTGTCGCGGCCACGAACCGTCCGCTGCGCGAGCACGTGGAGGAGGGTGCGTTCCGAGCCGACCTGTACTACCGGCTCAACGTGCTGCGCATCTACCTGCCGCCACTGCGCGAGCGGCGCGAGGACATCCCGCTGCTCGTGCGCCGCTTCGTGCGCGAGTTCAGCGCGCAGCACGACCGCCCATTCCATGGCATCTCGGCGGAGGCGCTCGAGCTGCTCGTGTCCTATCCGTGGCCGGGCAACGTGCGCGAACTGCGCAACCTGGTGGAGAGCATGGTCGTGCTGGCGCCGGGCCGGGAGATCAGCGCGGAGGACATCCCGCGCGCGATCCGGGACGCCGGTGGCCGTCGCCTGCTCCCCGTGCCGGTGGGTCCGATGGTGCGCGAGGGGGAGCGGGCGCAGGGGCGCGAGCTCGAGTTCATCGTGCGCTCCCTCGTGGAGCTCAAGTTACAGGTCGAGGAACTGCGTCGTCGAATGGACGTCGAGGTGCGTCCGGTTCCGGCGGGCTGGGTGGGCGACGTCCATCCGGTGGCCGGCCTGGCGACGCCGAGCGGCGGGTCGGTGGGTGAGGTGTGGGTGGGGGCCGGAGGGGCGTTGGCGGGGATTCCTCCGCGGGAGCAGCCGGCGCCGCCCAGCGTGATCTCCGTCGGCCCGGGCACGACGATGGCGGAGATCGAGCGGCGGGCCATCGAGGTCATGCTGCGCGAAACGGGGGGCAACCGTCGGAAGGCGGCCGAACTACTGGGGATCGGTGAGCGCACCTTGTACCGGAAGCTCCGCGAATATCAGGCGGACGGTTCGTGGCCGGATCTCGACGTTACATGAGGTCCGGGGCGGTACGTGCATACGTTTCAATATCTTGGCCGGACACGAGTATTGCCCTCCCGGGAAGTCGACCCCATATTGGCCGCGGTCCCGAGCGAACTCTGCCTTTTTGCAGTTCGCGCGGACGACCCGTCACCTCGCGGCCCCTCGCGTGGTCCGACGTTCCCTTTGTCGCGTCGATCGCACGCTGGAGCACGCTCTGTCCATTCCCGCGAACCTCGGCTCGTTCGTGACGTCCAGCTCTTCGCCACTGTCGGGTCCGCCCGGCACGATCGCTGGTAGCGTGCTGCCCTTGCGCCGCGCCGAAGAGCTGATCGCCACCCTGCCCGGGGTGCTCAGCGTCCGCATCGTACCGAGCGAGACCGGGGCGATCGATGAGGTGCACGTGCTGACGACGGACGCCGTGCCCCCCAAGGCGACGGTGCGGAACATCGAGAGCGCGCTCATGGCGCAACTCGGACTGCGGGTGAACCACCGGAAGATCTCCATTGCCACCACGCTGGACGCGCCGCGCGCCGTGGATGCGCCAGTGGCGAAGGGACCGGTGGACCGGCCGTCCGTCGAGCGGGTGGTGGCCGAGCGCGGGATGGCCGATCACGGTCCTGCTGACCGTGTTTCCGCGCGTCAGCCGGAGCCGGTCCTGGCTTCCGTGGCGACGGCCACCCCGGTGTCGTCGGTGAGCACCCCGGCCGGTCGTCGTGGGGATTCCGTGGCGCCGCGTGGCGGGCCGAGCGCGGCCGAAGGGCGCCGCGTGCTGATCTTCGAGGATGTGGAAGTGCGGCGGTCCCGGACGAAGGGCGTCTTGTGCCGCGTGACGCTGCACCGCGACGAGACGCACTTCGTGGGCGAGGCCGAAGGGCAGGAGACCGAGCGGAGCCGTGTGGAGCTGGCGGCCCGTGCCGCGATCCAGGCGATCGCGCAGGCGGTGACGGTCCCGGCGGCCGGCGAGCGATCGCTGTCGCTCGAGGGGGCCAAGCGCATCGACGCCTTCGACCGCGAGTTCATCTTCGTGAGTGTGACCGCACGCATCGGCCGCGAGCTGGTGGTGCTGACCGGAAGCTGTGAAGTGCGGGAGAGCGCCGAGACGTCCGCGGTGCTCGCCGTGCTGGACGCCACCAACCGCTGGGTTCACCTCGAGCGTTGACGCGCAGCCCGCGCCGACGTCCGTCGATTCCACCATTCATCGATCTTCATCGACGATCCATCCTAACGTCCCCCGTCGCCCGGTAGAGCGGAGCTGAGCGGGCAGGCCACCAGGCAGTTGAGCGGAGCCAACCTACGACGAGCATTCGGCGACCATCGGTCCCGGGTGACTGATCCCAAGGGGAGGTGACGCAACATGGAATTCATGGCCCAGCTCGTGAGTGCTTTCTGGTCGTTCGTTTTGGCGGACGGCAAGACCTGGACCTGATTTGGACCGCAGGTGTCGGGGGATGCCTTTTCTGATCAAGATGCCCACTCGAGTCCTCGTATATGTCCTTGTTGTCACTGCAGCCGCGCTCGCGGCTGTAGCGGCGCTTTGGCGTAGCGGGGCACCGGTGCAACAGGAGCACTTGATCGCGTCACTCGGCCTCGTCGGCCTTGGGGCATATACTGCGTTCACGAAGTACAAGACGAGTCGCAACTCATCGGGGGAAGTCTCCTTCATCCCGTACATCACGGCGATCGTCCTGTATCCGCATTGGTCTACGGTATGCCTGATCGGCATCGCCGTGAGCGCGGTCGAGGTAGGCAAGAAGAAGCACCCGCTCAAGCAGGTGTTCAACAGCTCGCAGTACATTCTTGCATCCGCAGCAGCGACCGGCGCGTACTTGGTGCTCGGGGGGGTGCCGCTCGTAGTCGACAGCAGCTTTGCGGTCCTTCCGCATGCTGGTGGCGTCCTGACATTCCTCTTCGTCAACTCGCTTGCCGTAGCGGGCGTCGTGGCGCTCATCGAGCGGAAGTCAATCCTTCGTACCTTCGTAGACATCAATCGATCTTCGCTGTTCTACGACTTATTCGCGATACCCGGCGTCTATGGCGTCGCTCGAGCGTACACCGACTGGAGCTGGTACGGATTGCTCATCACGGTGTTGTTGCTCTACGGAGTTCGTCTCATGTATCAGGCGAGGCTCCAGCTTGAGAACACCAATCGGGAGCTCCTGGAGCTGTTCGTTCACACTGTCGAGTTCCGGGATCCGTATACGTCTGGCCACTCTCAGCGTGTAGCGCGCTTCTCAAAAGTGATCGCTCGTGCGATTGGTCTATCAACGAAGGAGGTTCAGCGGATCGGAAGAGCTGCACTCCTTCATGACGTTGGTAAGATTCACGAGGTGTTTGGCCCCATCCTTGGAAAGCCGGGCAAGCTCACTCCTGAAGAGCGGGCGATCATGGAGTTGCACCCGGTCAAGTCAGCTGAATTGGTCTCCAAGCTGAGCGATTTCGAGGACATTGTCGCTGATGTTCGCCACCACCACGAACGCTTCGATGGCAAGGGATACCCAGATCAGCTCGCTGGTAAGAGTATCCCCCTAGGGTCGAGGATCATCGCTTTCGCTGACACGATCGATGCGATGACCACCGATCGCCCGTATCGGAAGGGAATGTCGCCCGATGAGGTCCGGGAAGAGCTGATTCGCTGTCGGGGTTCTCAGTTTGATCCCGACATTTGCGATGCCCTTGTGCACAGCCCGATTTTCGGCCAGCTCTTTGACGGAACAGAAGAGGGGCCGACTATTTCGATCACTCAAATGCTCAGTCGGGTTCGAAAGACAAGGACTCCGGCGCCAGTATGACGCTGCGAGGCGAGTCCGTGGTGGGCTTCCTCACGCACTAAGAGCAGACGTCGATCGTGGTTTTCGCTCGGCTGGCCAGGAGCTGCCTCGCGATAGGTTGCAGTTGTGTAGAGAGGCCGCGTATCAAGAACTCGGGCCAGTTTCTCTCTCGACGAGACCGAAGAAAGTAGTCCTCAAGCAGCCGAGAGGCCTTTGCCGACTCACCTCGCGCCTCAAGGCACTGGAGAACCGAGGAGGCGAGAAGGTCCTGCCCGACCACCCCTCCAAAGCGCGAGAGATACTCGATCGCGTCAGTCAGCATCGCGTTGTACAACTGCTTCTGGCTGGTCACATCGCGACTCCGTAGTGCCAGCGCGGTCGAGTACAGCAAAGGTCGGCTCGGCCTTCCGCGCTCAAGCGCGATCCGATCGAGTGCCACCGTCGCCTCAGCGATTTCATTCGTTGCCAGAAGCTCAATTCGAAGTTGATGGTTCGCGAACCACAGCTCGTCCTTGGACGTCAGCTCGCCGCGCACGATCTTCTTAAGTCTGTCATTCCACTCCACGGCGGCAAGCACATCGTTCTTGTCGGCGGCGATCAGGGAGAGCTGCCACGCGGCGAATGCTCGCCTCCCCGGCGCACTTCGAAGAGTGTCCGCTCCAACAGCCTCGCCCAGCCATAGCTCCGCCGTCCGAGTCTCCCCGAATACCCGAAGCACGTACGCTGCGTTACAGAGGATTCGAGCGGCATGAGGCGTCAGTTGGGACGATCGCAAGGACTGGCCGATCGCGAGCGCAAGCCGAGTAGCCTCGTCAGCGTCTCCGAAGATGGTGTGAAACTGCATTCGCGACTCCTTGTACTCCACTGCGCCGGCCTCGGCGGTGTCGCACAGGTCCATGAGCGAGCTGTGTGCCGCCACGGCGAGTCCTCTGTCAAAGAGGTCTGCTGCAGCGCCGATCGCGAGTCGGGCCGCGCGTATCCGTAGCCGGGTCTCCACGGCCCTGTCGAGGGAGAGCGCGAGTGCTCGATTGGCCGACTGCGTACCGTCGTGCATGAGCTCTGAGCGTAGGCTCGCTTCGATCTCCGTGATCTCAAGGTCAGCGGAGCGATCCGGATTCGTATGTGACAGTGAGCGCAGTGTTGAGCTTGCCCGTAGCACTAGCTGCCAGTCTGAAGCGATCTTCGCGACTGAGAGTTCGAGAGCGACCAAGGTGGCGCGGAGTTCGTCTGAGTCTATGGAGGACGTGGCCATCGCGAGATACTCTAGTGCTTCAAGCGATCGCCCACCTGCGGCCAGCCGCTCAGAGAAAGCGATGCACGCTTCGGCGAGTAGCGCGGTGTCGCCGCTACGTGCAGCGAGTCGCAGCGCGGTCGCCGCTCGACTCGGTGTGAAGTACCGGGTCAGCGCTGTGCATTGCAGCGCGGCGAGATGACGAAGCGCGACTTGACGCTCAGATCGCGACATCGCCTCCATGACTGATTGTACGACCTCGTCATGCGCGTACAGATCTCCGTCCTCCGTCTCTCGCACCAGCCCTGAAAGGAGAAGCGCCCGCAGCGCGCTGAGCCTCACGTCGACTGATTCGCTCATCGCCGTGTCTATGTCCGCGACTGAAGCGCGACCGCCGAACAGCGCCAAGTACTGGAGCATCGATCTCGGCTGCTCCTGAAGGTCTCTGATCTGCCGAAGAAGCGCATCGAGGTGTTTCGATGCGAGCGGCTGACTGATCCCTCGTGTGAGATGCTCGCGGGCGAGTGCTATGATGCGCAGTGGAACACCATCGCTGGATTGAGCGACGAGTAGGGCCGTTTCCGTGTCGAGTGTGCGGCCGCTCGGTGAAGCCACTCTTGCAGCCAGCTGAGCGCTCACTGGAAGGGAAAGCGATTCAATCTGGATCGATGCTTCTCTGCCATCGTTGGAGACAACGTGTTGATCGGCGAGCGCTGCTCTCCTCTCGGTGGTTATGAAGAGAATTCGGTGCTTCTGGAACAGGTTCCAGGTTCGAGTGAGAAGCAGGCGCGACTCGCTGTCTGAGAGCTGCACGTCATCGAGGAACACGAGAAGCGGCTGCTCCTCAGAAACGGCACTAGTTAGTTCGAAGATGCACTCAAATAGCGCGGAAGGCGTTCCCGAGATAGGATCGTGTAGCGCGCTGGCAGCATCCTCGCCAGCGAGACGTCGCAGCAGCGCCAAGTTCTCCGGCCGACACCCCAACGCCCCCGGAAGCTTCAGCAGGTCCCGCACGAGCCGCGACAGCATCCCGTGCGGCACCTCGCCCATCGGGCGGGTCACACGCACGATGCAGCGGCTGAAGCCGAGGATCACGGCGCGCCGCGTCGCCTCGTAGGCCAGCTCCGTCTTGCCGATCCCGGTGGGGCCGAGCAGGTGCACGATCTTCGACTCGCCCTGCATCACCGCCATCGTCAGCGCGTCGAGGCGCTGCAGCTCCGCGTCGCGGCCGATCAGCGTGGGCGTGGCGGAATGCTCGTGGCGCACGCGCGACGCGCGGCCGATGCGGCGCTGCGCGGCCTCCACGTGGCGCGCCAGGTCGGTGCCGGCAACGCCGGTTTCGCGCACGTAGCCGTCGAGCATGTAGCGCGCGTTCACCCGGCCGCCCAGCATCGCGATCGCTTCCGCGAGCACCAGGGTGGCGTCCTCGTTGTACGGGTCGAACTCCAGCACCGTGCGCGCCCAGCGCTCGCACTCGACCCAGTCGGCGCGGTCGCGGAGGCGGTGCAGCTCCGGCAGCAGGATGCGCCGCACGTCCATGTGAAAGCGATCCCGCTGCTGCTCCACCCACCGGCGCATCACCAGCGACGAGGGAATCCAGCCGGCGAACAGGTGGCCGAACGGCTCGTGCCCACGCAACACGTCGCGGTCGAACAGCTCCGACGTGCGACCCAGCGCGAAGCAGGGCACGAGGCAGCGTGCGTCCAGCGTGACCGTCGACCGCGTGGTCGAGAGCGGCACCCCCAGCTGCTTCAGCTTGTACAGGTGCTGCCGCAGCGAATGGCGGGCACCCGTCTCGTCGAGGTCCGGCCACACGAGTTCGAGCAGCTGGGACCGCGGCAACACGTGGTCGGGCGTCATCGCCGTGAGCGCGAGCAGCGTGAACAGCCGCTCCGCCGATGGTCCCACCACCGGACCGCCGCCGATGTGAATCTCGGCCGCGCCCAGCGTGCGGAAGAGCAGCTGCCCGCGCGAGAGCACCGGCGGTGGCGGCGCGTGGTATCCCGCCGAGGCGGCGGCGCCCGCCTCGGGCGTCACGTCCGTTGGAGCCGCGGACGGTTCGGCGGACAGCTCGTGCGGGATCGGCTCGGGAGCGGAGACGGCGGTCATGGACGGGGCAGGGAGGGGACGAGACCGAACGCCCTCCAACTTGCGAGCGACCGTCATCCGTCCGTCATCAACTGATGACGATATCCCGCCCACGTCATCCCGCCAGTCGCCTGAGACGACGGGATGACGCTCGGCGCCCGCCGATCACTGCGGTGCCGGCAGCTGGACGATGTCCGAGAACGTCGCGTTGTCCGCCTCGGCCTGGAAGTTCAGCACCAGCCGGTGCTGCAGCACCGCCGGGGCCACGGCGCGCACGTCGTCGAAGTCGGGCGCGGCCCGGCCGTCCATGGCGGCACGCGCCTTCGCGCCGAGCACGAGGTACTGCGATGCGCGCGGCCCGGCGCCCCACGACACGTACTTCTTCACGCCGGCGCTGGCCTCCGGCGCGTCCGGACGCGTGCTGCGCACGACCTGCACGGCGTACGACACGAGGCTCGGCGCGGCCGGCAGCCGGCGCACCAGGCGCTGCAGTGCGAGCAGCTCGTCGGCCGTGAGCACCGGACTCACGTCCTTCGTCACGTCGCCCGTCGTGGACTGCACGATCTGCTCTTCCTCTTCACGCGTCGGATAGCCGAGCTTGAGCTCGAACATGAAACGGTCGAGCTGTGCTTCAGGCAGCGGATACGTGCCTTCCTGCTCGATCGGATTCTGCGTGGCGAGCACGAAGAAGGGCGACGGCAGCGTGTACGTCTGCCCCGCCACGGTCACCGTGCGCTCCTGCATGGCCTGCAGCAGCGCGGCCTGCGTCTTCGGGGGGGCGCGGTTGATCTCGTCGGCGAGCACGACGTTGGCGAAGATCGGCCCGCGCACGAAGCGGAACGCGCGTCGCCCGGTGCCCGGCTCCTCCTCCATGAGTTCGGTGCCGGTGATGTCGCTCGGCATGAGGTCGGGCGTGAACTGCACGCGCGAGAACGAGAGCGCGAGGGCCTGCGACACCGTCTGCACGAGCAGTGTCTTCGCGAGGCCGGGCACACCCACCAGCACCACGTGTCCACCGGCGAGCAGCGCGGCGACGAGATCGTCGACGATGTGAGCCTGGCCAACGATGCGGCGCGCAATCTGCGCGCGCAGCGCGGCGCGCGCGTCGGAGAGACGCGCGAGCAGCGCGAGGTCGTCGTCGCCGGACAGCGCGACGGGAGGGCGCGTGACGGACATCGAGTGGGGCGGAAGAGGCGGGAGGGGCGCGGCATGCGGAGCACGCGCGCGGCGGCGATCGTCGTAAGCTACGCGCGAGCGGCGCGTGGCGTTATCGCCGCGTCACTGCACCGAGAAGGGAACGCGCTTCTCGACGGGATGGCTGTCGCTGCGCAGCAGCGCGACGAGCGTGTAGCGTCCGGCGCTCGGCGGCGCGGGCCACTGCTCGTCGTACGTGACGACGTCGCGCACGTCGAGCAGCCGGCTGCGCATGAGCTGCGTGAACATGCGCCCGTCACTCCAGCGCCACACCTCGCGTCCGGTGGCGTCGAGCACGACGAAGTCGTGCGTCTGGCCGGAGGGGAACGTTAGTTCGACCCGCTTGCCCGTTCCGTTCGCGATCGACAACGCGAACCGCACCGTACGCGTGCCCGCCGGAGCATCGACGCGCACATCGGCGACCACCGCGCTGTCGGCCGAGACGGCCGGCCGCGCGGCCACCAGGCTGGGCTGACTGCGTGGCCCGCACGCGAAGATCAGCACGGCCGCGGCCAGCAGGGGAACGGTGATGCGCGAAAGCATCAGGTGTGGGATTGGGCGTTCGGGGCGCAGGCGCGCACCCCTCAAGGACTTGGACGGCGGGACGTCACATTTCGCAACAACGCCATGTTATCAACGGACGGGTGAGGTGTCAAGGCAACAGTTTCGGCTAAGTCTTGGGCTGGAGCCAACTTCGCGCGTTGGCCCCGAGGCTGCTGCGCCGTCCGCGGCGGGCGTCACGTTTGCTTGCGAAATTTTTCACAAGCGTCTACTTTCCCCGGTCTCATGCACGAACGGCGCGGTGCGAACGGTCCGCCGGCGGAGCCCGGTGCGGTCAGTCCGTGGGCTCTCGCGGGACTCGGGTTCCAGTTCGCGGTGGCGCTCGTGCTCTTCGGGTACGCCGGTCAGTGGGTCGACCAGCGGCTCAACTCCGCGCCGGTCGGCTTGCTGACCGGCGTTTTGGTGGGAGCGGGTGGCACATTCTACCTGAGTATCCGGCGCCTCACGGCGCCACGGAAGGCGGCCACCCCGCCCGACGAGGAGACGCGGCAGCCGTGACGGTGCGTGGCGGGTTCTTGCGGGCCGTGGGCCTGTTCGCGGCGGCGCAGGTGGTCGTGCTGCTGCTGGTGGGACTGCTGCTCTCGCGGCTGTTCCGGGTGCCGGGTGACCTGTCGGCGATCATGGCCGCAGGGTGGGTGGCGCTCGGGGTGCAGGTGCTGACGTTCGCGATCGTGCGCCTGGTCGGGCACGAACAGGTGATCGCAGCGTGGGGGCTTGGTGTGCTGGTGCGGTTTGCCGTGGTGGCGGTGTGGGCGTTCCTGCTGGTGCCGGCCCTCGGGCTGGCGGCCACGCCGGCGCTCATCGCGCTCGTCTCGTTCTTCTTCGTCTCGACCGTGGTCGAGCCGCTTTTCCTGAACATCTGATTCCGATGCCCGGGATTTTCCGCTTTCTCTGTGCCCTGCTGGTGTTCGCACCGGTCGCCCTGTCGGCGCAGTCCGTGCCGGTGGCTGCCGCCGTCGCCGAAGTGACCGAGGCCGCTGCCTCCGCCGACGTAGCCGCCGCGCCCGAGCAGGCCGCCGGCGAAGGCCCGGTGGATTTCATCACGCCGCACATCACCGACGCGTCGTACCTCGAGCTGCCCTACTGGAAGGCGCCGTTCCACACGTACGTCGAGTTGCCGAAGTTCCCGCCGGTCCACATCGGCTCCCTCACCATCGACCTCTCGCCCACGAAGCACGTGGTGATGATGCTGATCGCGGCCACGCTGCTGTCGATCATCCTCATCGTGGCCGCGCGCGCGAGCCGCCGCGACCACGCCGCTGAAGGGCGCAGCAAGGGCTTTGGCGGGGCCATGGAAGCGCTCGCCCTCTACCTCCGCAACGAGGTCGTGCTCCCCAACGTGGGACACCACGGCGAGAAGTACGTGCCGTTCGCGCTCACGCTCTTCTTCTTCATCCTGTTCATGAACCTGCTCGGGATGATCCCGTTCGGCGCCACCGCCACGGGCAACATCTCGGTCACGGCCACGCTCGCCATCATCACGTTCATCATGGTGGAAGCGGCCGGCATGCGCGCCAACGGCGTGGGCTACCTGAACACCATGTTCTACTGGAACAACGACCTGCCGGCGGTCATGCGGCCGATCATGTTCCTCGTCATGAGCCCGGTCGAAATGATCGGCAAGCTCACCAAGCCGTTCGCGCTCGCGATCCGTCTGTTCGCCAACATGACCGCCGGCCACATCGTGCTGCTGGCCCTCATCGGCCTCGTGTTCTCGTTCCAGAGCTGGCTGCTCGCGCCGGCGCCGCTCGTGATGGCGCTCGCGATCTCCGTGCTCGAACTGTTCGTGGCGTTCCTCCAGGCCTTCATCTTCACGCTGCTCGCCAGCGTGTTCATCGGGCAGGTCCGCGAGGCGCACCACTAGTCGTGGCAGGACGGCCGGCCCGGTGCTCCCCGGACCGGCCGCTACGTACCCGGTCGAGCGATCGGGGAAGGTTCACGGAGTGCGACGCACTCACCAGTGAACACCGTGTCTTGCGACACGCGGAGCACGCACCCCACAACGTTTCTTCAGAGAGCTTGTCATGATCGAAGTGCTCGGACTGCTGCAGGACACCGTCGTCCAGGATCCGAAGGGCATGGTCGCCATCGGCGCCGGCCTCGCTGCCGGTGGTGCCGTGATCGGCGCCGGCCTCGGCATCGGCCGCATCGGCGGCTCGGCCGTGGAAGGCATGGCCCGTCAGCCGGAGGCGGCTGGCCGCATCCAGACGGCCGCGCTCATCCTCGCCGCCCTCATCGAAGGCGCCGCGCTCTTCGGCGTCGTGATCGGCTTCCAGCTCCAGGGCAAGATCACGCTCTGACGTGATCCGGTGCCGGGGTCCCGTCCGGGGCCCCGGCCCGTGCTCCCTTTCCTGAACTCACGGACCAGATTCATGCGCCTCGGATTGTCGCGCACCGGTGTTGCCGCCCGCTCGGCCGCCGTGCTCGCCGCCGCCTCGTTCATCCCCACGGCCACGGCCTTCGCCGCGCCCGAGGGTGAGGGCGGTCCGGTCAACCTGCTCGAGCCGAACGCCGGCCTGATGGTGTGGACCACCGTCGTCTTCATCGGCCTGCTTCTCGTGCTCAAGAAGTTCGCCTTCGGCCCGCTCTTCGCCGCCGTCGAGGCGCGTGAGAAGGCGCTCGAGGACGCCATCGAGGGCGCCAAGCGCGACCGCGAGGCCGCCTCGTCGCTGCTCGCCGAGCAGAAGTCGCAGCTCGACGCCGCGCGCGGGCAGGCGCAGCAGATCATTGCCGATGGCCGCGCCATCGTCGAGAAGATGCGCGCCGACATTCTCGACGAGACGCGCAAGCAGCAGAACGACCTCATGGAGCAGGCCCGTCGCGACATCGAGGGCGAGAAGGCCAAGGCGATCGCCGACCTGCGCAAGGAAGCCATCGATCTCGCGATCGTCGGCGCCGGCAAGGTCATCGAGCAGAACCTCGACAGCGCCGGCAACCGTCGCATCGTCGAGCAGTTCCTCGCCTCGCTCCCCACGGCCACCGGTCGCCGCTCGTGAGCGCGAAGAGCTCCACCGTCGGCCGCAACTACGCCGAGGCGCTGCTCACGCTCGCGACCAAGGGGGGCGATCCGGCCGGCTGGGGCGCACTCGTGCGGCAGGTCGCCGACGCGATCGAGAGCGACATCAAGCTGAGCCGCTTCCTCGAGTCGCCGCGCGTGCCGGCGGCGGCGAAGATGAACGTGTTCCGGCAGGCGCTCGGTGACCGCGTGCCCGGCCTCATGCTGCGCTGGCTCGAGGCGCTCGTGCGCAACCGTCGGCAGACGATGCTGCCCGCGATCGCCACCGAGTACGAGACGCTGCTCGATGCGAGCGAGAACCGCGTGCACGCGCGGCTCACCTTCGCCTCGGCACCCGGTGACACCGACGCGGCCGACATCGCCGCGCGCCTGTCGACCGTGCTCGGCAAGACCGTGGTGCCGCACGTCGCGCTCGATCCGGCCATCATCGGTGGCGTGGTCGCGCGCATCGGCGACACCATCATGGACGGTTCGGTGCGCCGTCGCCTGCAGGTCATGCGCAACCGGATGGCCGGATCGGCCTCCTGGTAAGCTGCGGGCGCCATTCCGGCAGTCAAGGACGGGCGTGGTCGCGCAATGCGGCCACGCCCGTCATCTTTTCTGCATGATGCCCTCCGAGATCCTTCGACGCGCCGCGCGCTTCGCGGCGCTTGGCGTCGCCTCGATGGCCGCTGCGGCGGCCGCCAGCGCGCAGTCTGCCGTCCTCCCCAACCAGGGCCCGGACGCGCCCCGCGTGCCCCGCACGCCGGCCACCACGCCGCTCTTCGGCGACACGGTGGGCTACTGGCAGCAGCGTGCCGACTACACCATCGTGGCCACGCTCGATGACGGCCGCGGCGTGATCTCGGCCGAGGGCACGCTGCGCTACGTGAACAACAGCCCCGACACCCTGCGCGAACTGTGGGTGCATCAGCACCTGAACGCATTCCGTCCCGGCTCGCGTTGGAGCGCCACCGATGAGCGTGAGGGACGCACGCGTTTCCAGTCCATGCGCGATCCCGACTTCGCGTACGAGCGGTTCACCCGAGCGCCGAGCGTGGGCGGTCGCGCGCTCACGGTCGCGTACCCGCTCGCCCCGGACAGCACGGTGGCCCGCCTCACGTTGCCGCAACCGCTCGCGCCGCGTGACTCCATCGACGTGCAGTTCGAATGGACGGCACGCCCGAGCACGCTGGCGCGCCGGCAGGGGCGTCGCGCGCGCAGCGTGGACTTCGCGCAGTGGTACCCGAAGGTGGCCGTGTACGACCGGCACGGCTGGAAGCCCAACGCCCTCGTGCCCGCGGGCGAGTTCCACGGCGAGTTCGGCTCCTTCGACGTCACGCTGATCGTGGCCGACGATCAGGTGCTCGGCGCCACCGGCGTGCCCGTGAGCGGCGATCCCGGCTGGCAGCGCGTGGCGGTGGCCGGCCACAGCGTGCAAACGCGCGCGCATGCCTACCGCGATGTGCCCGAGGGGCGCATGTACAAGCTGCCCGCCGGATCGCGCGCCGTGCGCTTCTACGCGCGCGATGTGCACCACTTCGCGTGGAGCGCGTCGCCGGGCTTCCGCTACGAAGGCGGACAGTACGTGCGCGCCGTGCCGGTGGGCGCGTATCGCTTTCCGGCGTGGGACACGGTCGCGGTGCACGTGCTGTATCGCGGGGATGCCGAGGCCGATTGTGCGCTGCAGGTGGCGAGCACGCCCGAGTCGCAGCGCGCACGCGCGCTCGACGGGTGCATCGCGTCGTCACGCTCGCAGTGGGAAGGCGGGCGCGCGCTGGCGTTCGGCCTCGCGTCGCTGACATGGCTCGAGGAGGTGTTCGGCACGTATCCGTACCCGCAGATGACGATCCTCAAGCGCATCGACGGGGGCGGCACCGAGTTCCCCATGATGATGCAGAACGGGTCGGCGTCGCAGGGGCTCGTGACGCACGAGGGCGGGCACATCTACGCGTACGGCATCCTCGGCAGCAACGAGTGGCAGTCGGGGTGGATGGACGAGGGGCTCACGTCGTACCAGACGGCCTGGCAGACCGGGAACACCCGATCGCAGGTGAGTGCGGCCATCGCGGCACGCAACGCGCAGGATCCGGCCGCGGTGAGCGACCCCGCGCTGGCGGCGCGCGCCCTCGCGCTGCGCAATGCGGTGGCGGCGCGGAACGAGGCGGTGCGCGCGGGACGCGTCGAACCGATCGGCACGCGCGCCGATCTCTTCCGGGATTTCGCCACCTACAACGCCATGGTGTACGGCCGCGCCGCGGCGATGTACGAGTCGTTGCACGATGCGATCGGCGATGTCGCGTTCCGCGCGTTCCTGCGCGACTACTACGCGCGCTGGGCGTTCCGGCACGTGGACCGCTGGGCGATGCAGGCGAGCGCCGAGCGCGCGAGCGGGCAGGCGCTTGGCTGGTTCTTCGACCAGTGGGTGGATTCGGTCGGGGTGGTGGAGTACGCGCTGCGGGACGCGAGCGTGGAGCGGTCGAGTGCGGGATATGACCTGCGTGTCACGCTGGAACGGCGCGGTGCCTACCGGCACCCGATGCCGGTGGGCGTGCGCACGGCGGCCGGGTGGACGGTCCTGCGGGGCGATCCGGCGCGTGACCGGCAGGGGCTGTTGTTCCGCACGCGGGAGCGTCCGCTGGAGGTTCGGCTGGATCCGTTCGGGGCGACGGACGCGGCGAGGTCCGATCCGATTGCCATTCCCTGATGCGCGTTCTGCGCACCTGATCGCGCCGTGACGACCTCGCGCCATCCGGGGTTGTCCGTGTAAGCTGGGTGGCACGTCGAGCGTCGCATCGGCGTTCGGCCGATCCGTTCGAATTCCCTCATCCCTTCCGCATGTCCGGTCGCGCTCCCGTCACCCGGGTCGTAAAGCCCTGGGGCCACGAACTCATCTGGGCCCACACCGACCGCTACGTCGGCAAGATCCTGCACATCAAGGCCGGCCAGGCGTTGAGCGTACAGTATCACGAGCGCAAGGACGAGACCGTGCACCTGCTCTCCGGCGAGATCATCTACTGGGTGCAGCTCCCCGGCGACACGGAGCTGCGCGACCAGCAGCTGCGCCCCGGCGACTCGTTCCGCATCACCCCCGGCACGATCCACTACATGGAAGCCGTCACCGACTGCGACGTGCTCGAGGCCTCCACGCCGGAACTCGACGACGTCGTGCGGCTCAAGGACCGCTACGGACGCGAGGGGACGAACGCGCCCTGAGGGCGCGGCAGTCGCGCACGGATTGACGGTGCGAGGCGCGGCGAGACGGCGCCTCTGTTGCCCTCCCTGCGCCCCGACGAGAGATTGCGGGCGTCGAGTGCCCTCCCCGGGTCGCCGGACCGCCGGTGCACCCTCCCCGCCTCTCAGCCCCGTCCGCGATGAAGGTCATCATCCCCCTCGCCGGCAAGGGGACGCGCCTGCGTCCCCACACGCACGTCACGCCCAAGCCCATGCTCAAGGTCGCTGGCCGACCGGTCATGGACTACGTCATGGACGATGTCCAGCGCCTCGGGAATGTGGAGCAGGTGGTGTACATCACCGGCCACCTCAAGGAGAAGGTCGAGGCCTACGCCACGGGCGCGTATGGCCTGCCGAGCGTGTTCGTGGAGCAGCAGGTGCAGGACGGCACGGCTGGCGCGGTGGCGCTCGCGCGCGAGTACGTGGACCAGCCGGTGCTCATCATCTTCGTGGACACGATCTTCGACGCCGACCTGTCGATCGTGAACAGCACCGACGCCGACGGCATCATCTGGACCAAGGAAGTCGAGGACTACCAGCGCTTCGGCGTGGTGGTCACCGATGCCGACGGTCACATGACCCGCATCGTGGAGAAGCCGAAGGAGCCGATCTCGAAGCGCGCCAACATCGGCCTGTACTACATCCGCAACTGGCAGCTGCTGTACGAGGGCATCGCGCATGTGCTTCAGCAGCCGGCCAACAAGGGCGAGTGGTACCTCACCGACGCGTTCCAGTACATGATCGACCACGGTGCGAAGATCAAGGTCGTGGACGTGGACGGCTGGTACGATGCGGGGCAGGTGGAGACCTACCTCGACACGAATCGCGTGATCCTCGAGAAGGGCCGCGCGCGCCGCCCCGCCACGCTCGGCGAGGGCGCGGTGATCGAGGAGCCGGTGTACATCGAGGACGGCGCGACCATCGAGCACGCGCGCGTGGGGCCGAACGTCTCCGTGCTCGCCGGCACGCGCATCGCGCACGCGTCGGTGTCGCACAGCATCGTGGGCGCGAACGCCCGCATCGAACACTGCACGCTCACGCACTCGCTCGTGGGCGACCGCGTGGTGCTCGAGCACGTGCACGGCACGGTGTCGGTGGGTGACGACTCGGTGGTAAACGGGAGCGCCGCGCTGTGAGCGAGGAGGCGCCGCCGTCCGCCGGGGGCGTGAGCCGGCGCGCCGCGATCGCAGGACTCGGCGCCGCGGCCGCGCTCGCGGCCGGCCGCACGCTGGTGCCTGCGCCGCTGCTCGCGTCCACGCCGGCGTGGCGCGCCGACCTCGTGCCGCCTGCCGCGACACCGCCCAGCGCCAGTGCGCAGTCGCGCATGCTCGGCGTGCCGTTCGAGAAGCACGAGCGGGTGCGCCTCGCGGTGATCGGCACCGGCCTGCGCGGCCGCTCGGTGCTGCGCGAGTTCCTCGCCGTCGAGGGCGTGCAGGTCACCGCGCTCGCCGACATCGTGCCCGACAAGGCGGCGCGAGCGGCAAAGCTCGTGACCGATGCCGGGCAGGCGGCGCCGGCGCTCTACACCAACGGCGAGCGCGACTTCGAGCGGCTCGTGGCGCGCGACGACATCGACTTCGTGTACGTGGCCACCCCGTGGGAGTGGCACGTGCCCATGGCGGTGGCTGCGATGCGCGCGGGCAAGCACGTGGGCGTGGAAGTGCCGGTGGCCACCACGCTCGAGGAGTGCTGGCAGATCGTGGACGTGTCGGAGCAGACGCGCCGCCACTGCCTCATCATGGAGAACTGCTGCTACGGCTACAACGAGCTGCTCGTGCTCAACATGGTGCGCGCCGGCGCCTTCGGACAGCTCAAGCACGGCGAGGCGGCGTACATCCACGACCTGCGCCGGCTGCTGTTCGAGGACAAGGACGAGGGGCTCTGGCGCCGCACGCCGCACCTGTCGCGCGACGGCAACCTGTACCCAACGCACGGCCTCGGGCCGGTGGCGCAGTATTTCGGCATCCATCGCGGCGACCGCTTCGACTACCTGGTGAGCATGAGCACGCCGGAGTTCGGGCTCACGGAATACCGCCGCGAGCACGTGCCAGCCGGCAGCCCGAAGCACGCCGAGCAGTACCGCTGCGGCGACCTCAACACGTCGCTCATCAAGACGGTGCAGGGACGCACGATCCTGCTGCAGCACGATGTGGTCAGCCCGCGCCCGTACGACCGGCTCAACATGATCTCCGGCACGAAGGGCGCGTTCCGCGACTATCCGGCGCGCCTCTATCTCGAGGGCATGGCCGGCGGCGAACGATGGAACCCGATCGACTCCGTGAAGGCGCAATACGAGCACCCGCTCTGGACGAACGTGGGCGAGCTCGCCCGGAAGCTGGGCGGACACGGTGGCATGGACTTCATCATGTGCTACCGCACCATCCAGTGCCTGCGCGAGGGACTGCCCCCCGACTTCGACGTGTACGACGCGGCGGCGTGGAGCGCCCCGGCGCCTCTCAGCGAGGCCTCGGTCGCCAACGGCAGCGCGCCGGCCCGCTTCCCCGACTTCACGCGCGGGGCGTGGGCCGGCACCTCCAGCACGGGCTGACCCGTGCAGCTGACCTCGCTCGACTGGATCATCGTCGCCGTCTCCCTGCTCGTCTGCTTCCTGCCGGCGGCGTTGATGGCGCGCCGCGCCGGCCAGAGCAGCGCCGAGTTCTTCGCGTCGGGCCGCTCGGCGCCCTGGTGGCTCGTGGGTGTGTCCATGGTCGCGACCACGTTCAGCACCGACACGCCGAACCTCGTCACCGACCTCGTGCGGCAGAACGGCGTGGCCAACAACTGGGCCTGGTGGTCGTTCCTGCTCACCGGCATGGCGACGGTCTTCTTCTACGCGCGGCTGTGGCGCCGATCGGGGGTGCTCACCGACCTCGAGTTCTACGAGGTGCGCTATTCGGGCCGGCCGGCGCGCGCGGTGCGCGCCTTTCGCGCGGTGTACCTCGGCCTGTTCTTCAACTGCGTGATCATGGCCACGGTGAATCTCGCCGCCGTCAAGATCGCGAACGTGCTGCTCGGCTGGCCCATGACGCAGACGCTGGTGGTCTGCGCGCTGCTCAACATCCTCTTCGCGAGCGTGAGCGGCCTGTGGGGCGTGATGGTCACCGACTTCCTGCAGTTCGGCATCGCCATGACGGGCTCGATTTCGGCGGCGGTGTATGCGCTGCGCCGTCCGGAGGTGGGCGGGCTCGCTGGCCTCCGGGAGAAGCTCGACCCGCAGGTGCTCTCGCTCGTGCCCGACTTCGGCGACTGGAACCTCGCGCTCACCGTCATGATCATTCCGCTCACCGTGCAGTGGTGGTCGGTGTGGTATCCGGGCGCGGAGCCCGGCGGCGGCAGCTACGTGGCGCAGCGCATGCTCGCCGCCCGCTCGGAGCGTGATGCGCTCGCGGGCACGCTCTTCTTCAACGTGGCGCACTACGCGCTGCGCTCGTGGCCGTGGATTCTCGTCGCGCTCGCGTCGCTGCTCGTGTATCCCACCGTGGCCGACATCGGCACCGCGCTGCCGCACGTGGACCCGAAGCTCATCGGCCACGACATGGCGTATCCGGCCATGCTGCGCTTCCTCCCCGCGGGGCTGCTCGGTCTCATGGTGGCCGGCCTGCTCGCCGCGTACGTGTCCACCATCTCCACGCACCTGAACTGGGGCACGTCGTACCTCGTGCACGACGTGTACCGACGGTTCCTGCGCCCCGACGCCAACGAGCGGCACTACGTGTCGGTCGCGCGGTGGTGCACGGCGCTGCTCATGGTCGTGGCCGCTCTGCTCACGTACGTGCTCGAGTCGGCCAAGCAGAGCTTCGATCTGCTGCTGGCCATCGGCGCAGGCACCGGATTGCTGTACCTCCTGCGCTGGTTCTGGTGGCGCATCACGGCGTGGAGCGAGATCGCGGCCATGGCGAGCTCGTTCGTGATCGCGGTGGGCATCGCGATCGCGCAGAAGAACGGCGCCGGCATTCCGTCGTCGATCGCGCTGCTGCTGTCGGTGGGCGCGACGTCGGTGGTGTGGCTCACGGTGGCGTTCGTCGGGCCGCGCACCGATCGGGCCACGCTGCTGTCGTTCTATCGACTGGTGCGTCCCTCCGGGCCCGGCTGGGCCGATGTCCGTCGCGAGGCGGGGGTGCCCGCCGCGCCCGATTCGCTGCCGCAGGCGATGCTCGGCTGGATGCTCGGCCTTGCCTTCGTGTACGGCGCGCTCTTCGGCGTGGGCTCGCTGCTGTTCGGACACGTCGGCACCGGCGGCGCGTGGCTGGCGCTCGCCGTGGTGAGCGGGGCGGGACTGGTACGGCTGCTGCCGCGCCTCTGGCAGGGCGCCACGTAACATGCGCCCATCGTGATCACGACCGCCGCGATCCTTGCGCGCGGTCTCGGCTCGCGCATGCGGCGCGCCGACGGGGAGGCACGACTCGAGCCGGGTCAGCAGGCCGCCGCGGACGTGGGGCTCAAGGGCATGATCCCGATCGACCGGCCGTTCCTCGACTACGTGCTCTCCACGCTGGCCGATGCCGGCATCACCCAGGTGGTGCTCGTCATCGGCCCGGATCACACGGCCATTCGCGACCACTACACGCGCATTGCGCCTCCCGTGCGCGTGCGTGTGCGATTCGCGGTGCAGCAGGAGCCGCTCGGTACGGCCGACGCCGTCGTTGCCGCCGCCGAGGTGATCGGCGAGGTTCCGTTCCTCGTGCTGAACGCCGACAATCACTATCCCGCGGACGCGATCCGCGCGCTCGCGGCCCACGAGTCGGCGGGCGTCGCGGCCTTCGACCGCGACGCCCTGCTCGCGGATGGTGCCATCGAGCCCACGCGCATCCGTCAGTTTGCAGTGCTCGAGATCGCGCCTGACGGGCTCCTGCGTGCCATCGTGGAGAAGCCGGGGGCCGCACTCGACCCGGCCAGCGACGGCGCGCGCTGGGTGAGCATGAACCTCTGGGCGATCACGCCGGCGCTCGTGCAGGCGTGTCGCACCGTGCCGCGGTCCGTGCGGGGCGAGCACGAACTGCCCGAGGCGGTGGCGGCGGTCCTCGCGTCGGGCGACGAGCCGGTGCGTGCGCTGCGCGTGTCCGGCGCGGTGCTCGACCTGTCCACGCGTGCCGACGTGCCCGCGGTCGCCGCACGGTTGCGCGCGATGCAGCAGGCCGGCCTGATCGTGCAGCCGTGACGCATCCACCGATCGCCGACGTGTACGGCACCGGGCGCTTCGTGCAGGACCTCTCGGCCCAGGGGCTGCCCCCCGACGCCGTGTCGCGCTACCGCACGCAGCACGAGGCCGCGCACCGGGCGCTCGACGCCGAGGGGGTGCCGCGCGCGGGACGCCGCCGCTGGGTGATCCCGGGGCGCATCGAGGTGCTGGGAAAACACACCGACTACGCGGGTGGACGCTCGCTGCTGTGCACCGTGGAGCGTGGCCTCGTGATCGTGGCTGCGCCGCGCGCGGACCGGCACCTCGTGGTGCTCGATGCCGTGCGGCAGGGACGCGTGGACATCGACCTCGCGACGGCGGCCTCGCTGCGGGTCTCGCGCGGCTGGCCGTTGTACCCCACCACCATTGCCCGTCGCTTCGCGCGCAACTTCGGTCACGTGGTGGGCGGCGCGCATCTCGCCATGGCGAGTGGGTTGCCCTCGGCGGCCGGCATGTCGAGCTCCAGCGCGCTCACCGTGGGCATTGCGCTCGCACTCGCGCACTGCGGCGGGCTCGTGCACACTGACGCGTGGCGCACCGCGCTGCCCACCACGCTCGATCTCGCCGGGTATCTCGGTGCGCTCGAGAATGGGCTGCGCTTTCGCTCGCTCGAAGGGGACACCGGCGTGGGCACGATGGGCGGCGCGCAGGATCACACGGCGATTCTCTGCAGCGCACCTGGCGCGCTCGGCATGTTCGCCTGGGCGCCACCGGCGTTCGAACGCTGGGTGCCATGGTCACCGTCGCACGTGTTCGTGATCGCCGTGAGCGGCGTGGTCGCCTCGAAGGCGGGTGCCGCGCGCGGACGCTACAACCGGGCGGCGCGCACCGTGGCGCACCTGCTGCGCGCGTGGAACCTGCGTGCGCACCGGCGCGATGCCACGCTCGGCCAGGCGCTGCAGAGCAGCCCCGATGCCTTCGAGCGGCTGCGCTCCTATGCGGCGCAGGATGCGACGGCCGAGTTCACCGAGGCGCACCTCGTGGATCGACTCGTGCAGTTCCGCGAAGAAACGGACGTGCTGGTGCCCGGCGCTGCGGAGGCGCTGGCGCGCGGTGATCTGTCGGCCTTCGGTGAGTTCGTGGCGCGTTCGCAGCGCGGGGCCGAGCAGGCCCTCGAGAACCAGGTACCGGAGACCGTGCACCTCGCGCGCAGCGCGGTCGAGCTCGGTGCGCATGCGGCCTCGGCGTTCGGTGCGGGATTCGGCGGCAGCGTGTGGGCCATGGTGCCGGCCGACGGCGCGGAAGCCTTCGCGGCGCGCTGGCGTGCCGCCTATCTGGCGGCGCATCCCGACATCGCCGCGCGTGCCTCCTGGCTGGTCTCGCGGCCGGCACCGCCGGCGCGTGAGGTGCCCACGGACTGAGGGTTGCCGCCTGTGCCGTGGCCTCGGCCGCGCGCAGGCGTCGCGTGGCGTCGCCTCAGCGCGCGAGCGCCGTCAGGATCGTGAGGGCGCGCACGAGGCCGCGCGGGCCGTCGGCGTTCTCGTACCATTCGTCTGGCGTGTGCGCCCCACCACCTCGCCCGCCGGCACCGATGGTGATGGCCGGGATGCCGCGCGAGAGCGGAATGTTGGCGTCGGTGCTCGCGATTGCGCCGAGCGGATCGCGCCCGCCATCACGCGTGGCCGCCATGGCCAGCGCCACGACAGGGTGGTCGGCGGGCAACTGGCCGGCGGGGCGCTCGCCGAGCACACTCACCTCCGCGCGCATCGGTGCGTCCGTGTGACCGCGATTCTCGTCGAGTGCCGCTTGCCGCACCACACTGCGGAGCTGACGGTCGGCGCGGCCGAGCACCGTCTCGTCCGTGGCGCGCACGTCGACTTCCATCCAGGCGAGTGACGGAATCGCGGTGAGCGACTCGCCGCCACCAATGCGACCCACGGACACGGCGACGGCACTGCGGAACTCGGACGGCATCGAGGAGAGCCAGAATGCGGCGCGGCCGGCGGCGTGGATTGCGTTGGGGCGCCCGAAGTCGGCCCACGAGTGTCCGCCGGGACCATGGAAGGTGATTCGGTAGCGACGCGAGCCGAGGGCGTGATGCACGATGCGTTCGTCGCCGGGGCCGTCGAGGGCGAGCACGGCGAGCGGCACCCGGCCATCGGCCGCCAAGTCGTCGAAGTAGCCACGGGCGCCGCGCAGGTTGCCAAGTCCTTCCTCGCCGACGGTGGCCACGAACTCCACGGGGTGGCCGAGTCGTGTCGCGTCGCCGTCGAGGCCAGGCACGCCGAGCGTGTCGGCGATCGCGAGCATCGCCGCGAGGCCCCGCGCGTTGTCCCCGATGCCGGGACACACCAGTCGACTCCCTTCGTGACGCAGCAGCAGCGGCGTGTCCGCCGCGAAGACGGTGTCGAGATGCGCCATGCAGACGATCGGCTGCGCGGACGGCTCCTGCGCCGGTCGCCGCGCGATCACGTTGCCGACGCGATCGGTGTGCACCCGGGTGAACCCGCGCAGGCGGAACGCGTCCGCCACCAGGGCGGCCCGCCGCGTCTCGCCGCCCGTGGGCGCGGCCAGCTGGGCCAGCCGCACCTGGGACTCGAGGGTGGCGGCATCGCGCGTACGCAGCGCATCGGCAAGCGGGCGCAGCATCGGGCGCAGGTCGCGCAGCCGATGTTCGGCGCGGCTCAGGGCCGACGGAGCGGAACGGCGGAACGTCATGGCCACACGCTGGCGCGCTGCACCGTCGGGCGCAAGACGGCCACGCTCGGCAACCGGGCGCGAGGCGTGGCATATTGCGGAAGCCGCCGACCCGCGCATCCCGCGCCGAGCATCCCGACGACGGAGTTTCACGCCCCACATGACGAGTCTTCGCGCACGTCTGCTGACGCTGGTGGCGGTCGTCCTCGTCCCGACGTTCATCCTGATCGTGGTTCTGGTGGGGCGCGAACGCACGGCGCGACTCGAGGCGGCGCAATCGTCCGCGCTGCAGCTCGTCGAGGCGGGCGTGAGCGCGCAGCAGGAAGCGATCGTGGACGGACTGCGCATCCTGCGCGCGTTCGGCATGATCGCGGCCATCCGATCCGGCGATGCGGCCGCGTGCGGGCGCACGCTGGCGGCGCTCTCGGAGATGGTGGAGGAGGCCTGGTCCGTCACGCGCACCCTGGCCGATGGCATCCAGGACTGTGCGACGCGCGGGGTGACCACGCTGCCGCGCGATGTCTCGGCGAATCCCGGCTTCGCGTACGTGCGCGACGCGCGCACGGCCCTGGTCGGTGAGTACATGCGCAGCACCGGCACCGGCGAGCTCCTCCTGCCGCTGAACGTACCCATCACCGCCGAGTCGGGCGCGTTCGCGGGGGTGCTCTCGGCGGGGCTGCGCCTGCGCTGGTTCGACGCGCTGAGCGCACGTGTCCTCGCCACGCCCGGCGCCGTGGTCTCCATCACCGTGCGCGGCGACAGCATCCTGCGACGCGCGCCCGCAGTGGAGCGACCCGTGTTGCCGCCGTCCCCCGATCATCCGATCGCGCAGGCGATGCAGCGGGACGGGCGCGGCGTGGTGGACGCGGTCGGCATCGACGGGGTGCGTCGTGTGTGGGCCTTCGACCGGCTGCAGTCGCCGGACAGCGCGCCGGTCTGGCTCACGGTCGGCCTGCCGGCTGTTGCCGTGTACGAGGGCGTCAACGCCCAGCTGCGCACCACGCTGCTCGTGCTCGTGGTGTGGCTGGCGCTCATGATCATGGCCGCGTGGTGGGCCGCCGAACGTTTCGTGCTGCGTGACGTGCGGGCGGTGCTCGAGGCCACCGCGCGCATCGGCAGCGGCGACCTGGCGGCGCGCACGGGACTGCGCGCGCGTACCGGCGAAATGGCGCGGCTGGCGTCGAGCGTGGACGAAATGGCCGCTCGGCTGCAGGAGCGGCAGGACCGGCAGGTGCAGGCGCAGAAGCTCGAGAGCATCGGGCAGCTCGCGGGCGGTGTGGCGCATGACTTCAACAACCTGCTCACCGCGATCATCGGCAACACGGCGATCGCCCGTGGCGAACTCGACGAGGCCCACCCGGCGCGCGCCGAGCTCGACGCGGCGCTCGAGGCCGCGGACCGCTCGGCTGCGCTCACCCGGCAGCTGCTCGCGTTCGCGCGCCGGTCGGAGCTGGCGCCGCGCGTGGTGCGCGCGGATGCGATGCTCGAGGAGGTGGCGTCGCTCCTGCGTCGCATCATCGGTGAACACTATGCGCTCGACCTGGTGATCGAACCCGACCTCGCGCTCGCGCGGCTCGATACCGTGTCGGTGGAGCAGGCGATCGTGAACCTCGTGGTGAACGCGCGCGACGCGATGCCCACGGGCGGGCGCGTGACGCTCGAGGGGCGCACGGTGCAGGTGCGGGCCGGCGACCCGGAGTTTGCGAACGGCGTGCCCGCCGGCCGGTGGCTGGTCGTGTCCGTGCATGATGGCGGCATCGGCATGACGCCGGACGTGCTCGCCCGCGCGTTCGAGCCGTTCTTCACCACCAAGCCGGTCGGGCAGGGCACCGGCCTCGGACTGGCAATGGTGTACGGCACGGTGGTGCAGCACAGTGGCCACGTGCTGGTGGACAGTACCCCCGGGCGCGGTACCGAGGTGCGACTGTTCTTTCCGCCTGCGCCCGAGGGGGCCACGCCGGAGCCGCTGCACCAGGAGCCGCCCGTGGCGCCGATCTCGGCGGCACTGCGTGTCCTGCTCGTCGAGGACGAGGACGCCGTGCGCCGCGTCGTGGAGCGCGTACTGCATCAGCAACAGTACGACGTGCTCTCTGCCGTCGACGGCGAGCAGGCGCTCGCGCTGTGTGACGAGGCCACGCTCGCATCGGTCGACGTGGTGATCAGCGATGTCGTGATGCCACGACTGGGCGGCGTGGAACTGGTGACGGCGCTGCGTGCACGCCGCCGCGACCTGCCCGTGCTGTTCGTGTCAGGCTATCGCGAGACGAACGCGCTCGACACGCTGCTCGCCACGCCGCACACCGCGTTTCTCGAGAAACCCTTCGCGCCCGCCTCGCTGCTGCAGGCCGTGCAGCTGCTCCTCGCCGAGGACGCCGTCCCCGCGCGCTGACGTGCGGGGACGGCGCGCGCGGCCCGTCAGCGCCCGCCGGCCTTCGTGCCGTTCGGCCCGATCGTGCGCTCGAACAGCTCGAGAATGCGACGGTACTC
The DNA here is from genome assembly GCA_011390885.1 of Gemmatimonas sp. Lineage (GTDB taxonomy): Bacteria > Gemmatimonadota > Gemmatimonadetes > Gemmatimonadales > Gemmatimonadaceae > JAABRT01. The sequence continues at coordinate 134,104 of JAABRO010000054.1, read as the reverse complement.
GTCGGTCCACGAGTCGGGGCGAACGAATCCGTGGTCCTCGACCGGGTAGACGGCCATCTCCCACTCGGTCTTGCCGAGCTCGATCAGCCGCTGCGCAAGGCGCACCACGTCCTGGAAGTGCACGTTGGTGTCCACCATGCCATGCGCGATCAGGAGCGGATCCTCGAGGCCTTCCGCGAAGAAGATCGGTGACGAGCGGCGATACGACGTGGTGTCGTCCTGCGGCTGGTTGAGGATGCGGCCGGTATACCCGTGGTTGTAGTGCGCCCAGTCGGTCACGGCGCGCAAGGCCGCGCCGGCGCCGAAATCCTTCGGCGCGTTGAAGAGCGCCATGAGCGTGATGAAGCCGCCATAGCTGCCCCCATAGATGCCGACGCGTTCCGGGGCGATGCCGTGCTCCTGCTGCAGCCAGCGCGAGCCGTCCACATGGTCCTGCAGGTCGCGGCCACCCATGTGGCGATAGATCGCCGTGCGCCAGTCGCGGCCGTAGCCCGCTGACGCGCGGTAGTCGATGTCGAGCACCACGTAGCCGCGCGACGCGAGCAGGTGGTGGAACAGGTACTCGCGCGCGTAGCTCGACCAGTACTCGTGCACGTTGTGCAGGTAGCCGGCCCCGTGCACGAAGATCACCGCCGCGCCGTTGCGCGCCGCGCCCACCGACTCGGGCGTGTACAGCCGCGCGGGCACGGCCACGCCGTCGCTCGCCGGAATGCGAACGATCGGCGGTGCCTGCCACGTGGCGCGGCGGAACGCGTCACTCGTGGACGTGGTGAGCTGCACGCGGTCGCGGCCGGAGAAGGACTGCACGAACAGTTCGGGCGGCGTGTTCGATGACGAGAACACGTTGGCCGCGCGCCGTCCGTCGGGGCTCACCACCACCGCGTGCCCGCCCGTCTCGTGCGTGAGCTTCTCCCGCGCGCCGCCCGTGATCGGCATGCGCCAGAACTCGCGCACGAATGGTGACGTCTCGCTGGTGTGCAGCCAGAACCAGCGCCGGTCGGGGGACACGTCCACCTGCAGCACTTCCCACTCGCCGCTGGTGAGCGCGGTGCGCGCGCTGCCGTCGGGTTGCGCGGCGTAGAGGTGCGCGTAGCCGCTCGCCTCGGACACGAACCACGCGCGACCATCGGGGAGCCAGCCGGCGCAGCCGAAGCACGGGCCGTTCACCCACGCGCTGTCCTGCAGGGCGTCGGTGAGCAGGGGGGCGCCCTCGGCGGGCACCACGACCAGGTACCGCGACTTGAAGTCGAGGGACGTGGCGAAGAGCAGCGCCATGCTGCCGTCCTCGCGCCAGCCGCTCACCTGCAAGGACGCCGCGCGCGCCGCGCTGTCGCGGCCGATCACCGGCACCGCCGTCATCGCGCCGCTCGCGAGGTCCACGCGCCACGCCCGCGACCGCGACTGGGCGTCGCCCACCTTGCTGCGCGTGGGAATCATCTCCGCGTAGCCGCTCGAGGTCACGTAGTTGGGCACATCCGCCGTGCGGGCGCCGGTGCCCGCCGCGCTCGTCACGAGGATCGCCACGCGCAGGTTGGGGGAGACGCTTACCGATACGATGCGCTCGCCGGCCGGCGCGTAGAGCACGGGCAGGCGCCGCGCAGCGGCGGCGTCACGGTTCGCGCGCGCGATCGAGTCGGTGCGCGCCCGGTCGCGGATCACCTGCAGCAGGTCGCGCTGGTCCCGCACGAGCGCACCGCGCTGGCCGGTCGCGGCGGCCGAGTCACGGGGCGCGGTGCCGGCGCGAATGTCGGTGAGCTGGCGCACCGCGCCCGTGGCGAGTTCGAGCGCGTAGGCGTTGCCTTCGCGCAGGAACAGCAGGTGGCGCTCGTCGGCGCTGAAGCGCGGGTCCGACTCGCTGGCCACCGTCTCCGTGAGCCGGCGCGCCGTGCCGCGTCGCGTCTCCACGAGCCAGAGGTCCCCGTTGGCGGCGACGGCCCGCGTGCGACCGTCGCGGGTGAGCGGCCCGGTGGCGAGGTAAGGCGCGACCGAGTCCGCGTGCGCGTCCGTGATGCGCTCCGGCGTCGATCCGGCGGTGGGGCGCACGCGATACCACGCCATCGGCGTGTCCCACGCCGAGCCAGCCTCCACCCATCGGAAGTAGAGCCACTGGCCATCGGCCGTCCAGCGCACCTGCTGCGGCTCCCAGCCGTAGTGCTCCGGACCGCGCATGATGTTGGCCACGCTCAGGTCGAACGCGGGTGCGGCGGGCTGCGCCGCTGGCTGTGCGTCGAGGGAGCCGCTGCGGGCGGTCAGCAGCGCGATGCCGAGGCAGAGGCCGGGGAGCGCGGCGGGGTGGGGCAGGCGTCGGAATCGGAACATGAGGCGTCAGGGAAGGGGTCGGACAGGTGCGCAGGCACGGCGCGCCGCGTGCGGAACCGTTCGGAACCTAGGGACTGCAGCCGGCCGCTCGCGAGGTCGACGCCCTGCCTGGCCCGTGCGAGCCCTTGCGCGGCGCGTCCGCGGCCCGCGCCGTGACGCTGGCGACAGGCCGCGTGACGGTGGCGTGACCGGGCGCACGGAATCGCGTCTGGTGCACGAGTGGCGCGCCGTCCCGGTGACGACGTGCTGCATGCTCCCGCCGCACTCGCCTCGCCCGTGAAGCCGATCGACACCACCGCGCGACCCACCGTCATCCTGGCCACGCTGGCCGCCATCGCCATCGTGCTCGCCGTCTTCGCGACAGCGGCCACGGTCATCGTGGCGTCCGACGTCACGCGGGAGCGGGAACAGCTGCAGCAGCGCGGCGCCGTGGCCACGATCCCGCTGGCCGAGGCACGGGCCACACTCGCCGCCTCGGGAAGCCTGCGTGGCCTCGTGGACTCGCTGGTGGCTCCGCTGGCGCCCTTCTCCGATGCGGACTCGCTGACGGTGGCGCTCATGGTGCACCAGTGGGACACGGCCGCCGCCCGGCACGCGACGTTCGTGCGCCCCGATGCTTCGCGCCGACCGTCGGACCCGCCGCGTGCGTCCGCGTCCGAACTCGCCACCCTGCTCCACGCGGTGCGCGGTGATTCGGCGAGCGAGCCGACCGACCTCGCGCGCATCGCTGCCGACACGATGTCCGACTGGATGGGCGTCTGGCGGCGGTTCGCCCGGAGCGCGCCGTTGCCGCCGCTGTGGGGCTATCGCGACGGACTGCCTGGTGTGCAGAGCACGTTCGACTTGCCGGTGCGCCGCTACAGTGGAGCGCGTCAGCTCATGCAGCTCAACGAACTCGCGGGCCGCCTCGCACTGCAGCGGGGCGATGCCGCCACGGCGTCGCTGCGCGGCCTCGAGAACGTGGCGGCCAGCCGCCACTACCTCGACTCGCCGATCCTCGTGGACTTCCTCGTGGGCCGGAGCTTCGCGCTCGCCGGCGCTCGACTCGTGGCCGACGCCGCGCGTGCCGCCGGCGACACGCGCACGACGGCGCGCGCGGACGAACTCGAACGCCTCGCCACCAGCAATGCGTCCAGCCTGCTCGCCCTGCAGCGTGCGGCGCAGCGCGACGCCGCCAGCCCCACGGGCACGCTCGCCATGGAGCTCTTCGACGACGAAAAGCTCCCCTTCGCGGTGCGCGTCGAGATCCTCTACGCCAACGTGCTCGGCGGCTGCGGACACACCCGCGAGGTGCTCTTCGGCTTCTCCCCGGAGCGGGAGTCGAGGCTCGCCGAGCTGGCGGCGAAGCACCGCGATCACCCCGCGTTCGGTCCGATGCTCGAACTGCTCCCCCGGGCCGCCCGCACGGTGCGCGAGTCGCCCACGTCGCTGCTCTCGCCGGACGTGTGGCCGACGGCCGGTGTCCTGGATGTGCTCCTCCCCGAATCCGTCGCGGCGCGCACGGTGCTCTGCCAGCAATCGATGTAGGCCGGGGGGGTGCCGCGGGGGTGGTGCAGCCGAGACTTTTCCCGGCAGGCCGTGACCTCCCCCACTCCCCACGCCAGATTGCTCGCATGTCCACTCCAGTCACGCTGATCCCCGGCGACGGCATCGGGCCGTCGATCTCCGATGCCACCGTTCGCATCCTGACCGCCGCCGGCGCCGACATCGCCTGGGATACCCAGGTGGCCGGCATCGCCGGGGTGAGTCGCTGGGGCGACCCGATGCCCGACGCGACGCTCGATTCCATCAAGCAGACCCGCGTTGCGCTCAAGGGACCGCTCGAGACGCCGGTGGGGGAGGGGTTCCGCTCCGTCAACGTGGCGCTGCGCAAGACGTTCGACCTGTACGCGAACGTGCGGCCGGCGAAGACGATCGTGCCCGGTCGCTTCTCCGACATCGACCTCGTGCTCGTGCGCGAGAACACCGAGGGGCTCTACATCGGCCACGAGCATTACGTGCGCATCGGCGACGATCCGCGCGCGGCCGCCGAGTCGATCGCGGTGATCACGCGCTTCGGGTCGGAGCGCATCGTGCGCTATGCGTTCGAGTATGCGCTCGCGAATGGCCGCCAGAAGGTCACGCTCGTGCACAAGGCGAACATCCTCAAGTACTCGCAAGGGCTCTTCCTCGACACCGGGCGCATGGTGGCCCGCGAGTACGAGGGGCGCGTGCAGTTCGAGGAGCGCATCATCGACGCGATGGCCATGCACCTCGTGATGCGCCCCGAGCAGTTCGACGTGATCGTGACCACGAACCTCTTCGGCGACATTCTCTCCGACGAGATCTCGGGGCTCGTGGGCGGCCTCGGCATGACGCCCGGCGCCAACATCGGCACGACGGCGGCGATCTTCGAGGCGGTGCACGGCACGGCGCCCGACATCGTGGGCAAGGGCATCGCGAACCCCGGCGCGCTGCTGCTCGCCGGCTGCATGCTCTGCGATCACATCGGGCAGCCCGACGTGGCGGCGCGTGTGCGGAGCGCCTTCGAGCGCACCGTGCAGGACGGCGCCGCGCGCACGCGCGACCTCGGCGGCACGGCGAGCACCGACGAGTTCACGGAAGCCGTGATCGCCGCGCTTGCCTGACGCGCACGGCCCGCAGCAACCGGCCGGCGTCCCAACGACCGCGGCGCCGGCGATGCGCCTCCTGCACGTCTCCGACATCCATTGCGGCCGCCCCTTCGTGGCCGCGCACGTGGAGGCCGCGCTCGACGTCGCGGCGTCGGGGCGCTGGGATGCCATCGTGGTCTCCGGCGATGTCTCGCAGCGCGCCCGCGAGCACGAGTTCGTCGAGGCGCGCGCGATCCTCGATCGGTTCCGGGCCGTGGCGCCCACCATCGTGGTGCCCGGCAACCACGACGCCGCCTGGTGGCACGCGCCCTTCGGCTGGGGAGACTTCGCGCGGGTGCACGAACGCTATCGCGCGTTCATCGCCGAGGAGGTGGAGCCCACCCTTCGCGTGCCGGGCGTCACCCTGGTGGGACTCAACTCCGCGTGGGGCACCAACCCCGAATCGCTCACCTGGTACCCGCGCGACTGGCGCGTGAAGGGTGGGCTCACGCCGGCGCAGCTGCGCAATGCCCAGGCGCGGCTGGCGGCGGCGCCACCGGGCGACCTGCGCGTGCTGGTGGTGCACCACAACGTGGTGCGGGGACGGCTGTCGAATCGATGGGGCCTCAAGCAGCCCCAGCGGGTGCTGGATGCCATCGCGGCCATGCCGGTGGACGTGGTGTGCACCGGCCACGATCACGAGGAGCGCGTGGAGCTGGTCGAGCGCGCAGCCGGCCGCTTCGTGGTGAGCGCCGCCAACACGCTCTCGAACCGCATGCGCGGGCACCGGCCGAGTGCGCTCAACGTGATCGAGGCCTCGGCGACGGAGCTCGAGGTGCAGGCGTGGCCGTTCGATGGGCGCGCCTTCGTGCCGGGGCCGATGCGGCTGCGCGTGCCGCGCCGGCGCTGACGGGCGCCACGGACGCCAGCCGGTCCTGCGGCGCATTGCGCGTGAGTGACGGGGCTCATATCTTAGAACTGAGATAACTGAGCCATCAGCCCGGAGCACTCCATGCCCATCACCGGCCTCCATCACGTCACCCTCGTCACCGCCGACGCCCAGCGCAACGTGGATTTCTACACCCGCGTGCTCGGCCTGCGGCTCGTGAAGACGACGGTGAACTTCGACGACCCGTCGAGCTATCACCTGTACTACGCCGATGCGACCGGCACCCCCGGCAGCGTCATCACCTTCTTCGAGTGGCCCCGTGCGCCGCGCGGGCGCCCGGGCATTGGCGGCACGCACCACGTGGCCTTCCGCACCGCCGATGTGGAGGCGCTGCGTCGCTGGAAGCGGCGCCTCACCGACCTCGGCGTGCGGGTGCGCGGTCCCTACGACCGGCACTACTTCACGTCCCTCTACTTCCGCGACCCGGACGGCACGATCCTCGAGATCGCCACCGACGGCCCGGGGCTGCACATCGACGAGCCCGATGGCGTGCCAGGACGCGGCGAGCACACGCCGCCGGCCGCTCTGGTCCGTGGTGCGCGCGACGAGTCCGCGATCGCGCAGGACAGCTGGCCGGAACCGGTGCCGGTCATCGATGACACGATGTCCCTCACGCGGGGTATGCACCACATCAGCGCGACCGCGCGGGACCTCGGCCGCACCGACGCCTTCCTGCAGGGCCTGCTTGGCCTCTCGCTGGTCAAGCGCACGGGCAACTTCGACGACCCCGACATGCCGCACTGGACATGGGGGAGCGTCGATGCACGACCTGGCTCGCTCGTCACGTACTTCGGGCTCGACACGCCGACGGCGCGCCGGGCCGTGATGGGTGCGGGGCAGGCGCACCACTACGCGCTCTCCGTGCCCACCGACGAGGCGCAGGGGGCGTTGCGCGAGCGGCTGCTGCACGCCGGCGTTCCGGTCAGTACCGTGCAGGATCGGGTGTACTTCCGCTCCATCTACACGCGCGATCCCGACGGGCATGTGGTGGAGGTGGCCACGGCGACACCGGGATTCCTGGTGGATGAAGACCGCACGGTGACCGGCCGCACATTGCGACTGCCGCCATGGCTCGAGATTCATCGGGAGCGCATCACGGGCGGCCTCGTGCCGCTCGAGGTTCCCGACTGGCCGCACGATGGCCACGACGCGCACGCCGCGCATGCGGCGCCCGTCACCGACGTTTCATCCCTCGTGGAGGCTGGTGCATGAGCAAGCTCGCATTCGATCCGCACGCCAATCGCCCCGTCCTCACGGGCGGGGCTCCGCTCGCCGAGGCGCGCGCCGCCGTCGTGCTCGCGCACGGTCGTGGTGCCGACGCGCGCGACATCCTCGGTCTGGCCGCGGCGTTCTCGGTGCCCGATGTGGCATTTCTCGCGCCTGATGCGGCCAACAACGCGTGGTATCCGGCGCGCTTCATGGAGCCGATCGCGATCAACGAGCCGTGGCTCTCGTCGGCGCTCAACTGCTTCGATCGGGTGGTGCACTCCGCGCTCGAGGCCGGCATTCCGGCGGAGCGCATCGTGCTGGGCGGCTTCTCGCAGGGGGCGTGCCTCGCGCTCGAATACGCGGCGCGCAACGCGCGGCGCTACGGCGGCGTGATCGCGCTGGCCGGTGGCCTGATCGGCCCCGACGGCATCTCGCGCAAGTATCCCGGCGCCTTCGGCGGCACGCCCGTCTTCATCGGCGTGGGCGACCAGGACTTCCACATCCCCGTCAAGCGCTCGAAGCACTCGGCGGAGGTGCTGGCGGGCATGGGCGCCAAGGTGGACCTGCGCGTGTACCCCGGGCTGCAGCACGCGATCGTGCAGGACGAGGTCGACGCGGCGCGGGCGATCCTCGAGGCCGTGGCCGCCACCGCCGAGACGGCGTAAGGCCACGCGGCGGGCGTCACGATGCGTCGACCGCCCGCCGACCGCTGGCGTCCGATCGCGTGCCCCCGCATCGTTCGGCATGCTCGACCTCTTCGGTGCGATGAAGCGCGCAGCCGCCCGCGGGCGGCTGCTGGTGGATGACGCGCAGCTCGGCTTCGGCTTCGACCAGCCGCCGGCGGCGCCGGTGGCGGAGCCGCCGAGTGAGCGGGTCAAGCCGTCGCGGGGCACCGCGGCGCGCCGCGCGCAGGCGGCCACGCTGCTGCACCGGTTGCACGGCCTTGGACTGCGTGGCATCGACGCGATCACGCTCATGCGCACGCGTCGCGTCATGGTGTCGGTGATCGGCACCACGCTGCGTTTGCACGAGGGGTATGCGACGGCGCCGGAGCCGGTGCTTCGCGCCGTGGTCACGTTCGCGACGGCCCGCACACGCGCTGCGCGCCTGGCGGCGCGTGACGTGATCCTGGCGCATCCGGTGGACCGGCCGCCCGCACAGCGACGCGCCGAACCCGAGCGCCCGGGCGACGGTCCGCTGCTTGCGCGCCTGGCCGACGCACACGCCGAGCTCAACCGGCAGCACTTCGGCGGTGCGCTCACGCGCATTCGGGTGCGGCTCTCCTCGCGCATGAAGACGCGCCTTGGCCACTACAGCCCGAAGGGCGAAGACGGGCCGGGTGCGGAGATCGTGCTCAGCCGGCGGCACCTGCGGCGCGACGGCTGGCCGGAGGCGCTGCACACGCTGCTGCACGAGATGGTGCACCAGTGGCAGGACGAGAGCGGCCATCCGCTCGATCACGGGCCCGCGTTCCGTCGCAAGGCGCGCGAGGTGGGGGTGCTGCCGCGGGCGAAGCGGCCGGTCGGCTGACCGGCCGCTTCGCCCGGTGTGGCGTCAGGGCGTGACGCTGCCCTGGCGCGAGGCGGCGCGGAAACGGAAGCCCTCGACCGCCGCACCGATCGGCGCGTTCTCCACGCGTGAGGCCGAGACCGCCCAGTTCGTGGCGCTCCCGCCCTGCAGAGCCCACGTCGTGTTGAAGCCGCTGGCGCTCGTCACGTCCGGGATCTCGAGTTCGAAGCCAGCGGCACCCGCGGTGTAACCGAACGACGATGCGATCGACCAGGTGCGACCACCGTTCGCCATCTGGGTGAACGTGACGCCGTTGCCCTGGTTGTAGTCGCCCTGCCAGTTGCCCGCGGCGCGCAGCCGCGGATAGGGCGCCGCTCCGAGGGTGGTGATCGTCGGCGCGTTCAGGGCCGGCCCGAGGGTCAGCGTCCGGTTGGCCAGCTCACGATTGTACTGTGCCACGATGCGCGTCCCCACGGTGCCCTCGATGGCCGTGGCCTGCACGTACTGCAGGTCGCCAGCCTGCGTGCGCGCCGACGGCACGCCGTACACGGTGCGCGCTCCACCGCCAGCGCCGGCGAGGGGACCGTACGAGAAGAAGCCGGCCGTGCCGTTGGACGTGCTGAAGCCGGTGGCCATGGCGACCTGGTCCGCGCCGCCGTTTGCGATCGTGTAGGTCGCCGTCGCGGGCGCGAACGCCTCGGCCGACCCGAAGTCCACCAGCGGCAGCGTGCCGTTGTTCGCGATGTTGACGCTGCGCCGCAGGACGAGTCGGTCGGGCGTGGTGGACAATGTGCCGATGTCGATCGCGGCGCGCACCGCGATCATGTCCACGGTGCCGTCATCCACGTTGGTGATGGAGACCGGACCGTTCACTGTCGCGGTGCCGGAGCCGCTGCCAACGCTGATGGTGCCCGTCTGTCCGGCGCCGAGCCCGGCGACGGTCCCGTTGATCGTCTTGGTGGCGCGGTTGTTCACGCACTCCGCCGCCCCGAGGGCCTGCAACTCGTCGCGCGTGAGGTAGAACGTCGTCACATCGAAGTCGGCGCCGCCGCCATCGAACACGTAGGTCACGCCGCCGCGCGTGTCGTTCATGGTGAAGCTGTACGTCTGGTTGGCGCCGGGGAGCACGCGCGTCCATGCGCCACTCGTTCCGTCGCGGAAGGCGAACCAGATCGGGAAGCGGCTGACATCGCAGAACTGCCAGGTCACGTTGCCCGTGCCGCCGCCGCTGCCTGGCTGCACGGTGAGCTGCAGGTTGAGCAGCCGGCTGCCGATGCCGGTGGCGGACGCAATCACGGTGAAGTTGTAGGTGCCGGCCGCAGTCGACGGCGCCGTCTGCACCTGCAGCTGCGTGCTCGCGCCGCTCACGACATCGGGGGTGAACGTCACGCTGACGCCGGCGGGCAAGGCGCTCGTCCCGAAGGACACCGTCCCGGTGAAGCCGCCCGAGCGGGTGATGTTCACGGTCGTGCCGGCTGCCTGGCCGGCCGTCACGGTGAGCGAGGCACTTGCCAGCGCGATGCCGAAATCGGGCGACGCGGCCGATGTCACCGTGACCTGGAAGTTGATCGTCGCGCTGCGGCTGCCGAGCTGTCCGGTAACGGTGACGGGCACCAGACCGGGTGCGACCGAGCCCGCGACCGCGATCACGACCTGCGCGCTGTTGCCGGTGGCCGGATTCGGCGTGACGGTGGCGGTGACGCCCGTGGGCGCGCTCACGGAGAAGGTGACGTTGCCCGTGATGTTCTCGCGCGTGATCGTGATCGGCAGTGCGGCCGACTGCGCCCCCTGCACGATCGTCACGGCGGGCGTCGTCGTTTCGAGGGTGAGGCGCTGCGGACCCGTCACGGTGAGTGCGATCGACGCGGTGGCATCGGTCACGCCCGCAGCGGTACCGCGCACGGTGAGCGTGCCGGTCGTCGCGGCCGCACCGGCGGTGGCGGTCAGCGTGATGGTGCCGGTGGTTCCGGCCACCGGGTTGGTTGCGACCGTGGCCGTGACGCCCGTGGGCAGTCCCGTGACGGCGAGCGAGACGGGGCCGGCGAAGCCGCCGCCGCGCGTGATCGTGACGTCAACCTGTCGGCTCTCGCCCGCAGGCAGCGTGAGTGCGTTGTTGCTCACCTCGATCGACACCGTGGGGACCGGCGCCGCCGTGACGGTGAGCGAATAGACGGCGGCCGTGGGGGTGACGCCGGTGCCCGACGCGCGCACGATGATGGGGTACGTGCCGGGCGCGGCGGCGCTGGTGGTCGAGGCGGTGAACGTCGCGGCCGTGACACCCGCCGCGAGCGACGTGGTCGAGAACGCCACCGTGACACCCGCCGGCGCGCCGGTCGCCTCGAGCGTCACGGCGCCCGTGAAGCTGCCGCCACGTGTGACCGTCACCGCGACCGCGACCTGATTCCCCGCCACCACCGAGCCGGAGTTGCTGTTCAGCGCGATCGCGAGCGTGCCCGGCGTGGGGTTCGGATTCGGATTCGTGGGACCATCGCCGCCGCCGCCGCCGCACGCGGTGAGGAGGGCGGCGGCGAGGGCAAGGGCCGTGTGACGCCACGGACGCATCGCGGGAGACCGGTCGCGACGTCGTGATGGGCCAATGGAAGGCAGGAACATGAGCGGCAGGGGAATCGAACGGAGGGTGTCGTGAGGCCGGTATCGGACGTGCCGGCCTCGAGGGAGTGGGTCCAACATCTGAGCCAGCGCAAGATGGTGCCAGCCCTCCTGCTCCTACGTCACGACGCCCGGCAGATGTTGCGGCTGAGCCCGCTTTTCGTGCCGTCGTCGATGATGGGTGATCGCGGGGACCGGCCGCGGCTCGGTGTGAGGATGGTGGCCGTGCGGGTGACCTACCCCTACAAGCGTACCCGCGCCTCCCGAACCGCCACTATGTTTCGGCTCGGGGCCGTGGTCTCGGCCCGGGCCTGCTCGTCGCCTGCTCTGACAACGCTCTGCGTGCTTCCTCGAGGTCTCCCGATGTCCACCGATACGCTTGCCGCCGCGATTCCCGCGCTCCCGTCCGTCGACCTGACGGCGCATGCCGCCGACCTGTTCAACATCGACGCCGCGCTCACCGAGGAGGAACGCGCCATTCGCGACACGGTGCGCGCCTGGGTGAACGAGAAGGTCCTCCCCATCATCGGGCAGTGCTACGTGGACGGGCGCTTCCCCAAGGAGCTCATTCCCGAGATGGCCGAGATGGGGCTGCTCGGCTCGTCGCTCCCCGAAGAGTACGGCTGCGCCGGCCTGTCGAGCGTGGCCTACGGCCTGATCATGCAGGAGCTCGAGCGCGGCGATTCGGGCATCCGCTCGTTCGCGTCGGTGCAGGGCGCGCTCGTCATGTACCCGATCTACGCGTTCGGCAGCGAGGAGCAGCGGCGCACGTACCTGCCGCGCCTCGCCAAGGGCGAGTACATCGGCTGCTTCGGCCTCACCGAGCCCGACTTCGGCTCCAACCCGTCGGGCATGATCACCCGCGCGCGCCAGCAGGCCGACGGCTCGTGGATCCTGAACGGCGCCAAGATGTGGATCACGAACGGCTCGATGGCCGACATCGCCATCATCTGGGCCAAGACCGGCGACGCCGACGACGACAAGTCGATCCGCGGGTTCATCGTGCACACCGACACCCCGGGCTTCACGGCCAAGGACCAGAAGGGCAAGCTGTCCCTGCGCGCGAGCGACACCAGCGAGCTCGTGCTGCAGGACGTGCACGTGTCGGCCAATGCGCTCCTCCCCAACTCGGGCGGCCTCAAGAGCCCGCTCATGTGCCTCACGCAGGCGCGCTACGGGATCTCCTGGGGCGTGCTCGGCGCGGCCATGGCCTGCTTCGAGGAGGCCGTGTCGTACGCGAAGAACCGCGTGATGTTCGACCGGCCGATCGGTGGCTTTCAGATCCAGCAGGTGCGCCTCGCCGACATGCTCACCGAGCTGGTGAAGGGACAGCTCGTGTCGCTGCACCTCGGGCGCCTCAAGGACGCGGGCAACTTCACGCCGGTGCAGGTGTCGCTGGCCAAGCGCAACAACGTGCACATCGCCACGGAGGCCGCGCGCGAGACGCGCCGGCTGCTGGGCGGCAACGGCATCCTCGCCGAGTACGCCGCCATGCGGCACATGGCCAATCTCGAGAGCGTGTACACCTACGAGGGCACGCACGACGTGCACTCGCTCATCCTCGGCCAGGCGATCACGGGGCTGAACGCGTTCAAGTGACGCGCGGCGCGCGCGGGGATCTTGCGCGCGCCTCCGAGGGACATACAATGGGCAGTTGATGCGCACCGTCACGATTTCATCACGGAGTCGTGACGGTGCGGTGCATCGCCGTGGTGCCGCACCGCATCGCCACGGTCGTCCCGCCTGCTTGTCCCCCTCCGGAGGCATGGAATGCAGCCAGATCCCACCCCGGACGCGCTGCGGCTTCACGGCGCCGCCACGTCCGCTCGTTCTCCCATCCTCGCCAGACGCCGGCCGCGCCGCGGGCCACTTGCGGCGCTGGTCGCGATCGCCACCGCGCTGCTCTGGCCGGCGGCGCCCGCCACGGCTCAGTCCGGTGGCGTGATCGCCGGTACCGTGGTCAGCGAACGTGGCACCCCGGTCAGCGACGCCCAGATCAATGTCGAAGGGCAGGCGTCGGTCGGGACCACGTCCGATGCCGCCGGCCGGTTCCGGCTCGTGGGCGTTGCCGGCTCGGGCAACGTCGACCTCACCGTGCGGCGCATCGGGTTCCAGCCGCGCACCGTGACCGCGGCGATCGGCGCGAGCACGGTCCGCATCGTGCTCACCGAGCGGGCCCTCGAGCTCGGCGGCGTGGTCGTGACCGGCACTGCCGGCGTGGCCGAGAAGCGCGCCATCGGCAATGCGGTCTCGACCGTGAAGGCCTCAGACATCGTGGCCACCCAGCCGATCAACAACTTCCAGGACCTGCTCACCGGCCGCGCCTCGGGCGTGAGTGTCGTGGCCAGTTCAGGACAGGTGGGCACGGGTTCGCGCATTCGCGTACGCGGCGCGTCGTCGCTGTCGCTCAACAACAACCCGCTCATCTTCGTGGACGGCGTGCGCGTGGACAACACGCAGGCGTCCGGCCCCACGACGCAGGGGTTCGGCTCGCAGTCGATTTCTCGCTGGAACGACTTCAGCCCCGATGACATCGAGAGCCTCGAAGTCATCAAGGGCCCAGCGGCGGCGACGCTCTACGGCACCGAGGCCGCGGCTGGCGTGATCCAGATCATCACCAAGAAGGGCGCCGCCGGCCGGCCGGTGTGGAACACCACCTTCCGCATGGGCACGAACTGGGTGCCCGATTGGCGCAACCGCTTCGCGGACAACTGGGGACGCGTGCCGGTCGCCGGTTCCACCACTGCCTTCGACACGGTCACGCTCTCCACCCGCGATCTCAACGACTCGCTGCAATCCAACTTCGGCCGCGAGATCTTCGAGGCCGGCCTGCTGCAGGACTTGCAGATGAGCGTCAGCGGCGGCTCGCCCACGCTGCGCTACTACCTGGGCGGCGGCTACGAAGAGAACCAGGGAGCGGAACCGGTGAACCGGCTCCATCGCACCAACCTGCGCGCCAATCTCTCGGCCACACCGAGCGAGAACTGGGATGTGCAGGCCTCGATGGGCTACACCACCGGCCGTACGTACATGCCCTTCGAAGCGGGTGGCGGCGGGGCCGTGTGGGGCACGCTCTTCTCGTCCCCGGGTTTCCTCTACGCCGGACGCAATACGGGCAACCCGCAGCTCGGCTTCCGCTCGGGACCGCCCGATGTGTACTACCAGGCGTACAACAACTTCCAGGACGCCGACCGCTTCACGGGCAGCGTCACGCTCACCAATCGCGCCACGAGCTGGTTCAATCACCGCCTGATCCTGGGCGTGGACCGGCTGGCAGAGGACAACCAGTCGCTCACGCCGCGCAACGACCCGCTCGCCGCGCGGTATGCGGCCTTTGCCGGGTCTGGGCCGCCGACCAACGGCTCCATGGCCGTCTCCACGCGTGACGTGACCGTCACCACCTTCGACTACCTCGCCAACCTCGACGTGAAGCTCAGCGAGGGGCTGCGCAGCGTCTCGTCGGCCGGCGGCCAGTTCTTCGGCCGCAAGTCGCTCTTCCGAGCCGCGTCGGGCAACGACTTCCCGGCGGCCGGTCTCGTGTCGCTCGCCGCCGCCGCTGTGCGCAACGTCACCGGTGACGAAGTGTTCGAAAACAACACGGTTGGCGGCTTCCTGCAGCAACAGCTCATCTGGAACAACCGGCTGTTCCTCACCGCCGCCGTTCGCGCCGACGACAACTCGGCCTTCGGCACCAACTTCGACATCGTCACGTACCCGAAGTTCAGCCTGTCGTACGTGATCAGCGAAGAGCCGTCGATTGCGCTGCCCGGCTGGGTGGACCAGCTCCGGCTGCGCGCGGCCTACGGCGGGAGCGGTCAGCAGCCCGGCGCCTTCGACGCCACGCGCACCTATGCGGCGCAGGGTGGCTTCCTCACGCCGGCCAACGCCGGCAATCCTGACCTCGGCCCGGAGCGCAGCACGGAGCTGGAGCTGGGCTTCGACGCCGCCCTGCTCGAGGACCGCATCGGCCTCGACGTGACGTACTTCGACGGCAGCACGAAGGACGCCATCCTCGCGCGGCTCGCGCCGCCCTCATCGGGCTTCCCAGGCGAGCAGCTGTTCAACGCCGGTGAAGTGTCACGCAGGGGGCTCGAGTGGCAGATCCGCTGGCAGGCGCTCAACCGCGAGAACCTCGGCCTCGACTTCACCCTCAACGGCAGCACGCTCGAGTACAGGATCGAGAGCCTCGGCGCGAACGAGCGCATCAACCTGTCCTCCACCGAACAGCACGTCGTCGGCTACGCGCCCGGCGCCTGGTGGGACCGGCGGATCGTGAGCGCCGATTTCGACGCAACCACCCGCCGCGCTGTCAACATCCAGTGTGACGACGGCAACGGTGGGGCGATCGCCTGCGCGCAGGCACCGCGCGTTTTCCGCGGCAACTCCGTGCCCACGCGCGAAGGCTCCATCGGCGCCGGCCTGACGCTGTACAAGAACCTGCGCATCAACGCGTTCTTCGACTACCGCGGTGGTTACAGCAAGCTCGACGGCAACCAGCGCGTGCGCTGCAACCTCTTCTCGCTCTGCGAGATCAACTACTTCCCCGAGCGGTTCGACCCGGTGCTCGTGGCCGAGGCGCAGGGCGGCACGGCGTTCACCGATCAGCTCATTCAGGATGCCAGCTTCACGCGCTTCCGCGAGCTCTCGGCCACGTACACGCTGCCGGCGTCGTTTGCGCGGGTGCTGCGCGCCTCGCGCGCGTCGATCACGGTGGCCGGCCGCAACCTGGGGCTCTGGACGAACTTCCGCGGCATCGAACCCGAAGCCTCCTTCAACGGCGGCACGCGCGGTGGCTTCGGGCAGTGGGAGCAGAACGTGCTTCCGCAGCTCCGCCAGTTCGTGACCACGGTCAACCTCAACTTCTGACGATCATGCGCACCCAACATTCCGCATCCGTGTCCGGTCACACCGGCACCGTCGCGACGGGGCTTCGCAACCGTCGTCGGCAGCCGTGGCTCGCCGCCGTGGGCGCCCTCGCACTGCTGGGCACGGCGGCCTGCGACACCGTGGACCGCCTGCTCACCGTCAACTCGCCCAGCCGGCTCGCCGAGACGAACTTCCTCGTCCCGCAGAACGCGGCGCTCATCTCCAACTCGGCCGTCGCCGACTTCGAGTGCGCGCAGGGCGCGTACATCGTGGCCAGTGGCCTCGCGGCCGGTGAACTCGTCGAGGGCACGCAGACCGCGGCCCGCTGGTCCATGGACCGGCGCGACATCATTCCGAACGAGGCGCAGTACGCGTCAGCCGGATGCGCGGCGATCGGCGTGTACACGCCGCTCAACGTGGCGCGGCACACCAATGACCAGGCCACGCGCCTGCTCGAGGGGTGGAGTGACGCCGATGTGCCCAACCGCCAGCGCCTGATCGCGCGCAACGCGGCCATGGCCGGTTACGCCATCCTGCTGCTCGCCGAGGGATTCTGTGAGTGCGTGATCGACCTCGGGCCGGCGCTCACCACGGCGCAGGCGCTCGACTCGGCCGCGGCGCGATTCACGAAGGCGCTCACGGCCGCCCAGGCGGCGAACGACCCGACGCTCGTGAACCTGGCGCGTGTCGGACGCGCGCGTGCGCTGCTCGGCAAGGGCGACGGGCCCGGTGCTGCCGCCGACGCCGCGCTCGTGCCGCAGGACTTCGTGTTCAACGCCACGCACGATCTCAACGCCGCCACGCGCAACAACCGCATCTTCGCGCAGAACAACCAGGGCTTCGCTGTCTCGGTCGCCCCGGCGTACCGCGCGATGACGGTGGGCGGCAATCCTGATCCGCGCGTGCGGGCCGTCGACGGCGGCCGCAACACCACCGATCAGATCAACCGGCTCTGGGTGCAGCAGAAGTACGGCTCGCTCACCACGGGCACGCCGATCGCGACCGGCATCGAGGCGAAGCTCATTCAGGCGGAAGTGGCCGGCGCGAGCACTGGGGTCGGCGTCATCAACGCGCTCCGCGCGCGCGCGGGCGTCGCGCTGCCGCCGCTCACCGCGGCCGAACAGGCCAACTTCACGGCCACGGTCATGGAAGAGCGCAACCGGGAACTCTGGCTGCAGGGGAACCGGTGGTTCGACATGAACCGTCGCGACCTGCCGCAGGTGCCGGTGGCGGGCACGGCGTACGCCAAGGGCGGCATCTACGGCGACCAGCAGTGCTGGCCGCTGCCCGACGTGGAGCGGTTCGCCAATCCCAACTTCCCGTAACGGCGGGACGTCCCAGATTGCCAGCGGGGGGCAACGCCTTGGTGCGTTGCCCCCCGTTGTGCGTCGTGGCTAGCTTTTGAGCTTGTGAATTCCTTCACGAGCACCCTCAGCATGGAGCGAGCGCGGTGAAGATTGCCGTGTGCATCAAGCGCGTCCCCGTCATGGAAGTGAAGTTCGCGATCACCGCGGACGGCTCCCGGTACGAGGAGACGGGCCTCAAGTACGACATCAACGACTTCGACCTCTGGGCCATCGAAGCCGCCCTCCAACTCAAGGAGAAGGCCGGCGCCGGCTCGGTGCACGTGGTCTGCCTCGGCCCCAACGCCGCGCAGGAGCAGATCCGCAAGGCCATGGCCATGGGCGCCGATTCCGGCACCCTGCTCGAGACCGATGCCCGCGTGTACGACGGTCTTGCGGTGGCCCGGGCGCTCGCTGCCGAGCTCAAGGACGGCGGCTACGATCTCGTCCTCTTCGGCCGCGTCGCCATCGATTCCATGAACCAGATGACCGGCCCCATGGTCGCCGAGCTGCTCGGCCTCCCGGTCGTCACGAATGTGTTCAAGCTCGACATCGGCGGGGCCACCGGCCGCGCCGAGCGAGTGCTCGAGGGTGCGAGCGAAGTGGTGGAGTTCCCGCTCCCCGCCGTGCTCACGATCGACGACGGCCTCAACAAGGAGCGCCTCCCGTCGCTCAAGGGCATCATGGCCGCCAAGAAGAAGCCGCTCGACGTCAAGCCCGCCGCCCTCGGCGAGCAGGCCGTCGTGGCGCGCTCCATGGCGCTGCCGCCCGAGCGTGCCGCCGGCCGCATCGTGGGTGAAGGCGCCGACGCGGTGCCCGAACTCGTCCGTCTCCTCCAGACCGAAGCGAAGGTGCTCTGAGCATGGCCAACGTTCTCGTTTTCGCCGAATCGCGCGCGGGTGACTTGCGCAAGGTGGCCCTCGAGGCCGTGACTGCGGCCCGCACGCTGGCCGAGCAGTCGGGTGGTGGGCAGGTGCACGCGGTGCTCGCGGGTGCCGCCGGTATCGCGGGCAAGGCCGAGGCGCTTGCCGCCCATGGCGCCGACAAGGTGCTCGTGCTCGAGCACGAGGGGTTCGCGCTGTACAACCCCGAGGCGCTCGCGGCCACGCTGGCCGGCCTGCTGCAGGGCGGTGCGTACGGCTATGGGCTCTTCAGCGCCACCTCGCACGGCCGCGACCTGTCGCCGCGCGTCGCGGCGAAGCTCGGCGTGGGACTCGCGGCGGACCTCACCGGGTTCGCGGTCGAAGGCGGCGCCGTGGTCGGGCAGCACCCGATCAACAACGCGAAGGTGGTGGCCACGCTGGCGCTCAGCGGTTCGCCGGCCCTGCTCTCCGTGCGGCCGGCCGCGTTCCAGCCGGTGGCGGCGGCGCGCCCGCTCGCGACCGAGGCGATCACGTCGGCGGTCGACCCGTCGGCGTCGCGCGTGAAGGTGGTGGAGCTCAAGCAGGGCAACACCGACAAGATCGACCTCAACGACGCGCCGGTGATCGTGGCCGGCGGCCGTGGCCTCAAGGCCGCCGAGCACTTCAAGCTGTGCGAAGATCTGGCCGAGGCGTTCGGCAACGCCGCGGTGGGTGCCACGCGCGCGGTCACCGACGACGGCTGGCGTCCGCACAGCGATCAGATCGGCCAGACCGGGCGCAACGTGAGCCCCGACCTGTACATCGCCGCCGGCATCTCGGGGGCCATCCAGCACCTGGCCGGCATGCGCACCTCGCGCACCATCGTGGCGATCAACAAGGACAAGGACGCGCCCATCTTCAAGATCGCCGATTACGGAATCGTGGGCGACGTCTTCGAGGTGCTGCCCGCGCTCACCGCGGCCGTGAAGGCCGCGAAGGCGAGCTGATCGCGCGCTGTCGCGACACGGATCGTCCTGCGGCCCACGCTCCGGTCTCCGGGGTGTGGGCCGTTGTCGTTCCCCCCCGTCGGGTTCGCCTTGTGACCACCCGTTCCGCCCCCTAGCTTCGCGAGCATGACCGCCCAAAACATCGTGTTCGCCCTGTGCCTCGTGGTCGCGGGGGCACTTTTCTCCGGGAGCGCAAGCCGGCTCGTGCGCTGGGCTCGCATCGGCCGCCCGGAGGACCGCACGGACCACCCGGACGAGCGCACGAAGAACCTGCTGCTCATCGGCCTCGCGCAGACCAAGATCCTGCGCGATCCCTGGGGCGGGCTCATGCACGCCCTCGTGTTCTGGGGCTTCTGCGTGCTCGGCCTCGGCACCGTCGAGATCATGATCCAGGGGCTGTACACGCCCTTCACCTGGGACGTGCTCCTGCCGCGGCTGCTGTACGTGCCGTACGTGTTCTCGCAGGAGATCTTCGCGGTCTTCGTGCTCGCACCCGTGGGCTACCTGCTGTATCGCCGGCTCGTCATCAAGCCGAAGCGCTTCCACGTGGACCCCGTGCATGGCGGAGACGCCGTGCTGATCCTGAGCGCGATCGCCGTGCTCATGCTCACGCTGCTGGTGCTCTTCGTGGGCGAGGCGAAGCAGCCGGGCGCCGACCTCACCGGCCGACTCATCACGAGCCTGCTGCTGCCGCTCTTCGGTGGCATGAGCGCCGAGACGGCGCACGTCATGGCGCGCGCGAGCTGGTGGGTGCACGCGCTGCTCATCCTGTGGTTCCTCAACCACCTGCCGAAGTCCAAGCACCTGCACGTGCTCACGTCGCTGATCAACGTGTGGTTCTCGAACACGAGCGGGCCGGGGCGCGTCGGCGCGATGAAGCCGATGGACCTGGAGGCGGAGGACGCCGAGCAGTTCGGCGCGGCCGATGTGGAGCACCTGACGTGGAAGAACCTGCTCGACGGCTACTCGTGCACGGAGTGCGGACGCTGCACGGCGGCCTGCCCGGCGAACCTCACCGGCAAGACGCTGTCGCCGCGCATGATCGTGGTGAAGACGCGCGCGCGCCTCACGGAGAAGGCCACGGTGCTCGATGCGGTCGGCGGCGGCACCGCCACGGCCGAGCAGCAGGCGGTGCTCGACAAGCGGTTGCTCGATGACTGGATCACGGAAGAGGAGCTCTGGGCGTGCACGAGCTGCCGCGCGTGCGTGGAAGAGTGCCCCGTCTCCATCGACCAGCTCGAGATCATCAACGAGCTGCGCCGCGACCTCGTGCTCATGGAGTCGCGCTTCCCCGAGGAGGCGCAGGGCGCGCTCACGTCGCTCGAGCGCAACGGCAGCCCGTGGTCGTTCAGCCCCGCCGATCGCGAGACGTGGGCCGAGGGCATGGACATCCCCACGATGGCGGAGTTGGCCGCCCGTGACGAACGCCCCGACATCCTGTTCTGGGTGGGGTGCATGGGCTCGTTCGACGATCGGGCCAAGAAGATCACCGTCGCCTTCGCGCGCATCCTGCAGGCCGCGAACGTGAAGTTTGCGATCCTCGGCCAGGAGGAGACGTGCCACGGCGATCCGGCGCGTCGCATGGGCAACGAGTACCTGTACCAGATGCTCGCCAAGGGCGTGATCGAAACGCTCGACGGGTATCAGGTGAAGACCATCGTGACCTTCTGTCCGCACTGCTTCCACCAGATGGGGAAGGAGTTCCCGGATCTGGGTGGTCATTACGAGGTCATTCACCACACCGAGTACATCGAGCGTCTGCTGGCCGACGGTCGCGTGCCGCTCGACACGGAGCACGGCCAGCGCCTCAAGGTGGCCTATCACGATTCGTGCTATCTCGGCCGCTACAACGACGTCTATGACGCCCCGCGCAACACGCTGCGCAAGGCGCTCCCGGTGGTGCAGCTGGTGGAGCCGCCGCGCACGAAGAGCCGTGGTCTCTGCTGCGGCGCCGGTGGCGGCCGCATGTGGATGGAGGAAACGCAGGGCAAGCGCGTGAACGTGGAACGCACCGAGGAGCTGCTCGCCACGGGTGCCGACCAGATCGCGGTGGCCTGTCCGTTCTGCATGACCATGATGACGGACGGCGTCACGGCCAGTGGGAGCGACGTGCCGGTGGTGGACATCGCCGAGGTCGTGGCCGGCCGACTCGCCGCGACGCCGGTCGGCGCGGACTGACGCGCGACGGAGGGCAGAGCACGCGAGGGCAGGGCGCCGCAGGGCAGGGCACCGCATCGAGAGGCCGCCGGGAGGCGGCCTCTTGCTTTGCCCATCGCGCATTATTATGCATTATGTATGCATAACTTCTCCGCCCTGCACCGGCCCACCGGTGACGGGGCGGTCGTCGTCTCGGGACTGGTCTCCGAGCGCCCGACCGCCGGAACCCTGGTGCGCCCCGTGGCGGGTGCGGTTGGACGTGCCCGCGCGGCGCGTCCGAGCGATGCGCCCGGGATCGCCGCGCTGATCGGGCGCTACGCGCACGACGGCACGCTGCTGCCTCGCGCCGTGGCCGACGTGGAAGCGGCGATCGATGCCTTTGTCGTGGTCACGGCCGTCGATGGCGCGGTGCTCGCCTGTGCCGCGTTGCAGGAGTACTCGCCGTCGCTCGCCGAGGTCGCCTCCGTGGCCGTCGCGCCGGAGGCGCAGGGGCGCGGCCTGGGGTCACGTGTCGTGCGCGCGGTCGAGCGGCTGGCGCGCCGGCGCGGCCATCGTGAACTGTTCGCGCTCTCGCTCGCCGACCACTTCTTCGAGACGCTCGGCTACCAGGCGGCGCCGCTCGCGCGCTATCCCGAAAAGCTGGCGCGCTACGCGGCGCTCTCGGCCGCCGGTGCGGCACTCGTGCCCAAGCGCTGCTTCCGCAAGCGCCTGCGCGCGCCGCGCGCCTTCTCGCGGCTGGTCATGAACGCGCCGATGCTGGTGTCGGCGCCCACGGTGTACCAGGAGCGGCCGAAGCGCTGAGCTGCGGCTCAGTCGTGTTCCGCGTCCGGTCCGCTCGCTGACCAGCGATACCGGAACACCGTGACCTTGTGCGCCGGGGGCAGCCCCACAGCTCCCGGCGTCATGCCGGAGCCCCCCGGTCGCGCCTTCTGCACCAACTCGCCGGACGCGGCGTCCTGCTGCACCAGCACCGACAGCGCGTCGATCTCCTGCAGGCCGATCGACGCGGCGTATTCGCGAAAGGGCGCGAGCGCGGACCGGCCGGGATCGGCCACGAGTGCCATGCCACCAGGCGCGAGCGTCTTGTGAATCGTCTCGGCCACAAGCGTGGCGTACTCGCGTTCGTAGAGCACGTCCGCCGCACAGACCACATCGAAGCGGCCGAGATCCTCGGGGAGCGCCCGCCAGTCCACATAGCGCGTGTGCAGCCGCGCGTCGCCGTCGCCCGCCAGGCGCATCGCGTTCAGTCGCGTGACCGCCATCGCATCGCGGTAGTAGTCGGTGGCCGTCACGGTGAAACCGGCCCGCAGTGCCGTGATCGACACGAGTCCCACGCCGCAGCCGAGTTCGAGCAGCGTGCACCCGGTGCCATGGAGTCCGCGCACCACCCCCGCCAGCGCACGCGACGAGGGCCAGACATCGGCCCAGTAGGGGAGCCGCTCGTCACCCGCGAAGTCGTCCTCGGAAATCAGCGACTCGGCGCTGCGGGGTTTGCGCAGCACGACCTTGGCGCCCCCTGCCTCCACGGCGCTCGAGACGAGGTCGAGGTGGCTGAGCGTGGCTTCGAACTCGGCCAGGCGCTGGCGTTCGGCAATCGTGAGCGTCATGCGGGCAGCGTCATGCGGCCACCAGCAGCGCGCCGTCGAGCAGCAGGGCGGGCACCAGCGTGCCGGCCGGCACGCTCGCCTGCGGTCCCTCGACCTGCAGCAGCGCGTCGGCGCGCGCCATGGATGTGAGCAAGTTGGACCCCTGACGACCGGAGAGACGCGCTTCGAGCACGCCGTCGGCGCCGGCGTGAATCGCCGCGCGCAGGAAGAAGGTGAGCGGAGCCGGCGCGGAAACCGCTTCGGCGAGTCGCACCGAAACGCGCGACGGCTGCACCCGGCGATGTCCGCCCAGCGCGCGAATCGCCGGGCGCACGAAGAGCTCGGCCGTCACGAGCGTGCTCACGGGATTCCCCGGCAGCCCGATCCAGGGCGTGCCGAGCACGTGACCGGCGCTCATGGGCCCGCCGGGGCGCACGCGCACACGGTGCACGTCGATGCGCCCGCCCAGCGAGAGGATCACGTCGCGCACATGGTCGTGCGATCCCATCGACACGCCACCGGTGGTGACGAGCAGGTCGCAGTCATCCTCGAGGGCACGGCCCAGTGCATCGCGGATCGCATCAGGGTGGTCGGGCAGCATCGGCAGCACGCGCACGTCCGCGCCGGTTGCGCGCAGCAGGGCGGGCAGCGCGTGGCTGCTCGAGGAGATGATCCCGCGTCCCGCGCGCACCGCGTCCACGTCGGTGACCGGCAGCAGTTCGTCGCCACCGGATGCCACGATCACGCGCGGGGCGCGGTGCACCGCCACGGTCGCCATGCCCACGCTCGCCAGGACGCCGAGCAGCGCTGGGGTGATCGTGTCGCCGGCGGTGGCCACGATCTCGCCCTCGCGCACATCCTCGCCGCGCGGTCGCACGTTGCCGGTCACGGTCTGCACATCGCGATCATCGCGTATGCTGACGGTCTCCACGCCGCGGTCGGTGTCCTCCACCCGCACGACGGCGTCCGCACCGTTCGGCATCGGGGCGCCGGTCATGATGCGCGCGCAGGTGCCGGGCGTGACCGTGGGGCTGGCGGCACCGCCGGCCGTGATCGTGGCGAGCACCTGCAGCGTGCGGGGCGCGGCACCGGTTGCGCCGAGCACATCGGCGCGACGCACCGCGTAGCCGTCCATGCCGGCGTTGTCCCACGGCGGCAACGTCACGCTGGCGGTGACGGTGCCGCCGAGGGCACGGCCGATGGCGGCGTCGAGGTGCACCTCCTCCACCGGCAGCGCGCGCGCGCGCGCCAGCACGGCGGTGAGCGCCTCCGTCACTGACAGGGCGGGGCGCTCCGGTGCGGCCGCCGTCACCGCGGCAGTCGTCACTGCGGCATCGCCACGCGCAGGTCGGCCATCGTGGCATTCGCGAGCCACGCGCCGATCGCATCCTGCACGCGCTCGACGTCGCGCACCGAGCCCACCCAGTTGTTGCACAGCATGGAGAACACGAGCTGGTGCCCGTCGCGTGTGGTCACGTAGCCCGACAGGGAGCGCGCCTTGTCGAGCGTGCCCGTCTTCGCGCGCAGGTTGCCCTCGGCCGGCGTGCCGCGCATGCGCGAGCCGATCGTGCCGTCCACGCCGGCGATGGGCAGCGCGGCGTAGAAGTCGGCGAAGGTCGGCTGCTGCTGCATCACGGTGAGCAGCCGCACGACTGCGCGAGGCGTGAGGTAGTCGTGTCGCGAGAGGCCGCTACCGTCGCGCACGGCGGCGTCGGCGGCGCCGATGCCCCAGGCGAGCAGCTGGCGCTCCACGGCCGCGCGCGCGCTGTCGGCGCTTCCCACCCCGGTCACCTCTCGTCCCATCGTCTTGAAGATCGTTTCGGCGATCTGGTTCTGCGACGGCTTCTGCATGCGCGCGTGCACGTCGCGCAGCGTCGGCGACTGCAGCACGACGAGCGTGTCGGTGCGGGCGCGCGCCGGTGCGGCAGCGCCACTGGTGAAGCGGATGCCGCGCGCCACCAGCAGTTCTCGGAGCGCGATACGCGCCGCGTCGCTCGCGTGGCGATAGGCGCGCGTGACCACGACGCTGTCGCCGAGCGCGATGGTGCCGCGCACCTCGAGGGCGGTCGCGGTGGAGTCGGACAGCACCTCGAGCGGCTGCAGGCGCGCGGTGGCCGTGTCATCGGCCGCGCGCGTGGTCGCCGTGATGCGCAGCGCGGGGTAGGTGGCGAGCGGTGCCGTGCTCGCCGTGGCCCGTGCGCCGGTGCGACGGCCCGCGCGCACGATCACGCGGAAGAACCCCTCGTTGAACTGCAGCTCGTCGATGCCCGCGGAGTAGCCGAAGTCGAAGTCGTCCCACCCCCAGCCGTGCCCGTAGGAGGCGTCGGGGAAGGCGTCGCCTTCCGCCACGATGCGCCCCACGATGCGTCGTACGCCGCGCGCGGCGAGTGCGTCGGCGATCGGGTGCAGTGCCGACAGGGCGTCGCCGCCGCGCATGGCCTCGCTCCACGACGGGTCACCGCTGCCCACCAGCACCACGTCGCCACGGAACGTGCCGCCGCGCAGGGTGCCGCGCAGCAGCACCGGGGTGCGCCACGTGTAGTCGGGGCCGAGCAGCGTGAGGGCGGTGGCCCCGGTCACGAGCTTCTGGTTGGACGCCGGCATGAACAGCTTGTCGGCGTTCAGCGAGACGAGCGTGTCGCCCACCTCAGGGTCCATGATCAGCACGCCCCAGTGGGCCATGCGGAACGTGGAATCGCTGGTGAGCGAGTCCACGAGACGCAGCAGTTCCGCGCGCGCCGGCGGCAGCGGAACCTCCGGCATCTCGATCTCGGGAAACGGAATCGCCACCGGATCGATGCGCACCGGAATGTCGGGCGAACTGCCACCGCGCGCCGCGCAGCCGGTGGCCGACAGCAGGATGGCGGCGAGGGTGAGCCCGACACGGGCGATGGTCGGCACGGTGCGAGCGTGCGAGCGGCTCATGCGTCGTCCTCGTCCCAGGTGGCCCACAGGTTGGGTTCTTCCGCGACAGTCACGCGTCGCACGCGAGTGGGAGTGGTCGCAAGCCCCGCGTTGACGCGATCGGCGATCCAGCGTGCGAGTTCCTCGCTCGACGGAATGCGGCGTCCCTCGGCGAACTCCTCGATGTCGAGGTTGAGGTTCGTGTGGTCGAGCCGTTCGACCACCTCCTGCGCCAGCAACCGGTCGAGGAGCCCCAGGTCGGCCACGAATCCCGTGGTCTCATCGAGCGGCCCGGTGACGGTCACCTCGCAGATGTACGTGTGGCCGTGGAAGTTGGGCCGGGCGCACTTGCCGAAGGTCGCGAGGTTCTGCGCATCGTCCCACTCTGGACGGCGGTACCGGTGCGCCGCGGAGAAGTGCACGCGGCGCGTGAGGGACAGGCGAGCCATGGTCGGCAGGAGGAGGTCAGCGGAACAGGGGAACCGACGCGCCGGCCGTGAGGCCCCAGTTGCTGCGCCACCCCGAGCGCTGGCGCGTGTCGGTCAGCACACGGCTGCCGTCGCTCGCCGCGGTGAAGTACGTGCTCGGGTACTGGATCTGGTACACATGATTGGTGAGGTCCACGCGTACCGAGTAGCCGTTGCGCAGCGGAATGCGCAGGCCGGGGCCGAAGGTGAACGCGAACTTCGTGCCGAAGCGATACCCGCCGAGGTCGGCCGTGCCGAAGTCGGAGGTCATGCCGACGCCGCCGCCGAAGGTGGGCACCAGGTTGCGCCACGACTTGCGCCCGGTCAGCGCCAGCGTGAGGCCGATGTCGGCCACATGGTGCGTGACCGACTGCGTGCCCTGATCGCGCTCGGCGGCAGGCATGCCCGGATCGATCACGTTGCGCTCCGTGCGCACCGTGCTGTAGCGCGTGGTCAGCCACGCGGGACCGGCAAGATGGAGATCGTGCCGCAGCGAGAGGAGCGGCGCCGGCTTCGGACCTACGCCCGCGGCGTCCCGGGTGGCGTCGAACCAGCCGGCCGACAGCGTCAGCTGCTGCGTGGTCTCGAGGTCGCGGAACGGGCTGCGGTCAGGCTCGCTGCCCACGAGCTGTGCGGCGAGCGGCGAGCCGCCGAGCAGCGACGCCAGGACACCCGCGGCGAGCAGGTGCGCGCGCCGCGGCAGTACGCGCGGATGGGCCGAGGAGGACGAACGCGGAAGAACCGGCATCAGGTCGTGTGTGCGGGAAGGGGCGCGACCCGCAGGTCGCGTCCGGTGATCTCGGCCGGCAGCTCCAGGCCCAGCATGCGTAGCGCCGTCGGTCCGACGTCGCACAGCGCACCATCGTCGCGCAGCAGCCACTGGCCGTCGGGATCGCGGATCACGAAGGGCACCGGGTTGGTGGTGTGCGCCGTGTGCGGCGCGCCCGTTTCCGGGTCCACCATGATGTCGCAGTTGCCGTGATCGGCGGTGATGATGAGCTGCGCACCGCCCGCCTCCGCGGCGTCGAGGACACGCGCCAGGCAGCCATCGAGGGTCTCCACCGCGCGGATCGCCGCCGACAGCGAGCCGGTGTGTCCGACCATGTCGCCGTTCGCGAAGTTGCAGAGGATGAAGTCGTGCGAGCGGGTCGCGAGCGCGTTGCACAGCACGTCGCACACGGCGGACGCACTCATCTCCGGCTGCAGGTCGTACGTGGCCACCTTCGGGCTCGGGACCATTGCGCGATCCTCACCGGGGAAGGGCGTGTCGCCTCCGCCGTTGAAGAAGTACGTCACGTGCGGGTACTTCTCGGTTTCCGCGGTGCGCAGCTGCGTGAGGCCGGCGTTCGCGATCACCTCGCCCACGAGGTTGGCCATCGACTGCGGGGCGAACGCGATCGGGAAGTCGAACGCGTCGTCGTAGCGCGTCATGGTCACGACGTGCACGTCGGGACGCGTGCCGGTGTCGAAGGCGTCGAAGGCCGGCTGCGACAGCGCGCGCAGCCACTGGCGCATGCGGTCGGAGCGGAAGTTGGCGCAGAGCACCACGTCGCCGTCACGCATCGGGCCGATCGGCGAGCCGTCGCTGTCGACGAGCACATGCGGCGGCAGGAACTCGTCGGTCGTGCCGGACGCGTACGCCGTCTCGAGCAGCGTGAGCGGATCGCTTGCCCGCTCGCCGTCGCCGTGCACCGCGGCGCGGAACCAGGCGCCGGTACGCTCCCAGCGATTGTCGCGATCCATGCCGAAATAGCGCCCCGACAGCGATGCCAGCTGGGCGCGCCCGTCGAGCACGCCGAGCGTCTCGCGCAGGAAGTCGAGGCCGGAGGTGGGCGCGGTGTCGCGACCGTCGAGCAGTCCGTGCACGAACACGCGGGGCACCTTCTCGCGCGCGCACAGGTCCACGAGCGCAAAGAGGTGCTGGTCGAGCGCGTGCACGCCGCCGTTGCCGAGCAGCGCCACGAGGTGCACAGCGCCACCGGTCGCGCGGGCGCGCGCGCATGCCTCGCGGAAGGCGGCGTTCTCGAAGAACGCGCCCGTCTCGATCGACGAGCCGATACGCACCAGGTCCTGCATGACGACGCGGCCGGCCCCGAGGTTGAGGTGCCCGACCTCGCTGTTGCCCATCTGCCCGGCGGGGAGGCCGACGGCCGGTCCCGAGGCGGAGAGCAGCGTGCGCGTGGGCGTGTCCCACACCCGCTCCCAGGTCGGCGCGTGCGCCAGCGCGATCGCGTTGGCCTCGCGCGTCTCGCGATGGCCCCAGCCATCCAGAATGATCAGCGCGACGGGACGGGTGACGGTAGCGGGCATCCTTGCTCGGTGGGGGACATGGAATACGTTTGCCTGTCGGCGCTGGCGTCGCGCCGATGTCTGCGCCGGCTGGCGCGCGTGCCCGACCACACAACCTCGTGCGTGGCGGGCGCGCGCGAAATCTACCCCGCGCACTGAGCCGCTCCAACCAATCCCGATGGCACTCGACTCCGTCATCCGCGCCCTGCGCAGCGCTGCCGGCCGGCGCGCCGGTGCGGCCCTGCTGCTCGCGGTCCTGCTGCCGTCGCTCGAGGTCCACGCGCAGGCGGCGCCGCGACGTGGTGACCGTGTGACCATCCGATCGGGCACGGCGCTTCGCAGCACGCCCGGCGGCGAGGTGATCGGGGTGAGCAGCCGCGCGATCACCGCGCCGGTCGAGATGGTGCAGGCCACGTTCGTGCGCGTGACCGTGGAGGGGCACGTGGCGGCCGGCGATGTCCGGCTCACCGCCAACCGGTCGCGCGGCGAGGTGCTTCCCGCGAACGGCACGACGTTGCGCGCGACGGGTGCCGCCAACGGGGCCGCGATCGCCGAACTGCGGCGGAGCGCGTACATCTTCCCGCTGCGCGCGGGCGCGGCGTTTCCCGCCGCGCGGGCGGGGGCGTTCCTGCCGGCGCGCCGCGCGATCTGGGTAGACCTGAGCCGGGTCACGGGTGGCACGAGCCAAGGCGCAGCGAGCCGGCCTGCGGCGCGGCCGACGGCGCGTCCCGCCGAGCCGCCGCCCGCCCGTCCGCGGGCGGACACCACACCACGGCGCCCTGCCGCGGCAGTCTCCGCCGCGGCAGACTCCGCGGTGGGAGGCACCGCTCAGCCGCCGGCCGCGACACCGTCGCCGACCTTCGAGACCCGCGCCCCGGCAACCCTCCGCACCGGGCCCGACGGCGAGGCCGTCGCGACCATCCCAGGCGGCGTGGCGATGTCGCCACTGGCACGGGAACGCGGCTGGGTTCGCGTGCGCATCGAGGGGTGGCTCCCCGACTCTGCCCTCGAGGCGGCCGGTGCCCGATCGGCCGGCGCCCTGAGCGCCGCCGATCTGCGCGCGAACCCGACCGGCACCGTCGGCCGCCTCGTGCGCTGGACGGTGGAGGTGCTGGCGTTCCAGACGGCCGATGCGCTCCGGCAAGGCTTCACCCCGGGCGAGCGGTACCTGCTCGCCCGCGGGCCTGGTGCCGAGCGGGCGGTGCTCTACCTGGCGGTGCCCGACGGGCTGGTGGCGGCCGCGCAGGCGCTGTCGCCGCTGACCGAGGTGACGATCACCGCTCGGGTGCGTACCGGGCGCAGCCAGCCGGCAGGCGTTCCCATTCTCGACCTGCTGGAACTCACCCGGCCGTGACGCGTCGTTGACGCTGGCGGCTCCCCGGTGGACCGAAGGTCGGACGCGGCGGGTATCCCACCGTCAATCCCGGGTTCGATCCGACTAGCTTTCCGGTATGCCCTCGGGCGGTGCTGGATCGTCATGAGACAGGACCTGGCGGCCGCCG
Organism: Gemmatimonas sp.; assembly: GCA_011390885.1. Taxonomy (GTDB): domain Bacteria; phylum Gemmatimonadota; class Gemmatimonadetes; order Gemmatimonadales; family Gemmatimonadaceae; genus JAABRT01. The sequence continues at coordinate 103,954 of JAABRO010000054.1, read as the reverse complement.
CGCACCGATGCGCCGCGCCACCCCGCTGTCCCGATCCTCGACTCTTCGGTTTCCGTGAACTCTTCGTCTGATCGCGTGTCCACCTGGCGCCATCGCGCTCTCGGGGCGGCGGAGCTCCCCAAGGGGCGCCGTGGCTTCGTGAACCGGCGATTGCTGTTGGGCCTGACCGGCGCTGCGTCGATCGCGGCGCTGTGGTGGTACGAGCCGGCCGGCGCCATGCGCGCCGAGCCGATGGCACCGCGCGCGCCCGAGGTGGCGAGTGTCGAGACGGCGAGGGAAGCGTTCGGCCAGAGTGGGCATCTGCGCATGCACTTCGTGCGGGCTGGCGAGGCACTCGCGTATCCGCTCGAGATCCGCGGCAACCCCGGCGGGTACACGTACCAGTGGATGCGCGTGGGCACCGACGAGAGCGGCGATGTGGCGCGCGCGCTCACGGAAACGGAACTGCTGGTGCCGCTCACGCCGGGCATCTACGAGCTGCAGCTGGCCCGCGGCGGCGAAGTGCAGCGTCTGGACGAGCCCAAGGTTGCCGTTCTGGTGCCTTTCGAGCGCAAGCTGGGCGGCACGCTCAACGGCTATCGCATCGGCAGTTACCCGGCGGAGTGGTCGGCCGACCGCGAACGGTTCGAGCGGCCGCCCGGATTCGTCGAGGTGACGGCGGAACACGCGGAGATGCCGGTCTCCACGCACCTCAAGGTCTCCGACTTTCTCACGCACGATGCGCAGACCCGCTGGCCGCGCTACGTGGCCATCGATCCGCGCGTGGTGGACAAGATCGAGCTGGTGCTGGCGGAACTCGCGCGCCGTCGCGGCGATGATCAGATCCTCTTCGATGTGCGCGTGCACAGCGGCTTTCGCACACCGCTGCACAACGCCGGCGTCGAAGGCTCGGCGCGCGACTCGCGGCACATGTACGGCGATGCCACCGACGTGGCGATCGATGCCGACGGTGACGGCAAGTTCACGATTTTCGATGCGTATCGGGTGGAGCGCGCGGTCGAGTGGATCGAGCAGCTGCATCCCGAGCTGGCCGGCGGCCTGGGGGTCTACTCCAGTCCGCGCTGGCCCACGCCCTACGTCCACATCGATGCGCGCGGCGAACGCAAGCGCTGGCGCGGGTGAGGGTGCATGAACGTCAGTCTGCGTGACCGGATCCTCCGCAAGCTCGACACGCTGAGTGACGAGCGTGGCTATCAGGTGCTCGACTACGTCGATTTCCTGGAGAGCAAGTACGCCGAGAAGGCGCCGACCCCCGTCTCGCTCCTGCAGCGCTTCTCCGAAGGGGTGGAAGACCGGCTGCGTGTGGGTGGCGTGGCCGCGGGCACGGTCGCCGAGACGATGGGCCTGCTGAACAAGGCCGTCGGCGTGCTCGGCGGCGTGGCCGCGGCCGGCATGTCGGTGGCGTCCGACGTCGCGTCGGTTGGCATGGCCGTGGCCGGCGAAGTCGGCTCCACGGCGCAGCGGATCATGACCACGCCGGCGTCGGGTGCGTCCGCCGGTGCACCCGCCGGCGCGGCGCCGAGTGCCTCGGCCAGTGGCACGCCGCCGACACCGCCGGCCGCCCCGCCGGGTGGCGCGACGCCGACCGGAGGTGCGGCGTGAGTCCAATCACCGCGCCGCGCACCGGCGCCCGCCGCACGGTGCTCGGCACCATCCGGCAGCTCCCCTCGTTCCTGCGTCTGCTCGCCGGCCTCATGACCGATCGGCGGGTGTCCATGCTCGACCGGGTGCTGGTGGTCGGCGCCATGGCGTACATCATCAGCCCGCTCGACTTCGTGCCCGACTTCATCCCGTTCCTCGGGCAGGCGGACGACGTCTTCCTGCTGGTGGCGGCGGTGCAGCGGCTCGTGAAACGGGCCGGTCGCGATGTGGTGCTGCGCTACTGGCGCGGCGACCCGCGCGCGCTCTCCGATGCGTCGCTGGCCGCGGCCGTCGGCGCGGCCGCGTTCTTTCTCCCTGGGCGCACCGGCAAGCGGCTCAGCCGCCTCGTGGGGCGCCGCTAGCACCCGCAAGGCAGGGCGCGGCGAGTGCCCACGGCTGGACAGCGTGGGCGCGGGTTTCTATCCTTCGCCATGACGACATCATCGCCCGATACCAGTCGGCCCGCCACCGAGTCCTCGCTCGGAAGCGGGCCGTTGTCCAATGGCGCCGGTCGACACGGCGAACCCGCCCGGATCGCGCGCATCCGCGACGACCTCGCGCTCACCTTCGATGACGTGCTGCTCGTGCCGCGGCACTCGATCACGCACCCGCGTGACGTGTCCCTGCGCTCGCGCTTCACGCGCGGCATCACGCTCAACGTACCGCTCGTCTCGGCAGCCATGGACACGGTCACCGAGAGCGAGATGGCGATCGCCATGGCGCGCGCGGGCGGCATCGGTGTGCTGCACAAGAACATGTCGGTCGACCGGCAGGCGGCCGAGGTGGACCGGGTGAAGCGCTCCGAGAGCGGCATGATCCTCAATCCGATCACGCTCTCGCCCGATGCGTCGCTGCGCGAAGCGGTGGCGCTCATGATGCGCTTCAAGATCTCCGGCGTGCCGGTGGTCGATCCCGACGGCCGGCTGGTCGGCATCATCACCAACCGCGACCTGCAGTTCGAGCGGCACCTCGACCAGCCGCTGCGCGACGTGATGACGAGCGAGGGGCTCGTGACCGCGCCCGTCGGCACGACGCTCGACGAAGCCGAGCGCATTCTGGGCAAGCACCGCATCGAGAAGCTGCCGGTGGTCGATGACTCTTTCACGCTGAAGGGGCTCATCACCGTCAAGGACATCCACAAGCGTCGCCAGCACCCCGACGCGAACAAGGACCAGCACGGTCGCCTGCGCGTGGCGGCGGCGATCGGCGCCGGCGGTGACTTCCTCGACCGCGCACGCGCGCTGGTCGCGGCCGGTGTGGACGTGCTCATCATCGACACGGCGCACGGGCACTCCGAGGGGGTCCTGCAGGCCACCGGTCAGGTGCGCGAGGCGTTCCCCGACGTGCAGCTCATCGCGGGCAACGTGGCCACGCGCGCCGGCGCGGCGGCGCTCGTCGAGCGCGGCGTCGACGCCGTCAAGGTGGGTGTGGGTCCCGGCTCCATCTGCACCACGCGCGTGGTGACCGGTGTGGGCGTGCCGCAGCTCACCGCCGTCATGGACGCTGTCGAAGGCGCGGGCGACGTGCCCGTGATCGCCGATGGCGGCATCAAGTACTCGGGCGAGATCGTGAAGGCGCTCGCGGCCGGCGCGTCGAGCGTCATGATGGGCTCCATGCTGGCCGGCACCGAGGAGAGCCCGGGCGAGACGTTCCTCGCCGAAGGGCGCCGCTTCAAGATGATCCGCGGCATGGGCTCGCTCTCCGCCATGCAGGACGGCAGCGCCGATCGCTACTTCCAGGACGGCGAGCTGTCGCCCAAGAAGCTCGTGCCCGAGGGCATCGAGGGACGCGTCGCCTACAAGGGACCGGTCGGCGACGTGCTCTTCCAGATGGTGGGCGGGCTGCGCAGCGGCATGGGCTACGTGGGCTGTGCCACGATCGAGGAGCTCCGCACGCAGGCCGAGTTTGTGCGCATCACCACGGCGGGGCTGCGCGAGTCGCATCCGCACGACGTGACGATCACGCGCGAAGCGCCCAACTACTCGGTCTGACCTCGCGTGTACGCCCCCTCCCGCACGCCCGCTGACAACGCCGTGATCGAGGACCTGTTCTCGGTGCCGCGGTCTCGCATCGACGCGATTCGCGAACTCGAGCCGTTGCTCGTGCCGGGGGCGACCGTGGCGCTGTCCACGCACTTGAACGCCGACGGCGACGGGTGCGGCTCCGAGGCGGCGCTCGCGCGGCTGCTCGCGCAGCGCGGCATGCACGTGCGCATCGTGAATCCCACGCCGTGGCCGGCGCTCTTCGAGTTCCTGCTCGGCGACGACGTGGAAGACGCCACCGCACGGGGCGTGGAGGCGCTGGCGGGCATCGACCTGCTGCTCGTGCTCGACATCAACGACGTGCGCCGGCTCGGTGTGCTCGCCGATGCCGTGCGCGCGCTGTCGGTGCCGATCGGCGTGATCGACCACCACATGCCGGGGGACGAGCCCATCGGGCACGTCACGTACGCCGACACGGCTGCCTGCGCCACGGGCGAGCTCGTGTTCGACCTGGCACGCACGCTCGGCCTCGAGATCACGCCGGCGATCGCTGAGTCGCTGTACTGCGCGCTGCTCACCGACACCGGCGGTTTCCGGTTCAGCAACACCTCGCCGCGCGCCCACGCCGTCGCCGCCGCGCTGCTCGCCGCTGGCGTTGCGCCGGAGTCCATGTACCGGCGCATCTACGCGCAGGTCAAGCCGTCGCGGCTGCACCTGTTGCGCGAGGCGCTCGGCACCCTGCAGATCGACTCCACCATCGGGCTGAGCTGGATCTCGCTGCCGTACGAAGTCGTGCACCGCACCGGCGCCACCACCGACGACGTCGATGGCCTGGTCGAGCATCCGCGCTCGGTGGCCGGCACGCGGCTCGCGCTGCTGTTCCGCGACCTCGGACACGGCAAGGTGAAGGTGTCGTTCCGCAGCACGGGCAACGTGGACGCACAGCAGCTCGCGCGACAGTTCGGCGGCGGTGGTCACGTAAAGGCGTCAGGCGCGCTGCTCGTGGGCACGCTCGAGGACACCGAGCGGCTGGTCATCGCGGCCGCGCGCGCCTACCTCGCCTCGGTGCCGGTCGCCAACGGCTGATCGCCTCCGGCCACCGGCCCGTCGGGGCCGTGCGCCGCCTTGGACCCGTCCCGCGGTCCCGATAGTTTGCCTGCATGACCCAGACGCTTCAGGAACGCATTGCGACCGCCCTGCAGGGCGTGGCGCATCCCCGGCTCGGCACCGATGTCCTCACTGCCGAAGCCGTCCGCGACATCGGCACCACGCTCGACGGCAAGGTGCGCCTCACCGTGCTGCTCTCCGCGGCCGACGACGCCAACCTCGTGCGCGAAGTGCGCGACGCCGTGCAGACGGTGGCTGGCGTGACCGACGTACGCGTGGACGTGAAGGACCCGGCGCAGTACGAGCGCAACGCGCCGCCTCCCCCGCCCCCGGCGCCCAAGCCATCGCGGGCCCTGCCCGTGGTGGACACCGCGCCGCCGGCTGCCGCGCGCAACGTGGCACCGCCGCCGCAGGTGGCCTACCCGCAGCTCGGTCGCATCATTGCCGTCTCGTCGGGCAAGGGCGGCGTCGGCAAGTCCACGATGGCGGTGAACCTCGCGATCGCGCTCGCACAGCGCGGCGCGCGCGTGGGCATCATGGACGCCGACGTGTACGGCCCCAACCTGCCGCTCATGCTGGGCGTGGACGCCGCGCCCGCCGTGCGCGACGAGAAGATCATTCCGCTCGAGGCGCACGGCATCAAGGTCATGTCGATCGGCTTCCTCATCGAGAAGGAGCAGCCGGCGATCTGGCGTGGTCCGATCGTGATGAAGATCATCACGCAGTTCCTGCGTGACGTGAACTGGGGGCAGCTCGACTACTTCCTCGTGGACATGCCGCCGGGCACCGGTGACGCGCAGCTCTCGCTGGTGCAGGCCACATCGGTGCACGGCGCGGTGATCGTGACCACGCCGCAGCAGGTGGCCGTGGGCGATGCGCTCCGCGGCGTGAAGATGTTCGAGCGCGTGTCGGTGCCGGTGCTGGGCATCATCGAGAACATGTCGTGGTTCGAGAACCCGGAGACGGGCAAGCCGATCGCGCTCTTCGGGACCGGCGGCGGGCAGCGCCTCGCCGAGGAAACCGACCTGCCCCTGCTGGGGCAGGTGCCGGTCGATCCGCGCATCCAGGAGGGAGGCGACACCGGACGTCCGCTCGTGGTCGCCGAGCCGGAGGCCAAGGCCTCGAAGGCGATCCGCGCGATCGCCGAGAACGTGGTCGCGCGCATGGACGCGCGCTGGGGCGCGGCCGCCGTCGCCGGCTGAGCACCCGGTCGCCACTCTCCGCGCCAGCGAGGAGCGCATCGCCCATGACCGGCCGCCTGGTCACGCTGCTCACCGACTTCGGCACCGCCGACGGCTACGTCGGTGAGCTCAAGGGGGTGCTGCTGTCGCACGCGCCCGGTTGCGTGCTGGTGGACATCTCGCACGAGGTCGCGCCGCAGGACATCGACGGGGCGCGGCTCGCGCTCGCGCGCTACTGGCGGCGCTTCCCGGCGGGCACGGTGCACGTGGCGGTGATCGATCCGGGGGTGGGCAGCGAGCGCGCGGCGCTCGCCATCGAGAGCGACGGCCGCTTTCTCGTGGGGCCCGACAACGGCGTGCTGTCGCCCGCGCTGTTCGCGCTCGACGCGCGGGCGGTCGCGCTGCCGGTGCCGCCGAACGCTGCGCCCACCTTCCACGGCCGCGATGTGTTCGCGCCGGCAGCCGCACGGCTCGCCGCCGGCACACCCCTGCACGAGCTCGGAGAACCCGTGCTGCAGCCGGTGCGTCGCCGCACCCCGGAGCCGCTCAAGCGGGCCGATGGCGCGGTGCAGGGGGAGGTGCTCACCATCGACCGTTTCGGCAACGCGGTCACCAACCTCTACGCTCGGGCCGATGGGTGGCTGGAGGTGGCGGGCACCATGCTGCCGGTCGTGCGCACGTACGCCGAGGTGGCGGAGGGAACACGCGTGGGCGTGATCGGCTCCAGCGGCTTGCTCGAGGTGGCGGTGCGGAACGGCAGCGCGGCCTCGGCGCTGCACCTGGCGCGGGGGGCCACGGTGATCTGGCACCCCACGCATCGGCGTGGGGGCTGAGGAGGCTGAGGACTACTGCCGCGGCGCCGCGACCACGCCGGCCACTGGCGTGGGAGTGGACCAGTCGGGCTGCTTGGCCGGCTTTCCCCCGATTGCAGGCGCGGTCGGCAGATCGGGCACCCGCACCCCGCCACGCGAGCGGATCACGGCGCCGATGCCGACCGTGAGCAGCACCCACGTGCTCGCCAGCGCGACGATGCGCGTGGTGAGGCCGAGCACGGGCACGGCCACGAGCAGGGCGGCCGCGAGCCACGGGAGCCACACCACGGCGTAGCCGGAGAGCAGCGCCCGCAGCAGTCGGGCGCGGCTGCGGGCCGATTCGTCGACGGCGCGGGCGCGGCCGATCACGGCGGCCAGCGCCAGCACACCGAGCGTGCCGATCCCCGCCCCGGCCACGGTCGCGCCGAGCAGCACGATGGGCACGAGCAGCAATCCCACCACGGTGAGCGCGAGGCCGAGCAAGACCAGCGACAGGATCGGCAGCGCGATCGCCTGGGCGAGCAGCCCGCGCCAGAACGCACCGCTCACGTCGGCCTCGACGGTGCGGATCACCCCCTCGAGCGGCCCGAGCGCCGTGACCAGCACGACCAAGGCGATGACGAGACCGATCACGGCCACGCCGGTCACCTGCAGCAACGCATGGGCGGTGCGCGCACCGGCCGGTTCGGGGGCGACGGCGTCCGAGGCCCCGCGCCCCTGCAGCAGTCCATCGAGACGGTCCACCGCGGAGGGGGCCACGGCGCGCACCGATTCGACCACACGCGCCGCTGCCGTCTGCACGAGCCGACGAACGGCGTCGGCGGTGGTTACGGCCTCAGCGACGGTCTCGGCGGCGTCAGCCACGCCCTGCGCGTGCACGCCCCGCGGCGACGGAATGGTCAGCGCCGCGAGGGCACCGACGAGCGTGAGCAGGCGGGCGAAGCGGCGCATGGTCAGCGACGCTGGCGAGGCGTGGTGAGCGCGCGCAGCCCGGTCACGACGGCCCCGGCGGCGGCCACGAATCCAACGCCGGCCGCCACCGCGACCATGGGACCACCGGCGGCCCAGGCCTCGAGGCCGCTCTGGCCCACGGCTGCCAGCACGATGTCGGACGCGGCCGCCGACGCGGCGGTCCGGGCCCGCTCGAGGCCCACGTTGGCGACCAGCACGCCGATGTCGGCCTGGTTCAGCGCCCATGAGGCGCCCGTCACCATGATGCCCGCCGAGGCAGCCAGCCCCACGCCGGCGGCGACGCGTGCCGGACGCGAGGCGGGCACGAGGCGCAACACCGAGTTGCGTGCCGCGACGTGCCACGGCTCGAAGACCTGCACCTGCAGCATCACCCGGTCGGCGAAGTTGGCCGACGGGGTGAAGTGCGGGATGTCTTCGAGCACGAAGATCATCTCCTGGGCTCGATCCAGCTCCGCCTGACAGGCAGGGCAGTCCCGGACGTGCGCCCGGAGGGGTTGCACGCCGAACCCTACCTCGGGGTCGAGGAGCAGGTCGATTTCGTCTGGTCGCAGGTGTCGGTCTAGCACAGGTTCCTCCACCGGGGCGTACGGCCCGCGGTGACGAGGGGTTTCACGAGCGGCGCGAAGGAACGCGGCGCCTGTCGGCGGGACGTCCGGCGGGTGACGGCGGTCACGTCCTGAGGTCCTCGAGCGCGCGGCGCAGTTCGTGCCGGGCGCGGTGGATGTAGGTCTTCACGGTGCCGAGCGGCAGGTCGAGGGTGGAGGCGATCTCCTCGTAGGAGCGTCCCTCCACGTGCCGCAGCATGATGCAGGAGCGGTATTCCGGACGGAGCTTCCCGATGGCCACTTCGATGGCGCTCCCGAGCTCCTTGGCCGCGAGCTCGTCGAGCGCATCCTCCTGCTCGGCGGCGATGTCGAAGGTGCTGGCCTCGATCTCGGAGGCGCTCGCCGCGTGGGGCGAGCCGTCCATGCTGATGGTATCGATGCGCCGGCGCCGCAGGTGATCGATCGCCACGTTGTTGGCGATCTTGAAGATCCAGCTCGAGAACTTGAACTCGGGGCTGTACCGATCGATGTGGTTCAGGACCTTGATGAAGGCGTCCTGCGCAAGGTCCTCGGCGGTCTCCCGGTCGCGCACCATGCGGTACACGAGCGAGAAGACCGGACGCTCGTACCGGCGTACGAGTTCACGGAACGCGCGTTCGCGCCCCTCTTGAGCGAGGCGCACGACGTCGGCGTCCGGTAGCGAGACCAGGTCGTCGGTGGGAGGCATCGGGCGTCGGGAAGCTAGCCCCCGTGCACCCACGAGACCAGCCATGCGTCGTCACTGTCCGGACAGGGCGCTGCGGCATCGCGCACTACCGATGCGGTTCAGGCGCCCGCTCGCTTGCTCGGGCGCTCGCGGGCGGCGAGTATTCGGGATGGTACCCCCGATTGCAGCCGGTCCGCCCGAGGCGCGTCCTCGATCCGCCGCTGATGCGCCGTCCGTGCAGGATGCCGCCGCGGCCGCCGCGGGTGAAGGGAAGCGCGCGTACGTGCAGCGCATGTTCAGCGACATCGCGCCGCGCTACGACCTGCTCAATCATGTGCTCTCCCTCAACATCGACCGGGCGTGGCGGCGCAAGGCGCTGCGCGCGCTCGCGTGGACGGAGCGGCCCGGGGGCGTCTTCCTCGATCTCTGTGCCGGCACGCTCGACGTGGGCGCCATGCTCGTGCGGCAGCAGGGGTTCAGCGGGCGTGTGATCGGTGCCGACTTCGCCGTGCCCATGTTGCGGCACGGCAGCGGCAAGGCGCCGCGCGACCGCCTGGCGCCCGTCGGCGCCGATGCGCTGTCGCTGCCGTTCGCCGACGGTGCGCTCGACGGGGCGATCGTCGCGTTCGGCATCCGAAACGTGGCCGACCTCGATGCGGGGCTGCGCGAGGTGCGCCGCGTCCTGCGGCCCGGGGCCCGATTCGTGATTCTCGAGTTCAGCACGCCGCCATCGCGCCTCGTGCGTGCCGGCTACCACGCGTACTTCCATCACGTGCTGCCGGCGGTGGGGCGTCTCGTGAGCGGGCACGGCTCCGCGTACACGTACCTGCCCATGAGCGTGGCGCACTTCCCCACGGAGCAGGCGCTCGCTGATCGCATGCGCGGCGCCGGCTTCACCGACATCACCTGGCAGCGGGTGAGCTTCGGGATCGCCGCCATCCATGTGGGGCGTGCCCCGTGAGCCCGACCTCGTCGGGATCGTTTGCCCGACCCTCCTGCATTCGTCGCCGTGTCCATCGATAGCCTGTCCGAGTTCATCACCGCCATCGAGAAGGCGGGGGAACTGCATCGCATCACGCACCCGGTGCGGGTGCACCTCGAGCTGTGCGAGATCGCCGACCGCGCCATGAAGTTGCCCGGCGGCGGGCCGGCGCTGCTCTTCGAGCATCCGGTGCTGCGCGACGGCACCCGCGCGTCGATGCCGGTCGCCATCAACCTCTTCGGATCCATGCGCCGCATGGCGCTTGCGCTCGGCGTGGACGACCTCGACCGCGTGGGCGGGCGCATCACGGAGCTGCTCGACCTCAAGGTGCCCGATGGCCTCATGGGCAAGCTCGGCCTGCTGCCGCGCCTGTTCGAGGTGTCGAAGTTCCCGCCGCGCACGAGCGGCGGGACGCCCGCCTGCCAGGAGATCGTGTGGAAGGGCGACGAGATCGACCTCGACAAGATCCCCGTGCTCACCTGCTGGCCCGAGGACGGCGGTCCCTACGTCACCCTCACGATGGTGATCTCCAAGGACCCGGCGCGTGGCATCCGCAACGTGGGCATGTACCGCGTGCAGCAGCTCGGCAAGCGTGACGTGGCCATGCACTGGCAGCGTCACAAGACGGGGGCGGAGCACCTGCGGCAGATGGCCGAGCGTGGCGAGACCATGCCGGTGTGCATCGCCGTGGGCGCCGATCCGGCGAGCATGTACAGCGCCAGCGCGCCACTGCCGCCGATGATCGACGAGTTCATCTTCGCCGGCTTCCTGCGTCGCGCGCCCGTCAAGTTGGCCAAGGCCGTGACGTGCGACCTCGAGGTGCCGGCCGAGGCCGACCTCGTGATCGAAGGGTACATCGATCCGGCCGAAGCGCTCGTCATGGAAGGCCCGTTCGGCGACCACACCGGCTACTACAGCGAGGCCGACCTGTACCCGCGCGTGCACGTCACCGCGGTGACGATGCGCAAGCAGGCCGTGTATGCCACCACGATCGTGGGCAAGCCGCCCATGGAGGATTTCTATCTCGGGCATGCCACCGAGCGCATCTTCCTGCCGCTGCTCAAGCTCACCTGCCCGGAGATCGTGGACTACCACATGCCGGCCGAGGGCGGGTTCCACAACCTCGTCTTCGTGAGCATCGACAAGCGGTATCCCGGCCACGCCGACAAGGTCATGCACGCGCTCTGGGGGCAGGGGCTCATGTCCCTCGCCAAGGTGCTCGTGGTGCTCGACAGTGACGTGAACGTGCGCAACCCGCTTGAAGCGTGGTGGGCCGCGCTCAACAACATGGATCCCGAGCGCGATGTGCGCTTCACCATGGGACCGGTGGACGTGCTCGATCACGCGAGCCGCGCCTTCACGTACGGGTCGAAGATGGGCATTGATGCCACGCGCAAGTGGCCCGAGGAGGGCGCGCACCGCGCCTGGCCGAAGATGATCGCGATGGACGCCACCACGAAGGCCAGCGTGGACGCGATGTGGGGCAAGCTCGGGCTGCCGACGCCGCCCCCGGTGATGGGGGCGCGGTGAACGGTCACACCGGCATGCCGCTGCCGCCGGGCGCGCGCGACGGACAGACCTTTGACGGTACGTCGCTGCTCGTGCGGCTCGCCAACTTCGTGAAGCTGCCGCACACCGTGTTCGCACTGCCGTTCGCGCTCGTGGGCGTGTGTTTCGCGAGTGCGGTGCGCATGCCCACGCTCGCCGAGGTGGGATGGGTGCTGGTGGCCTTCACCGCTGCGCGCTTCGCCGGCATGGGCTTCAATCGCATCGTGGACCGCGACGTGGACGCGAAGAATCCGCGCACGGCCATGCGCGAAATCCCGCGTGGCGCGCTTACGGTGGCGCAGGCCACCGCGGCGGTCACGGTCATGAGCGCGCTGTTCGTGTTCGCGGCGTGGCGGCTCAATCCGCTGTGCTTCGCGCTGTCGCCGGTGGCCCTGCTCTGGGTGCTCGGCTACAGCTACACCAAGCGCTTCACGCGCTGGTCGCACCTCTGGCTCGGGCTCGGGCTCGGGATCGCGCCCGTCGGCGGCTATCTGGCCGTCACCGGTGCGTGGAGTTCGCCGTGGTGGGTGCTGTGCGCGCTGTCCCTCGCGGTGATGAGCTGGACGGGCGGCTTCGACATTCTGTATGCGCTGCAGGATGCGGAGTTCGACCGGCGCAACGGGCTGCATTCGCTCCCGTCGGCGATCGGTGTGCCGCGTGCCATCCTGGTGGCACGTGCGCTGCACGTGCTCACCGTGCTGTGCCTCGCGGCGGTGGTGTGGTCCGATCCGCTCGGCCTGGCGGCCCGTCCCGACACGGCCGTGGCCGGTGCGCTGCTGTGGGTTGGTGTGGCGCTGGCCGCGGCGCTGCTCGTGTGGGAGCACCGCCTCGTGCAGGCCGACGACCTCAGCAAGCTCGATGCCGCCTTCTTCACCATGAACGGCATCATTTCCATGGTGTTCTTCGGCTGCGTGCTGGGCGCCACGGTGCTCGGCCGCGGTGCGGCGGTGGTCGCGGCATGACGGCGCGGCTGCCGGTGGTGCTCGCGATCACGGGCGCGAGCGGTGCCCCGTACGCGGTGCGCCTGCTCGAAGTGCTCGCGCAGGAGGGCGTGCCCACCTGGCTGATCGTGAGTTCGCACGGCTGGCGCCTGCTGCAGACCGAGTCGGGGATCGAGAACCTCGAGGCGCTGCGCGTGTGGGTGGGGCCGGAGCGCTTCGATGCGCACGTACGCGTCTTCGATGACGGCGATCGTGGCGCGCTGCCGGCCTCGGGCTCGGCGCGCAGTGCCGGGATGGTGGTGTGCCCCTGCAGCATGGGCACGGTCAGTGCGATCGCGCACGGCACCTCGCGATCGCTCGTGGAGCGCGCCGCCGATGTCGCCCTCAAGGAGCGCCGCAAGCTCCTGCTCGTGCCACGGGAGACGCCGCTGTCGCTCGTGCACCTCGAGAACATGGCCGCGGTCACGCGGGCCGGCGCGATCGTGCTGCCGGCCGCGCCCGGCTTCTATCATCAACCGCAGTCGATTGCCGAGCTCGTGGACTTCGTCGTGGCCCGCATCCTGGACCAGCTCGACGTGGACCATCGCATCGGCAAGCGCTGGGGTGGAGACGAACCATGACGCCTGTCCCTCTCGACGGCCGCGGCGGCGAATCGATCGCCATCGGCCTCATCTCCGACACGCACGGCCTCGTGCGTCCCTCCGTGTTCACGGCACTGGCCGGCGTGGCGGAGATCCTGCACGCGGGGGACGTCGGGCACACGGCCGACGGCGGTGACGTGCTCACCGAGTTGCGCGCGATCGCGCCCGTGCGCGCCGTGTACGGCAACACCGATGCACCGGGCCGCCCGGACCTCGTCGAGCGGCTCGATGTCGTGATCGCGGGCATCAAGGTGGTGGTCACGCACGGGCACGAGCTCGGATCGCCCACGCCCGAGTCGCTCGTGGCCGCCTATCCGCACGCGGAGGTGATCGTGTACGGCCACACGCACAAGCCGATGATCACGCGCATCGGCGACACGCTCGTGGTGAACCCGGGCGCCGCAGGGCCCGCTCGGTTCGACCTCAGCCCGAGCGTGGCGCAGCTGCACATCTCCCGCGGACACGCGCACGTGGAGATCGTGCCGCTCTAGACTGCGCCGCTGCAGACTGCGCCGCTCGAGACGGCGGGATTCGCGGCGCGCCCGAGCAGCTCCCGCACCGTCGGTGCCGTGCGCGACTGCTCCTCGGCGCGCGTGCGGAACCAGTGCTCGAGCAGGGTGAGTTCCTCCAGCGCCTCGACCGTGAGGGCCCTGGCGCTGGACGCGGGGGCTGCTTCGCGGGCGAGCAGCTGGTCCATGCCGTCGGGGTCGTCAACGCACGATTCGCTCACCACGCGTCCGTCGCGCACGAGGTACACGCGGTCGGCGCCGTACAGGCTCGGCAGCCGATAGGCGAATGACGGCCGCAGCAGCGCCTCACGCACGCGCAGCAGCTGCGCCTCGAGCGTCTCGAGCGCCGTGAGCCGGTCACGCAGCCAGCCGGCCCGCTCGTAGAGCAGCTGCGCGCTGGCCATCGCCATCTCCTTCGCCAGCTCGGCACGCGGCGCGTCGGACTCCCCGTCGAGGTACGAGCGGGCGCGCTGTACCTGCGCGCGGTACTCCGCGTGCGTGCACGCGGCGATGCAGGGGCCCAGGCAGCGCCGCGTCTCGTACCGGTGGCAGGCGGGGGTGCGCGCGTAGCGCGGGTCGTCGGCGAAGAAGTCGCCCGCATCGCGCAGCACCATGGGCACGCGGTCGGAGCAGTCGCGCAGCCCGAGCGCATCGTTGAGCACCCGGACTGCCGAGAGCAGCGGCGCGCGATGCGCGAAGGGTCCGATCACCGACTCGGCCACGGACGCGCGACGGTCACCGACCGCGCTCGCGCGCTGCACCCGGAGCCGAGGCGCGCTGTCGCGGGGCACCACGATCACCCACCACTTGTCGAGCGGCCGCGCTCCTCGCCGGTTGTACGCGGGCAGGTGCGCACGAATGAGGCGCGTCTCGCGGAGCAGGGCGGCGAACTCGCTGGGTGATTCCTCCCACTCGATGTGTGCCGTCTCCCGCAGCATGCGCGCATGGCGATGCTCCGGCCACGGCAGCCGGAAGTACGACAGCAGTCGCGTGCGCAGCTGGCGCGACTTGCCCACGTACAGCACGTCACCGCGCGCGCCCAGCATGCGGTACACGCCCGGGACGTTGCGGGCGGATCGGCGAACGACATCGCGCAGCGGCGACGCGTCGATGCGCGGCGGGGCATCGAGGAACGAGAGCTGCGCGAGCGCGGGCGTCGTGCCGGAGACGCTTCGAGTCAGGGAGCCGAACATAGGCCGAAAGTACGGCGCGCGCCCTCGGCGGGCAAGAGCGCGCCGGCCGCCCCTCGAATCGGGGCGATCGCTACGTCAGCTTCTACGTCACCCGGACGATGGCCGCATCGTACGGGTCGGGGTAGATCATTCGCGGTGCGGCGCGTGTCGGGCGTATCCGACCTCAGCCGCCATCGTCTTCCCCGTCATCGACCCCGCTCGCTCCATGATCCTGCCGCACGCCCACGTCCAGATTGCGTCCGTCGCGGCCTACCTGCCGAATGGCGTGCGTACGTCACGGGACGTCGAGCAGCGCATCGCCGCCGAAAGCCCGGACATCCGTGTGCGCCCGGGCATCATCGAGGCGCGCACCGGCATTCGCGAGCGCCGCGTGGCGGCCGAGCATGAGCAGTGCTCCGACCTGGCCGTGCGAGCGGCTCGGCGCGCGCTCGAGGAGGCCGGCCTCACCGTGCACGACGTGGACCTGCTCATCTTCGCCGCGGCCAGCCAGGACCTGATCGAGCCGGCCACGTCGCACATCGTGCAGCACAAGCTCGGCACCAACTGCCAGGTGCTCGACGTGAAGAATGCCTGCAACTCGTTCCTCAACGGGCTGCAGGTGGCCGAGTCGCTCATTCAGTCCGGGGCCGCGCGCCACGCGCTCGTGGTCACGGGGGAGATCTGCTCACGCGCCGTGCGCTGGCACGTGAAGGACGCCGACGAGTTCCGTCGCTTCTTCCCGAGCTGGACCATGGGCGACGCCGCGGCGGCCGTGGTGCTCACGCCCGCCGACGGTACGCGTGGCATCGTCTTCCGCCAGTTCGCCGCGCGCAGTGCGCACTGGCCGCTGGCCACCATTCCGTATGGCGGCTCCATGCACCCGCGCGGCGACGAATACGCGTACCTGCACGGTGACGGGCCGGCGCTCAAGGACGCGTTCGTGGCCAACGGCCCCGGCATCCTGCACGACATGCTGCGCGCGGGCGGGTATGGCTTCGACGACTTCGACCACATCTTCGTGCATCAGGTCGGGCTCGCGTACCATGCCGAACTGCTCGCCGCCACCGGCATTCCGGCCGACAAGGTGCGCGGCACCGTCACGCACCTCGGCAACATGGCCTCGGCCACGCTGCCGGTGGCGCACGCGCTCGCCGTGTCCGACGGCACGGTACGCGCGGGCGAACGGGTGCTCTGGCTCGGCATGGCCAGCGGCATCAGCGTGGGTGTGCTCGTGATCGAGACGTGACCATGCCGGCGCCGATCGCTGCGCGCAGCGCCGAAGTGCGCCGCGCCGATGCGCGCACCTTCTTCGTCGTGGTGCCGTGCTACAACGAGGCGCGCGGCCTGCCGGCCACGCTGCGCGCGCTCGCCGAGCAGACCGACACGGCGTTCACGCTCGTCGTGGTGGACAACGCCAGCACTGACGAGTCAGCGCATGTCGTCCGCGAGTTCGCCGCGCGTGCCCCCTTTCCGGTGGAGCTCGTGCGCGAGCTGAAAAAGGGTACCGGGGCCGCCTCCGACACGGGGTTTCGCGCGGCCATCGCGCGGGGCGCCCTGTGGATCGCCCGCACCGATGCCGACTGCCTGCCACACCGGGAGTGGGTGGCCCGGCTCAAGGACGCGCTCGTGGCGGACGGTCTTGAGTTCGTGGCCGGCCGCATCGTGCCGCGTGAAGACGAGGGGCTGTCACTGCGCGAACGTCTCGTGCTGCCGGTCATGATCGCGCTGGCCGAGCGCTACGGACGGTTTGTGCGACGCGGCCCGCAGTTCCGGTATCCATACTTCATGGCCGCCGGCAACAACCTCGCGATTGCGGCCACGTTGTACGTGGCGGCGGGCGGGTTTCCGCGCACGGCGATCGAGACGGCGCACGAGGACCGCGAGCTGTCGGAGCGCGTGCGCACGCTCACCGATCGCGCCGAGGTGCGCCGTGACATCGTGGTGTACAACTCGGTGCGGCGCGTGCGGGCGTACGGCTTCGTGAATGTGCTGCGCTGGTACCGCAATCACGGATACCGCCCCGCCGTCGTGGACGTGCGATGACGGCGCCGCTCGAACTGCCGGCGCGCCCCGACGCAGGGCGCCGCGCGCCCGCGCTCCCGCAGGGTGCGGACACGCGTCGCGCGGCGTGGCAGGAGGCGCGTCTCAACCTGGCCGCGCACCCGCTGCTGTGGCCGGCGGTGCGCCTCGTCGGCCGAAGCGGCGCGGTGCTCCGCGTGCCAGGACTGGGCGTGGTGGTGAACGACGCGCTGCTCGCGCACGACGTGCTCTGCCGAGACGATCTCTTTCGCAAGCAGGGGCGGGGCGGCATCGCCGAGGTCATGACGCAGGCGTTTGGCCCGTCCGCGCTCGCCAACATGGACGGGGATCCGCACCGCGCGCTCCGTCGGCGACTGGGTCCGCTGGCCTCTGCCGAACAGGCCGACGCGTGGCTCGACGCGTCGCGCAGTCCACTCGACCGGGCCTTCGCGGCGCTCGCTCAGGGGCGCACGGTGGACCTCGCGCGCACCGCGCGCACGCTCTCCGGGCGACTGACGCTCACGCTCATGGGGGTGGAGCCCTGGCCGCCTGTGCCCGGTGCGCGCGACGGGGCTGACGACACCGACGCGCTCGCGGTGCACGCGCTCGGAGAACGCATCGCATCTGCCCTGCAGCTCTCGCGCCTCCCGGAGCGTCGGCTCGGCGCCGTGCAGGCCGACCTCGACCGCCTGCTCGCCTATGCCGAGCGCGCCTTCGCGAGCGACACGCTGCCACCCGGCTCGCTGGTTGCACGGCTGCGCACGATGGGGTGCACCGCCGAAGAGACGCGCGGCATTCTCTCCATCTTCTTCATCGCGGGGGCGCTCACGCTCGGCGTGACGCTGCCGCGCGTGGTCGCGCTGCTGGTGGATTCGCGGCAGCTCGCGCTCGTGCATCGCGACGCCTCGCTTGTGGGCGCGGCGGTCGACGAGGGACTGCGCTACACGTGCCCGGTGCCGCTCACGCTGCGCATCGCCGCCGCGGACACGAGGCTCGCAGGAACGGCGGTGCGGGCTGGCGAGCGGGTGTTCGTGCTCACCGCCAATCTCGCGCGCGACCCGCAGCTCTTTCCCGATCCGCATCGCTACGATGTGACGCGCGTGCACGATCCACGGGCGCGCTATCTGTGGTACGGTGCCGGTCCGCACTTCTGCCTGGGCTTCACGCTCGCACAGCGCGCGCTGCATGCGGCCGTCGCCCACATCGCGGGCACGTTCCCGGCGCTTCGGATCACGCGGCGCCGCGCGTCACGCGGCGTGCTGCTGCCGGCGTGGCGTGAACTGCGGGTGGTGGCCACCGATGCTCCTTGAACGCATCACCGCGCGGGCGGACGAGGTGCCGGGGGGGATGGCGCTCCGGGAGGTGAGCGGGGCGCGAAGCGGTCGACAGATCACACGTGTCGCCCTCGTGCAGCGGGTGCGCGCGCTGATGCGCGGACTGCACGCCTTCGGCTTCCGGCGAGGCGACCGCGTGGTCTTCTCCGTGCGCCCCGGCATCGATGCGGTGTGCCTCGTGCTGGCGGTGCACGAGCTGGGTGGTGTGCTGGTGCCGCAGGACCCCGGCACCTCCGATGTGCTGTTCGCCACGCGCATGCGGCAGCTCGAACCCGCGTGGGTGTTCGCCGAGTCGATGCTGCTGGTGCGCACCGACGGCGTGGTGGCGCGCCTGCTGCGGTCGCGCGGCGTTCGCTTCGCACCGCTCGGCGGCGTGGCGGGTGCACGTGTCGTGCGCGTGGGCCCCTGGCTGCCCGGGCTGCCGGCCACGATCACGCTCGCGTCACTGCTCGCGCGTCGCGCGTCCGGCACGCTCTCGTGCGAGGCGCAGGGCACGGCCTCGCCGCGTGATGAGGCGTTCATCGTCTGCACCTCCGGCACCACGGACGACCCGAAGGCCGTCGTGCACACGCGCGGCTCGCTCGGGTCCATTCTCGAGACGGTGGAGCGCGAACTCGCACCGGCGCTGGCCGATGTGGTGTACGCGAAGGACCTGCACCTGCTCCTGCCGGCGCTGTGCACGGGCGCGCTCGCCCTCGTGCCGCGCCCGCTCGCCTTTCGTGCGGTCGACGCGCTGGCGGCGCTCGACGCGCACGGTGTCACGCACGCGTTCTTCACCACGCGCGACTGTCGGCTGCTGGTGGAGGCCTGCGAGGCGGGGGGACGCGCCATGCCGCCGAATCTGCGCTCGCTCATGATCGGTGCCGCGCCGGTACGCGCGCCGTTTCTCGCGCGACTGGCACCGCTGCTGCCGACCGCGTGCGACGCATGGTGCGTGTACGGGGCCACGGAACTGCTGCCGATCGCGCGCGTGTCGCTGCGCGAGAAGCTCGCCTACGACGGCCATGGAGACCTGGTGGGCCGGCCGGTGCGTGGCGTCACCGTCCGCGTCGATGCGCGTGGCCAGCTGCTGGTGTCGGGCGCATCGCTCTGTCGCGGATACGCCGGTCGGCCGGAGCTGTCGGAGCACGCCACCGGCGACCTCGCACGACTCGACGGCGATCGCATCGTGCTGCTCGGGCGGCTCAAGGACATGATCATCCGGGGCGACCACAACATCTATCCGGAGCTGTACGAGCCGCTGGTGGAGCGCATTCCGGGCGTGCGCCGTGCCGCGCTGGTGGGCGACTTCGACGAGTCGCGGGCCGACGAACGCGTGGTCCTCGTGATCGAACCCGAGCCCGGTGCCGATGGGTACGCGCTGCGTGAGCAGGTGGCGCGTGCAGTGCGCACCGGCGCCAATCGACTCGACCGTTCGGCGTTGCCCGACGAGATCCGACTGCATGCGCTGCCGGAGTCGGGGCGCTCCCACAAGGTGGACAAGGCGGCGCTGCGGCGCGCGTTGGGGCTGCGGGCGCCGGGGGAGCCGACGCGCGAGAATCGCATCGCGCAGCCGATCGCGCAACTGGACGCCGAGCCGGGCCGGTGACGATGCGCGTGGCCGTGACCGGTGCGAGCGGCTTCGTGGGTGGGCGCACCGCACGAGCGCTCGAGGTACTCGGACACGAGGTCTGGTCCTTCGGGCGTCGACCAGCTGCGGCGCTGAACAGCGGGCCGCCGCGTTATGCGTCCTGGGACCTCGCGCACGGGGCGATCGACCTGCGCCACGTGGATGCCGTCGTGCACTGCGCGGCGCACGTGGGGCAGTGGGGGGCGGCCGAGCAGTTCGCTGCCGTGAACGAGCGCGGCACGCGCCATCTGCTCGCCAGTCTGCAGGCGGGCGTGCCGATCGTGCACGTGAGCACGGCCAGTGTGTACGACGGTCGCGACCTGCCGCCATACGCGGCGAGCAAGCAGCGCGGTGAGGCGATCGTCACCGACAGTGGGCACCCGGCCGTCGTGCTGCGGCCGCACGTGATCTACGGTCCCGGCGACACCACACTCTGGCCGCGCGTGCGATCGCGGGTGCGAGGCGGCCGGCTCTTCGTGCCCGGCGATGGGCGTTCGCCGATCTCCGTCACGCACATCGACAACCTCGTGCAGGCGATCGTGCGCGCCCTCGAGCTGCTGCGCGGCGCGCCGGACGCGCGGTCACCGCTCGTGCTCGACGTGGCCGACGCCGACGCGCCGCGCGTGGACGATCTGCTGCGCACCCTGTTCGAGCGCTACGAGGTACCGGTGCAGCTGCGCTTCGTGCCCGAGCCCATCGCACACGCGGTCGCGCTCGGCAGCGAGGCCCTGTGGACGCTGCTCCGACGGAACGACGATCCGCCGCTCACCCGGTACGTGGTGCGCCAGCTGGCACGGCCCAGCGTGCTCGACATCGGTCCCGCACGCGAGCGGCTCGGCTACACACCGCAGTGGACGTTTCGCGACGGGCCACTCTGAACGCGCAGCATACGGCGGCGACGTGCGGCCGCTATCGCTGGCACCAGGGGCAGAACACCGTCATCCGCCCGTCGATGGCGTCGGTACCCACGAGCCGTCGTCCACAGCGGGCACAGGGCAGTCCTGCGCGGCCGTACGCGCGCAGCTGCGACACGAAGCCACCTCGCGCGCCCGTCGCATCGCGGTAGTCGCGAAAGCTGGTGCCACGCGCCGCGATGCTGTCGCGCAGCAGGCGCACGAGCGCGGTGTGCAGCACGGTCCACTCGTGCGGCGTGAGCGAGTTCGCCGCGCGCGACGGGTCGATGCCTGCGACCCAGCAGGCTTCGGTCGCGTAGATGTTGCCCACGCCGGCGAGCAGCGCCTGGTCCATGAGCGCGGCCTTGATCGGACGCACGCTGCTGCCGAACACGGCGCGCAGTGCCTCCGGCGTGCTGGTGGCGTCGAGCGGCTCGAGTCCGAGCGCTCCGGCATACTCGGCAAAGCGCGCCGGTGTCATGAGCGCCACCGTGCCCAGCCGCCGCACGTCGCGGTAGTGCAGGGCGCGTCCGTCGGCGAGCCGGAGCGTGACACACAGGTACTCACGCAGCTCGGCGTCGAGCGTGCCGTCGTCCACGAGCAGCGCGCCGGTGAAGCGCGGCTGCACGACCAGGTGCGTGCTCACGCGCTCTTCGTCGCGCGCGAGGTCGAGCACGATCAGCTTGGCGCGCCGCCACACGCACCGCACGCGCGTACCAGCAATCGACGCGCCGAGACGCTCAGGCTCGATCTCGCGCAGCACGTCCGGGCGCATCACGCGCGCGCCGACGATCTGCGCGCCTCCGATCAGGGCCTCGAGGTCGCGTGCGATCGTCTCCGTTTCCGGCAGCTCCGGCATGCCGAGGCGCGCCGCCTCAGGCGCCGTGTCGTGCCGCTTCCCGCCAGCCGATGTCGGTGCGGAAGTGCGCGCCCTCGAAGCCCACCGCCTCCGCTCCCGCTCGGCTCACGCGCTGCGCGTCGCGCAGCGTGGCGCCCAGGCCGGTCACGGCCACCACCCGCCCGCCGCTCGTGACGAGTCGCCCGCTCGCATCGCGCGCCGTGCCCGCGTGGTACACGCGGCGGGTGGCGTCATCGTCGGGTAGCGTGATTTCGTCGCCGGTGCGCGGCGTTTCGGGATAGTTGGCCGCCGCCACGACCGTGGTGACCGATGCCCCGGCGCGCCAGGCGAGCGGTGACATGTTGCCGATGCGCGCACCGCGCGCGATCGCGAGCATGGGGTCGAGCAGGCTGCTCTCGAGCAGCGGGAGGAGGGCCTGCGTTTCTGGGTCGCCGAAGCGGCAGTTGAACTCGACGACCTGCGGCCCCTCCTCCGTGAGCATCAGGCCGGCGTAGAGCAGGCCGGTGAACGGCGAGCCGCGCTTGCGCAGCGCGTGCAGCGTGGGGAGCAGGATGCGCTCGGTGACGTCGTCGATGAGCGACGGGGTGCCGATGGACACCGGCGTGTACGCCCCCATGCCGCCGGTGTTCGGGCCGTCGTCGCCGTCGAGCAGGCGCTTGTGGTCCTGCGCGGGGAGCATGGTGAGCACATCCGTGCCGTCGGTGAGCGCGAACAGCGAGAGCTCCTCGCCCTGCATGAACGCCTCCACGAGCACCTCGTTGCCCGCGTCGCCGAAGGCCCGGTCGTCCATGATGCGGTCGATAGCGGCGTGCGCCTCACGCTCGGTGGCGCACACGATCACGCCCTTGCCGGCGGCCAGCCCGGAGGCCTTGATCACCACCGGGGCGCCGAAGCGCTCACGCACCGCCGTGTGCGCCTCCTCGGCCGTGCGATGCGTCTCGGCGCGCGCGGTGGGCACGCCGGCGCGCGTCATGAGCGACTTCGCCACGTGCTTCGAGGTCTCGATCTCCGCCGCCTCGCGCGTGGGGCCGAATGCGGCGATGCCGCGCAGCCGCAGCCGGTCCACGAGGCCGTCCGCGAGCGGTGCCTCCGGGCCGACCACGACGAGGTCGACCTGCTCCTCCTCCGCGAGTGCCACGAGCCGGTCCAGCTCGCCGACCTTCACGGGGACGGTGCGCGCGCGCTGCGCGATCCCCGGGTTGCCGGGGGCCGCGAGCAGTTCGATGGTGGTGTTTTCGCGGACCAGGGCATCGGCGAGCGCATGTTCGCGCCCGCCGCTGCCGACGAGGAGAATCTTCATGACGACACGGGGTGCGAGGCCGCCGCCGTGGCGGCCGCGCGAAAGCTAACCGTTCGTCGGGCCGCTCGGTCCCGGTTCCGCGGGCGGAGCACCGGTCGGGCCGCCTTCGGTCGGGCCACCCGTCGCGGGCCCGCTCGCTCCGCCATCGCCACGGGGCGACGAGGCCGCGCCGGTCGCCGAGCGGAAGGCATCGGCGAACGCGTCGGCGGCCTTGGTGAAGACGTCGCCCACCTTGTCCACGGCCGCTCGCGCTTCGGCCGCGTAGTAGTTGGTGGCCTCGCGCACATCGTCGCCGAGCGGTCGCTGCGCCTCATCGCCGCGCCGCACGTAGTCGCCACCGAGGATGCGGCTGAAGCCGCCCGATTCCACCCACCGGTTGAGCTCGCCCACGCGCACCGTGTGGAACGGGTGCACGCGCAGCGCGGTGTTGAGCGCCTTGAGGACGGCGTCCCACGACGAGCCGCCCACTTCGTACTCCCTCGCCTGCTCCAGGTAGGCGTCGAGGTCGACGGTGTCGTTGACGACCTTGCCGCCCGCGAGGGACAGGAAGGCGTGCATGGATTCGCGCGGGTTCTGCGAGCCGAGCAGGCCGGCACGGTCGGCCGACAGCTCCGACTTGCGGTACCACTCCAGCAGGGCGAGCTGGAACGGGAGCAGTGCCACGGTCGCGACGATCGGCAGGACCTGGAAGCCGAAGGTCATGACGATGACCGCGATGGTGCGGTACGTGGTGTGTCC
Source organism: Gemmatimonas sp. (assembly GCA_011390885.1). Lineage (GTDB taxonomy): Bacteria > Gemmatimonadota > Gemmatimonadetes > Gemmatimonadales > Gemmatimonadaceae > JAABRT01. The sequence goes on along the minus strand of JAABRO010000054.1, from coordinate 80,463 downwards.
GCTCATGATGTGCCCGAGCTCGTGCGCGAGGATGAACCGCTGCTCCTCTCGCGAGAGGATCTCGAGCGCGCCCGAGTTGATCACGATGAACGGCTTGTCGAAGCCCACCGCGCCCGCGTTGGCGAGCGGCGTCTGCGCCACATAGAGCTGCGGCGGGTCGCCGCCGGCCGGCGGCCAGTCGAGCGTCTCGAGCACTTCCTGGTACAGCGCGTACAGGTTGGGGCGCTGGGTCGGGCCCACCAGCACCGCGTCGCCGAGGAAGAGATTCCGGATGCCGCGCTCGCCGAAGAAGCCGGCGATCTTGCGTACGGCGAGGTCGAAGCCCGGGAGGGCGCGCAACGCGTTGAGCGCAGCGCGGTCGGCCGGGTGCTCCCAGCTGACGGAGGAGATCTGCGAGAGCTTCTGAGGGGACATGGCAGGGGGGATCAGGGTTCCCGATCCCTACGCTGCCAGCCCCTCGGAAGTTGCGATGTTCGGTGGCGGCTCAGCCCAGGGCCTGGTCGAGGTCCGCGATCAGGTCCTCGACGTCCTCCACGCCGCACGACAGGCGCACCATGCCGTCCGTGAGTCCCATGGCGACCTTGACCTCGGCGGGGACCGAGCCGTGGGTCATGCTGAACGGATGGCTGATGAGGCTCTCCACGCCGCCGAGCGACTCCGCGAGGGCGAAGACCCGCACGCCCTCGAGCACCCGGCGGGCCCGCTCCACGCTGCCCGTCTCGATGGTGATCATGCCGCCGAAGCCGCTCATCTGCCGTGCGGCCAGCTCGTGCTGCGGATGCGAGGCGAGCCCGGGGTAGATGACGGCCTCCTCGCCCAGCCGGTTGGCCAGCCAGGCGGCGATCTGGCGCCCATTGGCGTCATGCTGGCGCATGCGAAGCGGCAGCGTCTTGGTGCCGCGCAGCGCGAGCCAGCAGTCGAAGGGGCCGGGCACGGCGCCGGCAGCGTTCTGGATGAACTGGAGCCGCGCGGCGAGGTCGTCCTCAAGAACCACCGCGACGCCGCCGATCATATCACTATGACCATTGAGGTACTTGGTGGTGGAATGCCACACGATGTGGGCCCCGAATTCGAGCGGCCGCTGGAAGACCGGCGTGGCGAAGGTGTTGTCCACCACGAGCAGGGCGTCGTGCCGCTTCGCGATGTCGGCCATGGCCGCCAGGTCGGCGAGGCGCATGAGCGGGTTGGTGGGCGTCTCCACGAGCAGGGCCCGCGTGGCCGGCGTCATGGCGTCCTCCACGCGCTGCGCGTCCTGCGTGTCCACATAGCTGAAGGACAGCCCCATATGCTTCAGGATGCGGTCGAAGAGCCGGAACGTGCCGCCGTACACGTTCTCGCCCACCACGATGTGGTCGCCGGCGCGGAAGAGCTTCATGATCGAGTCGAGGCACCCCATGCCGCTGGCAAAGGCGAAGCCGTGCTGTCCGCCCTCGAGGGAGGCGACATTGCGCTCCAGGGCCTCGCGGGTCGGGTTCTTGCCGCGGGCGTACTCGTACCCCTTGTGCTGTCCCATCCCGTCCTGCACATAGGTGGACGTGAGGTAGAGCGGCGTCATGATCGCGCCGGCCTGCGGCTCCGGCCGCTGGCCCGCGTGAATGGCCCGCGTCGACAGGCCGGCCTCGAGATCGTCAGGGAAGATGCGCGTCATCGTCGGTTCGAAGTGGTGCGTGGGGAACGCCGGGGGTCAGCGCAAGCTAGCCCGCGGGCACGGGCCTCGCACGAGCCGCCGCCGTTCGATGCACCGCCCGCTGCCTGACCGTCGCGTCGCCCCGCTCCCACTCCCGCATCTGCCGTAGGCCGCCATGTCCCTCCCCGATCGCGAAACCGCTCCGTGCTGCCTGATCGTCGATGACGAAGCGCCGCTGCGTGCCGTGCTCCGTCGGATTCTCGAGCAGCAGGGGTTTCGCTGTCGGGATGCGGCCTCCGGCGCGGAGGCGGTGGCACTGCTCGAGGCACTGCCGGCCGCGCTCGTGCTCACCGACTACCACATGCCGGAGATGGATGGCGTCACGCTGCTCAAGATCGTGCGCGAGCGCTGGCCCGAGACGGCGGTGGTGATGGTGACGGGGGTCTCCGACGTGGATCTCGCGGTGCAATGCCTCGCCAACGGGGCGATGGACTACGTCACCAAGCCGTTCCGCGTGGACGAGATCCGCGGCCGAGTGGGACAGGCCCTCGAGAAGCGACAGCTCCTGCTCGAGAACACCGCCTACCGCGAGCACCTCGAGGCGCGGGTGCAGCAGCAGGCGCGGGCCTACGAGGACCTCTTCCTCGCCTCGCTGCAGTCGCTGGCCGACGCGCTCGAAGTGAAGGACCCCTACACGTGGGGGCACTCGGTACGGGTGGGGCAGTACTCGCTCGCCATCGCCCGCGAGCTCGGCCTCGATGCCGACCGGATCGCGCAGCTCGAGCTCGGCAGCCGTCTGCACGACATCGGCAAGATCGGCGTGCGCGAGGGCGTGCTGAACAAGGAAGGCGCGCTCACGCCCGAGGAGTACCGGCACATCATGGAGCATCCGGTCATCGGCTGGCGCCTGCTGTCGCCGCTGTTGCGCGATGCGCCGCACGCGCTCGCCGTGGTGCGCTCGCACCATGAGCGGGTGGACGGACGCGGCGCGCCCGATGGCCTGGCCGGCGACGCGATCCCGCTCGAGGCCCGCATCGCGGCGGTGGCCGACTCCTTCGACGCGATGACGAGCGGGCGCCCGTATCGCGCGGGCATGGCCGTGGACGACGCGATGGCCGAGTTGCGCCGCTGCATCGGCACGCAGTTCGACGCCGAGTGCGTGGCCGCCTTCGCGCGCGCGATGGACGCGCGGGCCTTTCCGCTGCCGGATTCGCGCGTGCGCCGCCCCGTCGCGCGCCCGAGCCTCGTCGCCTGAGCGACGGAACGCGAGCACACGCCGAGGGGCCGGCGCCCCACGCGCACGCGCCCCAGAAGGACGCGCCACGACACGGATGAGTCCGGTCGTGTAACGCCATCGATCGTCACGCGTCTTCACAGCACGGGTCGGATCGAACGCGGCCCGGCTGGCCCGACCGAGGCGCAACGCGTGTATCTTGAAGAGGTTGCGTCTGTTCGGCATACTCGTGCGAGGTGACATGCGGTTCGATGGGTTGATGGTGAGTGTCTCTGGAGTTCGGGGCCGCGTCGGTGACGCGCTCACGCCCGAGGTGATGGCCACCTTCGCGGCCGCGTTCGGCGCGTGGGCGACGGCCCGCCACCCCGGGCGTCCGGTCGTGGTGGGCCGCGACAGCCGAGTCTCCGGTGCCATGTTCACGCGCGTCGTGCATGCCGCGCTCGAGTCGGTCGGTTGCACCGTGATCGACATCGGCATGGTGCCCACGCCCACCGTGCAGCTCGAGGTCGAGCACCATCACGCCGCCGGCGGCCTCGCCATCACGGCGAGTCACAATCCCATCGAGTGGAACGCGCTCAAGTTCATCGGCTCGAGCGGGCTGTTCCTCTCCGCCGCCGAAGGCGCGGAGATGCGCGCGCTGCTCGACGGCGCCATTCCGCGCGCGACCTGGGACCGGCTCGGCACCATCGTGGCCGACGAGGACGCGATCCGTCGCCACGTCGACGCCGTGCTCGCGCTGCCCTTCCTCGACGTGGCCGCCATCCGCGCGAAGGCGTTCCCCGTGGCGCTCGACTGCTGCCACGGCGCGGGCAGTCGCATCATGCCCGCGCTGCTCGACGCGCTGGGCTGCACCGTGTCGTCCATCGGCATGACGGCCGATGGCCGCTTCCCGCGTCCGCCCGAGCCGGTGGCCGAGAACCTCGGTGCGCTGAGTGACCTCGTGCGGGCGAGCGGCGCGGTCGTGGGCTTCGCCACCGACCCGGACGTGGACCGGCTGGCGCTGGTGGACGAGACGGGGCGGCCGATCGGCGAGGACTACACGCTGGCCATGGCCGTGCGCGCCGTGCTGCCGGCCCGACCGGGCAGCGTGGTCACCAACCTGAGCACCAGCAAGGTCGTGCAGGACGCGGCGCGCGATCATGGCGCGGACTTCCACTTCGCGCCGGTCGGCGAGGTGAATGTGGCCCTGGCCATGCGCGACGCCGGTGCCACGATCGGTGGCGAGGGCAATGGCGGCGTGATCCTGCCCGAGCTGCACCTGGGGCGTGACGCGCCGGTGGCCGTCGCGCTCGTACTGCACCTGCTCGCCACCACCGGCAAGTCCGTGTCGGACTTCGTCACGGCGCATCCGCGCTACGTGATCGTGAAGGACAAGCTCGATCGCCCCGACGTGGCGCTCGATGCCGTGTATGCGGCGCTGCGCGAACGGTTCGCCGAGGCCGTGGCCGACACGCAGGACGGCCTCCGACTCGACTGGCCCGACCGCTGGGTGCACCTGCGCCCGTCCGGCACCGAGCCGATCGTGCGCGTGATCGCCGAAGCGCCCACCGAGGAGGCGGCGCGCCAGCTCATCGCCGATGCGCGCGAGCCACTCGCCGCGCTCGCTGGCGCCGCCTGATCGATTTCTGCGTCATCCTTACCTGAGACTTCCTGCCTATGTGCGGTATCGTCGGATATGTCGGCCCCCGTGTGGCCACCCCGCTCCTGATCGACGGCCTCAAGCGCCTCGAGTACCGCGGCTATGATTCCGCGGGCGTGGCCGTGATGAACGGCAAGGGGGTGGAGACGCGCAAGGCGGCCGGCAAGATCAGCAAGCTCGAGCAGGCCATCGCCGAGGATCCGCCGCACGGCACGCTGGGCATCGCGCACACGCGCTGGGCCACGCACGGCCCGCCGACCACCATCAACGCGCACCCGCACGCCAGTCACAACGGCACGATCGCCGTGGTGCACAACGGCATCATCGAGAACGCGACCGTGCTCAAGCGCTCGCTCGAGGCGCGCGGTTATGTGTTCAAGTCCGACACGGACACGGAGGTGCTCGCGCACCTGATCGAGGCCGCGTACGCCGGCAACCTCGAGGCGGCGGTGATCGAGGCGCTGAACCAGGTGGACGGCACGTACGGCATGGCGGTGATCTCGAGCGCGGAACCGGACAAGATCGTCGCGGCGCGCAAGGGCAGCCCGCTGCTCATCGGACTCGGTGAGGGCGAGTACTACCTCGCGTCGGATGCGAGCGCCGTGCTCTCCCACACGCGCGAGGTGGTGTACCTCGACGATGACGAACTCGCCGTGCTCACGCGCGACGGCTATCGCATCCTCGACCTGGATGCCGAACTGCAGGACAAGCCGGTCAGCCGCATCGACTGGGATCTCGCGCAGATCGAGCGGGGTGGCTATCCGCACTTCATGCTCAAGGAGATCTTCGAGCAGCCGGTGACGGTGACCGACACCATGCGCGGTCGCCTGCTCGTGGACGAGGGCTTCTCCAAGCTCGGCGGCATCAACATCCTCAAGGATGACCTGATGGCCGTGGACAACATCCTCATCACGGCCTGCGGCACGAGCTGGCACTCGGCGCTCATCGGCAAGCTCATGATCGAGGAGCTGTGCCGGATCCCGGTGGCCGTGGAGTACGCCTCCGAGTTCCGCTACCGCAATCCGATCGTGCGGCCCAACACGCTCTGCCTCGTCATCTCGCAGTCCGGCGAGACGGCCGACACGCTGGCCGCCATGCGCGAAGCCAAGCGTCGCGGGGCGCGCACCATGGGCCTGGTGAACGTGGTGGGCAGCACGATCGCGCGGGAGAGTGATGGCGGCATCTACCTGCACGCCGGCCCCGAGATCGGCGTAGCCAGCACCAAGGCGTTCACCAGCCAGGTGGTCGCACTCGCGCTCTTCACGCTCAAGCTGGCGCGCCTGCACGGCATGGACCAGGAGCGTGGCCGCGAGATCGCGAAGGCGCTGGCCGACCTGCCGGGACAGATCCAGCAGATCCTCGATCGCGCACCGGAGATCGAGGAGATCGCCGAGGAGTTCAAGCGCGCGAGCAACTTCCTGTACCTGGGGCGCGGCTACAACTTCCCCGCCGCCCTCGAGGGTGCGCTCAAGCTCAAGGAAATCAGCTACATCCACGCCGAGGGCTATCCCGCGGCGGAAATGAAGCACGGCCCGATCGCGCTCATCGACGAGATGATGCCGGTGGTGTTCATCGCCCCGCACGACACGGTGTTCGAGAAGGTCGTCTCGAACATCCAGGAGGTGAAGGCGCGCAAGGGCAAGATCATCGCGATCACCACGCGCGAGGAGGAGGCGCTCGAGGGGCTCATCGACTACGAGTTCCGCGTGCCGGAAACGATCGACCTGCTCACGCCCGTGCTGGCGTCGGTGCCGCTGCAGCTGCTGGCGTACTACATCGCCGTCAAGCGCGGCTGCAACGTGGACCAGCCGCGCAACCTCGCGAAGTCGGTGACGGTGGAGTAGACCGCGTTCGTACGCACCCTCCGCGCGCCTGCGCGGAGCAGCCGGTTTCTCACGCGGGCGGGCATGCATTTGCCCGCCCGCGTTGTGCGTGGTATCGTCGCGGAACGATGATGCGCACACGCTGGGAGGTCCGAATGCCTCGGTGGGGTTGGCTCATTGCCGGCAGCGTGCTGTGCGCGGCCGCCGGGTGCAGCGCCCCCGGAGATCAGGCTGGAGCGCGCGGCCCCGCGATCCGCGACAGCGCTGGTGTGCGCCGTGTGACCTACGCCGATACGAGCGTGCTGGGGCCCCGGCCTGCGCGCGTGCCCGAGGCGACTCCGCGCTGGCGGCTGGACAGCGTGTGGGGGCGCGATGAGCCGGAGTTGTATCGGCTGCGATCGGCCGCGGTGCTGCCGGACGGCCGCGTGGTCGTCGCGCACGCGCACGGTCGGGAACTGCTGCTGATCGATACGGCCGGCTCACTCGTGCGCACGATCGGTCGAGCCGGCAGCGGACCTGGGGAGTTTCCCGCCGCGGTGCGTGGTTGCTGTAATATGGTCTTCGTGGTAGACTGAATATGTGCTCACCCTCGCCGAGGTCGCCTATCTGGCCGACGCACCCACGAAATGGGTGCTGAACACGTGCGCGGCGCTCGGGCTCGACGCCCAATACTCGCTCGCCCTGGCCCGACGTTTGTACGTCGTCCGCCTGCTGCAGCAGGCTGCCGGGTGCTCGGTGGAACGGGCCGAGGCGATCGCCGGCCGGCTCCTCCAGGCTGCGGGGGCGCCGGCTGACGCTGACTCCGTCTCCGTCGCGCTGGACGACGTGGGAACCGTGTCGATGCAGCTCGATGTCGCACGGCTTCACTCCACGTTCGCCGCGCGTCGCTCGGCGTTGCAGACCACTGTCGCGCCGCGCGTGCGCGGCCGCCCGACGTCGGGCGCGAAAGGGCCGCTCGAGGCGGCCCGCGACTGGGGGCTCGACCTCTCGCTGCTCGCGTCCAATCTGCGTCGCACCCCGACGGAGCGGCTTCGACAGCTCGACGCGATGGCTGATTTCCGCCGTCGCGTGCGCCGTCCGGTCAGCCGCGCCGCAGGCTGACGCATGTTCGAGGAGATGCTGCGCGCGCTCGTGGCCCGAGGCATACGGTTCGTCGTGGTGGGCGGCGTGGCCGCCACCATTCACGGCTCGGCGCGCTATACGAACGATCTCGACATCTGCTACGCCACAGACAGCGACAATCTGCAACGGCTGGTGGGGCTGCTCACCGAGTGGAAGGCCTATCTCCGCGGCGTTGAGCCGGGGCTGCCCTTCATCCTCGATGTGCGGACCTTCGCCATCACGCCGCTGCTCACGCTCGTGACCACGCACGGCGACTTCGACCTGCTCGATCGCGTGCCCGGAGTGGGCGGGTACGAAGAAGTGCTCGCGCGGTCTGAAGAGGCGCAGATCGGCTCGGTGCGATTTCACACGATCTCGCTCGACGCCCTGATCGACGCCAAGCGCGCGGCGCGACGCAAGAAGGACATCGAGCATCTCATCGAGCTCGAAGCGCTGCGCGCGCTGCGTGACGACGATCCCCCGCATGCATAGCCAGCCGTTCCGCTGACCCCCCGATATGCGACTCCTCCTCCAACGCGTCTCCCGCGCCGAAGTGCGCATCCGCCCTGACGGCGGCGCCCTCCCGTTCGTGTCCGGCCGCATCGGCCGTGGCTTCCTGCTCCTGGTCGGCCTCACGCACTCCGACACCGAGGCCGAGGTGGCGTGGATGGCCGACAAGGTGGTCGGCCTGCGCCTCTTCGCCGATGCCGACGACAAGCTCAACCTCTCGCTCGCCGACGTGCAGGGCGGGGCACTCGTCGTGTCGCAGTTCACGCTCTACGGAGACGCGCGCAAGGGACGGCGCCCCAGCTTCATCGACGCGGCGCGCCCCGAGACGGCCATCCCGCTGTACGAACGTTTCGTGGCGCTCCTGCGTGAACGGGGCATCCCCGTGGCCACGGGCGAGTTCGGCGCCATGATGGACGTCGACCTCGTCAACGACGGCCCCGTCACGCTCTGGCTCGAACGCGAGGCCGCGGCGACCACCACCTCTTCCGCTGACTGATGATCGCGTCTGCCCTTCGGCCACTGGCCGCACTCGGTGTGTTCACGCTGGCCGCCTCGGCCACCTCGCTCGTGGCCCAGCCCTCGGCCGATGCGCCGATCACGCGCGCCGAGTTCGCGTGGGAGGCGGGCGACTACCCGCGGGCGCTGGCCCTGCTCGACACGCTGCTGCGCGGTCCGGACGCCAATGCACTCCGGGAGCGCATCGCGCTCCTCACCGGCGAGAACTGGCGCACGACACAGGTGGCCGAGAACGCCCGTGCGCCGCGCTGGTCGGCCGACGGCCGGCGTGCGGCGTACGAAACGGGCACCGGCACGGCGCGCCTCACGCGTGTGGTCGCCGGCACCGACGGATTCCCCGTGCTCGCCGAGGTGAACGGCGTCGGGCTCGTGTTCGCGCCGTCGGGTGATCGGATTGCGTGGGTGGCCGGCGCGGGCGCGGAGGCACGCGTGCTCCTGCACACGCTCCCCGCGTCCGCGTCCGCGCCGGCACGGCCACGCGTGAACGGCGTCGCGCTCGACCTCGGCGGGCTGGTGCCGGCGCAGGTGCGCTTCGTGCACGACAGCGTGCTGCTCGTGGTCGGGGCGCCCGCCGGCGAGGTGCGCACGGCGCTCTACCGCGTGCCGCTGCAGCGCAACGGCCGAGCCGGCGCCGCCGTGCGCATCAGCGTGATCGACTCGGTGGTCAGCGAACCGGTCGTGGCGGTCGGTGCGCGCCATGTGCTGTACGGCGTGGGTGGCCGGAGTCCGCTGCAGCAAGGCACAGGCGGCGCGTTCGCGCGTGGACCCGCGCGGCGACAGTTCGCGGTGCTCGACCTGACGACGGGCGCCGAGCGCGTGATCGCCGGCGAGGCGCCGGTGCTCTCCGCGCGCGGTACGCACGCGGCGTGGATCACGCGCGAGCGCGGCATCAATCGTGTGCACGTCGCTGCGCTCACCGAACTCGCCGCGCCGCGCGAGGTGCATCGCAGTGCCGACGCGCTCGATGCGCTTGCCCTCACGCCCGACGGCAGCCGCGTCACCTTCCAGCAACGCGTGCGCGAGGACTGGGAGCTCTTCACCGTGTCGACCGCTGCGGGAACGCCGGAGCGTGTGACGCGCGAGATCCAGCACGACCTGCTGCCGCAGTGGCTCGACGACACGCGCCTGCTCGCCGTGATGGGCGAGGCGCGCCACCGTCGCTCGTACCTGTACACCGGGGGGCGCCGCATCCGGCTCTTTCATAACAACACCGTGCGCACGATCGCCCCGGAGTACGAGTGGGCGCCCAGCCCGGACGGCACGAAGCTGCTCATCGTGGCCGAGCGTGATGGCGACACGGTCACGCCGAATCGGCACCTCTGGTGCATGGACCTCACGCGTGAAGTCACGGTGGCGGAACTCCTCGCGCGCGTGAACGAGAACCGGTCCGCCGAACTCGCGCTGCGCATGGCGGGAGCGAAGGCGTTCGCGCCGATCGCCGACGCGGTGCGCGCGGCGGTGGCCGACGTGAGCGTGGACCGGGTGTATCGCTCGGCGTTCGACCTGTTCCAGTTCGACAGCAAGCACGTCACGCAGCCCGGCAACGCGAAAGCCCGCGCCTACCTGCAGGACACGTACCGCAGCTTCGGCTACACCGACGTGCGAGCGCAGGCATTCGAGGCGCGCACTGCGGTGAACCAGCCGCCGGTCCCGACCGCGAACATCCTGGCGGTGCTCCCGGGCACGACGCACCCGGAGCTCGTGTACGTGATCTCGAGCCACTTCGACTCGCGCGCCGAAGGGCCGGGCGCCGATGACAACACGTCCGGCACGGCGGTGCTGCTGGAAACGGCGCGTGTGCTCGCGTCGCGTCCGCAGGCGGCCACGATCATCTTCGCCTCGCTCACCGGCGAGGAGTCGGGGCTGCTCGGCGGCCGCGAGTTCGTGCGCGTGGCCAAGGCCGAGGGGCTGCAGCTCGCCGGCGTGCTCAACAACGACATGGTGGGGTGGGCCAACGACCAGCGGCTCGACAACACCATCCGCTACTCCAATCCCGGCATCCGCGACATCCAGCACGCGGCGGCGATCGGCTTCAGCGACCTCATCACGTACGACGCGTTCTACTACAAGAGCACCGACGCGCAGGCGTTCTACGACGGCTACGGCGACATCGTGGGCGGCATCGGCTCGTATCCGGTGCTCGGCAACCCGCACTATCACCAGCCGCACGACGTGCTCGAGACGATCAACCACCGCCTGGTGGCCGAGGTGGCGAAGACCACCGTCGCCTCGATCATGTACCTGGCGTCCGCGCCGTCGCGGCTGGCCGGCGTCGAGGTCACGGCCGATGGTGCGAACGCCGTGCGCGTGCGGTGGACGCCCAGCCGGGAGCGCGACGTGGTGCGGTACCTCGTGACCTGGGGTCCGGAATCGGAGCCCGCACGCTACCGCGCGGAGAGCCCCACGCCCACGCTGCGACTCGAGAATGCGCCGTCGGGCACCGTGGTGCAGGTCAAGGCGGTGAACGATCGGGGACTCGAGGGCTGGGACTGGGCGCGCATCCGCATCGGCGGGAGCGCGCGATAAATTGGCGGCCATGTCCACTCCCCGTGTCATCCTCGCGTCCCAGTCGCCCCGGCGACGCGAACTCCTCTCGCTCATCGGCATCACCCACGAGGTGCAGCCGGCGCACCTCGACGAAACCCCGCTCCCCGGCGAGCTGCCCACCGTGCACAGCGAGCGTCTGGCCCGCGAGAAGGCCGCGCTCGTGTCGGCGCGTGAACCGGGCGCCCTGGTGATCGGCTCCGACACCGTGGTCGTGGTGGGCGGCCGGATCCTCGGCAAGCCCGGCGACGATGCCGACGCGCGTGCCATGCTTCGCCTGCTGTCAGGGCGCACGCACATGGTCTACACGGCCGTGGCGATCGCGCGCGATGGGATGGTGGACTCGGAGGTCGAGGGCGTGACGGTCGCGTTTCGGCAGCTCACCGACGCAGACATCGACGCCTACGTCGCCACTGGCGAGCCGTCGGACAAGGCGGGTGCCTACGGCATCCAGGGCTTCGGGTCCACCCTCATCGACGGCATCGACGGCGACTTCTTCGCGGTCATGGGGCTGCCGCTGCGGCGCCTGATCGCGCTCTGCACACGCAACGGCTACCGCTACGCGTTCGGGCCCCTGCAGGGCGCCTGAGGCGCACGCAGTCGAAGCGAGGCCGCCTGCGCCCGCGCGACCTCAGCTTGGGCGCAGGTCGCGCGCCGCGAGGTCCTCGAGCCGCGCCGCGCGGTACTGCTCGCGCCAGCGCGCCACCTTCGCCATCACGTCGTCCACCGTGATGCGTGCCATGCGCCCCTCGCGATACACCATGTCGAGCGGGTAGTCCTCGCCCGGGTCGCCGTACGCGTCGATGAGCAGGTCGTGCGCGAAGTCGTACGGCCCCACGCGCTTGGGGTTGGTGTAGCCCATGAGCCCGATCACGGGCGTGCGCAGCGCCACCGCGAGGTGGAGCGGACCCGTGTCCGGTGAGATGGCCAGCGCGGCTCCGTCGAGAATGGCCGCGAGTCTGCGAAGGCCGCTGCCGAGCGCTGAATGCGCGAAGGGGGCGCCCTGCAGGATCACCGATTCGGCGGCCGCCTCGCGCTCCGAGCGCCCGCCCACGAGCACCGGCTGCAGCCCGTGCTCGTGGTACAGTGCATGACACACCTGCACCCAGCGATCCGCGAACCAGTCCTTGGCCGGCTTGCTCGTGCCCACCACCATCGGCACGATGGGCCGGTCGAACTGGGCGACGAACTGCCGCTGCCACTCGCGCTCCTCGGCGTTCCACGGCCCGAGTCCCCACGCCGGGGCGCCGTGCGGCACGCCGAGCGCATCGAGGAACTCGAAGTACTGTGCCTGCACATGCTGGCCGGTGTGCGGTGGAATGCGGTGCGTGGTGAACAGCCAGTTCGCATCGCGCGCGCGTGCGCGGTCGAAGCCGAGCTTGACCGGCGCGTGCGCGAAGCTGGTGACCACGCCGGCCTTGAAGTACACCTGCAGCGCGAGCACGAGGTCGAATCGGCGTGCGGCGAGTGCCCGTCGCACATCGAGGAAGGCACGCCAGCCGCGTGCGCGATCGAAGAGTACGATCTCGTCCACCAGCGGATGCCCGCGCACGAGCGTGGCCGGGCCGGGCTGCAGCACCCAGGTGATGTGGGCGCGCGGGTGATGCGCCTTGAGCGCGTGGATGATCGGCATGACGTGCACGGCGTCGCCCACCGCGCTCATCATCACGATGCAGATCCGGTCGAGGCCGGCCGTCACCACGGCGCGGCTCACGGCAGTGTTCCCAGCGCCGAGGCGGCGAAGCCCGTCAGCCAGGCCTCGTCGATGGGCAGTTCGTGTCGCCGGTACCACTTCCGGATCGAACGCGCGAGCCGTCCCACGTTGCGGTGCATGTGCGAATGGGGTGGACCGGAACGGAACTGCACGACATCCACGTCGAGCAGCCAGGCGCGCAGCGCGCCGCCGCCGTCGGGCACGAGCAGGATGTTCTTCACATTGAGATCCGGGTGCACGACCCCGGTGCGCGCCAGGCGAGCCAGCAAGTCGAGCACGGCCCGTTCGGCGGCGCCACGCGCGATGCCAGGTGCCAGCCCGGCGAGCACGGCACCGAAGTCCCACGAGTCGGGCACGAAGCGCGTGCAGACGTCCACGCGACGCAGCCCCGGCCCCGCCGGATACAGGGCGTAGGCGAGCAGTTCGGGGGTGTCGATACCGCGTGCGCGCAGCGTGAGGCTCGCGGCCGCTTCGCGCGGTGCGCGCGTCGGCACGAGAAACCGGTCGCCGGTGAGCGGCGCGAACACGCCGCCGTGCCACGCGTGTCGCACGGCCATCGTGGTGTCGCACTCGGGGAGTTCCGCCACGTACACCACGGCGCGCCCCTGCAGCGCGCGCGGCTGCGGCTCCGACTCGGCCCACGTGTACAGCGACTCGTGCGCGTGCAGCCGCTGGCTGAGCGCGTCGTGCAGCGCCGGCAGCGCCACGAGCGTCGTGCCGCGCACCACGCCCGATCGAAACGGCACGGCGGTGCTGTCGTCGATCGCGGTCATGCCTCGGGGTCCGCGTTCACGTCGCGCACGTTCGTGCGGTCATCGCGCTCCACGCTGAACACGTCCACCGCCGGTCCGCGAAAGCGTTCGGGGACAAGCTCCGGTCGCGCCCGCACCGGCACCGGCACCGTGAGTCGCGTGCGCACGGCATCGCTCACGAGCACCTCGCCGCCGCGCGCCATGCTGCACAGCCGACTGGCGAGGTTGACCGTGTCGCCGATGAGCGTGTACTCGAGCCGGCGCGGCGAGCCGATGTTGCCCACGAACGCGTCGCCGGCGTTGATGCCGATGCCGGCCTGCAGTGCGGGGCGACCGGTGGCCGTCCAGCGCGCGTTCAGTGCCTCGAGCGCCTCCTGCATGTCGAGGGCCGCGCGGATGGCGCGATCCGCGTCCTCCGCCGACGCGACCGGGGCGCCCCAGTAGGCCATGAGCGCATCCCCGATGAACTTGTCGAGTGCGCCCTCGTGCCGGAACACGCACTCCACCATCGCCGCGAAGTATTCGTTGAGCTGTGCGGCCATGCGGTCGGGCGCCATCGTCTCGGCCACCTCCGTGAAGCCGCGAATGTCGCTGAAGAGCACCGTGACGCGACGTCGGTCACCGCCGAGCACGACGTCGCCCTGCTGTGCGGCGATGCGATCGGCGAGCTGCGGCGTGAAGTAGCGCTCGAAGTTCTCGCGCACGCGCGCGGCTTCGCGCAGCTGGGCCGCCGCCTGCTCGCGCTCCATGGCTGCGGCGGCGATGCCGGCATAGGCTACCAGGAAGTCGAGGTCCGCATCGTTGAACGCCTGCACGTCGCGCAGGTTGTCCACGTACAGCACGCCCAGCGTGCGACGTCCTTCGCCGATCAGGGGCGCCGCGAGCGCCGACCGCACGGCCTGCTGGATCACGGAATCGCCGGTGAGGCGCGCATCGCGGCTCGCGTCGTGCATGAGCCACGACACCTGCTTCTCGGCCACACTCTTGGCGATGGTGCGCGGCACGGGACGGCTGACGTCGTCGCCGCTTCGGCTGCGCGCGATGCGCATGTCGAGCTCGCCATCGTCGCGCGTGAGCAGCACGGCCACGCGGTCGGCGTCGAACGCCTCGAAGGCGTCGTCCACGATGCGCGCGAGCAGGGCATCGAGGCGCGCGAGGCCGCCGAGCCGCTGCGTGACGGCCACGAGTTGCGCGAGGCGCCGTCCGGCGACGGCTTCGATGGCTTCGGCGCCGGACGGCATGAGCCGCTCGCGCACCATCGTGGCCGCACCGTCGAGGGCGAACGGGGCCGTCACCGACGCGCGGGGCGCGACCTCTTCCACCACGGCGAGCTCCACGGGACCGAAGCTCACGAGGTCGCCCACGGCGGCGGTCGCGCGCTCCACCCGTCGCCCGTTGAGCCAGGTGCCGTTTCTCGACGCGAGGTCCACGAGCGAAAGGCGATCGCCGAGCACGCGCACCTCGGCATGGCGGCGCGACACACCGGGGTCGAGCAGGGGGAGGTCGGCGGTGGTGTCACGACCGAGCACGAGCGTCGCGCCCTCGGGGAGGACGAAGCGGCGGTCGCCGGCCGGGGATACGAGGGCGAGCGGCACGCCGGTCAGCGAGCGTGTGGCGGCATGGCAGCTTCCGCGGCGCGTGCGCGACCGATGGCCGTGAGCAGGGCGCGCGCCTTCGTTTCCGTCTCTTCCCACTCGCTCGCCGGCACCGAGTCGTGCACGATGCCGGCACCGGCCTGCACCGACGCCACGCCGCCTGCGATCACGCAGGTACGGATCGTGATCGCGAGATCCATGCGCCGGTCGCCGGCCGCGATGAAGCCGAGCGCGCCGGCGTACGGCCCGCGCCGCTCCGGCTCGAGTTCGTCGATGATCTCCATGGCGCGCACCTTCGGCGCGCCAGTCATCGTGCCGGCGGGGAACGTCGCGCGCAGTGCGTCGAGCGCGCTGTACTGCGGGAGCAGTTCGCCTTCCACCTGGCTCACCATGTGCAGCACGTGCGAGTAGCGCTCCACCGTCATGAGGTCGGTCACGCGCACGGTGCCGAAGCGCGCAATGCGGCCCACGTCGTTGCGTCCGAGATCCACCAGCATGACGTGCTCGGCGCGCTCCTTCTCGTCGGCAAGCAGCTCGGCGGTGAGCGCGGCGTCATCGGCGGGCGTGGCGCCGCGACGGCGCGTGCCCGCGATCGGTCGCACGGTGACCTTGCCGTCGGCCACGCGCAGCAGCAGCTCCGGGCTCGAGCCCACGATCTCCACGCCGTCGAGCTCCAGGTGGTACATGTACGGCGACGGATTGAGCGCGCGCAGGCAGCGATACAGCGTGCTCCCCGCGAAGTCGTGCGGCGTGCTGATGCGGCGCGCGAGCAGCGCCTGAAACACGTCGCCGGCCAGGATGTACTCCTTGATGCGCGCGACATCGCGCTCGAAGTCCTCGCGCGCGTACGACGACGTCCCCTCCGCCGGCGTGGCGTCGTGCGCGAGCGAGATCGGCGCGAGCACGTCGGGGCCCTGCAGCCGCTCGATCGTCTCGTCGAGCACCTGCTCGGCGTCGCGATACAGCGCAGCGAGCGCCTCGTCGTCGACACCGGCCGGCACCGGCACGGAGGCGATCACGCGCGCCTGGCCGCGCCAGTTGTCGATCATCACGACGGTGCGCGGAAACAGGAAGCACGCATCGGGCGCGGCGATCGCGCGCGGTGGGGCATGCGGCAGGCGCTCGATGTGCCGCACGATGTCGTAGGCGAAGAAGCCCACGGCGCCGCTCCAGAAGGGGCCGAGCTCGGGCGCCTCGACCGGGCGCATGCCGGCCACGATCTGCTGCAGGTCGGCGAGGGGGTCGTCGGGGGTGCGCGCGCCGTGCCAGCCGAGCGTCGGCGTCCACTCCTCCACCACGCCGTCCGTCAGGCGCCAGGCGCCACGCGGTTCGCTGCCCAGGTACGTGTAGCGCGCCCAGGTCTCGCCGCCGGCCGGCGCCGACTCGAGCAGGAAGGAGAACGGGCCGCGCCGCAGCTTCGCGTAGGCGGCGACCGGCGTGTCGAGGTCGAGCAGGCAATCGCGCCAGACGGGCACGAGGCCACCGTCGGTCCGGCAGGCGGCGGCGCGCGTCAGGAAAGTGTCACGAGAAGTCACCTTCAAAACTCGCCGTCCCGCTCCCCGCTCGGCAAGCACCGCGGCTAGCTTGGCGGGATGTGGACTCCTATCGACGGACGAACACCGATCACGCCCGACGTCGTGGATGTGTGCGTGCTGCATCGCGAGCGTGCACCGGGCCGCGTGCGCGCCGACGCGGGGGCGGGGCGCCGCTGGCGCGTGCTGCTCCTGGAGCGCGGGGCCGCCGCGCGCTGCCCGGGCTCGTGGGAACTCGTGCACGGGCGGATCGAGCCGGCAGAGCGTCCGGAGGACGCCGCGGTGCGCGAGGTACGCGAGGAGACCGGCCTCGATGTGCTGCGGCTCTACTGCGTCACCGTGAACGCCTTCTACCTCGCCGGCCGCGACATCAAGACCGCGATCGTGTTCGCGGCGATCGTTGGGGAGGACGGACCGCCACCGACCGTGGTGCTCGGGCCGGAGCATGTGCGCAGCCGCTGGCTCACCATGCCGGTGGCGTCGCGTTCGGTCACCTGGCCGCGGGAGCGTGAGGCGCTCGGGCACATCGGGCACCTGCTGCGATCGGGCGACGCGGGCGTGGCCGAGGACGTGCTGCGGGTGCGTTGACCCGAGGCCGGCAGCGCGTGCCCCGCGGTGCGCGATGCGCGATGCGCGGTGCGCGATGCGCGACGCGTCGGTCAGCCGCCGACGGTGTCCCGGCGCGAGGGTGCGTTCGCGCGCGAGCGCACCAGCGCCCGCTCGCGCTCCACGCGCTGCAGCACGACCTGCCAGCCGCTGCTCTCGGTGGTCTCCACGATCATCGACAGCGGCTGATTGGGGTCGAGCAGCCCGTCGAAGGCCAGCACGGCGGACTGGGTCTCGCGCTGACGCAGCCGGTATTCGCCAAAGCCGGGCGTCATGGGAAACACCTCGATCGGCCGGAAGTCACGGCCCACGTTGCGGATCACGATCTCCAGCGGACTGAATCGCGTCTCGCCCTGCTCCTGCGCGAAGAAGTTCACCACCCACAGCGAGTACGACGGCATGCGCACGCGCTGCTGCAGCCGGTCGATGTCCGGCTGCTTGCTGGCGATCAACTCGCGCATGGCGCGGTGCGAGTCGGGCGACAGCAGTCGGATGAACGACTCGTCGAGCGGGGCCGCGCGCACCTGCAAGCCGCCGGCGAGTGACAGACGGATCGCGATGTCGTCCTGGCGAAGTGTGCCGAAGCCGACGGGCACGAGCAGCGCTTCCTGGCCGATCGCCGGCGCCGTGGTGGGCGCGGAGGTCGTCGCGGTGCCCTCCGCGCCGATCGGCATGGACGCGCATCCGGCGGCGCCCACGAGGCACGCGAGCGCACCGAGCGCCGCCGCACGCGGCCGAGTGCGACTGCACGCGGCGGGCCTCATGCCTCCGTCTCCGCCGACCCCTCCGGCTCACGCCACGAGGGTCCGGTCACCAGCGAGACCACGGCCTCGGCCAGCTCGTCGCGCCCTTCGCCGGTGCGCGCGGAGAACACGAGCGCCTGCTCCTCCTCGAGTTCGAGTGAGGCGAGCAGGGCCGGCAGGCGCTCCGCGCGCTCGGCCGGCCGCAGCTTGTCCACCTTGGTGAACACCACCAGCGTGGGCACGCCCACGTCGGCGAGAAAGTCGAGCATGTGGCGGTCGTCGTCGGTGGGGTCGTGCCGCACATCGAGCAGCTGCACCACACCGCGCAGCATCGGGCTGTCGCGCAGGAATCCCTCGATCAGCGGCCGCCACGCGGCCTTCCGCTCCTTCGAGATGCGTGCGTAGCCGTAGCCCGGCAGGTCGGCGAGCACGAAGGTGCCGTTCACCTTGAAGAAGTTGATCTCGCGCGTGCGTCCCGGCGTGTTGGATACGCGCGCGAACGCCTTGCGGCGCACCAGCTTGTTGAGCAGCGACGACTTGCCCACGTTCGAGCGCCCCACGAAGGCGATCTCGGGGAGCAGGGAGTCCGGGCGCCACCCGCCGGCTTCGGCCATCGGGCCGATGAACTCGAGCGAGCGAATGACGAGCGGATCGGCGGACGACGGTGTCTCAGGCATACTTCTCGGGGCGCGCACGGGCAGTGGATCGCTTGGGACGGGAGGGTGCGGTGTCGCTCGCGGCGCTGGATGCTGGGCGGAGCGCGAGGTCGAGCACCTCGTCCATGGTCCGGACGGTGTGCCAGTCCACGCCGCGGCGCGCGTCGTCCGGCAGTTCGGTGAGGTCACGCGCGTTGCCAGCGGGAAGGATCACGCGCTGCATGTGCTGCCGATGGGCGGCGACACCTTTTTCACGCACGCCACCGATCGGAAGCACGCGTCCGCGCAGTGTCACCTCGCCCGTCATGGCCACATCGCCGCGCACTGCGCGACCGGTGAGGGCGCTCACCATGGCGGTGGCGAGGGCGATGCCGGCCGACGGACCATCCTTCGGCGTCGCGCCGGCGGGCACGTGCACGTGCAGGTCGTGCCGCTGAAGCAGGTCGGGGGCCACGCCGAAGGCGTCGAGGCGCGAGCGCACCCACGTGAGCGCCGCCGACGCCGATTCCTTCATCACGTCGCCAAGCGTACCCGTGAGCTGCAGACGACCGCGGCCAGGGACCACGCTCACCTCCACCTCGAGCACTTCGCCCCCGACGCTGGTGTAGGCGAGGCCGTTGGCCACGCCCACGCGATCCTCGGTGCTCACGTCCTCGAGGTCGTACGGCGCGACGCCCAGCCACTCCGTGAGGTCGTCCGTCGTCACCGTGATGGGGAGCGCCGCGTCACCGCGCTCGGTCACGGCGCGCGTGATCTTGCGCACGAGGCGGGCGATGCGGCGCTCGAGGTCGCGCACGCCCGCTTCCCGCGTCCAGCCGCGCAGCATGGTGACCAGCACGTCCTCGCGCAGCTGCACGTCGCCTGCCGCGAGGCCATGGGCCTCGAGCTGGCGGGGCAGCAGGTAGCGCGTGGCGATCGCCACCTTTTCGGGCTCCAGGTAGCCGGGCAGGCGCACGATCTCGAGCCGGTCGCGCAGCGCCTCCGGAATGCCCTGCAGCGAGTTCGCCGTCGTGATGAACAGCACCTGCGAGAGGTCGTAATCCACTTCGAGGTAGTGGTCGGCGAAGGCGCGATGCTGTTCGGGGTCGAGCACCTCGAGCAGCGCGGCCGCCGGATCGCCTCGCCAGTCGCTGCCCAGCTTGTCCAACTCGTCGAGCAGGAGCACCGGATTGACGACCTCGGCGCGGCGCATGGCCTGGATGATGCGACCGGGGAGCGCGCCCACGTAGGTACGCCGATGCCCACGGATCTCGGCTTCGTCGCGCACCCCGCCGAGCGAGAGGCGCTCGAAGGTGCGTCCCATCGCGCGCGCGATGCTGCGCGCCAGCGACGTCTTGCCCACGCCGGGCGGGCCGACGAGGCACAGGATGGGGCCGCGCACCGTGCCCACGCGTGAGAGCACCGCGATGTGGTCGAGGATGCGTTCCTTCACGTCGGTGAGGCCGTGATGGTCGGCCTCGAGCACGTCGTGCGCGGTGTGGATGTCGAGCGTGTCGGCAGAGCGCTCGTGCCACGGGAGCGCAGCGATCCAGTCGAGCCAGCTGCGCGAGACGGCCGCCTCCGGCGACATGGGCGAGAGCTTGCGCAGCCGGCGCAGTTCGCGCGAGGCGCGCACTTCGACGGCCTCCGGAAGCCCGCGTGCCTTGAGCTTGGCGTCCAGCTCCTCGAACTCGTCCCCCTCGTCGTGCCCCAGCTCGCGGTGGATCGCCTTGAGTTGCTCCTGCAGGAAGAACTCGCGCTGGTTCTGGAAGAGCGAGCCACGCACCTGCTCGTCGATGCGTCGCTCGAGGCGCAGCAGCTCGAGCTCGGTCACGAGCACGTGCGTGAGACGGTCCACCAGCGTCCCCAGCGACGGCATGGCGAGCAGCTCCTGTCGCGCCTCGAGCGGGATCTGCAGGTGCGCCGCGATGCCGAACACGAGCCGTTCCGGATCGTCGAGCGCCTGCAGCACGCCCACGATCTCGGCGGGCACCCGTCGCTGCAGTCCGGCGTACTCCTCGAAGAGCGACAGCGTGTGCCGGAGCCGCACGAGCGTGGCCGCGGGCACGTCGGACAGGTCGAGCGGAAACGGCTGCGTCGCGGCCACGATGGCGGCGGAGGCCGAGCGTGCGACCGTGGCCGGTTCGGTGTCCTCGCCCACGCGCGGCATGCTGAATCGCTTGATGTGCACGCGCTCGCGCGCGTCCACGAGGATGCGCGTGGTGCCGTTGGGGAGGCGTGTGACCTGCTGGATGCGCGCCACCACGCCCACGCGGTGCAGCGTGCCGGACGTGGGATGCTGCTCTTCCGGGTTCCGTTGCGAGACGAGCAGCAGGTCGCGCGTTCCCTCGGACGCCGCCGTGACCGCCGCCAGCGAGCGCGCCCGTCCCACGAGCAGCGGCATGGCGACGTGCGGAAACATCACGACATCCCGGAGCGGCAGAACGGGATACCGCGTCGGTCGGGGACCGGAGCGCGGGGCAGGGCGAGCGGTCAGGCTTCCTTCTTCTGGCGCGAGGGAGCGATCTCGAGCAGCGGCGGGCCACCCGTCGTCACGGCCGCTTCGGTCACCTTCACCTCGACGATGTCGTCGCGGCCGGGCAGGTCGAACATGGTCTCGAGCAGCGTTTCCTCGAGGATCGCGCGCAGTCCGCGCGCGCCCGTGCCGCGGCGCAGCGCCTTCTGCGCGACCGCGCGCAGCGCTGACTCCTCGAAGGTGATCTTCACGTCCTCGAGGTCGAAGAGGCGCTGGTACTGCTTCACCAGCGCGTTCTTCGGCTCCTTGAGGATCTGCACGAGGGCCGCTTCGTCGAGCGCGTCGAGCGGCACGCACACGGGCATGCGCCCCACCAGTTCGGGAATCAGCCCGAAGCGCAGCAGGTCCTCCGGCTCCACCTCGACGAAGGGCGACTTGGTCACCTCGTCGGTGGTGGCCATGGCCTGCTCGCCGTCCTGCACATTGAGCGGCCCGCCGAAGCCGATCTGCCGGCGCCCCACGCGCGACTCGATGATCTTCTCCAGCCCGTCGAACGCCCCGCCGCAGATGAACAGGATGTCCTTGGTGTTGATCTGGATGTACTCCTGCTGCGGATGCTTGCGGCCGCCCTGCGGCGGCACCGAGGCCACGGTGCCTTCGAGGATCTTCAGCAGCGCCTGCTGCACGCCCTCGCCCGACACGTCGCGCGTGATGCTCGGGTTCTCCGACTTGCGCGCGATCTTGTCGATCTCGTCGATGTACACGATGCCGCGCTCGCACTCGGCGACGTTGAAGTCACCGGCCTGCAGCAGCCGGACGAGGATGTTCTCCACGTCCTCGCCCACGTAGCCCGCTTCGGTGAGCGTGGTTGCGTCGGCGATGGTGAACGGCACGTCGAGGATGCGCGCCAGCGTCTGGGCGAGCAGCGTCTTGCCGGTGCCGGTCGGCCCGATGAGCAGGATGTTGGACTTGTCGAGCTCGACGTCATCCTCGCGCGCCGAGCTCGCGGCGTTGATGCGCTTGTAGTGGTTGTACACCGCCACGGAGAGCGCCTTCTTCGCCTGCTCCTGGCCGATCACGTACTGGTCGAGCGTCGCCTTGATCTCACGGGGCGACGGTACCTGGGTGATCGACTCGGTGACCTCGCGCTCCTCGTCCTCCGCCAGGATCTCGTTGCAGAGGGCGATGCACTCGTTGCAGATGTACACCGACGGCCCGGAGATGAACTTCCGGACGGCGTCCTTGGACTTGCCGCAGAACGAGCAGCGCAGGTGTTTGTCTTGGGACATGTCGGCGAGCAGGAGACGGGGAGCGGGGGGAACCCCCGTTACGGATATGAACTAACCCCGGCGGTGGCGCAGGGTCAAGCGAACGCGGCCGGTCCGGGGCTCGCTGGGAGTCTCGGCAGGCGCGCCCGGGAAGCGTAGCCTCGTGGTACCCCCGGGTACGTCGGGTGTCCCAAACGACAACGGCCGCCCCGGGTGGGGACGGCCGTCGTGTGCGCAGGGAACGCGCGATTACTTGGCGGCGACCGCCAGATCCGCCTCAGTGGTGATCACGTTGTCGATGAGTCCGTACAGCTTGGCCTCCTCCGACGACATGTACCGGTCGCGATCGGTGTCGCGTTCGATCTGCTCGATGGGGCGGTTGGTGTGCTTGGCCATGAGTTCGTTCATCTTGGCCTTGAGATACAGGATTTCCTTGGCCTGGATCTCGATGTCGCTGGCCTGACCGCCGCCGCCGGACTGGTGCGGCTGGTGGATCATGATGCGCGCGTGCGGCAGGGCGCTGCGCTTGCCGGCGGCGCCGGAGCAGAGCAGGAAGGCACCCATGCTGGCGGCCATTCCCATGCACGTGGTGTGCACGGGCGACTTGATGAACTGCATCGTGTCGTAGATGGCCATGCCCGCCGAGACGCTGCCGCCCGGCGAGTTGATGTACAGGTTGATGGGCTTGTCCGGGTTGTCGGCGTACAGGAACAGCAGCTGCGCGATGATCACGTTGGCCACATCGTCGTTGATCGGCGTGCCGAGGAAGACGATGCGGTCCATGAGCAACCGCGAGAAGATGTCGTACGACCGCTCACCGCGGGACGAGCGTTCGATGATGTACGGCGTGTAGATGGTGGCCATGGGCGCGTAACGGGGGTGTGGCAGGCGTCAGCCCGCGGTCACGGTATTGCGTTCGAGAAGCCAGGTGAACACACGTTCTTCGGTCAGCTCCCGCTCGATCTCGGGGAGACGGCCGCCCTTCTGGAGCTGCGCGTACACCTGCCCGGGGTCCACGTTCCGGGCCTTCGCCATCTCTTCGATGCGGGCGTCGATGTCCGACTCCGAGGCCTTGAGCGACTCGCGCTCGGCCAGCGTGTCGATCACCACGTCGCGCTGCACCTGCCGCACGGCCATCGGGCGGAACTCCTCGGCGAAGCGCGGCAGCTCCTCCTCCGGGATCTGGTACATGCGGGCGTAGCCCTCGATGAGCTGGCGCACCCACGCGCCGGGCACCTCGAACGGGTTGGCCTCCAGGATCTGCTCCATGAGCTGCGCGCGGAGTTCCGCGTCGGCCTCACGCGTGGCGTGGGCACCCATGTCGGTGCGCACCGCGTCGCGGAGCGCGTCGACGGTCTCGAAGTCGCCGAGTTCGCGCGCGAACGCATCGTCGAGCTCCGGGAGCAGCTTGCGCTTGACGTCCACGAGCGTGACGCGCGTGAGCTTGGCCACGCCGCGCTGGCTCTCGTCGGGGAAGTCGTCGGGCCACTTCACGGGACGCTCGGCGGTCTCGCCGGGCGTCACTTCCATGATGAGCTCCTCGATGCCGGGGATCGCCTGTCCGCCGCCGAGCGTGAGCTTGTACTCGCGCCCCTCGGGCATGGAGCCATCCGGCTCCGAGGTGGCGAGCAGCACGGTGACCATGTCGCCCGGGAGGGCCTTCTCGGTGACCGGCGTCCAGTCGGCGCGCTGTTCGCGCAGCCGCTCGAGCTGTTCGGTGAGCGCGTCGTCGGTGACGGCCGCTTCCTTCCGCGTGAGCGCGAAGCCCTCGACCTTCTCGAGCGTGATCTCGGGGCGCACCTCGAAATGGATCTCGAAGGTGAGGTCGGCGCCGGGCTCGAACTTGAGGTCGTGCACGTGCGGCTGAGCGGCCAGCTTGATCGAGTCGTCGACCGCCTGCTTGAAGGCGTCGTTGACCAGCGCCTCGAGCGCTTCCTGGCGGATCGCCTCGGCGAACTTCTTGCGCACGACGGCGGCCGGGGCCTTGCCCTCGCGGAAGCCGGGGAGGCGCACCTTGCCGGCGTACTTGCGCGCGGCCTTGTCTTCGGCGGCCGAGACCGTCTCGGCGGGGACGGCGACCTGCAGTCGGCGCGAAACGCCCGTGGTCTCGGTCGGCGTGATGGTGATCGTCATGGGAACTGGTAGGGACACAGGATGAGGTAATCCTGAATGATACTCGGTTGGGCCGGTGGGGCACAGACATCGGGCCGGGAGACCCCGAGCGGGTCCCCCGGCCCGACGCGCACGCCGTCGGCCGATTCCGGGCGCTGGCTCAGCGGGCGGCGGCGACCTCGCGACCGCTCACGGTGCGACCGCGGCGACCCGCCGCGGGCCCGATCGTGTCGGCCACGATCTTGCCCGAGCTGATGACGCCGGGCAGGCCGGCGCCCGGGTGCGTGCCGGCGCCGCAGAGGTAGAGGTTCGGGATGTCCCGATCCTGGTTGTGCGGACGCCAGTACGCGGACTGGAAGAGCGTGGGCTGCACCGAGAACGCGCTGCCAAGGTAGCTGTTGAGCGAATCGCGGAAGTAGCGCGGGTCGACGCGACGCTCCGTCACGATGTGCTGACGCAGGTCGGGCAGGTAGCGCTCCTCGAGGTACGACATGATGCGGTCGCGGTACCGGTCGCCCACGCGCTCCCAGTCCACCTCGCCGCCGAGGTGCGGCACCGGCGAGAGCACGTACCAGCAGTCGTGGCCGGCCGGCGCGAGCGACGGGTCGGTGGCCGTGGGGCGGTGCAGGTACAGCGAGAAGTCGTCGGCGAGCAGCTTCCGCTCGAAGATGTCCTCGAGCAGGGCCTTGTAGCGCGGGCCCATGATGATCTCGTGGTGCGCCACGTTGTCGTACTGCCGGTTCGTGCCGAAGTAGATCACGAACAGCGACATGGAGTAGTCGTACTTCTCGATGCGCTTGTCGGTCATGCGCGGGCGCGCCCACGCCGGCACGAGCTGGCGGTAGGTCTGCGCGGTGTCACCGTTGGAGACGACCGCATCGGCGGTGATCCGTTCACCGTCGGCCAGCGTGACCCCGGTGGCCTTCTTCGTGGCGCGGTCCACGTCGATCGACGCGACTTCGCTGTCGTAGCGGATCGTGCCGCCGATGTCCGTGAACAGGCGCACCAGCGCCTTCACGAGCGCCCCCGTGCCCCCCATGGCGAACCACACGCCCCACTCGCGCTCGAGCGTGTGGATGAGCGCGTAGATCGACGACGACGAGAACGGATTGCCGCCCACGAGCAGCGGGTGGAAGCTGAACACCTGCCGCAGTCGCTCGTCGCGCACGAACTTCGACGCGTAGGCGGCCACGCTCTGGTCGGCGCGCAGCCGCACGAGGTCGGGGAGCACCTTCAGCATCGACGCGTACGTGGGGAACGGCTTGTCGATGAGCGCCATGCCCGTCTTGAAGATCTCGCGCGTGCGGCCCACGAACCGGTCGTAGCCGGCCACGTCATCGGGGTTGAACCGGCCCACCTCGCGGCGCAGGTGCTCGGGATCCCCGTTGTAGTGGAAGACGCTGCCGTCCTCGAACCGAATGTTGTAGAAAGGGTCGAGCAGCTTGAGGTCGACGTAGTCGCTCGTGCGCGCGCCGCACAGTTCGAACAGGTCGTGCAGCAGCCACGGGGCGGTGATGATCGTGGGGCCGGCGTCGAAGGTGAAGCCGTCCTGCTCGAACACGTAGGCGCGGCCGCCCGGCTTGTCGAGCTTTTCGACGATCGTGACGTCGTGCCCCTGGGCCTGCAACCGGATGGCGGCGGCAAGTCCGCCGAAGCCGCTGCCGATGACGAGAATGCGCATGTCAGGCGAATGCTGGAGATGACACGCGTCAGCGCCGCGCGATGAGCGCGAGGTGCCACACGTGGAAAACGAGCGCCGACGTCAGCGCGAGGAGAAACGCCACGGACGGCGCGTCGTGTGCCCGCAACGTGTACAACGCCGCCAGGAACGCGAGGCCGGCTCCCAGAAACGAGCACACCAGCGCCGGGCGCGGTCCGCGTCCGGTCCGCCGGTGCCACACGACGAGCGCGCCCGCTTCGAGCACCACCGCTGCCATCACGGCAAGCAGGAACGGTGGTGAGGCGACGAACGCGGCGAAGTCACCCATGGCGATGTCGTGGTGGAGAACGGCGCGCGGCGGCGAGGCATGGACCTCGGGGCCGCGCGCCGATCGGCGTCAGTCGCCGGCGACGGCGACGCTGCGCATGTCGAGCGACCCGCCGCGCGCGGGCGCGGGGGCAACCGCCGGCGCACCGGCGCGCCACGCAAGCCCGAGCGGGATGGCCATGGCGATGAAGCCGAGCACGCCCGCCCAGGGCATGTCCTGCCGCAGGCAGATGGCGATCGGCAGCAGGCCATTCACGCCGTAGAGCACGAGCGGGAACCGGCTCGGCGCCACATCGCGCGCCCAGCGCGTGGGCGGCACGATGATCAGCATGAGACGAGCCACGATGATGCCCGTGAGCAGCCAGCCCATCCAGTTCGTGAGCGGCATGCCGTAGAACATCTCGCGCCCGATGAACTGCGAGAACGCCGACTCGCCGCTCAGGTCGGGGATCGACCAGATCCAGTGGCGCGTCTTCACCATGGCGGGGTCCATCGACACGTCCCACGCGGTGAGCACCACGCCTGCCATGAGCGCCCACCACCAGCGGGACGTCGCGTCATCCTTGGCCGGCAGCAGCCGCGCGCAGATGGCCAGCGACGCGTACAGCATGAAGAACCAGCTCGTGGGGATGTTGAACGGCACGAGATCCAGGATCTTGTAGCCGAGCAGGTTGGTGTAACCGTACACGCCGAACGGCAGGCCGGTGTACGTGCCCAGCAGCTCCGAGCCCAGCGAGACCGTGAAGCTCACGGCGAAGATCGTCAGCGCCGTGCGGCTGCCGAGGCGGCCCATGGCGTGCAGAATGCCCGCGAGCGCGCCGAGCACGACGGTGGTCTGACCGCCCCACTGGTAGCCGATGGCGTACGCCTTGGCATTGGTGGGCGTGGCCAGCCACGCGGGAAGCGGCGGCGAGAGGAACGTGGCGAACGCGAAGGCGGAAAACGCACTCAGGATCGAGTGCGCCACGAGGCAGATCAGGGCCGCCTTGAGGAGGACCGCGGTGGTGTCGCGGTCCTGGGACGGAAGAGCAGCAGACGCAGTGGTCATGGGAGATCAGGGTCGCGTGCGCGCTCAGGCGAGGCGCACGTGGTCTTTCGTGGCGACCGGGGCCGCGCCGTCCCATCGGAGGATGGGCCCGTCGCCGACGGTCGCCGTGTCGAGGGGCGCTGCGCGGAAGCGCCACGCGTCCCACAGCACGTTCATGCGCGCGACGCGGCCGAGCCGCGCGCGCGAGGCAATCGTATCATAGCCCTGTGCCTCGATGGCGCCGAGGATGCCGGCGTAGCCGGTGGCGCAGGCGCGCGCGCAGCGGTGCGCGTCGTGCGAGAGCAGGGCGATGCCGGGCATGGCCGCTTCGTAGAGCGCCTTGGCGCGGCCGACCTCGAACGCCATCATCGGCCGCCAGCGCTCGTCGCGCGAGAGCGCCGGGTTGGTGAGCACGTCCTTGCGCGAGAGGCCGAACATCTCGAGGTCTTCGTCGGGGAGGTAGCACCGCCCGCGGTGCACGTCCTCGCCGATGTCCCGCAGGATGTTGGTCAGCTGCATGGCCACCCCCAGCGTGCGCGCGTAGCGCACCGCGCGGGTCCGGGCCTCGGAGCCACCCGGCACGCCGAAGATGTGCGTGCACATCTCGCCGACCGAGCTGGCCACGCCCTCGCAGTAGACCTCGAGCTCGCGCCACGTGCGATACTCGGTGGGGCGGAGGTCGCGGCCCACACCCTCGAGCAGCTCGAACAGCGGCTCGGGCGGCACTTCGTACTCGCGGGCCACCCACGCCACCTCACGGAACACCGGCCCGCTGGGCCGTCCGGCCAGCGCTGCGGCCAGCTGCCGCTCGTAGTCGGCGAGCTGCTGCGCGAGTTCGTGCTCCGTGCCGGGGGTGGCTCGGTCGACGAGGTCGTCGGCCACGCGACAGAACGCGTAGAGCGCGTACGACGCACGGCGCTTCGTCGCGGGCAGCAGGTAGCTGGCCAGCGTGAAGGTCCGGGCGTGCGTCTTGACGATGTCCGCGCAGTGCGCGGCGTCGGGCGTGGTGGCGCTGGACGCGATCGGGGACGCGGGGGCTGGCGGCCCTGATCGGGGCGCCAAGGGCACGTCGGCATGGCCGATCAGCCCGGTCGGGCGAAGGGCGACGTCACGATCGGTCATGCGGGCTGCTGAACCGGCGCGAGTTGACAGGCCATGCGGAGGGGTTCCGGTCGAAGGCGGCGGGGCGGAGCTCCCGCCGTCGATGGTGACGCCCCGCGCACGGAGCATCGCAAGGTGAACGCACGATGCCGCGCCGCGTTCCCATCCGGACCGAAGGCGACGCCGCTCGTTGCTCGGCTGCCCTACAGTGGACTCGCCGGGGGATGGTGTCAACCGTTCTTGACAGCTTCGTGGCGGGTGGCGGGCACACGGCGGCTGGTCGGCCGGACCGACCCGCCGCTCCCCCGCGGAGGCGCGGCGGTCAGCGCGCCCGGAACGCCGCCAGCGCGCGCGAGGTGAACTCCGAGAGCACCATGCGGCCGCTCATGGCGGCGCGCTCGGCCAGCAGCGGCTCCCACGCCTCGGTGCCCGCCCAGAACACCCGCTTGAGCTCGGCCATGGCCTCGGGGTTGGAGGCCGCCAGCGTCGTGGCGAGGGCGTCGACCGCGGCGTCGAGCGCCTCCGGGGTTTCCGCGATCCGGGCGTACAGCCCGTGCTGCTCGCCCCATTCGGCGCTGCGCCAGTCGGCGTCCACCGACATGGCCGCGAACGGCCCGCGCCCGACGCGCCGCTCGACCACCGTGCCCACCACGAACGGACCGATGCCCACGGCCAGCTCGCTCAGCCGCGCCGAGGCGCCGCGCGTGGCGATGGCGTAGTCGGAGGCGGAGATGAGACCGACCGCCCCGCCAGCCGCCTTCCCGTGCACCCGTGTGACCACGAACTTCGGCGCGCGGATCATGGCCAGGATCACGCGGGAGAAGCCGCTGAAGAACTCCGTTCCCTGCTCGGCGCTGGTGATCGACGTGAACTCGTCGAAGGAGGCGCCCGCACAGAACGGTCCGGACCCGGCGCTCCGCAACACGATCACGCGCGCCGCCGTATCCTCTCCAAGGGTGGTGATCTCGGCAGCCAGCTGCCGCAGCAGGGCGCCGGGGAGCGAGTTCCCCTTGGGATGAAAGAACTCGACCGTGCCGATGCCATCGGCGACGGTCACGGAAACCCGACCCGCAGGCACCGGATTGGTAGCGTTGTCAGTGGACATGCCGCGAAACATAGCGCGGCGTCCCGATTGTCGAATCCCCGTCGCGACCGGTACATTCCGTCTATGGAACAGTCAACGATTGCCCCGCAGGACGAGTCCGCACTCGTCGCCGCCTTCGAGGCGCGCATCGCCGCCGGTGAGAGCATCGAGCCCAAGGACTGGATGCCCGAACGCTACCGCAAGCAACTCGTGCGCATGATGTCGCAGCATGCGCACTCCGAGGTGGTGGGCATGCTGCCCGAGGGCAACTGGATCACGCGCGCGCCCTCGCTGCGCCGGAAGATGTCGCTCATCGCCAAGGTGCAGGATGAGGCCGGCCATGGACTGTACATCTACTGCGGCACGGAGACGCTCGGCGTCGATCGCCAGGAGCTCATCGAGCAGCTCGTCGACGGTCGCGCCAAGTACTCCAGCATCTTCAACTACCCGACGCTGTCGTGGGCTGACATGGGCGTGATCGGCTGGCTCGTGGACGGCGCGGCGATCGTGAACCAGACGATCCTCGCGAAGACCTCGTACGGCCCGTATGCGCGCGCCATGGTGCGCATCTGCAAGGAAGAGAACTTCCACAAGCGTCAGGGCTACGAGATCTGCGCCACGCTCGCCCGCGGCACGCCGGCGCAGCGCGAGATGCTGCAGGACGCCGTGAACCGCTTCTGGTGGCCGGCGCTCATGATGTTCGGTCCGAGCGACACGGACTCGCCGAACTCGGCCGAGCTGCTCAAGTGGCGCGTCAAGCGCAAGACGAACGACGAACTGCGCCAGCGCTTCGTGAACCTCACGGTGCCGCAGGCGATCGCCATCGGCATCACGCTCCCCGATCCGGACCTCGCGTTCAACGAGGCGACGGGCAACTGGGAGTTCGGCGAGATCGACTGGACGGAGTTCTTCCAGGTGATCGGTGGCGAGGGGCCGTGCAATCGCGAGCGGTTGGCCGCGCGCCGAGAGGCGCACGACGAAGGCGCGTGGGTGCGTGAAGCCGCGGCGGCCCACGCGGCGAAGCAGCAGCGCAGCGGCACCCAGGCGGCCTGAGCATGAGCGCCTCCGACAGCACGATGCGCTACGAGGGCGACGTCAGCGCCGACGGTCTGGTCGTCACCGGCAAGACCCAGTGGCCCCTCTGGGAAGTGTTCACCCAGGCGGGCAAGGGCGCGCCGCACGAGCATGCGGGCAGCGTGCACGCCACCGATGCGGAACACGCCATGCAGAACGCGCGCGACGTGTACACGCGCCGCGGTGAGGCCGTGAGCCTGTGGGTGGTGCCGGCGAGCGCCATCGTGGCGTCGGCACCTGGTGATGCGGGCCCGTTCTTCGATCCCGGCAACGACAAGGCCTATCGGCATCCGCACTTCTACAAGGTGCCGCAAGGCGTGCGGGTGTTCTGATGGCGACGGACCAGGAGCTGGACGAGACGCACGAAGACAGCGCGGCCGCCGAGACGTCGGCGGCGCTCGACGTCGCGCCGTACAATGTGGCGGGATCGCGCGGTCCCGCCTTCGGCGACCCGCTGTTCGAGTACCTGCTGCGCCTCGGTGACGACCGCCTCGTGCTGGGGCACCGGCTGTCGGAGTGGTGCGGGCACGGCCCCATCCTCGAAGAGGACATCGCCGTGGCCAACTTCGCGCTCGACCTGATTGGGCAGGCCAACATGTTCCTCGGCCTCGCCGGTCAGGTCGAGGGACAGGGACGCGACGCCGACGCGCTCGCGTTCTTCCGCGACAACACGCGCTTCCGCAACGCGCTGCTCGTGGAGCTGCCACGCGGCGACTTCGGCTTCACGATGGTGCGCCAGTTCCTCTTCGACGCCTTCAGCGTGGTGCAGCTCGATGCGCTCGCGTCGTGCGGCCACGCGGAGCTCGCGGCCGTCGCCGCGAAGTCCCTCAAGGAGGACAAGTACCACCTGCGGCACAGCAGCGAGTGGGTCGTGCGCCTTGGCGATGGCACCGAAGAGAGCCACCGCCGTGTGCAGGAGGCGCTGAACGCGCTGTGGCGCTACACGGGTGAGCTGTTCGAGCGCGACGCGATCGACGCGGGCGTCGAGGCGCACGGCATCGTGTTCGACCACGACGCGGCGAAGGCGCGCTGGGATGCGATCGTGCACGACGTGCTGCAGCGCGCCACGCTCGAGGTGCCGCAGGTCAAGCTCATGGCGAGCGGCGGACGGCGGGGTCGGCACACGGAGCACCTCGGGCACCTGCTGTCCGTCATGCAGAGCGTTGCGCGGGCGCACCCCGGCGCGAGCTGGTGATTACGCCGTGAACGCCACGGTGGGTTCGCTCGTGTCACGCGACGACGTGTTTGCCGTGCTCGAGACGGTGAAGGACCCGGAGGTCCCGGTCATCAGCGTGGTCGAGCTTGGCATCGTGCGCGATGCCGAGGTGCGGGACGGGCACGTGACCGTGACCGTGACGCCCACGTACTCCGGGTGTCCGGCCATGCGCGAGATCGAGGACGACATTCGGAGCGCGCTGCTCGCGGCGGGCGCGCGCGAGGTCACGGTGCACATGGTGTTCGCACCGGCCTGGACCACCGACTGGATCGGCGCCGAGGCGCGCGAGAAGCTGCGCGCCTACGGCATCGCGCCGCCGGGGCGCGCCGAGCAGGGCGGGCTCATCGCGCTCACGAGGCGCCGTGCGCCCGTGCCGTGTCCCTTCTGCGGCTCGAGCGATACGCGCCTGCAGAGTGAGTTCGGCAGCACGGCCTGCAAGGCCATTCACACCTGCAACGCCTGCCGTCAGCCGTTCGACGAGTTCAAGGCGATCTGATCGTCCCCGCACAGTCCGTTCGGCTGTGCGTGCCGTGCACGCCACGAATTACGCAGAAGGCCGCATGAAAGGTGGGAAGGGAGGACGCGGCCGACAGCGCCCCCTGGTGCAGGGGCCCACGAAGGACGCGCCGCGCGGTAGCGGTCGCAAGAAGGGTGACCCCAAGCGCGACTGGGGCGCGCAGCCGAAGGAGAGCGAGAAGCCGAGTGCGGAGCGACCCAAGGCCGCTCGCAATCGCCCCTCCGCGTAGGTCAGCCATCACTTCGATCGCAGCGACCCGCAACCGCAACGGCGAAAGGCGCGATGGCGCGAGCGGCGCGAAAACAGCGCGAACACTGCAGGCGCCTTCCACCGACGTCGCTCCGCAGCGGCGCTCGCGATTCTGGAGGAGAAGCGACGCGGCACGTCCTGCGTGAAGTGTTCGCGTCAATCGCGCTTGTCGCGCCATCGCGTCTTTCGCCGTTGGACGCTACACCGCGCGCAACTTCCAGCGCCCACGCTTGAACAGCACGGCGCTCACGGCGGCCAGCACGATGTAGGCAATCGGCACCGCAATGAAGACGCCGCGTTCGTTGAGCCCCGCGCGTGTGGCCAGCACCCACGCCAGCGGAATCTGCACCACCCAGAAGGCGAGCACGTTGATCCAGGTGGGTGTCTGCGTATCACCCGCGCCGTTGAACGATTGCTCGAGGACCATGCCGAGCGCGTAGAGCGGGAAGCCGAGCGAGACCACGCGCAGACCGAACACCGCCACATCCACCACGGCCTGCTCCTGCGTGAACAGGCGCACGAGCGGCGTGGTGAACAGCAGGATTACCACGCCGATGGCGCCGAGCACGAGCATGTTGAACTTCGCCGCCGTCCACACGG
This sequence comes from Gemmatimonas sp., assembly GCA_011390885.1. Classification (GTDB taxonomy): domain Bacteria; phylum Gemmatimonadota; class Gemmatimonadetes; order Gemmatimonadales; family Gemmatimonadaceae; genus JAABRT01. Next base: position 47,181 of record JAABRO010000054.1, on the reverse strand, counting down.
CGGTCTCGGCGCGCTCTGGCAACTTCGCGCCCAGCGATTGGCCCACCATCGTGGCCGCGGCGGCACCGATGCCGTACGCCGGCATGAGGGCGAAGATCAGGATGCGAATGGCGATCGTGTAGCCCGCCATGGCCGTGCTGCCGAACATGGCGATGACCCGCACCAGCCCCATCCAGCTGGCCGAACTGATGGCCACCTGCACCGTGCCCCAACCGGAGAGCTGCGCGATGCTCCACATGGTGGCCGGCTCCACGCGCACGTGATGTCCGCGCACCGCGAGATGGCCGGTGCCGCGCGAGAGCAGCCAGAGCGCGTAGAGCAGGCCGATGCCTCGGCCGAACGTGGTGGCGATCGCGGCGCCGGTGAGACCGAGTTCGGGAAACGGCCCGAGGCCGAAGATCAGCGCCGGATCGAGCACGCAGTTGATGGCGTTGGCCAGGATGAGCACGCGCATGGCCACTGCGGCATCACCCGCGCCACGAAAGACCGCGTTCACCAGGAAGAGCAGGAACGCCGTGGCGCTGCCGGCGAGCGAGATGCGCGCGTACATGGTGCCCGTCTCCAGCACGGCCGCGTCGGCGCCCATGAGCGCGAGCAGCTCCGTCGTCCAGATGGCGCCCGCGAGCGAGAGCAGGCCGGACACGAGCACTCCCAGCAGCAGCACCTGCACGGCGGCCCGCGCTGCGGCGTCGTGCTCCTTCTCCCCGATGCGTCGCGCCACCGTGGCCGACGCACCGATGCTGAGCCCGAACGCAAGCGTGTAGATCACGATCATGAGCGATTCGGTCAGCCCCACCGTGGCGACGGCGGCCGCGCCAAGGCGCCCCACGAAGAACACGTCGACGACGGCGAAGATGCTCTCCATCGACATCTCCACCACCATGGGGATGGCGAGGAGGAAGATGGCGCGGCCGATCGTGCCGGCGGTGTAGTCGTGCGCGGAGCCACGCAGGGCGTCGCGAATGTCGCGCCAGAAGACGCGGCGAAACGGCGGCGGGGCAGCGTCGGCGTCGACGGGAGCGTGTTCTTCGGGCACGGCAGAAGCTTACGTCAGCGCTCGCCGTCTGTCCCGGGAAGGGCCGCGAAGAATGCTGGCAGGGCGATCGTGAGCGGATCCCGATCCGCACGCGGCTGCCACACGATCTGTTCGTCGCAGATTTGCGGGCGATCCTCGCCAGGGTGCCGTCGCTCGATCAGCCGCGCGTCGAGGTCCACGATCCAGTACTCGGGCACGCCTTCCTCGGGATAGATCCGCCGCTTGCTGTGCCGGTCGGCGTACGCGGTGCCGGGGGAGAGCACCTCCACCACGAGCAGGAGGTCGCGGATCTCGCGCCAGTCTCGTGGTGGCTTGCCCGGAGCGAAGGGCACCACGAACAGGTCCGGCTGCACGAGCCGGCGGGGCGAGTACTCGATGTCGGCAGGAGAAAGTAGCGTGCGCCCCAGCTGCTCGCGCTCCACGTACGCATGCACCTGGTGCAGCAGGTCGAGCAACGCCCACTGATGCCGGAGCCGCGGCGCGGGCGTCACGAACAGTTCTCCGTCGAGCACCTCGTAGCGGTTGCCGTCGTCCGGCAATGCACGGGCCATCTCGGCGGTCCACTCCTGCAACGGTGCGGGCATGCCCATAGCGTACGCTCGGCTCGGCGGGGGAGGCAAGCGGATCAGGTCCTCAGCAACCGCTCCACGCTGGCCGCGATCTCATCCACGTCCGGCAGCACCGCGTCGAGCAGCACGGGGTGGTACGGCATCGGGATGTCGCGCGGCGCCAGACGTTCCACCGGAGCGTCGAGGAACCAGAACGCCTCCTGTGCGAGCGTGGCTGCGATCTCGGCGCCGAAGCCCGCCGTGAGGTTGTCCTCGTGCACCACCAGGCAGCGGCCGGTCTTCTTCACCGAGGCCAGCACCGCCTCGCGGTCCCACGGGGCGATCGTGCGCAGGTCGATGAGCTCCACCGAGTCGCCGAAGGACGCGGCGGCCTCCGCGCAGCGATGCACCATCGCGCCCCACGTGACCAGCGTGAGCGCATCGCCCTCGCGCACCACGCGCGCGCGGCCGAGCGGCAGCACGTAATCGTCACCAGGATAGCGGCCACTACCGTCGCCCGTCATGAGCAGCGCGCGGTGCTCGAAGAAGATGGTCGGGTTCGGGCTGCGCATGGCCGCGCGTAGCAGGCCGACCGCGTCGGATGCGTTGGACGGCATCACGACCTGCCAGCCATACGCGTGCGCGAAGCGCACCTCGTCGCTGAGGCTGTGCCACGGGTCGCCGACATCCTTGCCGAAACCGCCCGGCATGCGCACCACCATCGGTGCCGCGAAGCGATTGTTCGTGCGCCACCGCATGGTACCCGTGTTGTTGAGCTGCTCGGTGGCCGGATCGGCGTACTTGCGGAACTGGATTTCGGCCACCGGCATGAGGCCCGCGATGGCCAGCCCGGACGCGCGGCCGATGATGCCTTCCTCGCTGAGGCTCGTGTCGAACACGCGGTCGGCGCCGAACTGCTTCTGGAGCCCTTCGGTGACGAGATGCACGCCGCCCTTGCGGCCCACGTCCTCGCCGAACACGACGAGCTTGGGGTTCACCGACAGCTCGTGACGCAGCGTGCGACGCACCGCCTCGGCGAAGCGGAGCAGTTCGCCCTCCGCCGCCGGTTCGTCCGAGCCGCCAAGCGCCTGTCGCTCGCTCCGTGTGAGGCCGCCGAAGGCATCGTCGGCGGTCTCGTCGGCGTAGAGGTGCTGCGCAATGCGCGACGGGTCCGGAATGGCGCGCGCGCGCGCGGCCTCGAGCGCCGCCTGCACGTCGCGTTCCACCTCGGCCTCGAGCTCGGCCCACTGCGCCTCCGACAGCTGCGCCGGCACGAGGTACTCGCGAAGGCGCGGCACCGGGTCGCGCGCGATGTCGGCGGCGATCTCCTCGTCGGTGCGATAGCCCTTCTGGTTGTCGGGGCCGGAGTGGCTCGACAGACGCGGCACGGTGAGGTGCACGAGCGCCGGACCCGCACCGCTGCGCACGTGCGCCACGCACTCGGCGAGCAGCGACGCCGTCTCGTGCGGATCGGTGCCGTCGCCATCGCGGATGAACAGGTTGCCGAACGCGGCCAGGTTCTTCGCGATGTTGCCGCCGGGCGTCTGCATGTCGCCGCGCACGGAGATGCCGAGGTCGTTGTCCTCGATGTAGAACAGCATGGGCAACTTGAGCGTGGTCGCCATGGTGAGCGACGCCCAGAAGCCGTTGGTGGCCACGGAGCCATCGCCTCCCAGCGCCACGGCGATCGCGCCGTCGTACGACGCGTCCTGCAGCGAGTCGCGGTGGTACGTGATGCCCTGCGCCCAACCGGCGATCGGCGTGTATTGCGAGCCCACGTCGCCCGACATGGGGAGCACCACCGTGCCGTCGCGGTTGGGCAGGTTGCACACCACGCCGATGTCGCGGCCATCGGAGAAGCCGCCGGCGCGGCCGAGGGGCGAGCCGAGGGCGTCGTCGAGCGGCAAGCCGAGGGAGAGCAGGAGGGGGCGGCTGCGATAGTACGCGCCGGCCGCGTCCCGCCGGCCGGTGAGCAGCGAGCCGAGGATCACCTGCGCCATGTCGTGGCCGCGCGCCGAGAACTGGTAGAGCACCACGTGGTCCTTGGGGACCGAGGCGCGGTTCCGGTTGGTGGACTCTTCCACCTCGTCGAGGGCGCGCGAGCAGAGCGTGTGATACGCGATGCGGCGCCAGTCGAAGCCATCGAGCGGGGCACGCTCGGAGGAGGACGCGTTCGGGGCGACGGCTCGCGGCGCGGCGGCGCGGCGCGGACGGCGGGTTTCGGCCATGGGACTCGGTTTCGGGGCGGCCCGCGGCGCGGGCGGACGACTCGGATCGGGCGCGGGCGTCGGACGTGTACACCCGGTATCTTGGTAGTATGACCTACCAGTTCATCCTCGCGGGAGTGGCGGAGGGCGTTCTCACCATTACGCTCAATCGCCCCGATGTGCTCAACAGCTTCACGCGCGCCATGGCGCGCGAGGTGCAGGACGCGCTGGCCGAAGCCGCGCGGAACCCTGAGATCCGGGCGGTGCTGCTCACCGGCGCCGGCCGCGGCTTCTGCGCCGGCCAGGATCTCTCGGAGGTGCTGCCGGAGGGCGATGGCCCCATGCCGGACATCAGCGAGATCGTGCGCGAGAGCTACAACCCGATCATTCGCGCCATCCGCTTCCTCGAGAAGCCGGTGATCTGCGCCGTGAACGGCGTGGCCGCGGGGGCCGGCGCGAACCTCGCCTTCGCCTGCGATCTCACGCTGGCGGCGGAGGAGGTGGTGTTCGTGGAGAGCTTCGCGAAGCTGGGGCTCATTCCCGACACGAGCGGCACCTACTTCGTGCCGCGGCTGGTGGGGATGCAGCGCGCCACGGGACTCTTCTTCCTGGGCGACAAGGTGCCCGCGGTGCGCGCCAAGGAGTGGGGGCTGATCTGGGACGTGGTGCCCCCCGACCAGCTGCTCGACCGGGCCACGACGCTGGCGCGCTCGCTGGCCACGCAGGCCACGCGCGGCTTCGGGCTCACCAAGCGCGCGCTCGCGGCGTCGTTCACCAACACGCTCGACCAGCAGCTGGAGCTCGAGGCGGCGTGCATGCAGGAGGCGGGGCGCACGGCGGACTACGAGGAAGGCGTGCGCGCGTTCCTCGAGAAGCGGAAGCCGGTGTAGCGGGGGGCCTGATGCGATTCAGCGCAGACTCCGTGATCGGTGTGGTGGGTGCGGGCGCGATGGGTGCGGGCATCGCCCAGGTCGCTGCGGCGGCTGGCCATCGGGTAGTGCTTGCCGACGCCTTCGCCGCGTCCGTCGATCGCGCGCGCGCCGGGCACGCGAAAGCCATGGCGCGCGAGGTCGAGAAGGGCCGGCGCACGCGCGACGACGCCGACGCGCTGCTGGCGCGCCTCGAGTACGTGCACGGTGCTGACGCCGCGGCGCTCGCCGCGTTCGCCCCCTGCGCGCTGGTGATCGAGGCCATCGTGGAGCAGCTCGAGGCGAAGCGGGCGCTGTTCGCCACGCTCGAGCAGATCGTGGCTCCGCACGCCGTGCTCGCGAGCAACACCTCGTCGCTCGCCATTGCGGCCATCGCGGGCGCCTGCAAGCACGGCGATCGCGTGCTCGGGGTGCACTTCTTCAATCCGGCGCCGGTCATGCCGCTCGTGGAGATCATTCCCGCGCTCGGCACCGACGCGGCGCTCGCCGGCGAGGTGCGCGCCCTGGTCGACACGTGGGGCAAGGTCACCGTCATGGCGTCGGACACGCCGGGGTTCATCGTGAACCGCATCGCGCGTCCGTTCTACGGTGAGGCGCTGCGCCTGCGCGAGGAGCAGGTCGCCGATTGCGCCACGATCGACTGGGCCATGCGTGAGCTGGGAGGGTTTCGCATGGGACCGTTCGAGCTCATGGACTTCATCGGCAACGACGTGAACTACGCGGTCACCGCGTCGGTGTTCGAGGCCATGTCGTACGACCCGCGCTACAAGCCGGCGCTCACGCAGCGGCGTCTGGTCGAGGCCGGCTGGCTCGGGCGCAAGACGGGACGTGGCTACTACGACTACCGTGAGGGCGCCGAGCGCCCGGAGGCGGTGCAGGACGTGGCGCTCGGCCGCGAGATCGTGGACCGCATATTGGCCATGCTGGTGAACGAGGCCGTGGATGCGCTGCACTACGGCGTGGCCACGGTGGCGGACATCGAGCTCGCCATGACGAAGGGCGTGAACTACCCGCGCGGCCTGCTCGAATGGGGCGACGCCATCGGGCCGTCTCATGTGCTGGTCACGCTGGAGCGCCTGCAGCAGGAGTATCTCGAGGATCGCTACCGTCCGAGCGTGCGCCTGCGCCGTGTCGCCCAGCAGGGCGGGAGCCTGCGCGCGTGACGCGCCGGATGTCGCAGCGCATCTCGCGCTGGGTGACACGCCGCCTACGGTCATGAGCGGCGCGGCGGCCGACCGGCCGGCGCGCCTGGTCTCGCACCTCATGGCGCAGGACGCGTTCTCACAGTGGCTCGGCATTGAAGTGGTCGAGGCGGCGATGGGGCGTTCCACGCTGCGCATGACGGTGCGCGACGACATGGTGAACGGATTCGGCATCGCGCACGGTGGCGTGGTGTTCTCGCTCGCCGACAGCGCGCTCGCCTTCTGCACCAACGCTTCCGGCACGCTCAGCGTGGCGCTCGACTGCACCATCTCCTTTCCCGCGGCCGTGCGCGTGGGCGAGGTGCTCGAAGCCGAGGCGGTGGAGGAGAGCAGCACCAACCGCATGGGCTTCTGCCGCGTCACCGTGCGGCGCGCCGACGGCACGATCGTCGCGCACTTCCGCGGCACCGTGTACCGCACGCATCGCCAGCATGCGCTGCCTGACGACGCCCCCGCGTCGTCGGCCGCGCCTTCACCCTCGTCCGACTGACCCGCGCATGAGCGCTGCTTCCCTGACTTCCGCGTACATCGTCGACGGCGTGCGCACGCCGATCGGCAACCTCGGCGGCGCGCTGAGCGCCGTCCGTCCCGACGACATGGCCGCGCACGTGCTGCGTGTGCTCGTGGCCCGTTTCCCGTCGCTCGACGCCTCGCGCATTGCCGACGTGATCCTGGGTTGCGCCAACCAGGCCGGTGAGGACAATCGCGACGTGGCCCGCATGGCGGCACTGCTGGCGGGGCTGTCCACGAGCGTGCCCGGCGAGACGGTGAACCGTCTGTGCGCGAGCGGCCTGAGTGCCGTGGCCAACGCGGCGCGCGCCGTCAAGGTGGGCGAGGGCGAGCTGTACCTCGCCGGCGGCGTGGAGAGCATGACGCGGGCGCCATTCGTGATGTCGAAGGCCAGCAGCGCGTTCGGGCGTGATGTGCAGCTGTTCGACACGAGCCTCGGCTGGCGCTTCGTGAACCCGGCCATGAAGGCACTGTACGGCACCGACGCGATGGGCGAGACGGCGGAGCACGTGGCCGAGCAGTTCGGGATCTCGCGCGAGCACCAGGACCAGTTCGCGCTGCGCTCGCAGCAGAAGGCGGCCGCGGCGCGCGCTGCGGGGCGCTTCGCGTTGGAGATCGCCCCGGTGGAGATCGCGCAGAAGCGCGGGCCGGCTGTGGTCGTCGCGGAGGACGAGTTCCTGCGCCCCGACACGACGCTCGAGGGGCTGGCGAAACTGCGGCCGGCGTTTCGAAGCGACGGCAAGGGCTCGGTCACGGCCGGCAACGCGTCGGGGCTCAACGATGGTGCCGCGGCGCTGCTGGTGGCTTCGGAGCGGGCGGTGAACGAGTTCGGGCTCACGCCGCGCGCGCGCGTGGTGGCTGCCGCCGCGGCGGGCGTGGAGCCGCGCATCATGGGCATCGGCCCGGTGCCGGCCACGCGACTCGTGCTGGAGCGCGCCGGCCTCACGCTCGACCAGGTCGACGTGATCGAGCTCAACGAAGCGTTCGCCGCGCAGTCGCTCGCGTGCGTGCGCGAGCTTGGCCTGGCCGATGACGATCCGCGCGTGAACCCCAACGGCGGCGCGATCGCGCTGGGCCATCCGCTGGGCATGAGCGGGGCGCGCCTCGCGCTCACCGCCACGCACGAGCTGCACGCGCGTGGCGGCCGCTACGCGCTGTGCACCATGTGCGTGGGCGTGGGGCAGGGGTACGCCATGATCCTCGAGCGGGTGTGAGCGCGTGATCTACGCCTTCGAGGGCTTCGTGCCGGTGGTGCACGAGACGGCGTTCGTGCATCCGCAGGCGGCGGTCACGGGCAACGTGATCATCGGGCGGGACGTGTACATCGGCCCCGGCGCGGCGCTGCGCGGCGACTGGGGCGGCATCGAGATCGGCGACGGCTGCAACGTGCAGGAGAACTGCACGATCCACATGTTTCCCGGCGTGACGGTGGTGCTCGAGCCCGGCGCGCACATCGGGCATGGCGCGATCGTGCACGGCGCGCGCATCGGCGCGAATACGCTGATCGGCATGAACGCGGTGATCATGGACAACGCCGTGATCGGCGCCGGCTGCATCGTGGGCGCGCTCTGCTTCGTGCCGGCCGACTTCGAGGTGCCCGACCGCAAGGTGGTGGTGGGCAACCCGGCGCGCATCGTGAAGGACGTGAGCGACGAGATGCTCGCGTGGAAGACCGAGGGCACGGCACTGTATCAGCAGCTGCCCGCGGCCATGCGGCAGGGGTGGCAGCCCGTGGAGCCGCTGCGCGAGGTGCCGGCCGACCGGCCCACGCAGTCGGCCATGCTCAAGACCTGGAACCAGACGCGTACTCAACCGCGACAGGAGCGATAGATCATGCAGCTTGGCAACTACGCACTTGGTGAATGGGTGCTCGGCACCGGCAAGACCGCGTCCCTCGTGCACGCCGTGACCGGCGAGGTGATCGGCGAGGCCTCGAGCGGCGGCATCGACTTCGCGGCCATGGCGGATTACGCGCGCACCGTGGGCGGCCCCGCGATGCGCCGCCTCACATTCCATCAGCGCGCGGCCATGCTCAAGGCGATGGCCGTGTACCTCATGGAGCGCAAGGAAACGTTCTACGCGCTCTCGGCGGCCACCGGTGCCACGCGCTCGGATTCGTGGGTGGACATCGAAGGCGGCATCGCCACGTTCTTCGCCTACTCGAGCCGCGGGCGCCGCGAGTTCCCGAACGAGACGTTCCACGTGGAGGGGCCCACGGAGCCGCTGTCCAAGGGAGGCAGCTTCGTGGGCCGGCACATCTGCGTGCCGCTCGAGGGCGTGGCCATTCACATCAACGCCTTCAACTTCCCCGTCTGGGGCATGCTCGAGAAGCTCGCGCCGGCGCTGCTCGCCGGTGTGCCGTGCATCGTGAAGCCGGCCACGGCCACCAGCTACCTCACGGAACTCGTGTTCCGTGCGATGGTGGACGCGAAGATCTTCCCGGCTGGCGCGATCCAGCTCATCTGCGGGAGCGCCGGCGACCTGCTCGATCACGTGACGGAGCAGGACAGCGTGGCCTTCACCGGTTCGGCGGCCACGGGGCAGATGCTCAAGGCGAACCCGGCCATCCTCAAGCACTCCGTGCGCTTCAACATGGAGGCCGACTCGCTCAACTGCTCGATCCTTGGCCCCGACGCGACGCCGGGCACGGAGGAGTTCGACCTCTTCATCAAGGAAGTCGTGCGCGAGATGACCACGAAGGCGGGGCAGAAGTGCACGGCCATCCGTCGCACCATCGTACCGGCCGGCCTCGAGGAGGCGGTGGTGAAGGCGCTCTCCGCGCGCCTTGCGAAGACGGTGATCGGTGACCCGAGCGTGGACGGGGTGCGCATGGGACCGCTGGCCACGCGTGGCCAAGTGCGTGACGTGGGTGATGCAGCGAGCCGCATTCGCGCGGGTGCGGAGCTCGTGTACGGCGGCGGCGACTTCGAGGTCGTGGGCGCCGATCGTGAGAAGGGCTCGTTCTTCGGCCCGCAACTCATGGTGTGCTCCGACCCGTTCACGCGCGACGAGCCGCACGACATCGAGGCGTTCGGGCCGGTGAACACGATCATGGCCTATCGCGACCTGAGCGAGGCCGTGGCGCTCGCGCGTCGCGGCAAGGGTTCGCTGTGCGGCTCGCTGGTCACGCACGATCCGAAGGTGGCGCGCGATGTGATCCTCGGCGTGGCGCCGTACCACGGGCGCCTGCTCGTGCTCGACCGCACGAGCGCCAAGGAAAGCACGGGCCACGGCTCGCCCCTGCCGAACCTCGTGCATGGCGGCCCGGGCCGCGCGGGAGGCGGCGAGGAGATGGGCGGCGCGCGCGGCGTCATGCACTACATGCAGCGCGCGGCGGTGCAGGGAAGCCCCAGCATGCTCACGGCCGTCACGCGCGAGTGGACGAAGGGCGCCGAGGCGCACACCGACGCGGTGCATCCGTTCCGCAAGACGTTCGACGAGCTCGAGGTGGGCGACACCATCATCACCGGCACGCGCACGATCACGCTCGAGGACGTGGTGAAGTTCGCCGAGCTGAGCGGCGACAAGTTCTACGCCCACATGAATGACGAAGAGGCGCGCTCGAACGGTGTCTTCACCGGGCGCGTGGCGCACGGCTACTTCATCGTGTCCGCGGCGGCGGGCCTGTTCGTCGATCCGGCGCTTGGCCCGGTGCTCGCCAACTACGGCCTCGAGAACCTGCGCTTCACCAAGCCGGTGTATCCCGGCGACACCATCAAGGTGCAGTTGACGGTGAAGCGGAAGACGGCCAAGGACCCGCGCGAGGGGGAGATCCCGCAGGGCGTGGTGGAGTGGGATGTCGAGGTGCGCAACCAGGACGAGGAGCCGGTGGCGGTGTACTCGATCCTTACGCTGGTGCGGCGGAACTGAGTGCGGCGGAGCTGAGTGCGGCGGGACGTCGCCGACGCGCGATGTGAAACGGGCGCCCGGGATGTCGATCCCGGGCGCCCGTTTCACATCGCACCGCCCTCTGCCGCGGCGGTGATGAGGTCAGGTCACAGCGGCGTGCACGGCGACGGCAGGCCGCGCGCGTCGCACTCGGATGCCGGGACGATCATGTTCGGAAAGACCGTGTCCCCCGCGCGATCGCGCGGCAGGTCGGCCAGCCGGTTGTAGCGCCGCGCATCGATCCATCGCGTGCCCTGCTGCCACATGAGCGAGTACAGCCGATTGTACAGCAGCTCCGTCACGAAGGCGTCGTCGCTGCTGGCCGCCGTGACACCAGCCGCCGGCAGTCCACCCGCGTGCTGCCGGATGAGGTTGATGTCCGACACCGCGCCGGCGCGGTTTGCCGTGTTCCAGCGGATCTCGGCGCGGAGCAGCAGCAGCTCCTCGTTGTTGATCCACGGGATCGGCGCACCGAGGTTCGCCACCGCCGGATTGCCCACCGCGTTGAACATCGTGGGCTTGTGCGTGCCGGTGAGGTCCTCGAGGCGCTGGACGCGACCCGCGTTCGTCACCTTCGACGTGAGCCGGTTGTCAGGCTGCCCATCGGCCTTGAGCTGCGCGCCGCCCACGATCGACGGATGCACCCAGAGCCGATTGTTGCCGATCGGCTCGGAGACCGGGTTCGCCGGCTCGTTGGCCGTCGTGGAGTACGCGTAGTTCACGCCCCGCGACAGGTTGGCCGGCAGGCCGGCGTCGGTCACGAACGACGCACCGAGTGCCGTGTTCGCCTGCGCCCAGCAGGCCGCGCAGCCGACGAACGTGGCCCGGTGCACGAGGATCTTCGCGGCGAGCGCCCGATTGAACTGGGCGAACGTGCTCGGTGTGCTGAAGCCGGTGTAGCCCGGTGGCACCGTGAACGGGAACGCCGAACCGCCCGCCTGCAGGTCGGCGAACGCCTCGTCCATGAGGGCGGACGCGGCCTCCATCGCTGCGGAGAACGACACGAACGGCGCCGGCTCGCCGTCGATCGGGCGGTCCGTGTCGATCGGGATGCCGAGCTGGCCTGTGCGCACGGCCAGCCGGTGCAGATGCCATGCCTTCATGGTCTTGGCGAAGCCCGCCGATGCGCGACGTTCGGCGTCGGTGAGCCCCGTGCCGGTTTCCAGCGCCGACAGGTACGTGTTGATCGTGCGAATGGCCGCGTAGAGGCCGGTCCAGATGCCACTCTGGCGACCGGTCGGGTCGGCCGGCCCGCGGATCTGCTCGCCTGTTTCGCGAGGGTCATTGCCGAGCAGGTTGTAGCCTTCGCGCCCGTAGAGCGCGTAGAACTGGATCTCGGTGCCGATGTCGTTGTAGGTCTGCGAGAAGATGCCCGTGGCCGCGCGGGCGAGCACCAGGCGGCCCGGCGCGTTCGTGAGCGTCTCGACGGTGGGCGCGTTCGTGTTGACGATGTCGAGGTCGCCGCACGAGGCGATCACCGAGAAGCCGAGCAGGAGCGCGGCGGTGCGCGCGAGTCGCGTGCGCATGGTCGGTCGGATGTCCGGAGTGGTCGTGGTCATCGGTCAGAATCCCACGGACAGGGTGAAGAAGAAGGCGCGTGACGGCGGATACGGCGCGATGTCGAGGTTGTTGCGGATTGCCGCGGCGCCGAAGTTCGCGACCTCCGGATCGAGTCCGGTGTAGGGCGCCCACATGGCCAGGTTGCGGCCCTGCAGACCGACGCGCATGGAGCGCGTGGCCATGCCGAACTTGTCGCGCAGGCTCGCCGGCACATCGTAGTTGATGGCCACCTCGCGGAGCTTCACGAAGGAGGCGTCCTCGATGTAGGGCTTGATGGAACCGGCGCTGAAGAAGCGGAGCCGCTCGGTGTGGGTCGGCGTCCCGAAGTCAGCCGAGTTCTGCGCGGCATCGTACAGATATTGCGTGAGGTTGATCACGTTGCCTCCCTTCTGCCAGTCGACCACCACGTTCATGGACAGGTTGCCGAACGTGAAGTCGTTCACGAAGCCCATGCGGAAGTCGGGGGCCGTGTTGCCGAGCTGGGTGAGCGTGCCGGCGCGCGTGCCGTCCTCGTTGAGGTCGAAGCCGACGAGCTGCGTGATCGGCTGGCCCACCTCGATGCGCGTGCGGCCCAGATTGCCGAAGCCCGAGGAGGGCGGGAAGAAGGGCGGCAAGCCGGCGAGGTCCTTCACCTCGCTGTCGAAGTGCGTGAAGGTCACGCGCGAGATCCACTGGGTGGCGGCGCGCTGGAGGATCGCGTAGCCGAGCCCGGCCTCGATGCCGGTGACCTGCATCTCACCACCGTTGAACGACTGGCTGGTGAAGCCCGACGACGGCGGCGGCACCCGCTGCAGCAGCAGGTTGGTGATGTTGCGAACGAATCCGGTGAACTCGAACGTGAGCCGGCCGTCCTGCATCTGGCCGTCCACGCCGCCCTCCCACTCCTTGAGCCGCTCGGGCTCGATGCCGGAGAAGCCGGCGGCCGTGGAGACCGTGAGCCCCTGCTGGCCGCCGAGTTGCGGCGTGCCGAGGTTGGTGAACTTCTGGCCGAAGAGCGGCTGGTTGCCCGTCTCGCCGTACGCGCCGCGCAGCTTCAGTTCACTGCCGCTGCCGAGCAGGTCGATGAAACGGTAGGACGCAGACGCCTTCGGGAAGACGTAGTACTTGTCGATGTCACCGTTGACGCTGCTGCGCTCGGCGCGCAGACCGGCCTGCAGAAGCAGGCGGTCATCGAGCAGGCGCAGCGCTTCCTGGGCGTAGAGCGCGATCGTGCGCTCCTGCGTGAGCGCTTCGGCCACGGTGATGTTCGTGCCCTGGTTCACGTTCTGCTGGCCCGGCAGCAGGTTCTGCGTGCGGATCTGGAACGTGTTGAGGCGGCGATCCTCGTACTGCAGGCCGAACGACGTGTTCAGCGACCAGCCGCTGCCGGCCCAGTCGTGGATGCCGTTCAGGTTCCAGTTGAAGAACGAGCTGCGTCCGCCGCTCTCGACCGATTCACCGGGGAGCGCCTGGGGCGCCTCGAAGAAGAGCTCGTTGCGGGTCCAGACGTTGTTCGACTGGCTGAAACCATCGTAGCCGCCGGCTCCCACGACGCGGAATGTCTGCCGGTCGGAGGCGTAGGCGTCCCACGACAGCGACAGGCCGCCCGTGAAGCGGTTGGTGAGCTCTTCGTTGACGCCGAGCTCGGCGAGCTGCAGCGGGTTGGAGAGCACGCCCACGCCCGGTACGGGCGCGACGAAGGTGCCGTCCGCGTTGCGGTTGTCGAGGTTGATGAAGCTCGGCAGGTAGGCCATGGCGTAGCCGTGGCAGCCGAAGTTGTTGCAGTTGTTGTTCCAGCCGCGCGCGTTCTCGTTGCGGGAGAAGGTGCTGGAGAACTGCAGGTTCACCTTGTCGCCAAGCTTCTGGTCGATGTTGGCGCGCAGGTTCTGGCGGGCCGCGAAGGTGCGCAGCTCGACGCCCTCGTCCCGCTTCCAGTTGCCGGAGAGGAAGTAACGGGTGTTCTCCGTGCCACCGCTCACGTCGGCGATGGTCTCGTGGGACAGGTCGCGGTTGGCGAACACCGTTTCGTAGTGATCGAAGAACGGCGACGCGTTCCCGTCGAAGAACTGGCCGGCGGCGGCGCCGTAGCGCGCCACGGCCTCGTCGCGCGTGAAGCGCCGCCCGTCGAGCAGGCGGAGCGGGGTGAACTGGCCGACGCGCTGCGTGATGTTCGCGCGCGGTGCGCCCTGCTGCCCGCGCACGGTGGTGATGACCACGACGCCGTTGGAGGCCTTGGAGCCGTAGATCGACGAAGCGGCGGCGCCCTTGAGCACCTCGATGCTCGCGATGTCGGCCGGGTTGAGGTCGGCGATGCGATTCACCGCATCGGCTTCCGTCGACGGGCTGGCGGCGTTGTTCGTGAGGCCGCGTCCGCTCGGAATCGAAGCGTTCGAGTAGATCACGCCATCCACGACGTAGAGCGGATCCGAACCGCCCAGCAGCGTGACGTTGCCGCGGATCTGCATCTGGATGCCGCCGCCGGGAGCGCCGGAGTTCGTCTGCAGGTTCACGCCGGTGATCTTGCCAGTCATGGCATTGAGCACGGTGGGCGACGAGACGCGTGCGACCTCGTCACCCGTCACGAGCGCGACGGCGGTGGTGGCGCTGCGGCGGTCGATCGTGGTGGCCTGGCCGCTCACGACCACGCCACCGAGTTCGAAGACGTCCTGCGCCAGCTCCACGTCGACCGTGGACTCGTTGGCGGCCACGGTCACTTCCTTGGGTGCGTAGCCAAGGGCGCGCACTCGCAGTCGCACGTCGCCGGACGGCACGCTGATGGCGAAGCGGCCGTTCTCGGCCGTGATGACCTGCACCGCGCGTGCCGTGCCCAGCAGGGAGACTGTCGCGCCCTGCAGCGGCTGTCTGGTGTCCTGACGGGTCACGGTACCCGTGATCCGCCGTTCCTGTGCGTGCAGCTCTCCGGGCTCGACCAGTGCGAGCGCGAGGAGGGCTGGGACTATGAACGCCCGAATGCCCACGATGCCTCCGAGGTTGATGGGGTTGTCGCGTGCCAGATCATGGAGATCATGGAAACACTCCGCAAGACGTTCGAGTCCGAACGCCCTGCTCCCCTTTTCACCCCGCGTCGGGCTCCCGAACCCGTCTCGGTCGCACCGTCGAACCGAACTCATCCATGCGCTCGCCCGGACTCGAACCGGGACGGGTTGCCCCACAAGCTCCTAAGGCTTGCGCGTCTACCAATTTCGCCACGAGCGCGGACGAACACCGGGGAAGTTATCCGGATCCGCCACGCCGCCAAGACGCACCACGGGCCCGAACCTGCAACGCAGGTCCGGGCCCGTGGCGGCCGTGCGGGCCGAACGCCGTCAGCGCGGCGGCACGCGCAGCGTGATCGCCTGCTCCTGCTGCCCGTTGGCGAAGATGCGCAGCACGTTGAGTCCGATGTAGTCGCCGGGCTTGAGCGTTTCCACCACGGACTGCAGGTCCGCCACCGACTTCACGGGGCGGCGGGTGCCGGGGTAGGTGATCTCGAGGATCACATCCTGCCCCGGGGCGAGCTTGCCGCGCGCGGGGCCGTCGCTCTGCACGTCCGTGACCCGCACACCGCTGCGCCCCTCGAGCCGGAGCCGCGCGATCGTCTCGGGGGTGAGCGTCTCCACGGTGATGCCAAGCTTGCTCGCGGGGACCCGCGCCGGCTCGGCCGGCGCACGCACGGCGGGGACGCTGTCGGCGGGCGTCGCGCCAGCCAGCAGCGCCGGCACCTGCTCCGCGCTCTCGAGCTTGACGTTGAAGGTGCGCTTCTTGCCGAAGCGCATGACTTCCACCGGAATGGTCTCGCCCACGTTGTGCAGGCGCACCGTGCGCTGCAGCGCACTCACGCGATCGACTTCGCGGCCCGCCACGGTGACCACCACGTCACCGGATTCGAGGCCCGCCTTCGCCGCCGGACCGCCGCTGGTCACCGTCTGCACCTTCACGCCGGTGATGCGTGAGAGACCGGCCAGGCCGGCGTCGTCAGCGTCCACCTCGCTCACCTGGATGCCGATCACGGGGAGGCGCACCTTGCCATCGCGGATGAGGTCTTCCATGACCGCCTTGGCGAGCGTGATCGGAATCGCAAAGCCGTAGCCGCTGTAGAAGCCGGTCTGGCTGGCGATGGCCGAGTTCACGCCGATCACTTCGCCGCGCAGGTTGATGAGCGGACCGCCCGAGTTGCCGGGGTTGATCGCCGCGTCGGTCTGCAGGAAATCATTGATCGTGAGGCTGCCGCTGTTCGGCAGGCGGATCTCCGTGCCGCGGCTCTTCGCGGAGATGATGCCCGCCGTGACCGTGAAGTCGAGGCCGAGCGGATTGCCCACCGCGACCACCCATTCACCGATCCGCGCGTCGTAGTCGTCGCCGAAGGGGATCGTGGGGAACGTGTCCCCGTCGATCTTGATGACCGCCACGTCGGTGGTGGAGTCGGTGCCGATGATGCGCGCGCGGAACTTGCGGCGATCGGCGAGCGTGACCTCGAGGATCGACGCGCCGGCCACGACGTGGTTGTTGGTGAGGATGTAGCCATCCGGGCTCACGATGAAGCCGGAGCCGTCTCCCGACTGCTCACGCGGCTGCTGTTGCTGCCGCTCGAACTGCTCGAGGAACTCCTCCATGCCCGGGGGCATGGCGCCCGGCGGCATGGGGCGCGCATTGGCACGCGGCCGGGTGGTGCGGGTGGCACGGATGGACACGACGGCTGGCGTCACGCGCTCGGCGACGTCGGCGATGGACGCCGTGCCCTCGGGGAGCGCACCGCTCACCGGCGTGAGCACGGTGGGGCTGGCCGACGGACCGGACTGCGCCCAGCTGAAGCGGGTGAGATCGAGCCCGGACGCGAACACGACGCCGCACGCAAAGGCGGCGGTGAGCGCCAGGGAGAGACGGACTGTGCGTGAAGGAGCAGATGCTGCCATGGTCGATTCCGAGGTTGCTGCGAAAGGAAATGTCTGGGACCTGAGTATATGACACCAGAACGCCCGCCGCTGTTTCCAGCGGCGGGCGTCACGGGACCGCCGCGACTTACTTCTTGGTGTCGTCGACGATCTCGTAGTCGGCCTCGGCCACCTCGTCGGCGGCCGGGGCCTCGGGAGCCGCGGTCGCGTCGGCCGGAGCCTCGGCGCTCGCCGCCTGCTGCTGGTAGAACGCCTGGCCTGCCTCGGAGTAGGCCCGGCTCAGCTCCTCCTGTGCCGTGCGGATGGCCGCCACGTCGTCACCGCGCAGCGCCTTGCGGGCGTTCTCGATGGCCGTGTCGATGCGCGTCTTGAGCTCGGCGGGCACCTTGTCGCCCCACTCCTTGACGTTCTTCTCCACCTCGTACGTCTGCGAGTCGAGGCGGTTGCGCAGGTCGATCTCCTCACGCCGCGCCTTGTCCTCGGCCGCGTTCTTCTCGGCGTCCTTCACCATCTTGTCGACTTCCGCGTCCGACAGGCCGCTCGAGGCCTCGATGCGGATCTTCTGCTCCTTGTTCGTGGCCTTGTCCTTGGCGGTCACGTGCAGGATGCCGTTGGCGTCGATGTCGAAGCCGACCTCGACCTGCGGCATGCCGCGCGGAGCGGGCGGGATGCCCGTGAGCTGGAACTTGCCGATGGTGCGGTTGTACATCGCGAGCTCGCGCTCGCCCTGCAGCACGTGGATCTCCACCGTGGTCTGGTTGTCGTCGGCGGTGCTGAAGGTCTCCGACTTCTTCGTGGGGATCGTGGTGTTGCGCGGGATGAGCACCGTCATCACGCCGCCGAGCGTCTCGATGCCGAGCGAGAGCGGGGTCACGTCGAGCAGGAGCACGTCCTTCTGCTCGCCGGTGAGCACGGCGCCCTGGATGGCGGCGCCCACGGCCACGACCTCGTCCGGATTCACGCCCTTGTTGGGCTCCTTGCCGAAGAACTCCTTGACCACCTGCTGGATCTTCGGGATGCGCGTGGAGCCACCCACGAGGATGACCTCGTCGATCTCCGACGGCTGCAGGCCGGCGTCCTTGAGCGCGAGCTTCATGGGCTCGAGGGTGCGCTGGATGAGGTCGTCGACCAGCTGCTCGAACTTGGCGCGCGTGAGCGTGTAGTTGAGGTGCTTCGGCCCCGACTGGTCGGCGGTGATGAAGGGCAGGTTGATGTCGGTCGAGCTGGCGCTCGACAGCTCCATCTTGGCCTTCTCGCCGGCTTCCTTGAGGCGCTGGATGGCCATCGGGTCCTTGGACAGGTCGATGCCCTGGTCCTTCTTGAACTCGGCCACCAGCCAGTCGATGACGCGCTGGTCGAAGTCGTCACCGCCGAGGTGCGTGTCACCGTTGGTGGACTTCACCTCGAACTGGCGGGTGCCGTCCACGTCGTAGAGCTCGAGGATCGAGATGTCGTACGTGCCGCCGCCGAGGTCGAAGACCGCGATCTTCTCGTCCTTGGTCTTGGCCTTGTCGAGGCCATAGGCGAGCGCGGCCGCCGTGGGCTCGTTGATGATGCGCAGCACGTCGAGGCCGGCGATCTTGCCGGCGTCCTTGGTGGCCTGACGCTGCGAATCGTTGAAGTAGGCGGGCACCGTGATCACGGCCTTCGTGACCGGGTGGCCGAGGTAGTCTTCCGCGGTCTGCTTCATCTTCTGCAGGACCATGGCCGAGATCTCGGGGGGCGTGTACGTCTTGCCCTGCACCTCGACGGACGCGAGGCCGTTGGACCCGGACACGATCTTGTACGGGACGCGCGTGGTCTCGGAGCCGGCTTCGGAGATCTTGCGCCCCATGAAGCGCTTGATCGAGAAGACGGTGTTCGTGGGGTTCGTGACGGCCTGACGCTTGGCGATCTGCCCGACGAGGCGCTCGCCATCCTTGGTGAAGCCGACCACGGACGGGGTGGTGCGGCCACCCTCGGCGTTGGGGATCACGACCGGGTCGCCGCCCTCGAGCACCGACACGACGGAGTTCGTGGTGCCGAGGTCGATACCGATCACCTTGTCTGCCATTGCAACCTCTGGAAGAGACGGGTAAGGGGCGCGCCGTCATGGCGCCGCCTGATGCTCCGTTCAATGGCAAGCTCCGGGCCGCGCGCGAACTGCCGAGACGGCGAGGCGGGCTGCTGGAATGGCAGGGTGCTGCGATTGGAGTGCGCGCGATCTGCCAGTGCGGCCTGTTCGGCGGCGAACGGGTGCGCCCTGGCGTGTCGTCGACTGCCCATGGCGCAATGGGCGCGATCGCGTGATCGTTACGTGCTGCGACGTATCGCGACACCCCGGTGCGCCGCTTTTTTCCAGTTGGCGCGCGGGGGGACCGATTCCCGCTCGCAGTCGCGCCTCTTTCGACCCTGACCCAATTCCCGTGCGTTTCATTCCCCGCGACGAGGGTTTCTTCGCCTACTTCGCGCAGCTGGCCGAACACATCGGTACGTCGGCCAACCTGCTGCACCAGCTCTTCGGCCAGCTCGACCAGGCGCCGGCCATCGCGGCGAAGATCAAGAAGGTGGAATCCGACGGCGACACGATCGCGCACACCATCAACCAGCGCATCGACACGAGCTTCGTCACGCCGCTCGACCGCGAAGACATCCACACGCTCGCCAAGCGACTCGACAATGTCATCGACATCGTCAATGGCGTGGCGCGCCGCACCGTCATGTTCAACGTGAAGTCGGTACGTCCCGGCGCCGTCGAGCTGGCCGACATCCTCATCCGCGCCGCGAAGGTGATCGACGCGTCGGTCATCGACATCAAGAAGCGCTCGCGCATGATGGAGCATGGCAAGGCCATGAAGGCGCTGGAGGAGGAGGGGGATGCGCGATACGCCGAGTCGGTGAGCGCGCTCTTCCGCAGCGGTGCCGACGCGCTGGAGGTGCTCGCGTGGAAGGACATCTTCGACGCGCTCGAGGAAGCGATCGATCAGTGCGAGGACGTCTCGAACGTGCTCGAGAGCATCGCGCTCAAGAACAGCTGAGCGGCCGACCGTGGAGTACTACGTCCTCCTGATCGTCGTCGTCGCGCTGATCTTCGACTTCATCAACGGCTTCCACGATTCGGCGAACTCGATCGCCACGATCGTGGGTACCCGCGTGCTGAGCCCGCTGGCGGCCGTGGTGTGGGCGGCGACGTTCAACTTCGCAGCCGCCTTCGTTGTCGGCACGGCCGTGGCGAAGGCGGTCGCCACCGGGTTCGTCGACGTGAGCATCGTGGACCAGAACGTGGTCTTCGGCGGGCTCATCGGGGCCATCGTGTGGAACCTCATCACGTGGTGGTTCGGCATCCCCTCGAGCTCGTCGCACGCGCTCATCGGCGGGTACGCGGGGGCGGCCGTGTCGAAGGCGGGGCTGGTCGCGCTCACGTGGGGCAAGAAGTGGATCGAGACGCTCAGCGCGATCATCCTGTCGCCGCTGGGCGGGATCCTCGTGGGCTTCATCCTCATGGTGATCGTGTTCAACGTCTTCAAGAACGTGCGATACGCCACGAGTGACCGGGTCTTCCGGGTGATGCAGCTGGTCAGTTCCGCGGCGCTCTCGCTGGCGCACGGCGCCAACGACGCGCAGAAGACGATGGGCATCATCCTTGGCCTGCTCGTGGCCTCGCAATCGCTCTTTGCCGGGCAGGCGGGCTTCTTCGGCTTCTTTTACGTCGAGAACAGCGACGTGGTGCCGCTCTGGGTGGAGCTGAGCGCGTACACCATGATCTCGCTCGGCACGCTGTTCGGTGGCTGGCGCATCGTGCACACCATGGGCACGCGCATCACCAAGCTGCGACCCGTCGGCGGCTTCTGCGCCGAGGCGGGCGGTGCCGTCGTGATTCTCATCGCGTCCAAGCTCGGCATCCCGATCTCGACCACGCACACCATCACCGGTGCGATCGTGGGCGTGGGCGCGACGACGCGCCTGCGCGCCGTGCGCTGGGGGCTGGCCGGACGCATCGTCTGGGCGTGGGTCGTGACGATCCCCGCGGCCGCGCTGATGGCGGCGATCAGCTACCGCGTGCTCGCGGCCATCGTCCCGCTCCAGTAGTCGCGCGACCGCCGTCCGGATCGTCCCGGACGGCGGGCCGCGGCGTGTCCTCCACGAGGCCTGATGTCCAACGTCGGTCCGTTGCCGTACCTGAATCGTGAGCTGAGCTGGCTCGACTTCAACGCGCGCGTGCTCGCAGAGGCGATGGACGCGCGCGTGCCGTTGCTCGAGCGCCTGAAGTTCCTCGCGATCTTCAGCACGAACCTCGATGAGTTCTACATGGTGCGCGTGGCGGGACTGCGCCGCCGCGTGGCCTCGGGGGCGCCGCCCGAGCCGCCGGATCCGCTGCCGCCCGCCGACCAGCTCCAGGCCATCGGCGCGCGCGTGCGTGGCCTGCTGGCCGAGCGCCGCCGCCTGCTGCACGACGACCTGCTGCCGGCGCTCGCCACGCACGGCGTGCGGCTCGTGGGCATGAACGACCTCACGGCCACCGAGTGGTCCACGGTGGACCGGTTCTTCGAATCGCAGGTGTTCCCGGTGCTCACGCCGCTGGCGGTCGATCCGGGACATCCGTTCCCGTACATCTCCAACCTGTCGCTGTCGCTCGCCGTCGAGGTGCGCGACCCGGTGACGGGGGCCGAGCACTTCGCGCGCGTGAAGGTGCCGCGTTCGCTGCCGCGCTGGGTGCCGGTGGGACGCGTGCACCATTTCGTGCCGCTGGAAGAGGTGATCGGGGCGAACCTGAGCGCGCTCTTTCCGGGCATGGAGGTGCTGCGCTGGTTCACCTTCCGCATCACGCGCTATTCCGACCTCGACCTCGGGCAGATGGAGCAGCCGGAAGATCTGCTCGCGAGCATCGAGCAGCAGGTGTTCCAGCGCCGCTTCGGCGAGGTGGTGCGGCTCGAGGTCCAGGATGGGATGCCGGAAGGCATCCGGTCGCTGCTGCTCGAGGAGCTCGGTGCCGGCGAACAGCAGGAGGTGGCGCCGCTGACCGAGGCCGACGTGCACGCCGAGGACGCCCTGCTCGAACTGGGCGACCTGATGTCCGTGGCCGGTCTCGACCTGCCGGAGCTGCACGATGCGCCGTTCACGCCGCGCGTGCCGGAGCGCCTGCGTGAAGGGCGCTCGATCTTCGAGGTCATCCGGGAGCGTGACGTGCTGGTGCACCATCCGTTCGAGTCGTTCGGGGCGTCGGTGGAGCAGTTCCTGGAGGCGGCCGCCATCGACCCGCAGGTGCTGGCCATCAAGCTCACGCTCTATCGCACGAGCGGCGACACGGCGATCGTGCGCGCGCTCACGGAGGCGGCGCTTCGCGGCAAGCAGGTGGCCGTGCTCATCGAACTGCAGGCGCGCTTCGACGAGCAGAACAACATCGCCTGGGCGCGCACGCTCGAGAGCTACGGCATTCATGTGGCCTACGGCCTGCCGGGGCTCAAGACGCATGCGAAGACGGTGCTGGTGGTGCGCCGCGACGGCGACGGCATCCGCCGCTACGTGCACATCGGCACCGGCAACTACAACTCCAAGACGGCCCGCCTCTACACCGACATGGGGCTGCTCACCTGCAACCCCTCCATCGGCGCCGACCTCAGCGACCTGTTCAACTCGCTCACCGGCGTGTCGCGGCAGAAGTTCTACCGCAAGCTGCTCGTGGCACCGGCGAACCTGCGCGAGCGCATGCTCGAACTGATCGCGCGCGAGGCGCAGCACGCGCGTGCCGGTCGAGGCGGGCGGATCATCGCGAAGATGAACGCCCTCGTCGATGCGGAGATCATCGCCGCGCTCTACGATGCCTCGAGCGCCGGTGCGGAGATCGACCTGATCATTCGCGGCATCTGCTGCCTGCGCCCGGGCATGGAGGGCGTGAGTGAGCGCATTCGCGTGCGCTCGATCATCGGTCGCTTTCTCGAACACTCGCGTGTGGTGATGTTCGGGAACGCAGGGCATCCGGAGTACTACATCGGGTCCGCCGACTGGATGCCGCGCAACCTCGACCGACGCGTGGAAGTCATGGCGCCGATCGAGGATCCGGCGCTGCACCGGCACATCCGCGGCGTGCTCGAGACGTGCCTGCGGGACAACCGGCAGGCCTGGGTGCTGCAGGCCGATGGCACCTATGAACGGCAGTACCCCGGCAACGACCCGGAGCGCGCCACACAGCCGCTGCTCATGCGGGATCCGTGGGGCATCGGCGGCGACGCGGGCGGCACGGGGGCCGTTCCGTGGGAAGGGGACGAGTCGGGCAGCCCGCCGCCCGAGGCCGTGCCCGATGGCGGCCGCGCGGCGCGCTCGCGCAAGAAGTCCGGGGCGAAGGGGCGGTCCGCGCGTCCGCGCTGAATCACCACGCGCGCGCCCGGACCGATGGCGCGCGCGCGACGATCGGGGGCTACTCGCCCTCGTCGTCGGAGCTGGTGATCTCCGAGCCGTCGGGGGCGACGACCGTGACCGGGTGTCCGAGAATCGCCTCGAGCAGTTGCCGCTTGCGGCTCGCACCCCAGAGCTCCAGGCGCAGCGTGAGTGCGCCCTCGGCGGGGAACGCCTGCACGCGCACCGCCTCGTCGGTCCAGCGCACCTCGAGGCGGTCCACGGCGCACACGTGGCCGCGATCGAAACCATCGGCGAAGCGCAGGAGCGCCGACAGCTTCACGATGCGGGCGCGCAGCACGCGGTCGAGCTGCGCGAACGCCCGGTGCTTGCGCTTGGGCGGCGCGCCGCGGTGATAGCGCGCCACGTGCGCGATCGCCACCTGTTCCGCCGGCGTCATGCCGAGCAGCTCCGCGTGGGAGATCAGGTGGTACGAGTGCTTGTGGTGGTTCTCGTAGTTGATGTGGTAGCCCACATCGTGCAGCAGCGCCGCGTCGGCCAGCACTTGCCGGTCCACCGGCTGCAGCCCGAGACGGGGTGACAATGCGTCGAACAGCTGCAGGGCCAGCTTGCGCACCTGCAGCGCGTGCGGTGCCTCGTAATGGCAGCGCTCCGCGAACTGGCGCACCGAGCGTTCGCGCGCCGCGCCGGGATCGGCCACGGTGGGCTTCACGCGCGCCGACTCGAGCAGCAGCCCCTCGCGAATGCCGTAGCCCGACACCAGCAGGTCGCGTGGGTCGAAGCGCGCGAGCACCTCGGCGGCCACCGCGAGGCCGGCCACGATGATCTCGGAGCGTGCCGGATTGAGGCCGGGCACCGTGGCGCGCTCTTCCGGCGAGAGCCGCTGCAGCCAGTCGAGTACATGCTCGAGTTCGACGCGCGTGATGCGCGTGCCGTGCGTGGAGCGCGCCGAGACGCTCGAGCGATTGAGCACGATGCCGGCCAGGTTGGTGAACGTGCCGCCCGACCCGATCACCTGCGCGCCGCGCCAGTCCTTCACCGGCATCGCGCGGCGCAGTCCGTCGCGCACATGTTCGCGCAGGCGACGCACGCCACGTGGGCGGATCTCGGGACCGAGGAACTTCTCGGTCATGCGCACCGCGCCGTAGGGCAGGGACGCGAGGCGCTCGATGAGGCCGTCCTTGGCGAGCACGAGCTCCAGCGACCCGCCGCCGATGTCCATGACGAGCGAGCGGCCTGCCCCAAGTTCGAAGTGCGCGAGCGCGCTGCGGAAGCAGAGCAGCGCCTCCTCCTCGCCGCTGAGCACGCGCACCGGAATGCCGGTGTCGGCCAGGATGCGGCTGGTGAAGTCGAGCGCGTTCGAGGCATCGCGCACGGCGCTCGTGGCCACGATCTCGATGCGCTCGGCGCCCAGCGTGCGCGCGAGCGTGACCATCCGGTGCACGGCCGCGGTGCCGGTGTCGATCGCCGCGCGCTGCAGCGCCCCCGTGGCCTCGATCCCCTCACCGAGACGTGGCATGGCCTTCATTTCGTCCACCACCCGGATCTGCCCGGTCGGGGAGACGTCGGCCACGATCTGTCGGACGGAGTTCGACCCGATGTCGATGGCCGCGATGCGCTGGTCGGCGGTGGGGGCGTCGGTCATGCGCGGAGCGTGTGGGCGAGGGGCAGGGTCATGCCTGCATCATGCCGACGATCGGGACCGGACGCCAGTGCGGCGCTGACGCATCACGGGTGCGCCGACCAGGGCATCGCCCAGACACGTCGGCCGTTCGCACACGCTCGTGCCACGTGCACCGCTTCGCCGGCCGCGCGGGCCTGCAGCGCAGGGTGCCGCGTGTCGGTGCGCGAAAGCAGGCTGTTCAGCACCCAGCCGAACGGATGGATTCCGGCGCGCACCAAGTCCAGCTCGAGGCGCTCGGCCTCCGCCACCGGCGTCGCCTCGGCGAGGGCAACCACGAGCACGCGCGTGAACGACGGATCGCGCAGGCGAGGCAGCAGCGCAGTCACCTCGGCGGGCATGGTGCCGCTGCCTCGCAGCACGTCGCGATGGTATGCCTGCGCGGCGTCGAGCAGGAGGATCGTGTGTCCGGTGGGCGCCGTGTCGAGGACCACGATGTCATGCGTCGCCTCGGCGAGCACGCGCGCAAACGCCTTGAACACGGCGATCTCCTCGGTGCACGGCGATCGCAGGTCCTCCTCGATGAGCGCGCGTTCCTCCGGCGACAGCGTGCCGGCTGCTCCCAGCACCTCGTCGGCGTAGCGTGCGGTTTCGACCACCGGGTCGATGCGGGACACGCGCAGCGTGGGCAATGTCTCGAGAGGCAGTTCGAAGGCGCGTCCCGCGGGATCGGTGGTGGACAGGTGCACGCGCACGCCGCGCTCCGCGAGGGCCACCGCGAGCGTGGTCGCGACGCGGGTCTTGCCGACGCCTCCCTTGCCCATCGTGAGCACTGCGCCGTGGCCGATCGCCGCGAGTTCCGCCGCGAGCGCCTCGATCGAGGGGAGCTCCGGGATCGACGGCGCGGCGGAAGCGTCCGCGGCGGTCAAAGCGTCGCTGTCCTCGAGGGGCGGCTGCGTGGGCGCGAGCGCGAGCGCGGTGAGCGGGGCGAGTCCTGTCAGTGAGCCGGCACGCACCGGCAGCTCGAGCGTGGGCAGGGGGCGGAGCGCTGCCGGCATGTCGTGCAGGGCGGCCCGCTGCCGGGCGATCCACTGGCGGGCCACCGCGTCGCCATGGTCGGCGTCGAGCATCGCGTTGATCACGAGGCGCTGCGCGCGCATGCCCAGCGCCGCGAGCTCGTGCGACGCGCGCGCCGCCTCCGCCAATGGCGACGTCTCGGCGCGCGTGACGAGGACCACCGTGGTGCGCGCCCGGTCGGCGAGTGCGGCCACCGCCTCGGCGTATCGCTCGCGCTGCTTCTCGAGGCCGGCCATCGGGCCGAGGCACGACGCGCCGTGCTGCGCGGTGTCGAGGAAGCCGGTCCACGCGGTGGGGAGCGCGAGAAGGCGCAGCGTGTGGCCGGTGGGCGCGGTGTCGAAGACGATGTGCGCGAAACGCTCGGAGAGTGCCGGATCGGTGAGCAGCGCCGTGAACTCGTCGAAGGCGGCGATTTCCACGGTGCATGCACCCGATAGTTGCTCCTCCATCTGCCGGATGGCGGCGTCCGGGAGCAGGCCGCGCACCGGCCCAACCACCCGCTCGCGATAGGCGTCGGCCGCGGCGACCGGGTCGATGTCGAGCAGCGAGAGCGCGGGGAGCTCCGGCACGGGCGTCGGCACGCGGGCCCGCTCGATGCCGAGCAGGTCGCCGAGATTCGAGGCAGGGTCGGTGCTCACCAGCAGCGTGGGCGCGCCGCGGCGAGCCAGTGCGATGGCGACGGCGGCGGCGGTCGTCGTCTTGCCGACACCGCCCTTGCCGGTGAAGAAGCTGAAGCGCGTGGTCAGGCCGAGTTGCTCGGCGATGTCAGCCGAGGTGGACACCGACGCCGCGCGGGTGGCCATTGCCGTGGCGACGTGCTGATGCTCGGCAGCGCTCACGCGGTCGCCGTGGGTGCGAGGGCGGCGAGGAGTTCGTCGCGCGTGGCGTGGCGGCCGGACACGAGCAGCCGCCCGTTCACCCAGGTGGCCGGCAAGGCGTCCATGCCGCGCTCTGCGAGCAGCGTACGGACCGGCTCGTAGTGCACGAAGGCGGTCGGCTCCTGCCCGAGGTTGTGGCGCGTGACGGTTGCCCCCTGGGCCGTGAGCCAGCGCAGGTCGCGCGCCGCCGTGAGCAGTGACTCGTCGACGCTGGGGCCGCAGACGCCCGTTTCGCAGCACATGGCCGGGTCGAAGACCACGACCTCGCCGTCGAGCGTGTGCCCGGGCGCGATGTCGAACTGAGGGAGGGCTCGGCGTGTCACGGAACGACCTCGGCTGATTGCGTGAGCAGGACTGCGGCGGATAGTATTCGCTTTGGAGAAATATATGCGTCTAGCCGAATATGAAAGTCAGGTAACCGCCGACGCGCAGAGTCCGTCGGTCGCCGCGCGGGCCGCTGAACTGGCGGCCGGCCTTGCCGATCCCACGCGCGTGCGCCTGCTCAACCTGCTGGCCGCCGGGGAGCTCTGCGTGTGCGACCTGGTGGGTGTGCTCGGGCTGCCGCAGCCCACCGTCTCCCGTCACCTCGCCTACCTGCGGCGGATCGGGTGGGTGGAGGCCACGCGCGGGCCGCGGCTGGCGCACTACCGCCTGAGCGAGCCCGTGGACGCGCTGCACGCCGGCCTGCTCGCGTGGGTGCGCGAGGCGCTGCCCTCGCAGGCCGGGCTGGCCGCTGAGCGCGCCGAGGGCGCCGTGGCGTGCGACCTGCGCCGCCGCTCACCCTGCTGATTCTCGTCACCCCCAACGCTGCGTCATGCCGATCCTCGCGCTGCTCTCCGACATCCACGCGAATCTCGACGCCCTCGAGGCCGTGCTCGCCGACCTCCGTGCGCGACACCCTGCGGCCTCGCGGTATCACCTCGGTGACCTCGTGGGATACTCCGCCGAGCCGGACGCCGTGATCGCGCGCCTCGACGCCGAAGCGATTCCGGGCGTGGCCGGCAACTACGACAGCACGGTGGCGCACGCGTACAAGCACTGCGGCTGCCGGTCGGAGAATGCGCGCCAGGAGGAGCTCGCCCACCAGAGTTTCGCGTGGACGCTCGCGAACACGAGCGACGCGTCGAAGGCGCGGCTCGCCGCACTGCCGTTCCGGCTCGACCTGCGACCGCTCGGCGGCCACACCGCGGGGCCACGCGTGGTGCTGCTGCACGCCCATCCGAGCAGCAACCTCATCTACGTGACGGAAGACCGACCCGACGACTTCCTGCGCAAGATGGGCGCGTCCGTCGAGGCACGAGACGGCGACCTCGTGGCGTTTGGTCACACGCACAAGCCCTGGCATCGCGTGGTGGACGGCGTGCACTACGTGAACACCGGAAGCGTCGGGCGCCCCAAGGACGGTGACCCGCGCGCCGGCTACGTGCTCGTCACGGTGAGCGAGCTGGGGGCGCTGCAGGTGCGGATCGAACGCGTGGCGTACGACGTGGAACGCGCCGCGGCCAAGGTGATCGCGGCCGGCCTCCCGGCGGAGTTCGCGGACTTCCTGCGGAGCGGCGGGCGCGGCTGAGACCGACGGCGCCCGGTCCGCCGATCGCACCCTGCGGCGAACGAGGCCGCCGCGCTACCGCTCGGCGATCTCGTCGAAGCGGTGACGGATCTGCTTCCCCTCGGCGAGGTATACGGCGTTCTCGCCGATGTTGGTGGCCAGGTCGGCCACGCGCTCGAGGTTGCGCGAGACGAGCAGCAGTTCGAGCGACGCGTTGATCGTGCGCGCGTCGGACATCATGTGCGTGAGCAGCAGCCGGAAGATGCCTTCGTGAAAGGCATCGACTTCGTCATCGGCCTTGCCGATGGCGCGGCCCAGCGCGCCATCGCCGCGAATGAAGGCGTCGAGCGCGTCGCTCAGCATGCGACGGGCGCGGCGCGCCATGTCGGCTAGTGCGGGCGTGGGGGGCACCGCGAGGCGCTGGTCCACGAGGCGTTCGGTGCACTGCGCGATGTTCACGGCGTGGTCGCCGATGCGCTCCACGTCGCTCGACACCTTGATCGCGCCGATGAGGAAGCGCAGGTCGCGCGCCATGGGCTGCTGCAGCGCCAGCAGCGAGATCGCGAGCTGCTCGACCTCCACTTCCATGCGATCGAGTTCGCGGTCGCTCTCGATGACGGCCTCCGCCTTAGCACGATCACGCTCGAGCAGGGAGTCGATGGCCAGCTCGACCAGCGACTCGGCGCGCTCCGACATCTCGAGCAGGCGCGTCTTGAGGAGCGCGAGATCGTCGTGAAAGTGGCGGTAGCCGCCCGGTGCATCGACCATCAGCCGAACCGTCCCGTGATGTAGGCTTCCGTGCGCGCCTCGCGCGGGCTCGTGAAGAGCCGCGCGGTCTCGTCCACTTCGACGAGGCGGCCGGCGAGCAGGAAGGCCGTGCGATCGCTCACGCGGGCGGCCTGCTGCAGGTTGTGCGTCACGATGACGATCGTGACCTCGCGCCGCAAGTCGTAAAGCAATTCCTCGATGCGCGTCGTGGCGAGCGGATCAAGCGCGCTGGCGGGTTCGTCGAGGAGCAGGACGCCCGGATCGTTGGCGAGGGCGCGCGCGATGCAGAGTCGCTGCTGCTGGCCGCCGGAGAGGCGCAGCGCCGAGTCGCGCAGTCGGTCCTTCACCTCGTCCCACAGTGCGGCGCGGCGCAGGGACCGCTCGGCGATCTCCTCGAGGGTGCGCCGGTCCGTCTCGCCGTTGAGGCGCGGGCCGTAGACGACGTTGTCGAAGACCGAGCGCGGGAATGGGTTCGAGCGCTGGAACACCATCCCGACCCGCTGCCGGAGCACGGAGGTGTCGGTGCGCGGGTCGTGCACATCCTCGCCATCGAGCCGGATGTGGCCGGCGTGGCGGATGCCGACGGTGGCGTCGTCGAGCCGGTTGATCGAGCGGAGCAGGGTGGACTTGCCGCACCCCGACGGGCCGATCAGCGCCGTCACGCCGCCGGGTGCGATGGCGAGGGACACGTCCTGCAGCGCGGCCGTCGCGCCGAACCACACGGACCACTGATCGAGTTCGACGCGACCGCGCGCGGCGGGGCGGGCGGATGCGTCCGGCCGGTCGAGAGGCGCGGTCACCCGAAGCGGCCCGTCACGTAGGCCTCGGTGCGCCGATCGACCGGCGCAGTGAACAGGAGCCGCGTCGGTCCCACCTCCACGAGCTCACCGGCGAGCATGAAGGCCGTGTGATCGGAGACGCGCGCGGCCTGCTGCATGTTGTGCGTGACGATCACGACCGTGACGTCGCCGCGCAGGGCGTAGACCAGTTCCTCGATGCGCTGCGTGCTCCCCGGATCGAGGGCCGCAGTGGGTTCGTCGAGCAGCAGCACGCGCGGGGCCGGTGCGAGGGCCCGCGCGAGGCAGAGGCGCTGCTGCTGTCCGCCTGAGAGCGACATCGGGTTGCCGTCGAGTCGGTCGGCGACCTCGTTCCACAGCCCGGTACGCTGCAGCACCTCCTCCACCCGGTCGTCGAGTTCACTGCCGGTTGCACGGATGCCGAGCACCTGCAGTCCAGCCACCACGTTCTCGCGAATGGACATCGTCGGGAAGGGGGTGGGCCGCTGCGCGACGAACCCGATGCCGCGGCGCACGGCGATCGCGTTCACGCCGGCCGCATAGATGCTCTCGCCGCCGATCCGCACGTCGCCGCGCACGCGTGCCGACGGAACGGTTTCGTGCAGCCGGTTGAGGCAGCGCAGCAGCGTGGACTTCCCGCAGCCGGACGGGCCGATGATGGCCGTCACGCGGCCGGCCGTGAACGTGAGCGTCGCTTCGCGCACCGCGCGTACGGATCCGTATGAGGCCTCGAGGCCGTGCGTGCTGATGGGCACGGCGCTGCCGCTACGCGTGTCCTCGGCGGCGTCGACGGCGCGCAGCGCGACGGCCGGGGTGAGGTGCGCCCTCGCCGCGCTGCCAGCTTCAGACGGCGCACTGGCGGTGACCGGACGCGACACGTCAGTCATTCACGGCGCCACCGCTCGCCGACGCGAAGCGGGACCGCGTTGCGCGACGCGCCAGCATGCTGATGACGAGCACGAGCACGATGAGCACCAGCGCGCCGCCCCACGCCTGGGCACGCCAGTCGTCGTACGGGCTCATGGCGTAGTTGTAGATCTGCAGCGGCAGGGCGGCGATCGGCTGATCGACCCGCAGCGACCAGTACGGCGTGCCGAATGCGGTGAAGAGCAGCGGTGCCGTCTCGCCAGCGACGCGCGCCACGGCGACGAGGGCTGCCGTGACGATGCCGGGGAGCGCGGTGCGCAACACGATGGAGAGCGAGGTGCGCCAGCGGGTGAAGCCGAGTGCGAGGGCTGCCTCGCTCAGCGCGACCGGCACGAGGCGGACCATCTCCTCCGTGGCGCGCGCGACCAGCGGGATCATGATCATGCCCAGCGCAAACCCGCCGGCCAATGCCGAGAACTGTCCGCTCGGCCGCACCACCACCTCCCACGCGAAGATGCCGAGCACGATGGAGGGGAGGCCGCTGAGCACGTCGCTCAGGTAGCGCACAATCGTGGCCAGACGCGTGCTGCGATGCTCCGCGAGGTACAATCCGGCACCCAGCCCGACCGGCAGCCCGATCACCGACGCGAGCGCGATCAGGACGAGCGTCCCCGCAATGCCATTGGCCACTCCGCCACCCGCCACGCCCGGCGGCGCGGGGAGCGCCGTGAAGAAGGTGGGTGTCAGCACGCGTACGCCGCCGACGAGCAGGTGGCCGGCGATGAGCACGAGCGGCAGCAGGCTGAGGCCGGCGGCTGCCCAGATCAGCACGGTCATGGTCGAGCCGGCGCGTCGTCGCCGCTGCATGGCCCGCGTGGCGCCCAGTGCGCGGGAGGAAGCGGCACCCGCCGTCCGCGCTGCGTCCGGCACGGTCATGCGCGCCGCTCCATGCGCCACACGAGCCACCGGGCAATGGCGTTGACCACGAGCGTGATGGCCAGCAGGAGGCCGGCGACGGCCATGAGCGCCGAGAGGTGCAGTTCGCCCGAGGCTTCCGCGAACTCGTTGGCGAGCAGCGACGCCATGGTGTACGCCGGCTGGAACAGCGAGGTGGGGACTTCGTGCCGGTTGCCGATCACCATGGTGACGGCCATCGTCTCGCCGAGTGCGCGCCCGAGGCCGAGGATGACCGCGCCGACCAGCCCGGAGCGCGCGTACGGCAGCACCGCGTCGCGCACCATCTCCCAGCGGGTGGCCCCGAGTGCGAGCGCCGCTTCGCGCTGTGCGCGCGGCACGGCCTGCAGCACCTCGCGCGCGACGGACGCGATGTAGGGGAGGACCATGATCGCCAGCACGAGCGACGCGGCCAGCAGGCTTGGCCCGTAGGCCGGGCCGCGGAACAGCGCCAGTTCGCGCAGCCCAAGGGTCTCGCCAAGGAATGGCATGGCGTGCTCGCGCAGGAACGGCACGAGCACGTACAACGCCCAGAGACCGTAGACCACGCTGGGAATGGCGGCGAGCACGTCGACCAGGAATGCGACCGGCTTGCGCAGCCGAAGCGGCGCCAGCTCCGTGACGTAAATAGCGACGCCGAGAGCGAGCGGCGTCGCGAGCAGGAGCGCGAACAGCGACGACGCGAGCGTGCCGAGCAGGGCCGGCAGCGCGCCGAACTGGCCACGGGGCACGTCCCAGGTACGGCCCACGAGCAGCTCCGTTCCCACCTGCTCGATGGCGGGCCACGCCGAGCGCGCAATCACCGCAGCCACCAGCACGAGGAGCGCCGGCACGGCGAGTGCACAGGTCGTGATGAACACGCCGTAGACACGGTCTCCGTACCCGCGCGCCGGCGTCGCGTCGACGCGCACGTCGGTGCGGACGGGACGGCGATGGGCGACCGGCGGCAGGGTGGGGGCAGTCATCGCTGTATTCTACCCGCCCCTGGCAGGACGCCGTCAGGCAGGCCGTAACGGGTTGGTCACGGGGCGCGGTCGTGGCTGGCTCGGGATGAGCGCCGGCGCTACGACGCGGCTGGAGCCGATCAACGCGGCGCTGCGGAATCGTCGGGCAGGCCGAGTTGCCGGTCGAGCATGGGGAGCAGGCGATCCACGAGGTCCGTCGGCAGGGGCTCATAGCCGAGCTCCCGCGCCAGCTGATCGCCGCTGTGCAGCGCCCAGTGCACGAAGCGATAGAGCGATGCGGTCTTCTCGGCACCGATCAGCTCCGGGGCCACGAGCATCCAGGTGAAGCTGGCGATCGGATACGCCTGCGCGCCGGGCGCGTTCACGATCGAGCGTCGCAGGTCGGCGGAATCGCCGGCGGCCTCGAGCGCGCTCGTGGCCGCGGCCGCCACCTCGAAGGCGGTCGGCGACACGAAGTTGCCTGCGGCATTCCGGAGCAGGGCCGTCGGCAGGCGGTTCTGGCGTGCATAGGTCGCCTCCACATAGCCGACGGCGCCGGGCATCTGCTTCACCTGACCTGCCACTCCCTCGTTGCCCTTGCCCCCGAGCCCGACGGGCCAGCGCACATCCTTGCTGCGGCCGGGGCCCGCGGCCCACGCGGGGCTGACGCTGGCGAGATAGTCGGTGAAGATGTACGACGTGCCGCTGCCGTCGGAGCGATGCACCACGAGCACGTCGCGATCGGGGAGGGCCACGCCGGGGTTGAGCGCCGCGATGCGCGGATCGTCCCAGCGGGTGATCACGCCGAGGAAGAGGTCGGCGAGCACATCGGGCGCGAGGCGGAGCGGACGAGAGAGGCCGGGCAGGTTGTACGTGATCACGACGGCGCCGAGCACGGTGGGCACGTGGATGACGCGTCCGCTCGGGATGCGCGCAATCTCCTCATCGGTCATCGGCACGTCGGTGGCGCCAAAATCGACGGTACCCGCAATGAGCTGACGGATGCCGCCGCCGGATCCGATGGACTGATAGTTGATGCGCACGCCGGTCTCCTGCGCGTACGTGTTGAACCAGCGCGCGTACAAGGGATACGGGAACGTCGCGCCCGCGCCCAGCAGGTCCACGTTGGCACGCGCGAGCCGGGTCGCGCGCTCGGCCGCCTCATCGGCGCCGGGTGTGCACGCGGCCATCAGCGCGGCCGAGAGCAGCAGGACGAGGCGGCGGGGCGCCGGACGGGTCGGGAAGGGGCAGGACGGCATCGGGGGCGCGACGAAATCAGAGATCGTTGGCGAAGCTCATGAGCTTGAACATGCCATCGCGCACGATCACATGCTTGACCAGCCAGAGGGTGTCGGGCTGTCCCGCCTGTCGGCGGATGACGGCGCATGGGCCCGTGATGCGGCTCGCGCCGGCGTTCGTGGAGAGCGGCTGGCAGGTGGTGCCGAGCAGCGCCGTGTCGCCGGTACTCGCGGCGCGCAGCGCCCGCGTGAGTCCGCGGCCGCTGTTGCTGCCGAGCAGCAGCCAGGAGACGGCGGGGGGCACACCAGAGGCGAGCTCTGCGCTCTCGGGGAAATACAGATACGCGAACTCCGCCTTGGAGGCGACGATCGGCGTCATGCCGAGGGTGTCGCCGGTGGCGAGCAGCGTCCAGTACCGGCGCAGCAGGGCGTCGGCCGATGCTTCTCCTCCGGCGAGAGCGGTGACGGGCGCACCCGCCTCCGCTTGAAAGCGCCGCAGCATCTCTTCTGGCGGAAAGATGCTGTCCACGACATAGCCGGGCGTCTTGCGCAGCGAGTCGTCGGACGGGATGAGGACGCCATCACCGCGCCACGTGACCATGGCGGAATCGATGCCGGCGGGGATGGACTGCCGCACCGCGCCCGCATCGAGCGGCGGAAGCGAGGCGGTGGCGTCCGGCGTGTCCGAGCCCGAGGCGCAGGCGCCGAGGAGCGCGAGTCCGAACAGGAGGAGTGCGGCGTGGGGCCGCGGCGAACGGGTGCGAAAGGTCGCTGCCATCATTGACGGTCGAAGCGCAGGTGGGGAAACGACTGCGGGGGCCGGACCCGCGCGTGGCAGGCCCAGCCCCCGAGTAAGCTAGCGTGGATCAGTTGCGGTAGTACGTGGTCCAGCCGGCGTACCAGGGATCGGTCGAGGCCGGGTCGACGGCGCCGACGTACGTGGTGCCCGCCATCGTGCCACCGAAGAAGTTGGTCACGCGGGCCGGAATGCGACCGGGGAGCGTGGTGCCCGTGCCGCCCTCACGGAGCAGCTGGCCGGCCGCACCCGTGGCCGGACGCCAGTCGAAGGCGAAGTTGTTCGCGATCGCGACCGAAGCCGCGGGCACGTTCGCGAAGAGCGTGTGCGCCGCGTTGGTCGTGGTCCGGATCTGGTTGTTCGTGAACTTGTCCGCCTGACCGAACCGGTTCGTGGCGCCGACCGCGTCGAAGTCGCGGTTGTTGTCGGCGAGGAGCAGGTTGCGGATGTTGAGCGAGTCCTCGGTGATGCGCTGGTTCGTCTCCGGATCGAACACCGAGAAGGCCGCTTCCGGCCAGCGGGCGAGGATGCCGTTCATCCACACGCCACCCGTGCCACGGCGGATGTTGGCGCCGAGGCCGCCGTCGCCGCCGGCACGCGCGGGCAGCACGCCCGGGCCCGGGCCCACGACGGTGAAGTTCGCGTACACCGGCATGTTGTAGGGCGTGGAGTTGAAGCCCTGCGCGCAGGTGCCGGAGGCCGAGCCGCAACCATCATTCTCGAAACCGCTCTGTTCGGACGACAGGGCGCCGGGGTTGCCGGGGCGCGGCGTGACGCGCGGACCGGTCTGCAGCGCGATCAGGAACTGGTTGCGACCGCGGTAGCCTTCCGATCCGTCGAAGTGGTCGTCGCCCGACTCGTACGACACCAGGTTGCGGCCGTCCACCGTGCCGCCGAACCACTCGAACATGTCGTCCAGGCCGCGAATGGCCTGCAGATTCTCCAGGCGCGTGCTGCTGCCCACGGCGTACATGGAGAAGGCGTTGAGTTCCACGTTCAGGATCGCGGCGGCGCCGGCGAACTCGACACGCACGTAGCGCAGCTCGCCCGAGTTGTCGAGGTCGTTGTTGCCACCATTCCAGCTGACCGTATCGGCCGGGAACGGGCCTTCCACGACAACGCGGCCGGTGCGGTTGGAGCGGGCGTTACCCACGATGATCAGGCCGCCCCAGTCACCAGGCGCGCGCTGGCCTTCGGCGGCCGACGAGGTCATCACGATCGGCGCGGTGCGCGTACCGTTCGCCACGATGCGCGAGCCGCGCAGCACCATCAGCGCCGTCACCGGCGGGGCCTGGCCCGGCGTGATCGGTCCACCGATGATCTTCGTGCCCGGCTCGATCGTGAGGATCGCGCCGTTGGCCACCGAGATCACGCGGGTGAGCTGGTAGATGTTCGTCGACGTCCAGGTGGTGTTCGTGGTGATGTCGGCCGAGACCTGCACGGTGGCGCGGTTGCTGGTCCGCACCGTGGCTTCGGTGGAATACGGCCCCTGCTCGGTGCCACGCAGCGCGCGGACGCGGAACCGGTAGTCCGTTTCGGGCGAGAGGTTCGAGACGACGAGCTCCGTCGTCGTGGCCGTGCCGGCGGCGGCGAAGGCGCCCGTGCCGGTCGCGCGATCCACTTCGTACGAGGTCGCGCCGGTGACGGCCGACCACGTGACGCGAATGCTCGTCGGCGACGGCGACGTGCCGGCCACACCGGCCGGCGCCGTCAGCGGCTGCGGCTGCGGCTGCGGCTCGGTCGTGTTGTCGTCGCTGCAGGCAGCAACGAAGAGGAGGCTGGCGAGCACGCCAAAGCGAGGCAGCCAGCGCGTCATGGCGAGGGACATGAGCAACCCGTGGTATCGAGAAAAAAAGAGAGGGATGAGAGCAACGATGCTCTCATCCCCTCAGGTTACCGTCACACTGTCATCGGTTCACGACAGTGGTGTCACGAACGCGTCACTGGCTCGATGCGCTCGTCACTGGCGCCACTGCACGCCGAACGCGATCTGGCGGCCGGTGCGGTACTCTTCGCGCGTCACCGGGCCCTGCGTGAGGCGGAACGGGGCGTCGAGCAGGTTGCGCGCGTCCACACGCCACGTCCAGCGGTCGCCGAGCGGCACGCGCAGCGACATGTCCACCATGTGCCGCGGCTGCTCGTACACATCGGGGAACGGCACCGTGCCCGCGCTGAAGATGCGCTCGCCCACGGCCGAGTAGAGCAGCGTGGCCGACAGGCCGCTCGTGGAGGCGGTGTAGGTCGCACCCGCATTCACCACCCACGGGGCCTGGCCCATCATGGGGCGGTTCGCATTGGTGTTCGCCGAAGCGCCCTCGCCCACCACGATGTCGCTCTGCATGAGCGTCACGTTGGAGAACACGGCGATCGGTTCCAGCTTCTCGCTGATGCCGCCCAGCCCCTTCCGGGCCTCGAGCTCGAGGCCGAGGTTGCTCGCCGACGCCGCGTTGAAGAACGACACGAACGGCTGGCCGCCCGTGGAGATGTCGATGCGCTCGATGGGCTTGTCGAAGCGCTTCGCGAACACGCCGATGCTCAGCACCTCGCCCGCGTTGGGGAACAGTTCGTACTTGAGGTCGTAGCTCTGGATCAGCGTGCGCACGAGGTCACTGTTGCCGCGCGTGATCTGGCCACCGACCACCTCGAGGTACTGCACGGGCGAGAGTTCGCGGTACTCGGGGCGTGCGAGCGTCTGCGAGGCCGAGGCGCGGAGCTGTCCGCGGTCGCCCGTCTTGAAGTTGACCACCAGCGCGGGCAGCACGTCGGTGTTGTCGAGCGACGAGTTCAGGAACTGGCCGTTGGAGAGCGACGTATTCACGTCGATCTTCGCCTGCTCGACGCGGGCGCCGCCGATGAACTTGAGGCGCTCGCCAACCGGAAGCTCGGCCATGAGGTAGCCGGCCGAGAGGCGCTCCGTGGCCGTGTACAGGCCGTCCTCGGAGACGTTGAGCACGTTGAAGACATTGTCGTTCTCGCCCGTGAAGCGGCCGTCGAACAGCTCCTCGGCCGGACGCGAGCGCGCATCGAGCGGCACGAAGGTGGAGATGATCGAGAACTGCCGGTTCACGGCATCGCGATCGGTGTTGCGGAACGTGGCGCCAAGCTTGACGGACGGGGCGTTGGCGCCGCTGCCGAGCGTGCGCTTGTAGTTGGCCGCGTAGACGAGGTTGCTCTCGTCCAGGTTGCTGAACGTGCGGCGCGCCACATCGGGGTTGCCATCGCTCCACGAGAACGGCTCCCCCTCACCGAACTGCGCATACACGAGGTCGGAGCGGTCGGGCTCCTTGCGCAGCACGCCGGAGGTGGAGAACGACCAGTCGAGCTGATCGTTGCTGCCGAGCGTGTGCTCGCCCTTGAGCTGCGTGCTGCGGATCGCGCGCTCGACGTAGCGCAGCGTGTTGCGCTCCACGTTGGCGAGCGAGAACGCGAATGCCTCGCCCGTCGAGCGGCGGGCCTCGTTGTCGGCGCTGCGCGTGTAGGTGTTGTTGAGCGAAAGGCGCGTGTTCGAGGTGATGAGGCTGCTGAGATTGAACATGCCGCCCCACGTCACGCCGAAGTTGCTGCCTTCGCCGGTCCAGGACTCGAGCACTTCCGGACGACCGTCGCGCTGGATCGGGTTGGCCTGGTAGTCGCCCGAGCGCACGTCCTGCGTGGCGGAGTAGGTGAACGAGCCGATGTAGCCGATGCGCAGGCCGAAGAACGGATCCTGGCCGCCCACCGACACGCCGAGCGAGCCGCTCGGCAGGCCGCTCTGGCGCACCGGCGTCCACGTGTTGCGGAGCGCGTTGATCGCGCCGTTCACGGCGGGGCGCGTGGTGAGCTGCGCGACCGACGATGCGGTGGCGAGCTGCGACGGCAGCGGACGGTTGCCGGCCGCGAGGCCGGCCCACTCGGCGCCTGCCGTGGGCGCTGCCTGGATCGAGCGGCCCGTCGCGAGTTCGTTCGCGCCGAGCGAGGCGTTGAACGTCACCGAGCGACGCGCCGGAAACTCGCGCGTCTGGATGTCGACCGAGGCGCCCGAGAAGTCGCCGGAGAGGTCGGGGGTGAACGTCTTGCTCACGTTGATGGACTGCAGCAGGCCGGACGGAAACATGTCGAGCGGCACGAAACGCTTCTCGGGTTCCGGGCTCGGCATGCGGGCACCGTTCAGGTTCGTCACGGTGTAGCGCTCGCCCAGGCCGCGCACGAAGACGCTGCGGCCGTCCTGCACCGTCACGCCGCTCACACGCTGGATCGCCTTGGCCGCGTCGCCGTCCGGGCTCTTGCTGATCTGCTCGGCGGTGATGGCGTTCACGATCCCGGTGGCGGTGCGCTGCGCATCCAGCGCCGAGTTCACGCTGCCGCGCTCCGAGGCGGCGGAGACGGTCACGGCGGTGAGCTCCACCTTGGCGCCTTCCATGGTGACGTTCTGCTCGAGCGTGGTGCCGGCGGTGAGCAGGATCCCGGTGATGGTCTTCTGGGCGTAGCCGATGCGACGCACCTGCAGGGTAACGGTGCCGGCGGGCACCTGGGCGATCGCATAGCGACCGTCGACGCCCGTCATGGCGCCGAGCGTCGTGCCGACGATCTGCACGCCGACGCCGGCGATCCCCTGACCGGTCTCGGCGTCGATCACGCGGCCCGCGATGCGGCCGACCGGGGTGCCCTGCGCCGTTGCACGGGTTGCCGGCAGGAACAGGGAAAGAAGCACGGTGAACACGAAGAACGTCCCGCGCGCGCTGCCCGCGAGGGCGCGCCGCACGGCGACGAAAGACGACAGACGAACGAAGGACATGCGAGTATCCCGGAAGAGTGTCCCGACCCGGCCGAAGGTCCCCGCGGCCGATGGGAGAAAGCTTCGTGACCTGGGTCTCGGGGACCGCACGGTTCGGCAACGATTGTGTCACGAGCGCGGAAAGCGGACTCGAGCATTGGGGCGCCGACGCGACCGGAGCACGGAAAAAATCCCCACGGCACCCGTTGCCAGCGGGCTCGGACCGATGCAGCTTCGCGTGGTCATGAGTTCGAATCCCCCTGCCTCGACCCGAGGGGCGGCGACCGATGCGGGCCGCGCCCGACTCGTCACGATGCCGGCGACGCCGGCTGCCGCCCCGGGCCTTTCCAAGGATCTCGATGTCGCCCTGACGTCGGCCGCTGCCATGCTGCGGTCGTCCGAAGTGGTGACCGTGCTCACCGGCGCGGGCGTCTCCGCCGAGAGTGGCATTCCCACGTTCCGTGACGCCCTCACGGGCTGGTGGGCGCGTTTCCGCCCCGAGGAACTCGCCACACCGGAGGCGTTCGCGTCCGATCCGGCGCGCGTCTGGAGCTGGTATGCGCTCCGGCGCGCCGCGGTTCGGCACGCGCAGCCGAATCCCGCCCACGAGGCGCTCGTCTGGCTGGCACGCAAGTCGCCGCGCTGCACGCTGCTCACCCAGAACGTGGATGGGCTGCACGAAGCGGCTGGTCACGAGGACGTGGTGTCGCTGCACGGCAGCCTCATGCGCGTGCGCTGCAGCGCCGACTGCTCGCCGGCCTTCGTGGCTCCCGAGTCGATGGACGTGAGCGGCAGCGAACAGGCTCCCACGTCGCCGCCGCCGTGCGCCGCCTGCGGCGCGCCGCTGCGTCCGGACGTGGTCTGGTTCGGCGAACCGCTGCCGTCGGAGGCGCTGGAGCGCGCGCGCAGTGCCACCTTCGCCTGCGACGTGTTCCTGTCCGTCGGAACGAGCAACATGGTGGAGCCGGCCGCCTCGCTGCCGTGGCTGGCGGCCTCGCACGGGGCCACCGTGCTGGTGGTCAATCCCAGCATGGCGGGGCAGCGCACGGGGCCGTCCATCGTGCCCCTCACGGGCAGTGCGACGGCTCTGCTGCCGCGACTCGTCGCGCGCGCCTGGCCGGCCCGGCGCTGAGCGTCAAGGGCGCGGCGCGGGCTCGGCGCGGGCCGCGTGTCAGATCGTCGGGGCGTGCGGGAAGAGCGCCGCGATCGTCGTGCCCACCCCCACCGTGCTCTCGGCCCGGACGCGCCCGCCATGGGCCTCGGCCAGGTGCCGCACGATGGAGAGCCCGAGGCCTGTTCCGCCCGCCTCGCGTGAGCGCCCCGGGTCGGCCCGGTAGAAGCGCTCGAAGATGCGCGGCAGGTGCTCATCCGGGATGCCGCTGCCCGTGTCGCGCACGCCCAGCCACACGCCGTCGGCCGTGTGCTCCGCGAAGAGCGTGACCGAGCCGCTGGTGGTGTGACGCAGTGCGTTCTCGCCGAGGTTGCTCAGCACCTGGCGCGCGGCGGTCGGGTCGGCGTAGGCCGTGCCGGCGGCATCGGCGATGCGGCTGTCGAGCGTGACGCCCTTCCGCGCCGCATCATCGGTGAGCGGCGCCATGATCTCCGCGAACAGCGCGCGCACATCGAGCTCCGCCGGGTTCGGCAGCCAGCCGCCGGATTCGATGCGCGAGAGGTCGAGCAGATCGTCCACGATGCGCTGCATGCGCCGCACGTTCGT
Organism: Gemmatimonas sp.; assembly: GCA_011390885.1. Taxonomy (GTDB): domain Bacteria; phylum Gemmatimonadota; class Gemmatimonadetes; order Gemmatimonadales; family Gemmatimonadaceae; genus JAABRT01. Next base: position 6,138 of record JAABRO010000054.1, on the reverse strand, counting down.
GGCCGTCATGGAGAGGAACTGCCGACGCAGCTCCGGCGGCAACTCCTCGTCGCCGAGCGTCTCCACGAAACCGGTGATCACGGTGAGGGGCGTCCGCAGTTCGTGCGACACGTTGGCCACGAAGTCGCGACGCACCGCCTCGAGGCGCCGGAAGGGTGTGAGGTCGTACAGCGCGAGGATGGCGCCGCCGTCGGGAAGCGGCCGCGCGGTGAGGGAGAGGGTGCGATCGTCCACCCGCACCTCGGATGGCGGCGCGTCCTCGCCACGGAGCACCGCCGCGAGCGACTCCCGCATGACACGGTCGCGGGGCAGGTAGTCCGCCGGAAACGGCACGGCCTCGCGCAGCCGCAGGATCTGTCGCGCCGTCTCGTTGATGCGCATCACGCGCTGCCGCGCATCGACGGCGATCACGCCCTCGTTCAGCGACTCGGTGAGCGCGGCGAGCAACGCCTCGTCGGCCTGCAGCGCGGCCACGCGAGCGCTCGACTGCTCGGCCAGGCGGCGCAGCGCCTCACCCAGCTCTCGCACCTCCGTGACGCCGGCGCGTGACGGCCGGCGCACGAGATCCCCGTCGGCCAGCGCCTGCGACACATCGCGCAGCGACTCGATCGGGGCGGCGATGGAGCGGCCGAGCAGGCGTGCGGCGAGGACGCCAAGCACCAGCGCCCCGAGGCCGGCGAGGGCGAGGTCGCGACGCAGCGAGCCCACGAGCGCGGATTCGTCGGCCGGGAACAGCGCCGGCGTGGCCGACCGTACCTGCGACGTGACCCGGCGCTCCGCGACCACGCCGACGAGGAGCAGCAGCGCGACGATGGTCGCGACGGAATGCAGGACGAGCCGTTGCGTCAGCCGCACGGAGGTCGAGACCGGGACGCGCTCAGGCGCCGCGCGACGGCGACGAGCGCAGACGGTAGCCGAAGCCCCGCACGGTCTCGATCAGGTCGCCGGCCGGCCCGAGCTTGGCGCGCAGCCGCTGCACATGCATGTCGACCGTACGCGTCTGGATGTCCGGCGCCGCATCCCAGACCGTCTCGAGCAGGTGGCCGCGCCCCTGCACGCGCCCGCGGCGCTCGGCGAGCGTGAGCAGCAGCTTGTACTCGGTGGGGGTGAGCTCCACCGGCTGGTCGGCCACGTGCACCGCGAGCGCCGCGCGGTCGATCTTGATCGGTCCGATGAGCAGCAGGTCGGCGCTCGTGGCCTGCGGCTGCGACACGCGGCGCAGGATCGCGGCCACCCGCAGCACGAGCTCCTGCGGTGAAAACGGCTTGGTGAGGTAGTCGTCGGCGCCGAGGGAGAGGCCACGGATGCGATCGACCTCCTCGCGCCGAGCGGTGAGCATGAGCACCGCGAGGTCGCGCGTCTGGTCCTCGGCGCGCAGGCTCTCGAGCACGTCGAAGCCGGACATGCCGGGGAGCATCAGGTCGAGCACGATGAGCGCGGGCCGTTCGCGCCGGGCGAGCTCGATGGCGTCCTGGCCACTCGAGGCGGTGGAGACGCGGTAGCCGGCCTTGGCGAGGTGATACGCGACGAGCGCGACGATCTCGGGTTCATCGTCCACGACGAGCACCCGGTCGGCGACCACCGGCGGCGGATTCATCGGGTCACCGGCGCGCTGCGCGCACCCAGGCGGCGCTGGATCTTGGCGACGAGCATCTCGATCGCCACCGTGTTGCTGCCGCCGCGCGGCACGATCACGTCGGCGTACCGCTTGCTGGGCTCGACGAACTGCAGGTGCATGGGCTGGACCGTGGACAAGTATTGATCGAGGATCGAGTCCAGCGTCCGGCCACGGTCGACGACGTCGCGACGGATCCGCCTCACGAGGCGAATGTCGGGATCGGCGTCCACGTACACCTTCACATCGCAGACGGCGCGCAACCGCTCATCGGCGAGCAGCAGGATGCCATCGATGACGATGACGTCCGCCGGCTCCACTCGCCGCACCTCGGCACTCCGCGAATGTGTCGCGAACTCGTAGACCGGGGCCTCGATCGGCTCGCCGCGCGCCAGCGCCTCCAGGTGCGAGGCGAGCAGCGCCACGTCGAACGCGTCGGGGTGGTCCCAGTTCACATGGTGATGCAACTCGTGCCGCGAGAGGTGCGAGAAATCCCGGTAGTACGCATCCATTTCGAGGAAGGCAACCGAGGCCTGGGGGAGCGACTCGGCGACCTTCCGCGCCACGGTGGACTTGCCGGAGCCCGTGCCCCCGGCGATCCCGAAGATCAGCGGTTTCACGGGCGATTGTCTCGACGCGGACTCGACACGATGAGCAGAGTGCGGGGAAGGCGTGTTCGCACGGCGACGATCCGGTCACGATTCGGTATCGGCGCACGCCCGAGGCGGAACAGCCGTCAGCAGCGGGCCACCGCCAGTGGGGCGCCTCGCAGCGGCGACCGGCGAAAGCTCGTCATGATCGAAGCGGCGGGCAACCGGAGCGGCCGCGGCGCAGGTGCGATCGCTCCGGCGCTCGTCTATACTGAGGACATGAACGCTGAAAGCTTCGAGGGGCGGGCGGCGCTGGCGTCGCGCCCGGCACCCCGGTCATGACGGTCGGCTCCTCCCCGGCGCCCGCCGAGCCCGAGTTCCTGCGCGCCTTCGTGAATGAGCGGGGCGTGTCGGCGCCACGCGGGTGCACCGCGCTCGACGTGGTGCGGGCGTTCGACCCGGCCATCGCCGATGCCATCGCGGCCGGCACGCAGCGCCTCACCGACAGCCGCGGCCTGCCCATCGAGCCCGCCGCGCCGGCGCACGGCGGGGCCATTTACCGCACCCTGCCCGTGCGCGCGACGGCCGCCGAACTGGCAGCCGAACTCGAGGCTGCCCCGGACACGCCCGCGTGACGCTCACCGCGACCGAATACTCGTTGCTGCAGCGCCTGCCGAAGGCGGAGCTGCACGTGCACCTCGACGGCTCGCTGCGGCCGGCCACGCTCGCCGAGCTGGCGTTCGCGCGCGGCGTCGCGCTGCCGGTGCGCGACACCGCGGCGCTTGGCGACTACATGCGCGTGGACGACGCGCGCAACCTCGAGGACTACCTCGCGCGCTTCGAGATCACGCTGTCGGTGATGCAGGACGCCGAGGCGCTCGAACGCATCGCGCACGAGCTCGTGATCGACTCGGCGGAAGACGGCGTGCGCTACGTGGAGGTGCGCTGGTGCCCCGCACTCAACGTGCGCGGTGGCCTCTCGCTCGACGAGGTCGTCTCCGCCGTGCATCGCGGCCTGCGCCGCGGCGAACGGGAAACGGGCACCGTGGCGCACAGCATCGTCTGCGCCCTGCGCAACCTGGGCGCAGCGCATGGGCAGGAGATGGCGGAGCTGGCCGTGGCCCATCGGTCGCTCGGCGTGGTCGCGTTCGACCTCGCCGGCGGGGAGGCCGGCAACCCGGCGCGCGACTACGCCGACGCGTTCGCGCACGCCCGCCGGCACGACCTGGCCGTCACGGTGCATGCGGGAGAAGGGGCGGGCGCGGAGTCGATCCGTGAGGCGGTGCACCTGTGCGGCGCCGATCGCATCGGGCACGGCACGCGCCTCGCGGAGGACGCGTCGCTGCTCGCCTACGTGCGTGATCGGCGCATCGCCCTCGAAGTATGTCCCACCAGCAACGTGCAGACGCGTGTCGCGCCCACGTTCGCCGAGCACCCGATCAAGGCGCAGCGCGAGGCGGGCGTGCTGGTCACGCTCAACACCGACAACCGGCTCATGAGCGGCGTCACGCTCACCGAGGAGTACGCGCGGTGCGCCGATCATCTCGGCTTCGGCGTCGACGACCTCGCCGCGCTCTCGCTCGCTGCGTTCTCCGCCGCGTTCCTGCCGTATCCCGAGCGTGAGGCGCTGCGCGCCGCAGCCGAACGGGACATGGTGCCGGTGCTGCGGGAGTTGCAGGCCATCGCCGAAGAGGCACAAGGAATCCCGTCATGAGCATGCCGTTTCGCACCTCCTCCATGGCGGTGCCGGCCGACGAGCCGGGAGCGCACGATGCGCGACTCGCCGCCGAGGCGATTCGTCGCCGCGCCGGTGCGGAGTTCCGCGTGCCCGCCGTGGGGATCGTGCTCGGGAGCGGGCTCGGCGGACTCGCCGCGCAGGTCGAGGACGCGATCTCCATTCCGTTCGCCGATGTGCCGGGCTTTCCGGTCGCCACGGTGGCTGGCCATGCCGGGCAGGTGATCCTGGGAACGCTCGATGGCGTGCCCGTGGCGATGCTGGCCGGACGGCTGCACCTCTACGAGGGGCACGCGCCCGCGCTCGCGGGCTATCCGGTGCGCGTGCTGCACGCGCTGGGAGCGCCGGTGTACCTCGCGTCGAATGCGGCCGGCGGCATCAACCGCACGTTCGCGCCCGGAGACCTGATGCTGGTGGCGGACCACATCAACCTCATGTTCCGCAACCCGCTGCACGGGCCGGTGCAGCCCGGCGACGAGCGGTTCCCCGACATGGCGCAGCCGTACGATCCCGAACTCCGCGCGCGCCTGCGCTCGGTGGCCGGTGAACTGGGCATCGACCTCAAGGACGGCGTGTACATGGGGCTGCTCGGCCCCACGTACGAAACGCCGGCCGAGGTGCGCATGCTCGAGAAGTTCGGGGCGGACGCCGTGGGCATGTCCACCGTGCCGGAAGTCGTGGTGGCGCGCGCGATCGGCATGCGCGCGGTGGCGATTTCGCTGATCACGAACAAGGCGGCCGGGCTGAGCGCGGAGCCGCTCGCGCATGACGAGGTGCTGCAGGTGGGCCGCGAAGCCGCCGACCGATTCCAGAGGCTGGTGCGCGGGTTCGTGCGCACGCTCGGCGCGTAGCGAGGCGTCCCGGGGGCGAGTGGCCAGAGGTGTACCTGTTGGCGTTGACAAATCAACAAAACTAGATACGTTGATCTCATGGCCACGACGCACTTCGACCGCACCACGCTCGCCAAGCGCTTCCACGCGCTGTCCGACCCCACGCGGCTGGCGATCCTGAGCCTGCTGGAACGGGGGGAGAGCTGCGTCTGCGACCTGCAGGGAGCGCTCGGGGCCGCGCAGTCGCGCCTGTCCTTTCACCTGCGCGTGCTGCGCGAGGCGGGACTGGTGGTGGACCGCAAGGACGGGCGCTGGAGCTGGTACCAGATCGTGCCCGATGCCATGCGGCCGCTGCAGGACGCACTCGACGGCTTCGTCGCGGGCGTGGGTGTAGGTGCAGGCGCGGGTGCGGCCGTGCCGGGATCGGCCGCGTCACTCGTGGGCGCGCCGCGGACGGCGGCGCGCGCGACGCGCGCCAGCCTCGGTCGCGACCTGCCGGTGGTCGGCATGGCCGACGCGACTGGCTGCTGCGGCTGATCGCCACGCCGCCCTCGCCCCCCCCCCGATGTTTCGCGCGGTACCACATATCAACATTTCTTGATCAGGTGATCTCATGTCCACCCCACTCCCCACCCTCGAGTCCACCCCTGCGTCGCCCTCCCTCACGAAAACGGTACAGGCGCACTACGGGCAGGCCGCCTCCATGGCGGCGTCGGGACAGCGCGCTTCGTGCTGTGGCCCAGTCGCCGACCCGAGCGCCAGCTCGTGCTGCGGCGGTGCTGCGCCCTCCTGGTCCACGGTCGCGGCTGCACTCGATCCGATCTCGGACAACCTCTACGACGAGAGCCAGACGGCCGCGCTCCCCAGCGGTGCCGTGCTCGCCTCGCTCGGCTGCGGCAACCCGACGGCGCTCGCGGAACTGCACGCCGGCGAGGTCGTGCTCGACCTCGGCTCGGGCGGCGGCATCGACGTGTTGCTCTCCGCGCGGCGCGTCGGCCCCACCGGCAAGGCCTATGGCCTCGACATGACCGACGAGATGCTCGAACTCGCGCGCCGCAATCAGGCGGAGTCCGGGCTCACGAACGTGGAGTTCCTGCGCGGCCACATCGAGGCCATCCCGCTTCCCGATGCGTCGGTCGACGTCATCATCTCGAACTGCGTGATCAACCTGTCGGCGGACAAGGCGACGGTGCTGCGCGAGGCCTTCCGCGTACTCAAGCCCGGCGGCCGCTTTGCGGTGAGCGACATTCTCGTGCGCGGCGACGTGCCGGACGACGTGCGGCGCAGCATGTCGGCGTGGGTGGGGTGCATTGCCGGCGCGATGGACGAGCAGGCCTTCATTCGGCTGCTGCAGGACACCGGCTTCTC
>JAABRO010000053.1 GCA_011390885.1 Gemmatimonas sp. | reverse complement strand
GAATCGCTCGTGCCCGAGACCATGGACCGCTTCCCCTGGGCGGGGCACCTGAACGTGAAGATGCTGCCGCAGGTCCTCGACCGGCTCGAACGCGCCGAGAGCGCGATCGTGTTCACCAACACCCGGTCGCAGTGCGAGCTGTGGTTCGAGTCGATCTGCGCTGCGCGTCCGGATTGGTTCGAGTTCACCGCCATCCATCATGGCTCGCTCGACGCGAAGGAGCGGCGGGCCGTCGAGGATGGGCTGCGCTCGGGGCGCTACCGCATCGTGGTGGCCACGTCGTCGCTCGACCTGGGGGTGGACTTCTCACCGGTGGACGTGGTCATGCAGATCGGCAGTCCCAAGGGCGTGGCACGGCTGCTGCAGCGCGCGGGGCGCTCCGGGCACTCGCCCGGCCGGCTCTCGCGCATCGTCTGCGTGCCCACGCACGCCCTCGAGCTCGTGGAGGTCTCGGCCGCCCGCGACGCCATGCGCGCCAAGGCGATCGAGTCCCGCGACCCGGTGGACCGGCCGCTCGACCTGCTCGTGCAGCATCTCGTCACGCTGGCGCTCGGCGGCGGCTTCACGCGCGCCTCGGCGCTCGCCGAACTGCGCACGACCCGCGCCTACGCCGCACTCACCGAGGAGGAGCTTGGCTGGGCGATCGACTTCACCACGCACGGCGGCGCGGCGCTGGCGGCCTACCCCGAGTACACGCGGCTCGTGTGCGACGAGGCCGGCGTGTACCGCGCTGCCAACGCGCAGGTGGCACGGCGGCACGTGCTCACCATCGGCACGATCGTGAGCGACACCGCGATCGCGGTGCGCTACCTCACGGGCGGCCGGCTGGGCACGGTCGAGGAGAGCTTCATTGCGCGCCTCGCGCCGGGCGACGTGTTCCTCTTCGGCGGCAAGGCGCTGGAGTTCGTGCGGGTGCGCGACCTCGTGGCCTGGGTGCGCAAGGCGAAGAGGCGCGCGAACGCGATCCCGCGCTGGCAGGGCGCGCGCATGCCGCTGTCCACGGAGCTCGCGGCGGCGGTGCGCGAGACGCTGAATGCCGCCCGCCTGGGCCGATTCGACACCCCCGAGCTCGCGGCGGTGCACCCGGTGCTGGCGCTGCAGGCGGAGCGCTCGCTCATTCCCGCGCCCGACGAGCTGCTCGTCGAGCGGTGCGAGACGCGCGACGGGCACCACGTCTTCGTGTACCCGTTCGAGGGGCGTCTCGTGCACGAAGGGCTGGCGGCGCTGTTTGCGTACCGCATCGCGCAGCTCGGTCCCATCTCCTTCACGTTCGCCTGCAACGACTACGGCTTCGAGCTGCTGGCGCCCGAGCGCGCGCCGCTCGAGGAGGCGCTGGCATCGGGATTGCTGGCCACCGACCACCTGCTGCACGACATCACGCAGAGCCTCAACGCCGCGGAACTCGCGCGGCGCCAGTTCCGCGAGATCGCGCGCGTGGCCGGCCTCGTCTTCACCGGCTATCCCGGTCAGCAGAAAGCCATGAAGCACGTGCAGGCCTCGAGCGGGCTCCTGTACGACGTATTCACGCGCTACGATCCCGACAACCTGCTCGTGCACCAGGCACACCGCGAAGTGCTCGAACGCCAGCTCGAGGCGAGCCGGCTGGGGCGCGTGCTCGCGCGGATCGGCGCGAGCACCGTACGCCTGCTCGACGTGGACCGCCCCACACCGCTGGCGTTCCCCTTGCTTGTGGATCGCACCCGCGGGAAGATCAGCACGGAACGGCTCGCCGATCGCGTGCGTCGCATGACGGCGCAGCTCGAGCGCCGTACCCTGCCACCACGCGAAACCCGCCTCGTTTCCCGGCCATGAATCCGATGCTCAAGCGTGTCCTCATCATCTTCCTCGGCATGTTCGTCGTGCAGGCGGTGGTCGTGGTCGTCATGCGTGAGCGCATCATGGCCATGGCCTCGCGCGAACGCCTCGCGGACCTCGCGCCCGACGCCGGTGACGTGAGCCTGCAGGCGGTCGCGCAGGAGACCGACACCAGCCTGCTGGAGTCACTCTCCAGTGAGGACTGGTACAGTCGCTCGCTCACGTGGCCGCGGTTCACGGTGCGCGCACACGTCGACGCGAGCGGCAAGCTCCGCGTCCGCGAAGAGCAGGTCATGCGCTTCATCGGGGACTGGAACGGCGGGGAACGCCGCTTCGACGTGCGTTTCGGCCAGCGGTTCCGCTTCGACCGGCTGCTCCGCGTGGACTCGCTCACCGGCGAGGCGATCGCGCTGCGCGAGGGCGACATCGACGCCGTGGACGGCTTCGACTGGTTCGACTCGCAGACGCTGCGCTGGCGCAGCCGCCTGCCCGACGATCCGCCGTTTCGCGGCACGGTGCTCACCTATGTGCTCGAGTACGAATACGACCGCATCCTCGTGCCGACCGGGGACGCGTACCTGCTCGACCACGAGTTCGCCTTTCGCGACCGTGACGGGGTGATCGGCGACTTCGAACTGACGCTCACCGTCGACTCGGCGTGGGCGGTGCCGTCGACCTTTGCCGGGCAGTGGCGCCAGCGCGGCCTGCCGCCCGGCGAGTCGTTCCTCGTCACGGTGCCGCTGCGCTGGCGCGGCAGCGGCGTCCCCCCGGGCGTGCTCGTGGGCGCCAACCCGTCGCTCCGACTCGCCGTGGCCGGCGCGGGAGCGCTTGCCCTGCTCGCCTTGCTGGCCGGCTTCTTCGCGCGCGAGCGTGTCACCGGCCGGTTCGAGCCGCTGCCCTCGGGCCCGATCGACGAGCCATGGCTGCGACAGCACCTCTTCACCATGCCCGCCGAGGTGGCCGGTGCGGTATGGGACATGTCCGTGGGACCGCCGGAAGTGGCGGCCACGCTCGCGCGGCTGGTGAGCGAGCACAAGCTGCAGAGTTCGGTGCGCACGCGCGGCAAGAGCATCTTCAAGCAGCACGTGCTGCACCTCGAGCTCAAGGCGAAGCGCGAACGGTTCGAGCGGTACGAGCGCACGTTGATCGACAAGCTGTTTCAGTCCGGCGCGATCACCACGAACACCGAAGCGATCCGGGAGCGCTACGCGCAGACCGGCTTCGACCCCGCGAGCACGATTCGCGCGGGCGTGCTCGCCGAGTTGGAGCGGGTGCCGAATGCCGGTCAGGCGCTCACGCTCCCCCGGAGCTGGCCCGCCACGCTCGCCCTGCTCGCTGCCGCGCTGTTCGTGGGCGGGTTCGCCGCGTCGCGCAGCGCGTTCGACGGGCTCGCCTGCCTCGCGGCCTTCGGCATCGGACTCGGGGGCTGGATCGTGGCCGGCTCGCAGGCGCTTGCCTGGCAGAAACGGGTCGTGCAGCCCGCCGTGCACGCACTGCGCTTCGTGGTGCCGGTTCTCGGTTTCGCGGCCGGCCTCGTGTGGCTCGCGACGCGCGCGGAGTACCCGATCGGCCTGCTCACGCTCGTGTGTGCGTCGCTGCTGGCCATGGGCTTCACGTGGAGCGTGCTGGCCACCGCACGGTCGCGCCAGTCACCCGAACGCCTGCGCCTGCGCAAGCGGCTGGCCGCCGCCCGCGAGTTCTTCCGGCACGAACTCCGCAAGCCGGAGCCGGCACTTCGCGACGCCTGGTATCCGTACATGCTCGCCTTCGGGCTCCATCGGCAGGTCAACGCGTGGTTCAAGGCGCATGGTCAGGAAGTCGCCGAGACATCTCGCATGTCGCACACGTCGTCGTCGCTCGGGAGCTCGAGCGCGTCCGACGTGTCATCGGGCAGTTCGTGGAGCGGCTTCGGTGGCGGGGGGGGCTTCGCCGGCGCCGGCGCGACGATGGCCTTCGGCGCGGCCGTGAGCGGCATGGCCTCGAGCGTGTCGCCCCCGAG
>JAABRO010000052.1 GCA_011390885.1 Gemmatimonas sp. | reverse complement strand
CCCCCGCGTGGTGCGCATCGACAATCTGAAGACCGGCGTCGCGACCGGCGGCGGCCCGACGGCCGTGCTGACGCCCGCCTTCGCGGCGTTTGCACAGGCGTGCGGCTTCGTGGTCGATGTCTGCCGCGTCCGGCAGCCTCAGGAGAAGGGCAAGGTCGAGCGGCGCGTCCGCGTCGTGCACGAGGCGCTGGCGCCGCTCTTTCGGCAGTCCTGGCAGGAAGTGGCCCCGCTGCAAGCGGCGGTGACCGGGCGCCTGGCGGAGCTGGCCGCGCGCCTGCGCTGTCCGGCCACGGGCACGCCCGTGGCGGACGCCCACCGCACCGAGCGGACCGCGCTCCTCCCGCTGCCCGTGCTCGGCGAGCCCTTCGATGTGATCGTCGCGCGACGCGTGCAGCGCGATGGCCTGCTCAGCTTCGAGGGCCGCCAGTACTCCGTGCCCTTCCGGTGGATCGGGCGCGATGTCGAGGTGATCGGCACCGCGCAGCACGTGGTGATTCGCGGAGACGGGGGCGAGCTCGCGCGCCATCTGCGGCACACCGCCGCCCGCGTGCTTGTGGACCAGGCGCACTACGACGGCCCGTCGACCGCGGCCGTGCTCGCGCCCACGCCGCTCGGCGCGAAGGCCCGCGCGCAGCTCGCCGCGCGGCTGCCGGCTCCGCAGCGCGTCGCGCGACCGCTCGAGACCTACGCGGCCCTCGTCGACGGGGTGATCCGATGAGCCCCGGCACACCGGCCGTGCCCGCGCTCGATGCGCTCGCCGGCCAACTGACGGCGCTCGGCCTCGAGCATGCGGCGAGTGCCCTGCCCGAGCTGCTCGAGACGGCCGCGCGCGAGCGCCTGGATCCCAGTGCCTTCCTCGGGCGCGTGCTGACCCGGCAGCTCGAGCGCAAAGATGAGCGCCGCATCGCGACGATGCTCACGCTGTCGGGGCTGCCCGGCGGCAAGACGCTCGAGGACTTCGACTGGGCCTTCCAGCCGAAGGCCGACCGACGCCAACTCGATGCGCTGGCGACGTGCAGCTTCGTGCGCGAGAAGCAGAACGTGCTGTTCCTCGGGCCGCCTGAGGTAGCGACATACTACATCACCTCGCTATGTCGTTGATGGGGTGAGGGATAGCTGGGCGGCATCGGCCGTTGGCGGGCCGCGACGGCGCCGATGGACCTGCGCCACGTAGTCGCGGACGGGTGGCCGTTCCAGATCGGCGCGTTGAATGACCCACGGCGCCGTCGCGACGACCTGTTCGGCGGGCAGCAGCCCACCGGTGATGAGCGAGCGGATCACCGTGTGGCTCACGGCGAGGTGTTCGGCCGCCTGCTCGAGCGTGCACCACCCGTCGCGCTCCGCACTCGTCGGATCGAAGACCGGCAGGTCATGCGTGTAGCGCAGCGTCACGACCCGCGTGGCGGTCCACGTGTTGCCGCGGCCGGTCGTGTACCCGAGCCGATTCAGCACGGCGGCGATCTGGCCATCGGGCAGCACGCGCACCAAGTGACGCACGACGTCGACGACGTCCTCGCTCGTGCAGTAGCGATGCTGCCCCTTCCGCTTCTTGCGGACGTCCAGCGCGCTGTGTTGGCCACCAGCCCAGCGGACGATCACCTGGAGGCGCGAGTCGTCGGCACTGACGTCCACGAGCAGCTCCTCGATCAGCGTGCGTACGACGCGCTTCTTGAGCCGTGCATCCGTCCGCGGATCGTGCCACACGCGCGGCAAGTCCTCTGCGAGCGCGCGCAGCGCGGCGACCTCGACGGGTGGCGTCGACGCGACCGCCGCAAGCCCCGCGAGGTGTCGTTCCTGTGCGGCGACCGCGTCGAGTGCCGCATTCCATCGCCGCTCCAGCTCCGCGGCGACCAGACGGTTCGCGGGATCGACGGCATCGTACTGCCGGCGCGCGCGCTCGGCTTCGTAGCGGAGCTGCTCAAGCGCGAGCTGGGCGTGCGCCTGACGCTCGGCCTGCTCCGTCTGCGTGTGCGCCGCCGCCGTGAGCGCGGCGTCGATGGCGCCGGGCGCCATGACCGCAAAGACGGCGTCCTCGACCGCACGCTCCAGCGCGAGGCCGCCGAAGGAGAGACAGTGGCCGGTGCCATGATTGACCATCGCGCCACGACAATCGTAGCGGCGCACCTTGCCGTTCGCCCCACTGTACGTGACGTGTAGCCGCCGTCCGCAGCGACGACAGCGCAGCAGGCCAGCGAGCAGCGCGGTCCCATGGCGTGGTGCGCCGCGACTCATCCGTCCCTGCATCTGCGCATTCTCCTGGCGCTGGGTCTGGAGCGCTTCGTACTCGGCCCACGTGATATAGCCCGGATGATGATCCGGGAGGAAGACCGGCCAGTCGGCCGCCTCGCGGCGCGTGGTGCGCTTACTGGCCCGCCCCCCACTGACGCGGGTCTCCGTCTTCGTGCGCCCGAAGACGTACGCGCCGGCATAGATCGGATTGGTCGCCAGCTTATGAATCGTGTTGTACACCGGCAGCTTCCACACCACGGTGCGCCCGAAGGGCCCGTACTCGATGGCCGGCAGCGTCACCTGCTCGCTCCGACACCAGAGCAGGACCTGTCGCAGACTGCCGAGCGCCAGGAGCTGACGGAAGACCATCCGGATCGCCGCCTGAATGCGGAGATCCGGGTCCAGCTCGACGCGATCATCGCGGGTGCGGACGTAGCCAATCGGGACGGTGGTATAGAGTTCGCCGCGCGACGCCTTCAGCCGCAGCGCTTCGAGCGACCGCTGCCGCAGCACCCCGAGCTCCCACTCGCTCATGGTGCCCTTGAGCCCGAGCAGCAGGCGGTCATTGAAGTCGCGCGGATCGTACACGCCCTCGCCATCGATCAGCAGCGTGGCGGTGAGGCCGCACAGATCGACGAGATGATGCCAGTCGCGATTATTGCGTGCGAGTCGCGACGCCTCGAGGGCGAAGACGGCGCCGACATGCTCGTCGCACACGGCGGCGACGAGGCGCTCGAAGCCGGGCCGGACGACGCGACCCGAGCCCGAGCGTCCGAGGTCGTCGTCGACGACCTCGACGTGCTGCCAGCCCCATGTCCGCGCGTGCTCGGCGAGCGCATACTGCCGCCGCTGACTCTCCAGATGCTCGTGCACCTGCGTGACCGTCGACTGCCGGACGTACACGTACGCGGCGCGCTGGAGATGCTGCGGTGTGATCTTGGCGGGCACCAGCGCGCTCATGGCGTCGCCCCCTCGGTCGCCGCGTCATCGACGTGGCCTCGGAGCAGGTCGATCCAGAGCGACAGCACTCGCTCCCGCACCGGCAGGGGGAGCGCGTGCCACGACACGGTACCGTGCGTCAGAGCGAGGTGCGCCTGCACGGCATCCACCGGACGCGGCGGCAAGGGCACAGGACGGCGGGACGGGGCCATGAACCACCTCGGACGTGGGGAACGCGCCACACACCACGCGGAGCCCACGCGGCTCACGGGCGCCCCCCAGCGTCCGATGGGGCCGCCGCCGGGTCAAGGACGGCATCGAGCAGTCGGCGCAGCACGGTGAGTCCCGCCACGCTCACGACCGGCTCGGCCACGACCATCGCGGGTCGCGCGGCGGCTGCCTCCGTCATCCACACCGGAAGGTGCGTGAAGCTCGCATCGTCGAGGGCGATGACGAACACCCGCTCGTCGGCGGCGGTTAGCTCCCGCTCGACCGCCACGACCTGGCCGTGCAGCGCGTGCCACGGGTAGCGCACCGTGACCGTGAGTTTGTGGGCATCATGTGCTGTGCTCCCGTGGCGTCGGCAAGTCGCATCTCGCCTGTGGCCTCGGCGTGAAGGCGATCAAGAACGGCTTCTCCGTGATGCACGTCGTGCTCGATGATCTCTTGCACGCCCTCAAGGCCGATGCGGCGATTCCCCCGGCCCGCCTGAAAGCCAAGCGCTATCTCAACAGCGCGCTGCTGGTCATCGATGAAGTCGGCTTTC
>JAABRO010000051.1 GCA_011390885.1 Gemmatimonas sp. | reverse complement strand
GCGTCCGCGCGAGACGAACGACGAGGACACGCCGGTGTCCCCGGGCGTACGCACCCAGAAGAGCGCTCCCAAGAGCACTCGCAAGAGCGCCGCGAAGAAGACGCCCGTCGAACTGGACCGCGTCATTCACGAGCGGGTGCGCCTGGCCATCGTGAGCGCGCTCGCCGGCGCGCGCTCGCTGAGCTTCAACGAGCTCAAGGAGCTGCTCGACATCACCGACGGCAATCTCAGCGTGCACGCGCGCCGCCTCGAGGAGGCCGGCTTCGTCATCTGCGAGAAGACCTTCGTGGACCGCATGCCGCGCACCGAGTACCGCATCACGCCGGCTGGCCGCAAGGCGCTCGACGAGTACCTCGATCACATGGAATCCCTCATCCGGCGGGTGCGCGAAGGCTGAGGTCTTCGTGGCATCCCACCCACGTTTCACGCGGTGATGCTTTATGATGCAAAGTGGTTTGAGCGGCGGCGGCCTGCACGTCGCCATCATCATGGACGGCAACGGACGGTGGGCCGAGGCCCGCGGCAAGCCGCGCACCGCCGGACACCTCGCCGGTGCCTCCGCCGTGCGACGCGTCATCGAGGCCGCGCCGGCGCTCGGCATCCGCGTGCTCACCCTCTACGCCTTCTCGTCCGACAACTGGAAGCGGCCGCGCCCCGAAGTGTCCGCGCTCATGCGGCTGCTCGAACGCTACCTGCGCACCGAGACCGCGTCGTGTGTGGAGCAGGGCGTGCGCATCGACGTGATCGGCCGGCGCGACCGGCTGCCACAGCGCGCGCAGCGCGCCATCGCCGACGCCGAGCACACCACTGCCGCCGGCACCACGCTGCAGCTGCGGCTCGCCATCGATTACTCATCGCGCGACGAGCTCGTGCGCGCTGCCGCGCACGGGCCGCAGAGCCGAGACGAGCTGGCGTACTGGCTGCAGTCGTTCGCCGGCCAGCCCGTGCCCGATGTGGACCTCGTGATCCGCACCGGCGGCGAGCAGCGACTGAGCGACTTCCTGCTCTGGGAGAGCGCCTACGCCGAGCTCTACTTCACGCCCGTGGCGTGGCCCGACTTCGGGCGCGACGCGCTCGCTGAAGCGGTCGCGGAGTTCGCGCGCCGTCAGCGACGGTTCGGTGGCCTTGCGCATGCCGTGCAGTCCGCGGCGGTGGCCTCGTGAGCGTACGCACGGAGCTCCGGAGTTCCGCACTGCTGTGGGCGCTCTCGCTCGGCGGGCTCGCCGACCTGCTGCTGCGCGCCGAGGGCCGCCCTGGGCTCAACGTGGTGCTGTGGGCACTGGCGGGTGTGGGCGTGCTCGTGATGCTGCTGCGGCAGCGCACCGAGGGCGCGAGTCGCGAAACGCATTGGCTGGTGGGCGGTGCACTCGGCGCGACGAGCCTGCTGCTGCTGCGCGACGCCGAGGCATTGGCCGTCTTCAGCCTGCTCACCGCCGTAGTGCTGCTCGTGCTGGCGGCGGGTCGCGCCACGGCCGCGTGGGTGCAGAACGCGCAGCCGAGCGATGCCGCCTTCGCCGCGGTGCGGGTGGGGCTGCTGTGCGCGGCGGGTCCGTTCGGCTGGGGACGCGCGGCGCCGCGCGAACGCGGTGAAGACGCCTCGAGTGCCGAGGGGCTGCGGCAGACCGCACGCACGATCCTGCGCGGCACGCTCATGGCATTGCCGGCGCTGCTGCTGCTCTCCGCGCTGCTCATGTCGGCCGATCCCGTGTTCGAGCGCGTGCTCAAGGGGCTGCTCTTCACCGACATCGAGTCCACGCTCGAGCACGCGCTGGTGATCGCGATCATCGCGTGGGGAACCGCCGGATTCCTGCGCGCCATCCTCGTGCGCGACGATGCCCTGATGTCGCGCCTGCGTGTACCCGCACCGGCCTTCGCGGTGGCGGAAGTGACGGTGGCGCTGTGGATGCTCAACCTGCTGTTCATCGCCTTCATGGTGGTGCAGCTGCGCTACCTGTTCGGCGGAGCGAGCCTCGTGGAGGTCACCGCCGGCCTCAGCTACGCGGACTACGCGCGGCACGGATTCTTCGAGCTCGTGGCGAGCGCCGCGCTCGTGGTGCCGATGCTGCTGCTCGCCGACTGGGCCGCGGCACCGCAGTCGTCGCGCGGACGCTCGGTGCTGCGTGGCACCATGCTCGTGCTGGTGCTGCTGCTCATGGGCGTGATCGCCTCGGCGGCGTACCGCATGCGCCTCTACCAGGCGGCGTACGGTCTCACGGAGCTGCGCTTGTACGTGAGCGTGGGCATCGTGGGGCTCACCGCAGTGCTGGGGTGGCTGGTGTTCACGGTGCTGCGCGGGCATCGCGAGCGCTTCGCCTTCGGTGTGATGATGACGGGACTCGCCTGCGTGGTCACGCTGCACCTGATCAACCCGCACGCGCTGGTGGCGCGGGTGAACATCGCACGGGCGATCGCCGGGGCGACGTACGACGGCGAGTACCTGCGCACGCTGAGCGCCGATGCGGTGCCCGTGCTGCTGGCGCGACTCGATGAACTGCCCGTCGAGGAGCGCCTGCGCGTCGCGAGCCGGCTCGAGGAGCGGTGGGGTGGCGAGCGCCGCGGAGGCTGGCGCACCTGGAACCTGAGCGACGCGCGGGCGCGGCGGCTGGTGGCGGAGCGGCTCGGCTCCGCTCAGCGCACAGCGGTCGCGCGCACCAGCGTGCCGCTGAGCTCCGTGCCCGGCGACACCGTGTTGAACACCGTGCCGTACTTCTGCACGTTCGTGTGCAACAGCGCCAGCCGCTGGTCGCTCTCGTCGCTGTCCACGGTGATCTCGTAGCGGATCGACTCGAGACGCGGGGGTACGTCCTGGCGCACCGCTTCCACGCGCACCGACACCCCGCGCAGCTCGAAATGCAGCATCGGCGTGACGCGCTCGATGCCCTTGAGCATGCAGGCGGCGAGCGCGCCCAGCAGCAGTTCGGCGGGGTTGAACGCGTCGCGGCGGCCGGCGAGGTCGGTGTCGAGCGTGATCGTGGCGTCCTTGCACTGCGCCTCGCTGCCGTGCGAGTCGATGCGACGGGCGGTGACCAGGAAGGAGAGCGACGGTGAGGCCATGGGATTCCTCCGGGGATCCAGTCGAGACCGGGCAACGTGTGCGTACCACCGCCCAACGGCTACTCTATACGCCGTCCCCGTTGCGCGCTGCCCGTCGCGCGGTTGCCCCTGCCCACACCCTGCCACGTTGCGGCCAAGATGCGATCCGTCCACTCGGTCACCCTGCTCCTGCTGGGATTGTCCACGGCGCCGGCGCCCGCGCCACTGCAGGCGCAGTCCGACACCGCCGCGCGCGTCGCGCCGGCCGCTGCGCCGCCCGCTCGGAATCGCGTCGCCCCGCAGGGGGCTGAGGCCGACCTCCCCCTGCTGGCGCGATTCGACGCGAATCGCAGCGGACGGCTCGAGCGGCCGGAGCGGGACGCGGCGCGCGCCTGGCTGGCGGCGAACCCCGAGGCGCGTCCGCCGATGCGCGGACGGAAGCTGCCGGCCACCGGCACGGCGGGTGCGCGTGTGTCGCCCAAGGACGTCGCCCCCGTGGCGCCGGAGCACGGCCTCTACGACAGCGCGGTCGTCCGCACGCTGTTCCTCACGTTCGAGTCGGAGGACTGGGAGCGGGAGCTGGCCGACTTCTGGCACACCGATGTGGAGGTGCCGGCCACGCTCATCGTGGACGGTGTCACCTATCGCGACGTCGGCGCGGGCTTTCGCGGCAACAACTCGTTCCACATGGTGCCGGACGGCCTCAAGCGCTCGTTCTCGATCAACCTCGACACGTGGGACGAGCGGCAGGCACTGCTCGGCCATGCGTCGCTCAACCTGCTGAACAGCAACCAGGACGCGACGTTCCTGCGGTCGGTGCTGTATCTCGACATCGCGCGCCAGTACATCCCGGCGCCTCGCGCGAACTTCGTGCGCGTGGTGGTGAACGGCGAGTCGTGGGGACTGTACGTGAACCAGCAGCCGTTCTCGAAGGCGCTGCTTCGCGAACAGCTGGGCAGCGATGCGGGCACGCGCTGGAAATCGCCCAACAACTCACCCGGCGGTGGCTTCGGGCATCTGGGCGATTCGATCGCCCTCTATCGCCGTTGGTACGAGCAGAAGGGCAAGGACGATCCCGCCGCGTGGCGCGCACTCGTCGAGGTCACGCGGGTGCTCGCCGAGACGCCGCTCGACCGTCTCGAGGGCGCGCTCGCGCCGCTGATGGATGTGGATGAAGTGCTGCGCTTTCTCGCGCTGGACATGGCCCTCGTGAACGGCGACGGCTACTGGAACGACGGCAGCGACTTCAACGTGCTGCTGGGTGCCGACGGGCGCTTCCGCGCGCTGCCGCACGACGTGAACGAGGCGTTCCGCGGGCGAGGGGACGGCTCGGCGCCCGATCCGCTCTCGGCGCTCGACGATCCGGACAAGGCACTGCGCACCCGACTGCTGCAGGTGCCGGCGCTGCGAACGCGATATCTGCGCTACGTCGGCGAGATCGCGGAGACGTGGCTCGACTGGGGGCGACTCGGGCCGCTCGTCGACGGGTACGTGGCGTTGATCGAGTCCGAGGTGGCTCGCGACACGCGCAAGCACTCTCCCACCGCGGCGTTTCGTGAGGGGATCTACGGCGCGCCCGAGGGGGTGCCGGATGCTCGCACGCTGAAGGGCTTTGCCAGCCTGCGCCGCGCGGCGCTGCTGGCCCATCCGGCGGTGCGCGAGGCGATGGGGCGCTGATGTGATCCGCCCTGCGAACGCGCCCGGTGCCCCGCAGCTGGGCCTGCGTGAGAACCGGCACCAGTTCTGGCTGCTGGTGCTGGTGAACGCGTTCGTGGGTGCGATGGTGGGGCTCGAACGCACGGTGCTGCCGCTGCTCGCCGAGGTGGAGTTCGGCCTGGCGAGCAAGACGGCGGCGCTGTCGTTCGTGGCCACGTTCGGCGTGGTGAAGGCGCTCACGAACCTCATGGCTGGTCGCCTGGGCGATCGATACGGGCGCAAGCGCGTGCTGCTCGTGGGGTGGCTGTTCGCGATCCCGGTGCCGCTGCTGGTGATCTGGGCGCCGACGTGGTCGTGGGTGATCGTGGCCAACGTGCTGCTTGGCATCAACCAGGGGCTCACCTGGTCCACCACGGTGATCATGAAGATCGACCTCGTGGGGCCGAAGCAGCGTGGCTTCGCGATGGGGCTCAACGAGTTCGCGGGCTACCTGGCGGTGGCGCTGTCGGCGCTGGCCACGGGCATGATCGCCGAGGCGTACGGGTTGCGCCCGGAGCCGTTCTACCTGGGCATCGCCTTCGCCGTGGCCGGGCTCGGGCTCTCGCTCGTGTGGGTGCGTGAGACGCAGCATCACGCCACGCTCGAGGCCACGCAGTTCACCGCGCACCCGAGCGCCGGTGCGCACGGCGCCGAGCTCGGCATGCGCGAGATCTTCGCGCGTGCCACGTGGCGCGATCCGGCGCTGGCCAGCGCGAGCCAGGCAGGCATGGTGAACAACCTCAACGACGGGCTCGCGTGGGGGCTGTTTCCGCTGTACTTCGCGGCCGGCGGACTCGACGTGGCGCAGATCGGCGTGCTGAGCTTCACGTATCCGGCGGTGTGGGGGCTGCTTCAGCTCTGGACGGGGGCCGCGTCGGATCGGTACGGTCGCAAGGGACTCATTGCCGGCGGCATGCTGCTGCAGGGCGTCGCGCTGGCCGCGATCGCGCTGGTGCAGGGCTTCTGGCCGTGGGTGGCGGCGGCGGTGCTGCTGGGCGCGGGCACGGCCATGGTGTACCCGACCCTGCTCGCCGCCATCGGCGACGTGGCGCACCCGCGCTGGCGCGGCTCGGCGGTGGGCGTGTACCGGCTGTGGCGAGACAGCGGCTACGCGATCGGCGCGCTGCTGGCCGGCGCGGTGGCCGATCGGTTCGGCATGTCCTGGGCCATCGGCGTGGTCGCGCTGCTCACGATGGCGTCGGGTGTGGCGGTGCTGTGGCGCATGCCGGAGACGCTGCGGGCTGGGCGCGGACACGGCGGCAAGGACCTGTGACGCCGGAGCCCTCGCCTGGTGCGCGCCAGCGACCGCGCTCACGGGGGCGGCCGACTCGACGGTGTGCTCGAGTCCGAGAT
>JAABRO010000050.1 GCA_011390885.1 Gemmatimonas sp. | reverse complement strand
TGGCATGCCAGAGTTGAGAAGGCGGGAGCGTGCAGCCGCCTCGTTCAGGGTGCCGTGATGCTGATCGTGAGCGGGAGGGAGTAGCTGCCCGGGGGATCGGAGGCATACCGCCACCAGACGCGCAGGCACAGCTGTCGAAGCGTTGCGTTGAGCGGCGTGGACGATCGGAGCAGCACGCGCGGCGCGTTGCGCTGCACCGCTTCGGGGCTCGTGCTCAGCGGGGACAGGGGCACGCCGCCGCAGACATTGCGCACCGAACCCACCCCGAGCTGCACGTCGGAGGCCGGCTTGGTGCCTGGCCCCTGGAACTGTGGCGCGTTGACGAGCGTCACGCTGATGCCGCGATTGGCCACCACGCTCATTGCCGGGCCGACGATGAGCAGTCCCGTGTCCGCCGCGGCCTGGAAACGCGTGCCCGTGAGGGGACTGCCGCCGGTGAGATCCGTACTGCTGCGTTCGAGTGTCAGCGTGGCTTGCGCGGGAAGCTGCAGTGATGCGGACAGCACGACCGTACAGGACCGGGTCTGCCGGTTTCCGGGATGGGTCGTACTGCAGGCCACCTGAGCGCCACCCGTCGCGGCGGCGAGCAGCACGAGCGGCAGCGCGTACCCGATGCGTGCGCTCCAGCTCATGGCACGCGCACCAGCACGAACGGCCCCGAGCGAAGCGCGCCGCCGAGCGCACCATCGTCGAGCCACGTCCCGCGGACGGTGTCCCCCGCAATGCGCCCGACGTGGCGCAGTACGTCACCCGCCAGCGCGGCCTCGAAGTCCACGGAGCCACCCGACCGCCGCCCCACCACCAGCCCGGCCTGGCGCAGCGACTGTCCGAGCGCGTCGGTGCTCCGCAGGTCCAGCGCCCCCTCGAACCGCTCCCCATCGATCCGGGTGATCGTCAGCGTCCCCTCCAGCTGCAGCGACACGGGCACGCGCTGCTCGCCCGTGTACTGCCAGCGCTCGCGCTCCCCCTCCGGGCCGACGGCCGAGGACGGCGCGCACGCCAGCGCCCCCAGCGCGATCAGCGCCAACAGACCGGCGCGCCCCGCGCGGTTTGTGCCGGGATGCGATGGCGACGGCCCATGCTGGCGTCGGTTCACCGGGCCCCCGTGCTCTGGCGTGCGGCCGGCGCGGCGCGGAACAGCCGCACACGACGCGGACCGAGCGTGACGCGAACGAGCTGACGCGTCGCCGTGCCATCGATGCGCACGACCGGTGGTGCACCGACCGGCGTCAGGGGCTCCGACGCGCCCGCCGCGTCCACCTCGAGGTGATACACGCCGGGCGGCAGCGCGGCGAAGACCGTGCGTCCATCTGACACCGCGGCGGCGAGGAACCGCCGACCACGCGCGTCGACGGCCGAGACGATCACGGCGTCGAGCGGGATCGGTCTCGCGTCGCGCAGCGAGTCCGACGTGACCTCGAGCACCACCTCCACGGCGCCGATCGGCACCACCGGAATGTCCGTCCGACCGTCTCGCAGTCCGGAGTGCGTGGCACGCATCGCCTGCGGGGCCAGCATGTAGCCGAACGGAAGCGACCGTTCGTCCAGCTCCGGAATCCCGGCACCGGGGCGAGAGAGGCGATAGGTCCCGGTCGCGTCGGTGACGACCACTTCGCCACCGACCCGCACCAGGATGCCGCTCAGTCCCCGTTCCCCGCGGTCGCGCACACCATTGCCGTTCGCGTCTTCGAACACCATGCCACTGCCACGCCCGAAGCGAAGCAGCGGCGGCGTGCCGAAGCTCCGGTCGAAGCGGAACGCGGTGACCCACCCGGGGCCGCGGGCGGTGGCGGCCGAGCGAATCCACGGATTCCGCTCGAGGTCGAGCCGCAGCTGCACATCGAAGGGTAGCGCGGCCGAGAGCCCGACGCGCTGGGTCGTGACGTGGGCACCGGTGGCGAGGCTGGTGATGCGGCCGACCGCTGCACCGAAGGTGACGCGCCCACCCGTCAGCGGCAGGGCGAGCTGGTCGGCGCGCAGCGTGACGTCGTGCTGACCGGTGCTGAACACGTCGGCACCGTATCGACGCTGCAGGGAGGAGAAGACATCGAGGGTCCCGCGCGCCAGCGGCACGAGCAGCTGCGCGGTCCAGTTGAGCTGCTGCTCGGAGCTCTCGGCCCGCTCGAGATCGGGGAACGCCAGCATGCGGTCGAGTCGCGTGATCGTGGCGCCCGTCGTGGCCGTGGCGGCTCCGAGCCGGGTGGACCCGAAGAGTCCGAGGATGTGGGTCGAGGTGGCCTGGCGGCCCACCTCCCCACCGGCCACGCTGGAGCCCGTGCGCGCCTCGAGCCCGAAACTGCCGCCACGACCAAGCCGCCACTGCGGCATCAGGCCGGCACCCCACGTGGATTGGAGGCTGCCATCGACTGTCTCGTCGTCGGCGTACCAGCCCACGAACCCGAGCCGCATGCCACCGAATCGCGCACCGGCCGGCGCGAGTCCTCCGGTGAAGGTCACATCGCTCTGTGCGCGGGCGAAGGCGCGACTGCCTCCCGGTGCATAGGTGGCGCGAAGGCGCCAGTCGGCCCCATCGGCGCGACGTCCGAACTCGGCGGCGGCGCCGAGCGCGCTGCCGTCCGCCCATTGCCGCCAGGCGAGTTCACCGCGCGCATCGAGGCCACCGAGCGCGACGCGCTCCGCGCCCACCGACAGGGCATCGAGCTGCGCCCGCAGCAGCAACGGATCGCGCAGGTGCGTCGCGCCAGCCGACCACGCGATCGGCCCTCGACGGGCCCGCAGCCGCACACCGGCGAGCGCCCCCGCGTCGAGGCTCTCGCTGCCGAACAGGAAGGGACGCGCCAGCAAGGCCTGCACCTGCCAGAGGCTGTCGCCGTAGGCGCCCGACACGCCGCGCCCGCTGCGCAGGGTGCCACCCACCTCGCCGAAGTCGGCGGCGGCGTTGCCGGCGTCCAGCTGCCAGCGCGGATGGCGCAGCGACAGCACCGGGAAGAGCTGGCCGCCGCCCACGCGTGCAATGCCCGGTGAGCCACCGATCGCACGCTGCGTCCACGCGCCGTGCATCACGACGCCGCGCACCAGCGGCCCGGACAACGTGAACCCGACCGCATCGATCGGTGCCTGGTCACCCACGTACACCGCGCTGTAGCTCACGCCCAGCACCGGTCCGAAGCTCTGCCCGCGCGTGGCCGGCAGCACTTCCACCGGGACGACCAGTTGCCGCTGCAGTGCGTCGGCCTCGTCGCCGGCGCGCGGTCCGGCGCGGACCGCATGCAGCGCGAGGCTCGTGACCCCCGGCACCTGTTCGCTCGGCGCAGTCAGCATGATCTCGCGGCTCTCCGAGGCGCCCGGCGCAAGGGCGACGCGTGGGGACTCGGTGAGCACCCCGCGCCACTGGTCGGGGGGAGCCACCGCGAGCAGCACGGTGTCGTGCACGTTGCCGGCATTGCTGACCACGATGCGCAGCCTCGTCTTGCGGCCGGCCACGGCGTGCACCATGGGCGACGCGGGCGCCACGGAGAGCGCGCGCATCGCCGGCACCTCGACCTGCACAGGCACGACCACGACGGGCGCATCGGCGTTGTCCGACTGGAAGCGCACCTCGGCGACACCGCGCGTGCCGGCCAATGCGCGACTGGGTACGGAGACGGTGAGCATCACCTGCCCATCGCGGCCATCAATTCGACCAGCCACCGGACCGGCCACCGACGCGCCCGTCCGCGACGCTTCGGCGGCGCGGTCGACGGTGAACGACAGGGCGCCGGAAAGGTCGGCCGGCGCCGGCACCGACACGACCTGCAGCGTGCGCGGCGCCGCAGTGACCGTCACGGCCGCTTCCCGTCGCACAGCGCGGACGGGGCCCGCCGGCGGGGCGGGGAAGAACGCGTCGAACGTGGACGCGGCGCGCGGCGCAGGGAACAGCGGCGACGTCGCGGGCGGGTCGTCGCCGCCACTCTCGAGCTGTGCCTCCGGCACCATCGCCACGCGATGCGCGCCCCCATCGAAGGCGTCGTGCGCGTCGGCATCGGGAACCGTGAGTTCGATGGGCACGACCACGCGTTCGCCGCGTCCGTCAGCCGACCGGAAGCGCACATCCGCGAGACGGTGCGTGCCGGCGGCGAAGTCGACCGGCACATGCACCGTCATGGACACCGTCGCCGAAGGTGTCATGAACGTGCCGCTGCCGGCGCCGCGCGCGAGACCGGGCAGCGAACGATTCACCAGGAACGCCACCGAATCCCTCCCCTGCAGCGCGACGGGAATCGGGATCTCGAGCGCGAGGGCCGCGCCGCGCCGCACCGTGATGCGGAGCGCGGGCGCAATGCGCACGCGTGTCGGGGGCGGCGCACCCCGCCCGAGCGCAGGGCGCGACGCGGTGCGCGACCCGACGGTCGGGGTCGAGGCATCCGCGGGGATCGCATCGGCGATGCGTGCGCTCGCCATGCTGCCGCAGGCGGTCAGGGCGAGCGCGAGGCCGACTACGCGGCGTCCGTTGCGGGCGGGCGTCACGGTCGGAACACGGAGAGGGTGAGCGCGATGCCGCTCGTCATCAGACTCGGGGCGGGATCGTCCCAGCTGATGCGAACCCGCAGCCACAGCACGCACGCCGGACCACGTCTCGTTGAACAGCAGGGGGATCATCGTGCGCGATTCGACGACTTCGTCGACGAGCGTGAGCGGACGCCAGGCGCCCACGGGGCCGCTGCGCCACTCGATGTCCGCACATGGCTTGCCGCCCGTCGTGCCGGTGCATCGGACGAGGACGCTCGTGATGCGCAGTGACAGGTTCTGCCGCCGTGACACCGTGAACGGCACCGCCACCGAGTCGGTCACCGGCCCCGTCGCGCTCGGTGGCCAGCTGCTGAACTGCTCGAGGCGTGGCGTGGGGAAGGTCACGGGCGCGGTGGACAGCAGGAAGTCCGTGCTCTGGGCGTGCGCGGCGCGCGCGCTGCCCGCCAGGCCGGCCACGGCGAACGCGAGCGCCGTGGCCCCGCGCGCCGCGCGCCACACGACCGCCGCGACGGCGCGGTCCACGCGCGCGATCGCACCACTCGCGCCGTGCACTCAGCGAACCTCGTATTCCAGCTGACCCGCCACGATCTCGCTGCCACCGAAGTCGAGCATCGTGAGCACCATGTAGCGCCCGCGCGGAAGCGCGGGCAGCGCCGTCCGCAGGAGTCGATGCTGCTCGGGAAGCACGGGAAAGGCCGGCAGCTCGGCGCGATGCGCCACGCTGTTGTCGGCGCGTCGCACCTCGACGGTGCCGGCGACCTGCAGCTGCACCTCTCCTGCGTTCCGGAAACGCACCTCGAGTGCGGCGGAATCGACGTCGGGCACGGCGCGGCCCTGCCTCGCCGTCGCCGTTCGCGGCGCCAACCCCTCATTCGCCACCTCGCGGACGGTCATCGCATCGATCGCCCCGTCCCGCACCGCGCCGGCGGTCGCCACGTACACCTTCACACCCGTGCGCACGGTGTACTGCAGCTGCCGGGCGGCGCTGCGCTGCGTGGCGCGGTTCTCGAGGAACACGATGGACCAGCAGCTGGCGGCCTGCGCCGGCGTGCCGCGAAAGGCGACGCGCACCGTGGCGGACATGCCCGGGTCGAGGGCGAGCGTCGTCGGAAACACCTCGAGCCCTGCGGCGCAGCTGCGCGCGTGCGTACCGGCCGGCAGGAACCGGTTGTTCCCGTCCTCGTCGCGCTCCCAGTCCTCGATGGTGACGGCGGCCTGCACCCGTTCCGCCGACTCGTTGCGGACGCGCATGGTGTGCATCGCCTGCCCGCCGTCGGTGACGACGAGGTGCGCCTCGAGTTCGTCGACGGTCAGCTGTGCGGCGGCGACGCGGGGACTCGAGAGGAGGGCGGCCGCCGACAGGAGGGCGACGACGAGCAGTCGGAGAGGAGCGGGGCGTGACATGGCGGGAGGGACGGACGATGGCAACCGGTCGCTCAAGTTCCGGCGGGAGTGGCCGATACTGGACACCGAGGTGTCGCGTGAATCCGACAGAGGGACGAGGATGTGCCACGGTGGTAACGGCGCACGCCCGTCCGTCGCCTGACGTGACGGACACTGCCGTCGGCGTGACGCTCCTCGCCGTGTGCCGTGGCCGCCGTGTGCCGGACGCACGCGGGGGCGTCCGTGCGATGCACGAACGCCCCCGGGTCGATGCGCCTGCCGGACGGCCGACGTCCGGACCGATCTCGCGCTTACGGCGCGGTGACGGTGAGGTTGAGCGGCAGGGTGTAGTTGCCCGGTCCGTCGGTCTCGTAGTTCCAGTCGATGTTGAAGCAGAGGCGCTGGCGCGGTGACAGGCCGGCGCCGCCCGAGAAGATCGTGGCCGCCGTCGAGTTCGACAGCGCCGTGAAGCCCGTCGCGCCGGCGCAGCCCGCCGCATCGGCCACGCGCACCCACCGCACGTCGCTGGCCGCCTTCGAGTTGTTGCCGCCGCCCGAGAACGTTCCGGCAGCCGCAGCGAGGGTCACGTTGTATCCGCGGTTGGCGCGCACCTCGAAACGCGGACCGTCGAGCAGCTGGCCGTCGTCGAACTGTTGAGCCGTGACCGTGCCGATCGCGGTGCTCGGGCTCTCGAGGGTGAGGTTCACGAGCACGGGCACGGTGCCGCTGAGGGTGTGCACGCAGTTCGTACCGACGGTGCAGCTCGGGCCGCTGAGCGGCTGCGCGGAGGCGGTAGGCGCGAAGGCGACCGCCGCAACGAGCGCGGCGCCGGCAAACAGGGCATGACGGGACATACGGTGTATCTCCTGAAGGTGAGTGGCACGAGACCGGGGCAGGGTGCGCGTGGTCCTGGACCGGAATGCTCAAGTTCTTCGAGCATGCTGCCGAGACTCCACGCGGAAGTGGTCTCCGTGTGTGCGCAGAAGACGCGAACGCCGCGCCCGTGGTAACGGACGCGGCGTTCGGTGTCACCGCGTGACGCGCGGCGTGACACTGCTTCGATTTTCGTGACGATGAGCGGCGCGAGACGTGATGCTCGTGCCGGCGCCGTGACGCGCGACGCCAGGCGAGCCCTACAGCGTCTTCACCTCGGACACGAGCTTGGTGAGCGACGACTTCGCGTCGCCGAAGAGCATGTTCGTCTTCTCGTC
>JAABRO010000049.1 GCA_011390885.1 Gemmatimonas sp. | reverse complement strand
AACGTCACCATTTCTTAATCCAGCGTGCGTTCCGCTCACTTCCGGCTCGCGTCGAACAGCGCCACCCAGACATCGCAGGCCGCGCGAATGCGCGCGAACGCCGCGCGGGTCGCCTGCTCACCGTGGCCGTAGGGATCGTCCACGATCCGTTCGCCGCCGTCTTCGAGGGCGTCACCCACCAGGAACACGCGGCGAGGGTCCACGCCCGGCGCGCGTCGTGCGCGCGCGGCATTCGCGAGGTCCATGCACACGATGACATCGCCGGGAGCGGGTGGCAGCTGATCGAGTCGCGTGGCACCGTGCGTGGTGAGATCGACGCCCTGCGCGGCAGCGACGCGCTGCGCGTCGTCCTGCGCCGGCTTGCCGGGGCGCGCGTGTGTTCCTGCGCCGCGGGTGTGCGGGGCGAGCGTGGGCGAGGACTGTTGCACGTACGCCGCGGCGAAGGCGCTACGCATGATGTTGCCGTAGCACACGAAAACGAGCCGCCCGGTGGCCGTCGCGCGCACCGCCTCGAGCCGAACGGCGCGCGATGCGCTCGGCTCGAGCTGCACGCGCAGCGCCTCCACGAGTTCGGGGAGCGAAAGCGACTGCACCAGCCAGCGCACCCGGCCGAGCCGGCGCCTCACACGCCGCCACGCACCAGCCACGTCAGCGCACGTCGTTGATGAGCGGCGGCGGCGTGCGGCTCGCCTCCCGCCGCCTGACCGCGCGCGCAACTACGACATCCTCACCGCGCGCGGCCCGCCAGGCGCCGATGGACAGACTGACCGACGCCACCGAGGCGAGCAGCCCCGTGGCGCCGGCCACGAGGGCGCGGTTGCGAATCAGGCCGCGTGCCTGAGCCTGTGCCATGTCGCGGAACTGCAGCGTGTCGAGCGTGAACCCCGCCAGGAGCGGGAGCAGCAGCGCGCCGTAGCCCAGGGCGACCAGCGCCATCACCCGAAGCAGCCACGGCTGATCGTCGGCCCACGCGGCCAGCACGAGCACCGCAAAACCCAGTAGCACCATCGGCGCGGCGGAGAGGAACGCGGTTTCCGCCGCGAATCGCCATCCCACGGAGGTCACCTCCAGGGGCCACGCGCGGGCCATGAACTCGAGACCGGCGGCACCGATCAGCAGCGCGCCCGTGGGGTACAGGGCGCGCGCGATCGGGTAGCTGCGGGCGGTGGAGGGCATCGAGCGCGTGGAACGGGGGAAAGGAGGCGGCGGGGCTGCGAGGGGCGCGCATGAGGCGAAATCACGCGCGCAGGAACTTCGTGCCCAACGAGGCATTCCGCCACTGACGCGAAGTCGCCGGGTAACGAAACCCGCGCCGGGCGGCCAGCATCAGCGCGACCGACTGCTCGCCAGCCGCCGCTGCGCCTCCTCCAGCGTCCAGCCCATGCGCTCCGCATACGACGCCAGCTGGTCGTCCCCCACCTGCCCCACACCGAAGTAGCGGGCCTCCGGGCGCCAGAAGTACCAGCCGCTCACGCTCGCTGCGGGGAGCATGGCGTTGCTCTCGGTGAGCGTCATCCCGGCCCGCTCGGGCGCGCCGAGCAGGGTGAAGAGCGCCTCCTTGCCCGCATGGTCGGGACAGGCGGGATACCCGGGCGCCGGCCGGATCCCCTGGTACTGCTCCCGGATGAGCGCGGCGTTGTCGAGCGCCTCGTCGGGCGCGTACCCCCAGAGGGAGCGCCGCACCTCCTCGTGCAGCCGCTCCGCGAACGCCTCGGCCAGCCGGTCGGCCAGTGCCTGCACCAGGATGGCGCTGTAGTCGTCATGGCGCGCACGGTACTCGGCCGCGAGCGCCTCCACGCCATGCCCCGTGGTCACCGCGAACGCGCCCAGGTAGTCGGTCACGCCGCTCGCCTCGGGCGCCACGTAATCGGCCAGGCAGCGGTTTGGGCGCCCGTCCCCGCGCGAAAACTGCTGGCGCAGCATGGGCAGCGTGGCCACCTCGGCCTCGCGGGCGGGTGAGCGCCAGAGCACGATGTCGTCGCCGCGGGCGTTGGCCGGCCAGAAGCCCACCACGGCGCGCGGCGTGATGCGGCGCTCCGCGATGAGCGTGTGCAGCATGGCCTGCGCATCGGCGTAGAGCGTGCGCGCCGCGTCGCCCACCACGGGATCGTCGAGGATGGCCGGGTAGTGACCGGCGAGTTCCCACGTCTGGAAGAAGGGCGTCCAGTCGATGCGCCGCGCGAGGTCGTCGAGCGGCCAGTCGTCGAACGCGCGCACGCCGAGGAAGCTCGGCACCGGCACGGGCCGCGTGAGGTCCAGCGACGCGGCGTTGGCGCGCGCGTCGGCAATGGGCACGAGGCGCGCGCCCCGCTCGCCACCCGCCCGCGCCTCGCGGATGCCGGCGTACTCGGCGCGCACGCCGGCCACGTAGCCCTCCCGCTGCTCGTCGCTGAGCAGCGCGCTCGTCACGCCCACGGCGCGGCTGGCGTCGAGCACGTGCACCACGGGGCCGGAGTACTCGGGCTCGATGCGCAGCGCCGTGTGCGCCCGGCTCGTGGTGGCCCCGCCGATGAGCAGGGGAATGGTGAAGCCCTGCCGCTCCATCTCGCTGGCCACGAACTGCATTTCCTCGAGGCTCGGCGTGATGAGCCCCGAGAGGCCGATCACGTCCACCGCATGCTCGCGCGCCGTGTCGAGGATCTTCGCGCACGGCTGCATGACGCCCATGTCGATGACTTCGTAGCCGTTGCACTGCAGCACCACGCCCACGATGTTCTTGCCGATGTCGTGCACGTCGCCCTTGACCGTGGCCATGAGCACGCGCCCCACCGGCTTGCTGTCCACCGTCTTCGCGGCCTCGATGTACGGAATGAGGTGCGCCACGGCCTTCTTCATCACGCGCGCGCTCTTCACCACCTGCGGCAGGAACAGCTTGCCGGCGCCGAAGAGGTCGCCCACCACGTTCATGCCGCGCATGAGCGGCCCCTCGATCACCTCGATGGGGTGACGGCTCGCCTGGCGCGCCTCCTCGGTGTCGGCCACGATGTGCACATCGAGTCCGTGCACGAGCGCGTGCGACAGCCGGTCCTCCACCGGCAGTGTGCGCCAGGCAAGGTCCTCCGTGGCGGCCTTGGCGCGCCCCTGTACGGCGTCGGCCACCTCCATGAGCCGTTCGGTGGCGTCGGCGCGGCGGGCGAGCACGAGGTCTTCCACGCGCTCGCGCAGGTCGGCCGGGATGTCCTCGTACGGCACGAGCTGGCCGGCGTTCACGATGCCCATGTCCATGCCGGCACGAATGGCGTGGTACAGGAACACGGCGTGGATGGCCTCGCGCAGCGGATTGTTGCCGCGGAAGGAGAAGCTCACGTTGCTCACGCCGCCGGAGATGCGCACGTGCGGCAGCTTTGCCTTGAGCTGGCGCGTGGCCTCGAAGAAGTCGAGCGCGTAGCGCGCATGCTCCTCGATGCCGGTGCCGATGGCGAAGATGTTGGGGTCGATGATCACATCCTGCGGCGGCACGCCGAGTTCGTGCACCAGGATGTTGTAGGCGCGCTCACCGATGGCCACGCGCCGCTCCACGGTGTCGGCCTGCCCGTCTTCGTCGAAGGCCATCACGATCACGGCCGCGCCGTACTGCCGCACCAGCCGCGCCTGCCGGCGGAACTCCTCCTCGCCCTCCTTGAGCGATATGGAGTTCACGATCCCCTTGCCCTGCACGCACTGCAGCCCGGCCTCGATCACGCTCCACTTGCTGGAGTCGATGACCACGGGCACGCGCGCGATGTCGGGCTCGGCGGCCACGAGGTTCAGGAACGTGCGCATGGCGTGCTCGGCATCGAGCAGCCCCTCGTCCATGTTCACGTCGATGAGCTGCGCGCCGCTGTCCACCTGCTGCCGCGCCACGTCGAGCGCGGTGGCGTAGTCGCCGGACAGGATGAGCTTGGCGAAGCGCGCGCTGCCGGTCACGTTGGTGCGCTCGCCGATGTTCACGAAGTTGGTGGTGGGGGAGATCACCACCGGCTCCAGCCCCGACAAGCGCAGGTGCGGCGGCACGGTAGGAATCGTGCGCGGCGCGATGCCCTGCACCGCCTGCGCGATGGCGCGGATGTGCTCCGGCGTGGTGCCGCAGCAGCCGCCCACGATGTTGAGCAGCCCGCTCTTCGCCCACTCGCCGATCTGTTCGGCCATGATCTCGGGCGTCTCGTCGTAGCCACCGAAAGCGTTGGGGAGCCCGGCATTGGGGTGCGCGCTCACGTTCACATTCGCAATGCGCGACAGCTCGGCCACGTAGGCGCGCAGCTGGTCGGCGCCGAGCGCACAGTTGAGCCCCACGCTGAGCAGGTCGGCGTGCATCACGCTGTGCCAGAACGCCTCGGCGGTCTGTCCGCTCAGGGTGCGCCCGCTGGCGTCGGTGATGGTGCCGCTCACCATGACGGGCACCTTCTCACCGATCGTATGGAACAGCTCGGCGATGGCGAAGAGCGCGGCCTTGGCGTTGAGCGTGTCGAAGACGGTTTCGACGAGCAGGATGTCGGCGCCGCCATCGAGCAGGCCGCGTGCCGCCTCGGTGTAGCTCTCCACGAGCTCCGCGAAGGTCACGTTGCGCGCGCCGGGGTTCTCGACCTCGGGGGAGATGCTGGCGGTGCGGTTGGTGGGGCCGAGCACGCCGGCCACGTAGCGCGGGCGCTCGGGGGTCTCGAAGCGGTCGGCGACCTCGCGGGCAAGCTTCGCGCCTTCCACGTTCAGCTCGTACGCGAGGTGCTCCATGCCGTAGTCGGCCATGGCGACGCGCGTGCTGTTGAACGTGTTGGTCTCGAGGATGTCGGCCCCGGCCTCGAGGTACGCGGCGTGCACGCCTCCCACGATGTCGCGCTGCGTGATGGACAGCAGGTCGTTGTTGCCCTTGAGGTCGCGCGGGTGCTCGGCGAAGCGCTCGCCCCGGAAATCCGGCTCGGTGAGCCGATGCCGCTGCAGCATGGTGCCCATGGCGCCGTCGAGCACGAGGATGCGACGGGCGAGCAGGTCGGGGAGCAGGGCAAGGCGCTGGGCGCGGGTCATGTGGGTCTGGCGGTGTCTGGGTCAGGTCGGGACGGCAACGGCAACGGCAACTTCAGCTGCAACGGCGAAAGACGCGATGGCGCGAGGGACGCGAGGACGCGAAAACGGCGTTCACGGGCGGGGACGGTGCTTCAGGCGGCGGTCACGCAGGGAGCCTTCGCGCGCGTGCAGTTTTCGCGTCCTCGCGTCCCTCGCGCCTTCGCGTCTGTCGCAGTTCGCGTCCCCTCCACGCTCCAGCGGACGGCCTTCGCGTCCTTCGCCGTTCAGGCCGGAGCCCGCCACCCCAGCGCCGCCATCTCGGCGAGCGTGCGCGCCACCCCCTCGGGTGGCAGCACCGGCGCCTGCGTCCAGCCGGCGGCGCGGATGGTGCTCATGTCGGCCTGGGTGAAGTTCTGGTACTGGTTGGCCAGCGACTCGGGCATGGGTACGAACTCGATGCGAGGCGCCTCGCCGCGGGCGGCGAAGTAGGCGGTGATCATGTCCAGGAAGGTGCTCGCCACGCCCGTGCCCGCGTTGTACACGGCCGGCGTCGGGCGGTGCGCGGCCACCCAACGCATTTCGTCCACCACGTCGCCCACGTACACGAAGTCACGCCGCTGCTCGCCGTCGGCGAAGTCGGGGTGGTTGCTGGCGAAGAGCTGCACGCGGTCGAGCGCGGCGATGTCCCGCTCGGCCTTCCAGATGATGCTCGCCATGCGCCCTTTGTGCCCTTCGCGGCCGCCGTACACGTTGAAGAACTTGAACCCCGCCCAGTGCGGCGGCTGTGGCGCGCCGCTGGCCACTTGCTGAAGCACCCAGGCGTCGAAGTCGTTCTTGCTCCTGCCGTACAGGTTGAGCGGCACGAGCTGCTCCGGCGGCGTGCGATCGCTGAAGCCCATGGCCCCGTCGCCGTAGGTGGCCGCGCTCGACGCGTAGTAGTACGGCACCCCGTTGGCCGCGCACCAGCGCCAGAGCTGCTGCGACGCGCCCACGTTCACGTGCAGCAGGTGGTCCCAGTCGCGCGTGGTGGTGTCGGAGTTGGCCCCGAGGTGCCACACGGCCGTCACGTGCGCATCGTGCTCGCCCAGCGCGGGCAGCTCGGCGCCGGCGGTGAACACCTCGGCAGCGCTCAGGAACGGGTGCACCTCGAGCCCCTCGAGGTTGCGGGCCTTGGCCGCGTCGGGCGCGAAGTCCACGAGCAGCAGGGGCGCGCCCTCGGCGTGGAGCTGATGCGCGAGGTGCGCGCCAATGAACCCGGCGGCGCCGGTGACGAGGTGCATGCGGGATCCGTCCGTGCAGGGGAGCCGGAAGCCGCACGGGCCACCCCGGGCGGCGTTCGGCCGTCAGTATATTCCCCAAGATATGCCAGACGCTGCCAATACTGCGCGTGCGCGACTGCTCGCCCGCCTGACCGACCCGGCCGAGGTCGTGCTGTTCGACGGCGCGATGGGCACCATGCTCTACGCCCGCGGCGTGTTCATCAACCAGTGCTACGACGAGCTCGTGCTGCGCGCGCCCGACCTCGTGCGCGACGTACACGCGGCGTACATCAAGGCCGGCGCCGAAGTCATCGAGACCAACAGCTACGGGGCCAACCGGCCCAAGCTGTCGCAGTACGGGCTCGAGGGGCAGGTGGCGGAGATCAACCGCCGGGCCGCCGAGATCGCGCGCGCCGCGGCCGGTGAGCAGCACCTCGTGGCGGGCGCCATGGGTCCGCTCGGCGTGCGCCTCGAGCCCTACGGCCCCACGAGCCGCGACGAGGCGCGCGGGTACTTCGCGGAGCAGGCCGCGGCGCTGGCCGAGGGCGGCGCCGACTGCCTCGTGCTGGAAACGTTCAGCGACCTCGAGGAAATGGAGCAGGCGATCGCCGGCGCGCGCGAGGGCGCACCGGGGCTGCCGGTGATTGCGCAGATGACGGTGGGCCCCGACCTGCGCACCGCCTACGGCGCGACGCCCGAGGACATCGTGCGGGCGCTGGAGCGGTGGGGAGCCGACGTGATCGGGCTCAACTGCGCCGTGGGTCCGCAGACGATTCTCGAGGCCATCGAGCGCATGACGGTGGTGGCCACGAAGAAGCTGTCGGCACAGCCCAACGCCGGGCTGCCGCGCGAGGTGGGCGGGCGCAACATGTACATGGCCAGCCCCGAGTACATGGCCACGTACGCGCGGCACCTGATCCAGGCGGGCGCGAAGGTGATCGGCGGCTGCTGCGGCACCACGCCGGAGCACATTCACGCGATCGTGGAGGGCGTGCGCCCGCTGGTGCCGCGACATCGCGACGTGGTGGTGACCGACGTGCGCGACGCGGCCGACGGCGCCTCAGCGGGTGTGCAGCCGGTGCCGCTCGAGGAGCGATCGCGCTTCGGTCGCAAGATCGCGACGGGCCAGTGGGTGACGAGCGTGGAGATCGTGCCGCCGCGCGGGGTGGACACGAGCCGCCTCGAGCGCGACGCCGCGACGCTGCACGCGGCGGGTGTGGACGCGATCAACGTGCCCGACGGCCCGCGCGCGCAGAGCCGCATGGGGGCGATCGCCACGTCGATCATCATCGAGCGCACGGGCATCGAGAGCGTCACGCACTACTGCTGCCGCGACCGCAACCTGCTGGGCATGCTGAGCGACCTGCTGGGCGCGAGTGCGCTCGGCCTGCGCAACGTGCTGCTGGTCACGGGTGATCCGCCCAAGATGGGGCCGTATCCCGATGCGACCGCGGTGTTCGACATCGACTCGATCGGGCTCACGAACCTGGTGCGCAACCTGAATCGCGGGCTCGACCCGGGCGGCAACGCGATCGGCGCGCCGACGCAGTTCGTGGTGGGCGTGGGGGTGAACCCGGCGGCGATCGATCCCGCGCACGAGCTGCGCCGCTTCGAGTACAAGGTGCAGGCGGGGGCGGAGTACGCCATCACGCAGCCCGTGTTCGACGCGGAGCAGCTGGAGCACTTCCTGCGCACCATCGAGCACACGCGCATTCCGGTGGTGGCCGGCATCTGGCCGCTGGTGTCGGCGCGCAACGCGGAGTTCCTGGCCAACGAGGTGCCGGGGGTGACGGTGCCGTCTTCGGTGCTCAAGCGCATGCACGCCGCGAACGCGGTGAGCAAGGACCACGCATTGGCTGAAGGGATCGCCA
>JAABRO010000048.1 GCA_011390885.1 Gemmatimonas sp. | reverse complement strand
CGCCGGCGAAGGCGTGGGCGGATTGAGGCGCGAGTCGGCCGCGGCGAGGAACGCGCGCTGCAGGTTGCGGCGGTACACGTTCACGCGCACGCCCGACTGCGACAGCTCGCCCCAGATGCCGGCGCGCAGGTCGGTCATGAGGTCGGCCAGCGTGTACACATCGCTCGGGCGCGTGGCCAGCGCCTCGAACTCGGCGAGCCGATTCAGCCGCGCCGGGTTCATGAGCTGGTTCACCACACTCGCCTGCCGCGCGCGGAAGCGCTCCACCACGCCGTCGTTCTCGATGCGACGCAGCAGCGACGGGTCGAGGAACATGGTGGGCACCTGGAACGCGGTCTGGTTGAGGTAGCGGACCGCCTCGCGCTGGCGTGCCTTCTCCACCGGACGGAAGCGCTCGCCGCGGCCGTACGTTTCCTGCGTGTACGCGCCGCCCACCACGGCGGTGACGTGGCCCATGTAGCGGCCCCACTGCCCCACGGCCTCGTTGTACAGCGTGCGCACTTCGTCGTAGCTCTCGCCCGGCTTCTCGGCCACCTGCGGAATGAGCTTCACCACGCGCTCGAGGTTCTTCATGCCGAGCGTGGTCGCGCGCACGGCGTCGGCGTCACCGACGGCTTCGGTGTTGTCTTCCGGGTCACCCGTGGCGTCGGCGGTGCTGAAGCGCAGCCACGGGAACTGGTCCTGCACGCGCGCCCACTGGTCGAGCGTCGGCTTCTCCTCGTCGGGCGTGCGCGCCGACGGAATGGGCGTGTAGCCCCACTTCACGGCGAACACGTCGTACGGGCCCACCTGCGGCAGCAGCAGGTGCGGCGGAATGCTGTCCTCGGGCTGCGCCACGTAGTTGAAGCGCGAGTAGTCCATGAGCGTGGCCACGTGGCCCTTCATGCGCTCGAGGAAGCTGCGGCTGCGGATGGAGTCCACCGGATACTGCGCCGACGACTTCATGTTGTGCGGGAAACCGATGGAGTGGCCGATCTCGTGCGTGACCACGTACTCCACGAGCCGCCCCATGAGCGAATCGGGGATCGGGAGCTGCTGCGCGCGCTTGTCCAGCGGCGAGACCTGGATGAAGTACCAGTTCTTCTGCAGCTCCATGATGTTGTGATACATGTTCACTTCGCCCTTCAGGATCTGCCCCGACCGCGGGTCCACGATCTGGCCGCCGGTGGCGTTGGCCACCGTGCTCGGGCGCCAGTAGATCACGGAGTGGCGCGCGTCGAAGAGCGAGAAGTTCGGGTCCTGCTCCGGCGTGGGCGCGATGCGTCCGACGATCGCGTTGCTGAAGCCCGCCTCGAGGAACGCCTCCTGCCACTTGTTCACGCCGCTGACGATCCACGGCTTGAGCCAGTCGGGCGTGGCCGGGTCGATCCAGTACACGATCGGTTCGACCGGATCGGAGACCGCGGCGTTCGGGTTCTTCTTCACCAGCTTGAAGCGGTGAATGAAGCGCACTTCCTCGGCCTTGTGCACGGGACGCGACATGTCGTAGGCGCGGCTCGAGTTGAAGCCGACGCGCTCGTCGTGCCAGCGCGCCATCATCGGCACCTCGGGCAGGCGCAGCATGCTGAAGTGCACCCGCGCCGTCTGCGAACGCAGCGGCGGCTGTCCACCACCGCCGCCACCCGGACCACCAGCCGCCGGCGCGCGGCCCTGCCCCGACTGCGTGACCTCGACGTTCACGTTCTCGGGGAACGACCACGTCTGCTCCACCCAGCTGCGCGCGCGCTGGATGCCCTCGACCGGCGCGAGCTCGGGGATGTTCGAGAGGAAGAGGTCGCTCACGTCCACCACGGCCGCGCTGTCCGCACCGTAGGCCGCCACGTTGTACGTCGCGAGCACCGGTCCCTTCCGGAAGCCCGACACCTGCCGCCAGATGGCAGCCGTGGAGTCGGCCACGAGGTTGTGCTGCTTGGCGCGCAGCACGACGCGATTGCCGTCGCGCTCCCACTGCACGATCACGCGCGTGCCACCGCCGAAGAAACCGGCCGGATTCTGCAGCGTGGACTCGACCGGACGGCTGATGAGCAGCATCTCCTTGCCGAGCTCCCGGGCCGGGATCTCGAAGAAGAGGCGCTCGCCGATGCGGTGCACGTGAAAGAGGCCACGCTGCGTGGTGGCGGCGCGTGTGATCACCTGCGCGTAGGGACGCGGACCGGCGGCGGCACCGCCGCCGGGCGCCGCGGTCGGACGGGCGCTGTCCTGCGGACCGGTGGCCGCGTTGGCGGCGGGGGCGCGCGTGGGCGCCGTGGCCGGCGCGGGCGTCCGGGCGGTCGAGCAGGCCGCGAGGCCGAGCGCGAGTCCGGCCGTGACGATCGGAAGGGAACGAGAGAACATCAGGGTGGGGACGAAGGCGGGGATGCGTCGCGCGCCGATCCGACCCGTCGTGGCCGATGCCACCGGTCGCCTCCGCGCGCAGGATCCCGTCGAATGTGACGGACTGCCCAAGGCCACGCCAGCGGCACGCCCGCCCGAGCGTCGTCGGCCTGTCAGACCCTCCGGGCATCGTCAAGCACGACGCAGGACCACCATTTGCCCGGAGTGCCCGCATGGACGCCACGCTGCTGCTCGATCATCGCGCCGAAGGCTCCCCCGAGGGAGCCCGCCTCGCGCGCGTTCGCGCCCTCCTCACCCTCAACGGCGACGCCCCGCCGGCGGACGCCCGCCCCCCGCTGGCGCTGGCGCTCGTGCTCGACCGCAGCGGCTCCATGAGCGGCGGCCGCCTCGAGGCCGCACAGCGCGCCGCAGCGCAGGCCGTCACGCGGCTCCACCCGGCCGACGTGGTCTCGGCCGTGGCCTTCGACAATGACGTGCTCGAAGTGGCCCCACCGGCCCCGATGGCCCAGCAGGGAATGCTCGCCGCGCAGCTGCTCGCGATCGAGCCCGGCGGCTCCACCAACCTGAGCGGCGGCTGGCTGCGCGGACGTCGTCACATGGAAGACGCGGTCGCGCTGCTGAGCGACGCCGCCGGCGCGTCGCGCCGGATCATCGTGCTCACCGACGGCCATGCCAACGCCGGCATCACCGATCGCAGTGCGCTGTGCGAACTCGCCCGCGTGGCGCGGGAGCACGGCATCGGCACCACCACGATCGGCGTGGGTGAGGGGTACGACGACGACCTGCTGCGCGCGATCGCCGACGCCGGCGGCGGCAACGCGTGGTACGTGGAGCGCGCCGACCAGTCGCAGGACGTGTTCGCCGAAGAGTTCGGCAACCTGCTCTCCGTCTCCGCGCAGGGAGTCACCGTCACCCTCACGCTGTCCGCGGCGGTGCGCGAAACGGTGATCCATTCGGCCTGGCACATCACCGAGCCGGCCGCGCGGACACTGCGCTTCGACCTCGGCGACCTGTACGCCAGCGAACCCAAGCCCCTGCTGCTCGAGTTCCTCGTCGACCTCGACGCACTCGAGGCCGAAACCGCGAACGCCACCGAGCCGGCGCAGGGCATCGCGCGCCTTTCCATTCGTGCCGACGTGATCCTGCCGGCGGGCGGCGTGGAAGCGCGCAGCATGCACCTCCCGATCGCCGCCAGCGCGGCCGCGCAGGACACGCTGCACCCGGAGATCGAAAAGGCCGTCGTGCTCGCGCACGCCGCCAAGGCGCGCGAGGAGGCGGCGCGGCGCCAGCGCCAGGGTGATGCCAGCGGCGCGGCGGAGATCATGTTCTACGCCAGCAACGCGCTGCGCGAGCACGCCGCGCGGGTGGATGCGCCCACGGCGATCGAGTTCACGGCGCAGGCCGAGGACCTGAGCGCACTCGGCCAGCTGTACGAGTCGCGCCAGCACAGCGAACTCGACGCCAAGTACCAGATGCAGCGCAGCTACAACGCGCGTCGCGGCAAGCGGAGCTACGACGACAAGCTCACGCGCCGGCGCGAGCCGGACGCGTAGCGGTCAGGCCGCCCGCAGCCGGTCGCGCTCGCGATCGGCGGCGGCGGCGTTGGCGAGCGGTCCCTCGTACAGGTCGAGCAGGCGGCGCGTGGCGTACGTGCGGCCTTCGCGTCCCGGCGCGCCGCCCACCGTCTCCCACAGGCGGCGGGCGCGCCGGTATACCTGCGCGGCCTCCTCCGCCGTGCCAGCCCGAAGCAGCAGGTCGCCCAGCCGCTGCGCGATCTCCGCGCCCGTCTCTCCTTCGTGTTCGTACAGGGCGGCCCGCAGCTGCGCAATCGCCTCGTCGTGACGCCCGCGCACGATGAGCGCGTCCACCGCCGACATGCCGAAGTGCCGACGCGTGGCTCCACCGCCAACCGACACGCCCGTGGCCCGGCCGATCAGTCCGCCCAGCATCCACGACACCGCGCGATGCAGCAGGTGGATCATCGCACCGCCGGCCAGCGAGTACGCCACGAGCTTGGCCAGCGTCATCCACAGCGAGTCGGAGATCGCGAACGGCCACACCACGGTGCCGGCGAGCACGGCGTAGGCCAACATGTGGGCCAGCTGCAGGTCGTGTTCAGGTGTCCACCTGCGGTCGCGCATAAACGTGAGATCGGGCGTGAGGGCGCAGTGACGCGCATGCACGACGATCCGGGCTGCCCGAGCGACACGCGCGCCGAGCGCGCGCCGCCACGACCGCTCCCACGCCGGGCGGCTATCGCCGGCGCCACCACGCCGCGAGGCGGCGGAACGAGAGGGCGATCCCGGTCCACACGAGCACCGCGCCACCAAGCGACACGATCGTGGCGATCGTCTGCCCGAACAGGCCGAACACTTCGCCGGTGTGACCGAAACGCACCCACGCGCGGATCTTGCGGCTCAGGCTGAGCGAGTCATAGTCGCTGACCTCCGTCGCCGCGGCAGTGCGCGCATCGAGCCGCACGGTGGCGCGCAGGTCGGGGCGGTAGGTGTTGCCACCGGCCGTCGCCACGCTGACCACGCTGTCACCCTCGGTCGGGAGCGTGATCGTGACGCTGCGCCAGTCAGGCGCACGCACCGCCACGCTGTCGAGATAGGCCTGCAGCGGTGCCACGACCGCGGGCGCACCCGTCAGTTCCGTCGCCTCGCCGTTGCGATCACGACCCGCCGCGTCGCCGCCGCCGCGCGCCGCATTCCCACCGCTCGGCTCGGGCGTGGCCGCCAGCGCCTCGATCGCCGCCGCGCGCTCCTTCTCCGACCCGAGCATCCGGTCGAGCCACAGCCCCGGCCAGCGGTAGGAGATGAATACGCCGCTCGCAACCACGAAGAACAGTGGCAGCGCCGTCCAGAATCCGATGGTGTTGTGCCAGTTGAAGTCGCGGGCCTTGGGTCCGAGACCACGGCGGAACCAGAGCACGTTGCGAATGGCCGTCCAGGTCAGCCGACGCGGCCACCAGAGCCAGATGCCGCTCATCACGAGGCCGAGGAACGCGAGGTTCGATGCGCCCGTGACCGCCTTCATCTGCGTGCGCAGTTCCCCACCCTCGGCGCCCACCCAGCGGTGCCAGCGCCGCAGGGCGGCCATGGCCTTGCGCCCCGTGCTGTCGGCCGGTGGCGCGAGCGCCCGCCCGGTGTACGGATCGAGCGCGAGCGTCGGCCGCTCCCGGTCCCGAAAGCGAATGGTGACCGGTTCGTGCGAAGCCGCGCGCAGGGCCACCGAGGCCACCTCGTCGCGCGAAAGGGACGCCCCCGCGAGCAGCGCATCCAGCGGCAACCGGGCGGTCTCGGCCGCGGGCGTCTCCACGCGCGGGGCACCGTCCATCCACGCGATGACCTGCCGCTCGTAGCCGAGCAGCACGCCGGTCACCGACATGAGGAGAATGATCGCCCCCGCGACGACCCCGATCGCGAGATGGGACCAGAAGAGGACGCGGCGCAGCGCAGACAGGACGACCTGCATGATTCGTGACGGTTGACGGTACTTGAGAACTGTTCTCAGCTAACGCCACGCACGATAACAGGTATCCAGAGCGATTCGCTAGGGTTTACTCGTCACGGCTTCGTTGCAGGCCCCACCGCCCCCGCGCCACGCACCATGTCGAAGATCAGGTGCGTCTCGATGTGGGTGACCTCCGGGCGCGTGCTGATCGACGACAGGATCAGCTCGCGCAGTGCCTCCGCATCGCGCACGCCCACGTGCACCAGGAAGTCGTCGGTACCGCCGATGTTGTAGGCCGCCAGCACGTGGGGCAGCGCGCGGCAGTGGTCGCGAAAGCGCTCCACCACGTCCCGCGCGTGCCGAGCCAGACGGACCGCGATCAGCGCCTGCAACTCGATGCCGAGCGCCCACGGCGCCACCTCGGCGTGGTAGCCGCGCAGCACCCCGCGCGCCTCGAGCCGGCGCACCCGCGCCAGCGTGCTCGACTCCGACAGCTCCACCCGCGCCGCCAGCTCCTTGTTGCTCCACCGCGCATTCTGCTGCAACAGGGCCACCAGCGCCCGATCGATGCGGTCGAGCGGCTCCCGGTCCTCAGTTTTCCGAATCTTCTGCGGCATATGTTGTCTCCACGGAATTTCCTGCCAATCTACAGGCATGATCGCACACCCCGACACCCTGCCCCGTCACGGCGATGCCGCCGCCGACCACGTCGACACGCTGGCCGTGCACGGGGGACGCGACGACTTCATCGCGCTCGGCGTGCACGCGCCGCCGATCGACCTCTCGAGCACCTATCCGGTGCCCGACCTGCCCGCCGCCATCGCATCCATCGACGCCATGGTCGCCGGCGGCACCCCCACGGGCTCGGCGATCTACAGTCGGCTCTACAACCCCACCGTCGCGCGCGCCGAGTCGGCCATTGCCGCGCTCGAGGGCGCGCAGGCCACCGTGGCCTTCGCCTCCGGCATGGCGGCCTACACGGCCGCGCTGCTCGTCGCACGCGGGCGCGGCAACCACGTGGTCGCCGTGCGTCCGCTCTACGGCAGCGCCGATCACCTGCTCGCCAGCGGCATGCTCGGGCTCGAGGTCACCTTCACCACGCCCGACGGCGTGGCCGACGCGTGCCGCCCCGACACCGCGCTCGTGCTCATCGAGACGCCGGCCAACCCCACGCTGCACCTCGTCGACATCGCCGATGTCGTGCGGCAGGCGGGCGGCGTGCCCGTGATGGTCGACGCCACGTTCGCCACGCCCATCCTGCTGCGACCGCTCGAGCACGGCGCCACGCTCGTGCTGCACAGCGCGACCAAGGCGCTGGCGGGGCACGGCGACGTGCTCGCCGGCGTGCTCAGCACCAACGACGAGACGTGGCTTGCCGCGCTGCGTCAGGTGCGCCTGCTCACGGGCAGCGTGCTGCACCCGATGGCCGCCTACCTGCTGCACCGCGGTCTCGCCACGCTGCCGCTGCGCGTGGAGCGCGCGCAGTCCAACGCCACGGAGCTCGCCGCACGGCTCGGCGCGCACGAGGGCGTCACGGCGGTGCACTATCCCGGCCTCGGCGACACCGATCCGCGCGGTGTGCTCGGACGTGAACTGCTCGGACCCGGCGGCACGCTCGCCTTCGAACTGGCTTCCGACGATCCCGACGCACCGGCGCGTTTTCTCGCCGCGCTCGAGCTCATCACGCCGGCCGTTTCGCTCGGCAGCACCGACACGCTCATCCAGCATCCGGCCAGTCTCACGCACCGCGTCGTGGAAGACGACGTGCGGCGCGCGCATGGCATCACGCCCACGCTCATGCGACTGAGCGTGGGCGTGGAGCATGTGGACGACATCTGGCGCGATCTCGTGCGCGGACTCGACGCGGTCGCGAGCGCACGCCGCACGGTTGCATCAGCCGCGCCTCACCACGCGATGCCGTAGTCCTCGCCGAAGTTGCTCGCGGCTCCCCACAGGGTGCCGTGCTTCGCGTCGCGCCAGATCGCCGTGATCGGTCCGGACGTGTAGCGCGCGAACTCGAGCGTGTACCCACGACGGCGCAGGTCATCGCGCACCCAGTCCGGGATGCGCTCGTTGAGCTGCAGCCGCCCGGGGCGCGCTTCGTGCGCCCCGAAGCTCGACCGCATCTGGTAGCTGTGGAAGCCCGGATGCTCGGCCGCCTGCTGCACCGTCTGGCCGAACTCCACCATCGCCAGGAAGAACTGCAGCAGGTCCTGGTCCTGCGTGTCGCCGCCCTGCACGGAGAAGGCCATCCACGGGGCGCCGTCCTTGAGCGCGATCGTGGGCGTGAGCGTCACGCGCGGCCGCTTGCCCGGCTCGAGCACGTTGAACGGACCGTCTTCCGCGTCGAGCACGAACGACTGCATGCGCTGCGACAGGCCAAGGCCCGTGCGCCCCGCGATCACGGCGGGAATCCAGCCGCCGCTCGGCGTGATCGACACCATCCACCCCGCCGAGTCGGCCGCCTGGATGCTCGTGGTGCCGCGCGTGAACTGTTCGTGGAACGCGGAGTCCGTCAGCAGCGCGCGAGCGGCGGCAAAGCCGTTCGACGCCTCCGCGCCAGTGCGACGAGCGCTGTCCGGTCGCGGCCCGGTGGTGGACCAGCGCTCGAGATGCTGGGTGAACGGATTCACGCCGCCCTCGAACGGATACGGATCGCCCGGCTTCACGGCGGCATCATTGCGCTCCGTGTTCATGAGCGCGAAGCGCGCCTTCGCATACGCCTTGCTCATGAGGCCGCGCACCGGCTCCTCCGGTGGGAAGTACGGATCGCCGTAGTAGAAGTCACGATCGGCGTACGCGAGGTTCATGGCCTGGTACACGGTGTGGATGTACTGGCCGCTGTTGTAGCCCATGCCCTTGAGGTCGGCGTGCTCGAGGATGTTCAGCGCCTGCAGCAGCACCGGCCCCTGCTGCCAGATGGGAAGCTTGAACACCTCCACGCCGCGATAGGTGGTGCTGTACGGCTCCTCGATCCTGACCTGCCAGTTCGCCAGGTCCTCCTTGGTGAACAGCCCACCGTCCGCTCGCACGCCGCGCACGATCTCGTCGGCGATGTCACCCTTGTAGAAGCGATCGTACGCGGCCATGATCGCCTGCTTGCGCGACTTGCCGGCACGCAGCGCGGCGCGCTCCGCGTCCACCAGCTTCCGGAAGGTGGCCGCGAGGTCCGGCTGCCGGAACACCTCGCCCGCACTCGGCGCTTCGCGCGCCTCGCCGAGGTGCGGCAGGAACACGGCGGGTGCATCCTTCCACTGCTTGATCAGCGCCTTGTTCTGTTCGATGCTGTTGGCCGCCTGCGCCTCGATCGGATACCCCTCCTCCGCCATCTGGATGGCGGGCGCGAGCACCTGTGCGAGCGACATGGTGCCGTACTCGGCGAGCATCACCAT
The DNA here is from genome assembly GCA_011390885.1 of Gemmatimonas sp. Classification (GTDB taxonomy): domain Bacteria; phylum Gemmatimonadota; class Gemmatimonadetes; order Gemmatimonadales; family Gemmatimonadaceae; genus JAABRT01. Next base: position 12 of record JAABRO010000048.1, on the reverse strand, counting down.
CAGTCCGCCGGG
>JAABRO010000047.1 GCA_011390885.1 Gemmatimonas sp. | reverse complement strand
GTGTGGGACAGAGCGTGCTCGTGCGCGCGGGCTGTCACCTCGTCGGCGGCCTGCGCCTCAGCGGCACCGTCGGTGGACAGGTCTCCATCCAGGACTCGCGGCTCGTCGCGCGAGGTGAGAGCGAGGCGCTCGACGTCGAGAACGCCCGTATCGGCGAGACGCTCATCGTTGGCGCCGGCGTGCAGCTGGAGGGCGGGGTCATCGGCTATGCGCTCACTGCGGGCGGCTGCACCATCGCCGCGACCTGCTCGGCCGGCGTCATGCTGAGCAACGCCACCATTCGTCGCAATGCGATGTTCGATGGCCTGCGCTGCGCGTCGCTGTGGCTCAATCACGCCACGATCGGCGGCGAACTCCTGCTCGGGGACGCGCAGATCGGGCACGGCGCGACCGACACCGAGTCCGGCGTGGTGTTCCTCGCGCAGCACGTGCAGGTCGGCAGCGACACGCGCGCCATTGGCATGCGCATCGTGCGTCCGGCGGGCTCGTTCGTCTGGTTCGGCGACTTCGCCAACGCGAAGCTGCGCGGCAGCCTCGAACTGCTGCAGTGTGAGATCGGCGGCTCCTGGAACCTGGAGTCGGCGGAGATCGCCGGCGATGTCAGCATGCCCGGCACGCGCATCGACGGCCCGCTGGTCCTTCGCTCGGCGCGCGTGGCCGGCTCCGTGTTCGACGACCGGTTCACCACGCCGCCGCGGGTCGCCGAGACCATCGATCTGCGCCTGGCCAACCTGCGCAAGCTCACTCTCACCCTCGACCCGTCGACCGCATCGCGCAGCGCGATGGACATGCCGACGCCGGCGCGTGACGTGCTGCTCGGCGACAGCGAGGTGGGGTCGCTGTCGGTGCGCGGCCGGCTCGATCCTTCGCGCGATGCGGTGCAAGTGGATGGACTCGCCTTCGGTGCCCTCGATGTGGCGCAGCTCGAGTCCGCAGCACGCACCGCGAGTCGCGTGAGCGGGCGCGACGTGGCGCGCGCACTGCTCTGGGCCGCACTCGTCGCACTCGCCTGGCTGCTGCTCCCCGACGCGGGGTGGCGGTGGGCGCTCGCGGCGTTCGCACTGGGCACCGTGGCGCTCGGCGTCCAGCACGTTCGCCCGACGAGCGCCCACGCCGACCGCCGGCTGCTCGGCTTCCTCGCTGGCACGAAGTTCAGCCGGTCGTTCTACCTCGCCGTGGAACGGGACCTGCGCCAGCAGGGCGAGGACGCCGCCGCCGACGAGGTGTTCCTGAGCCGGCGCAAGCGGGAGGCGCGCCAGGCCTTCGCGCTTTCGAACGGGCCGGATGGCTTCGCACGGCGCCTCTGGTCGGAGCTGCTCGATCTCTCGATCGGCTACGGCGTGCGCGTCTCGCGCGCCGTGCACCTCCATGTGCTGCTCTGGTTCCTGGGCACCGGCGTGTTCTCGGCGCCGGCGTCGGTGGAGCGTCCGCTGGGATTCGGGGCCCGACTCGCGACCGAAGCGCCCGCGGAGCGACCGAATCCGTGGAGCGACGAGGGCGGCATGCCGGACAGCTGGTCCACCACCGAGGGCTTCTTCGTGGCCAGCCGACTGCAGTTGCCCTTTCTCTCGCTTCCCGCCCAGAGCGACTGGGCCCCCTCGAGCCGCCCGGTGCCGGTGCTTGGCATCTCGTACGAGAACCTGGCTTCGGGGTTCATGGTCGTGAACGCCATCCTGCTGCCGCTCATCATCGCGGGGCTCAGCGGCATCCTCAAGAAGAACGAGTGAGTGCGTCCGGACGATCGGTCGCGAACGTCTCTTGATCCGCGTGCGCCGAGCGGATATGATATGAGGCTGAAGTCGTTGGACAGGTGGCAGAGCGGTTGAATGCACCGGTCTCGAAAACCGGCATACCGGCAACGGTATCGAGAGTTCGAATCTCTCCCTGTCCGTCCGCCTGCTCGCAGGGTGTCGTGTCTCGCCTGCGAGTGGGTGCACTGGTGCACGAAAGGCGTTTGCGCCCTCCGCCAGTTCGAGAGAGTGTTCGGGACGGGTGGCCGAGTGGCTTAAGGCGCGGCACTGGAAATGCCGTTCACCTCATAAGGGTGTCGGGGGTTCGAATCCCCCCCTGTCCGTCGTCCGAACCACGCCTCCGGGGTATTCCCCGGGGGCGTTTTCGTATCCGACGCGCACCGGGCACCGGCCGTGGACGCCTCCACGCTGCGCGTAGCGTTCCCGTCCCCGCCTCCGTATATCCCGTAGGGAGCAGAAGCGCGTCGTGATCGCGATGCGTCGCCACCGGACCATCCAGGGAGCGTACCATGCCCGTGTCCTCCTCCTCAGGGCCCGCACCCACGGCCACCACGCGTTCGAGCGGCTGGCGTCTCGCGCTCATGGCGGCCCTCGTGCTCGGCCTCCTCATGCTCTGCGCCGGCGCCCTCGTCGTTGTTCGCGCGGCGCAGGAGGAGGCCGCGACGGTCAGCGCTCAGGCCGAGCGCACACCGCAGGGCGCCAAGATCGCCCTGCGAGGCGAGGGGTGGCCCGCGCGCATCGCCCTCACCATCAGCGGCTCGGCGCCGCCCGGTGGGCAGGCGCCGCTCGATCTCGGTACGGCGCAGTCGAATGCGGACGGCGAGTTTCGCGCATCGAAGCTCGCCCGCTGTACGACCTCCGATTCCACCACGGCGGGCGGGCGCGTCACGATCACGGTGAGCACAGGTGACGGCAGCGTGCGCGCCGAGTCGTGGGTGCCAGCGGGCGTCTTCGTCTGCCCGCCGCGCTGACCGGTCAGCGCACGCCACACGAGCGGCCCCGCACATCGGCTGGCCACGTTGACAGGACGACCGGGTTCGCGCACGATACCGCGACCCCTTTTCCCCGTGACGTGCCGACCGCGCTCTTCGCCTGTCCCATCTTCTCCCCTGCCGCCGTCCAGATGATCGAGGCGGCCGCATCACTCCCCGATGTCCGGCTCGGCGTCGTGGCGCAGCAACCGCTGTCCGCCCTGCCGGCTCCGCTGGCGGCGCGACTCGCCGGTCACTGGCAGGTGCGCGACGTCACCGATGCGCGCCAGCTCGCGGACGCGGTGCAGGGGCTGCAGCGGCAGCTCGGCGGCATCGACCGGCTCTTCGGGGCCTTCGAACAGCTGCAGGTCCCGCTTGCCGAGGTGCGGGAGCAGTTCGGCATTCCGGGCATGCCCGCCGCCGTCGCGCGGCGCTTCCGGGACAAGGCCCTCATGAAGGAGACGCTGCGCGCGGCCAGTGTGCCGGTGGCGCGGCATCAGCTCGTCACCCGCGACGAACAGGCGTGGGCGTTCGTGCGCGAGGTCGGATTTCCGGTCGTCGCGAAGCCGCCCGCCGGCGCGGGCGCGCGCAACACCGAACGCCTCGAAGACTCCGCCGCGCTGGAACACCTGCTGCGCGAGCAGCACCCGGGGCCTCAGCATCCCGTGCTGCTGGAGGAGTTCCTCAGCGGCCGCGAACACTCGCTCGAGACGGTGTCCATTGGTGGGCGCGCCGTGTGGCACTCGATCACGCACTACGACCCCACGCCGCTCGAGGTGCTCGAGCACCCGTGGATCCAGTGGTCGGTAGTGCTGCCTCGCGAGGTGGACGATGCGCGCTATGGCGACATCCGGGCCGTCGGCGACGCCGCACTGCAGGCGCTCGGCATGGACACCGGCGTCTCGCATTGCGAGTGGTTCCGCCGCGCCGACGGCACCCTCGCGATCTCCGAGATCGCCGCGCGTCCCCCCGGTGCACAGATCACCACCATGATTTCGCGCGCGCACGACATCGACTTCGTGAAGGCGTGGACCGAACTGCAGATCCACGGCACGTTCGCGATCCCGACGCGCAAGTACGCCGTGGGCTGCGCGTACCTGCGTGGTCAGGGGCGCGGCGTCGTCACCGCGCTCGAGGGGCTCGATGTCGTCGCGCGCGACGTCGGCGCGCTGGTGACCGACTACCGGCTGCCCACGCCCGGCCAGACCCCCACCGGCAGCTACGAAGGCGAAGGCTTCATCATCCTGCGGCACCCGGACACGGACGTGGTCGTGCGCGCGCTGCGTCGCGTGATCTCCACGCTGCGCGTTCGACTCGGCTGACCCAGTCCATCCCGCGCGTGTGCGCCGCATCGGTGCGCACGACACTCCGACCTCCTGCGAGACCCGCATGGCGCACAACGTCCTCATGATCATGCCCGGCTTCCCGGGCGAGATGCCGTACTTCACGCGCGGGCTGTCGCTGCAGGGGGCCACGGTCTGGGGGGTGGCACCGGGGCATGTCTCGGAGCTCCCCGAACTCGCGCGCACGCACCTGTCGCACTACCTCTCGCTCCCGTCGCTCTTCACCGACGAGGCAGCCGCCATCGCGGCCATTCGCGAGTGGACGCGTGGGGTGACCATCGATCGGGTCTCCTGCCTGTGGGAACCCGGTGTGGAGCTGGCCGCGGCGATCCGCGAAGGACTCGGCACGCCGGGCCAGTCGCGGGAGCAGGCGCGTCGCTTCCGCAACAAGGAGCTCATGAAGCTCGCCCTCGGCGAGGCAGGCGTGCGCGTGCCGCGGCATCGCGCCGCCACGACGGCGGCCGAGGTGCGCGAAGGCGCGGAGGCGGTCGGCTTTCCGTGCATCATCAAGCCCATCGCGGGCGCCGGCTCGCAGGACACGTTCCGCTGCGATTCCATGGCCGAGGTGGACGCCGCGCTCGCCCAGCTCGGCCACATCGCGGAGGTGAGCGTCGAGGAGTTCATCGACGGTGAGGAGTTCACCTACGACACGATCTGCGCCGGCGGGGAGATCAAGTACTTCCACGTGGGCTACTATCGTCCGCGCCCGCTGGTGGCGCGCACCGTCGAGTGGATCAGCCCGCAGACGCTCAGCTACCGCCACGTGGACGACCCGTGGGTGGCCGGGGGCCGGGCCATGGGCGAGCAGGTGCTGCGGGCGCTGGGCTTCGACACCGGCTTCACGCACATGGAGTGGTACCGGAAGTCCGATGGCGAGGTGGTGTTCGGCGAGGTCGCGGCCCGTCCGCCCGGAGCGCGCACGGTCGACCTCATGAACTTCTCGTCGGACGCGGACCTGTTCACCGGCTGGGCCGAGGCGGAGGTGCACGGCACCTTTTCGCTCGAGATCGAGCGCAAGTACAACTGCGCCTGCATCACCAAGCGGGCGCAGGGGCAGGGACGCATCCGGGCGATCGAGGGGATGGACCGGGTCCGAGCCCGCTGCGGCGACGCGCTGGTGGCCGTCGACCTGCTCCCCGTCGGGTCGCCGCGCCGCGATTGGAAGGCCACGCTGCTCTCGGACGGCTACGTGTCCATCCGGCACCCGGACTGGCAGGAGACGAAGGACCTGGCCGACTTCGTGGGCGAGCAGCTGCATCTGTACGCGGGGTGACCGCCGAGCCGCACTCGGATGTCGGGATGCGTCGCGTACCGCGATCTGTGGCGGCGGGCGTTGCGCGAGTAGCACAGTCCGCCACGTGAGGCGCGCATCCCACAGTCGGCGCGGGACCGCTGCGACGGTGGGGAGGGCGAACTCCCTCCAGGGGGCGGATTCGGAGGGGCTGGGCGGCTCGCCGCGCGGCACGCGGCTTGCTTCGAGGCACGGGTGTAGGCGCCGGATGCCTTGCCCCGGAACGCCGCGCATCAGGGCGCGGTACCACCGGAACCGGCCACCCCGAGGATCGAGCCATGTCCCGCATCGTCGAAGAACCGCCCATCGAGGCCGCCCGCGGCCACTTCTCCCAGCTGTGCGTGCTCATGACCGGCGTCGCCGCCGGTGTCGTGGAGCCCACCGCCGGCGAGTCGCTGCAGAGCCCGAGCTACCACATGGGCCGCCGAGACGGCTACCACGTGGTGGTCGCGCACCTGGCCAGCAGCCGCACGCTGCGCGAGGCGGCCGAGAAGTGCGTGGCGTTCGGGCGGGGCGTCGAGGAGCGCGCCAGCTCGCACCCGTACGGGCCCGACTGGTGCCATGGCTTCGCGCAGGCCACGATGGACGCGGCCGCCGATCTGGCCATGTACGCGGCCACCTGCACGCTGCCCGTGGTCGACAAGCAGCGTCTGCGCGCCGCGCGCACCGCGGCCCGCCACCTGTCGCCCTTCCCCGCGTCGTGGACGGCGCCGCGTGGCGACGCGGTCGACACCCCCGAGCCGCGCTCGTCGTCGCGCGAGTGGTGAAGGGGTGCGCCGCGGCCCACAGCGCCGCGGCCATCGGGTGTGTGCTGGTCGGAAGGCATCCGTGGCGGTGAGGCGCCCGGATGCCGGATGACGTGACAGTCGGACGGATGCCGCGGCGGTGAGGCGCCCAGCTGCCGGACGACGTCGTCGTGAACGGGTCGTGTGCCTTCGGGCGCGCGGCCCGTTCACGCGGTTCGGCGATATATTGGGCCATGCCCAAGCCCACCACCCTGCTCGACGCGCGCGCGATCGATCGGACCCTGCGCCGCATCGCCGACGAGATCGTCGAGCTGAACAACGGCACCGACAACCTCGTCGTCGTCGGCATCGAACGACGCGGTGTGCAGCTCGCCGATCGCATCGTCTCGCTGATCGAAAAGCAGGAAGGCGCCACCGTGGCGCGCGGCGCGCTCGACATCACGCTCTACCGCGACGACCTGCAGACCGTCGGCCCGCGCCCGGTCGTCGGGCGCACGCAGCTGCCGCTCACACTCGACGGCATGCGGGTCGTCATCGTGGACGACGTGCTGTACACCGGACGCACCATTCGCGCGGCGCTCGACGAACTTGCCGACTTCGGGCGACCCGCGCGCATCGCGCTCGCCGTGCTCATCGATCGCGGCGGCCGCGAGCTGCCCATCCACGCCGACATCGTGGGCCGCACCGTCGATGTGCCCGTCGGCCAGCGCGTGGACGTGTTGCTGTCGGAAGTCGACGACCGGGACGCCGTCATCCTCGCCGATCGCGACGACGCGTGACCGCCCTCCGCCCCCTTTCGCCGCGACGACCCCACGCATGACCGGCCCCCTCGGCAAGGACCTGCTCGGCCTCGACGAGCTCACCGCGGACCAGATCCGACTCATCCTCGACACCGCGGTGCCGTTCAAGGAGATCTCGGAGCGGCAGATCAAGAAGGTGCCGACGCTGCGCGGCATGACGATCGTCAACCTGTTCTTCGAAGCCTCCACGCGCACGCGCGTCTCGTTCGAGTTTGCAGAGAAGCGACTCAGCGCCGACACGGTGAACGTGGCCAGCTCCGGCTCCAGCGTGTCCAAGGGCGAGACGCTCGTGGACACCGCGCGGAACCTCGAGGCGATGCGCATCGACATGGTGGTCATCCGCCACCCGGCCTCCGGTGCCGCGCGCTTCCTCGCCGAACGCATCGACAGCAACGTCATCAACGCCGGCGACGGCACGCACGAGCATCCCACCCAGGCGCTGCTCGACCTGCTCACGCTGCGCGATCGCATGGGCGACCTCACCGGTCGCCGCGTGTGCATCGTGGGCGACGTGCTGCACTCGCGCGTGGCGCGCTCCAACATCCACGGGCTGCAGAAGCTCGGCGCCGAAGTCGCCGTGTGCGGCCCGCGCTCGCTGCTCCCCAACGCCGTGTCGGAAATGGGCGTGCAGGTGTTCGACCGCATCGAGGCCGCCATCGAGTGGGCCGAGGCGCTCAACATCCTGCGCCTGCAGCTCGAGCGCATGCAGGCGGGCTACATCCCGTCGCTGCGTGAGTACAATCGCGTTTTCGGTGTCACCAGCGCCCGCCTCGAGAAGGCGTCGCGCGATCTTCTCATCCTGCACCCCGGCCCCATGAACCGCGGCGTGGAAATCGATTCCGACGTGGCCGACGGCCCGCACTCCGTCATCCTGCACCAGGTCACCAACGGCGTCGCCGTGCGCATGGCCGTGCTGTACCTGCTCGCCGGCGGTCGTCCCGACCTCGCCGACGCCGCCAAGGGAGGGCGCGCCTGATGTCCCGTGACCTGCTGCTCAAGGGCGGACGCATCGTCGATCCGTCGCAGGGCCTCGACGCCGTCGGCGACGTGCTCCTGCGTGATGGCCGCATCGAGGCGTGCGGTGGCACGCTCGGCACTCCCGATGGCGCCGAGGTGGTGGACTGTGCCGGCCTCGTGGTCGCGCCGGGCCTCATCGACGTGCACGTGCACCTGCGCGAACCGGGGCGCGAGGATGTCGAGACCATCGCGTCCGGCGCGCATTCGGCCGTCGCCGGCGGCATCACCGCCGTCTGTGCGATGCCCAACACGCGCCCCGTCACCGACAACCAGGCCACGGTCGGCTTCGTGAAGCGCCAGGGCGAGGCCGCGGGCTACGCGCGTGTGTACCCGTACGGCGCGATCTCGGTGGGGCAGAAGGGTGAGACGCTCGCCGAGATGGGTGAGATGGTGAGCGCCGGCGCCGTCGCCTTCAGCGACGACGGCTATCCGGTGCAGAGTGCGCAGCTCATGCGCACCGCGCTCGAGTACGCGCGCACCTTCGGCGTGCCGGTGGCCGAGCACTGCGAGGACATGTCGCTCGCGCACGGCGGCTCCATGAACGAGGGCGCCGTGAGTGCGCGCCTCGGTCTCAAGGGCATTCCGGGCGAGGCGGAGGAAATCTACGTCATTCGCGACATCCTGCTCGCCAAGCGCACCGGTGGACACATCCACCTCTGCCACCTCAGCACCAAGGGCTCGGTCGAGCTCGTGCGCTGGGGCAAGGAGCGCGGCATTCACGTCACGGCCGAAGTGTGCTCGCATCACATCTCGCTCACCGACGAGCGTGTCGGCAACTACGACACCAACGCCAAGATGAACCCGCCGCTGCGCACCGCCGAAGATGTCGAGGCGCTGCAGCAGGGGGTGGCCGACGGCACGATCGACCTGCTCGTGACCGACCACGCACCGCACCACTACGACGAGAAGGAGCGCGAGTTCGCCGATGCCCCGAACGGCATCGTGGGACTCGAGACGGCGCTCGGCGTGAACTGCACCTGGCTGCTGCACCGCGGCATCATCACGCTGCCGCAGCTGGTGGATGCGATGAGCTGCAAGCAGGCGCGCGTGTTCGGGCTGCCGGGCGGCACGCTGCGCGCGGGCGGCATCGGCGACGTGACCGTGTTCGATCCGAACGCGCGCTGGACGGTCGATCCCCGCCAGTTCAAGTCGAAGGGGCGCAACACGCCCTACGGCGGCGTCGAGCTCACGGGGCAGGCCCGGGTCACCGTGGTCGGCGGCCGCGTTGTCTACCGGGCCGTCTGACGGCCGGCACGCGGTGTCACCCTGTGACAACCGGGCCGGCCCCGCGTAACATGAGGCACGGGGCAAGGGCGCGGTCTGCGTCGTCCGTGATCAGGACGCGCCCGCGCGCGACGCCCCCCGTCCGTTTCCGCCGGAGACTCTGGTGTCCGGCGCTCGCCCCTTCGGAGTCTGCAGCATGACCGACCAGTCCTCCCCTTTCATCGACGACGTCCGCTCGCTCGTGGCGGAGCGCCATCGCTTCGACGAGTGGTTGGCGGCGCTCGAGGCACGCCGTGCCGACACGCCTGAGCACGTGTACACGCGCGTGCACGGCGACTACGTGGCGCGCCGCGCGCAAGTGCTCACGCAGCTGCACGCGCACGCGCCCGCACTCGACGAACTGCTCGCCGGGCTCGATGCGCGCGCCGCCGACCTCGAGGCACGCATGGGGGCGGAGGAGGACGAGCGCGCCGAGGCCATGCTGCGGCACGCGGTCGGCGAGTACGACGACGCCACCTGGGACGAGGTGCGGCAGCGGGTGGAGTCGTCGCTGGCCGGCATGGGCGAGGAGCACGGCGCGCTCGATACCCAGCGCGAGGACGTGCGCGGCCTGCTCACGCACGCGCGCCCCGAGCCGCAGGATGTTGGCCGCGGCGAGGCACCGTTCGCCGGCGCAGCGCACGAGGCGCCGGACGATGCCGCGAACGACGCGGTCGATGCGGCGGTCGACGCGGCGGCTGATGTGGCGTTGCTCGAGGTGAGCGGGGAGGAGCTGATCGACGCGCTCGATGCGCCGGTCGCGCCCGTGCACGAGGCGCAGGTCCACACGCCGGTAGACGATGCGGAGGCCCGTCCGGCGTCCATCACCGAGACGCTGGCCGCGATCGAACCCGACGTCGTGGACGAGCCGTCGGCGGACGACGGTGAGCTCGATGGCTTGATCCGTCCGCCGATGTCGTCGGGTGGGGCGGGGGCTTTCGGGCGGCCGGGCATCTGGGGCAATCGTCCGTCGGGTGTGTCTGACGCCGCGTCCGAGGCGGCGGAGGCCGAGGAGGACGGCGTGGATGTGTTCGGTGACGCGACGTCGTCGGCTGGACTCGCGCCGGACGGCGTGACGAACGCGGGCGCGAGCGGGGCCTCGCCGGCCGGCGCGGCGCCATCCGGCGCGTCCCCGGCGGCCGATGCCTTCGACGAACTGGCGTTCCTGCGCTCCGTGATCGATCCGCAGGCCACCAACCCGGTGGTGCCCAAGTCGCCCGGCACGGGCGCGCCGCAGAAGACGCTCCGCTGCACGGAGTGC
>JAABRO010000046.1:5723-10496 GCA_011390885.1 Gemmatimonas sp. | reverse complement strand
GCTGGGCGGGCTGCGCGGCGAGCAGCGCCGGGAGGGCGAGGGCGGGGAGGAGGAGGCGCATGGGCGGTACGATACGCGCTGAGGCGGGGGGCGCCAGTTCGACGGGGGGCGCGGAAGTCACCGGGCGCGAGCCGTCATCGGGCCTGGTGGTGGCTCTTTCCCGCGAGCCGGGACTGGTACGACGGTGCGAGCGGGCGCTGGAACACGCACCATCTGCACCAGACCGTGCTGCAACGGGACGTGCGGGAGGCCGCCCGACGCGTCGGGCTCACGCAGCGCGTGGGATGCCACACCTTCCGGCACTCCTCCGCCACGCACCTGCCCGAGACCGGCGACGACATGCGCACGGTTCAGGAACTCCTCGGGCGCCGGGATGTCTCCACGATCATGTTGTACACGCACGTGTTGTCCAAGGGTGGTCTCGGGGTGCGCAGCCCGCTGGATGTCGATCTCGCCGAGGGCCGGGGGCAGGACTAAGCGTTGCTCGGTGACGATCGGCATCATGCCGGAGCGTCCGCTGCATGGCGCAGCGCTACAGTCGTGTTCGCTTGCGGCGCAAGCGATCGTGCGTAGGATGGTTACGAGGACGGCGAGGAAGGAAGCGAGCCGGTGTCATGCTGCGAGGGACCGTTGCATAACACCGTCCTTGCACTGATCCTCTGCGTGAGCCTCGCGATTGTCGTGAGCTTCGTGGCCTTCCTCGGCCGTCCCGCGCAGGGGAAATGCGAACCGTTGGCCGGCGAAAATCCATGGCGGCCCGTGTCTGGTGAATCCGCTCCGACAGGTCGAAACGTGCTCTCCTCCAACCGTTGTCCGTGCTCCTGCTTCCGGCGGTTCTCATGACTGGCGCCTCGCTCGGAGCGCGTGAGTCGTTCAGCGGCTACGTCACCACGCTGGCTTCCGTCGTGAGACGAAGCCGGACGCAACTCGAACAAGCCCTGGGGTTCGCTCCGGGCGCGCTCACTGCCGGATTCGTTGTGTACGCGCTGGACGACCCTGTCGGCTTCGCTGACTTCGAGTGGAAGGATCAAACCACCTATTCCGACGGCTGGCACTACGATCCATCCATCGGCGAGTACGTACAACGTCAGGATGAGTTGCGGGCGCACTGGGGGAAACGCAACAACTACGACGAGCACGCGACCGACGCGCGGCTGCAGCAGATCATGTCCAGGCACTTCATGCGCTTGAACGTTCGGGTCGGTCCTGAGCGCATCGTCAAGGTGGTTGCCAAGCAGCGTATCTCGGCGTTTCCCGACTCGCCGCTGCGCGGCATCCCGCAATGGAAGCTGCGCGTCAAGAAGGCGTTCACCCAGATCGCCGACGTGGCGCCTGGGCAGATGCTCACCTAGGGCGGCGGCGATGCGAGAAGTCAAGGTGGACAGCGTCACGCGCGGCGCCAGCCAACGACTCGTTGGAGCTGACGAAGGCGCGCATCGCCTCTTGCCGGGAGCATAGGTCCAGCCCTGCGCCTTCGCAGGTGAACCTCGGCGTCGACCAGACCATCGGAGTCTCAGGCCATGACTGACAACACGAATCGCCTCATTGCATTCATGGAACGCGTATGGAGCGCGGGCGAGGTTGCGGCCGTGGACGAGTTTCTCGGCCCGCAGTACACCATCTACAGCGATCCCGGAGATCCGTGGGACGGGCAGACGCTGTCCCGGTCCGACTTCAAGGATCGCCTGCTCGCATCGCGCGCTCCGTTCCCTGACCTGACCTTCGAGATTGGCGAGACCGTCTGCGCGGGCGATCGCGTCGCGTTGAGTTGGACGATGCGAGGTACGCAGCTTGGCGCCATGGGCGGACGCCCGCCCACCGGTCGCTCGTTCGCCGTGCAGGGCATGACGATCTACCATTTCGCCAACGGTCGCATCGTAGGGCATCATCAGGTGGTCGATCGGCTGTCGGTTGCACAGCAACTCGGTTTGCTCGGCTAGCAGCGTTGCGTGGCTGCTCGCAGCGCCAGCGGCTCGGTCGCGCCGCTGGCCAGCGACGCTTGCTTTCGCTGGCCGCGGTGCGGATTGCGTTGAGCGTGGCGGCCGTGATGCCCAGGGCGGCTTGCGGCCGCCCCGCGCAACCCCTGTCATTGAACGTCCGTGTCACCCATCAGCCCGGCTGCTCAACCCGTCTTCGGTGAGGACCCATGCCTCAGGTAGGGCGCCACGAACCACCGACCAACGGGCTCAATCTTGTGCCCTTCTCCAGCATGGCCGGGGGATGGCTTGGTCCGCTCCTGATGTTCTGGCTGTACATCTGGGGGCCGCTGCGACCCTTCGCGTATCCCGCGGGCGACCTGCTGCCAGGCGCGTCGTTCGCGGTCGTCGTCGCCGCGTGCCTCGCGCTGTGGTGGCTCCTGCCGCGCGGCTACTTCGAACTTCGCGAGTTCGAGCGCACCGGTCGGATCTACCGCCGGCTTGGAGTGCTGCTCTTCAGACGGTTCGCTCCGAACGGCGACTTCGCGAATCAGTGGGAGCGTCGCGCGAATCCCCACTTCCGGGTCATCCGGGGGCGGCGCTCAGCGGCTGAGTTCCTGCTGCGTACTGAGCAGAGCGAGCGCGGACATCTCGTCCTCTTCGCGTTGGGGCTCGTGTCAGCCGCCTACGCCGTCCAGGTCAGGTGGTTCGGCTGGGCACTGTACCTGAGTGCTGGCAACGTCCTGGTGAACGTGTATCCGATTCTGTTGCAGCGGTACACTCGAAGTCGCCTGCGCGCGGTGCTCGGATGAGCGTCATCCGGGCGACGCCTCGTGGCCCGACGGATCGGTGCCGCCGGCTGGGCTGGTCGATGCGCGTGACTGGCGCACGTCGTTCGCCAGCCGCATCGCGTGGAGAACCTGCCGCGGTACAACTTGACGTTCGGTAGCACGACGGTACTCATGGCGCACGCAACCTCGCTGACAATCGTCAACATCGGATATCGCTCGACGAACTACTGGGTCGTCAGCGCTGGTTCATCGCGCCTGCTCGTTGACATCGGCTGGCCAGGAACCCTCGGCACCATGAAGGCGAACCTGAGGAGGATGGGCATCCCGCTGGCAGAGATTCGATACGCCATGGCCACCCACTACCACATCGACCATGCGGGGCTTGCGGAAGAGTTGAAGCACGAGGGGGTGCCGCTTCTCGTCATCGACATCCAGCTCGCTGCGATCCCCGTCATGAAGACCTGGACGAAGCCAGCCGACCACTACGTCGAGATCACGCCGGAGGGCAACACCGTCATTGCGTGCCACGAAAGCCGCGCTCTGCTGGCGCGCCTCGGCGTCGCCGGCGAGATCGTGCACACGCCCGGGCACTCCGCGCACTGCGTCGCCCTGCTCCTCGACGACGGCTCTGCCTTCACCGGCGACCTCCCCCCGGAGGCCTCCTGTTTCGACAACCCGACCGCCCTCGCATCCTGGGCACTGCTACGCCGGCTCGGTGCAAGACGCGTCTACCCGGCCCATGGTCCGACACGGCCCATGGACTGAGGGAAGGCGAGGTCCCCGGCGGATTTTCTCCTTGGACTGGCCGGGCGGATCATCTCGAGGCCGCAGCCCGCGTGGCCAGTACGGACGCAAGACGGCGCACATCGTCGGGCCCCAACGCCGGCGATCCTACCGGACGATGCCGGTCACCCCTGACGCACCGCGGCGCACACGTCACGCGCGCTGTTGACGCACCCGACGTTTTCGCCACCCTTCCCAGACGTTGGCCACCAGCAGGCCGGCCAGCAGGAAGTACGCGGCCCCCACCACTCGATACACGGCGAACGCGGCCACGGCGGTGATGGCGCCGTACACCAGCTGGTCGGGGTGCTTCGGCGGCGACGTGGGCGGGTCGGTCACCATGAAGAACGCGAAGAAGAGCGCGGCGTGCAGGTCGGGCGCGCGATACAACTCGGCCACGGCGCCGGGATTGCCGAGAAACGCATTGGCCGTGGCGAGCGCGGCAAAGCCGCCGAGAAACGCGAGCACCACCGGTGCCTTGTTGATGCGCAGCGTGATGTACACACCGGCGGCCGCGAGCACGAGCAGCCACGGCAGCGGCAGTTCGGGGAGCGCACCCCACCAGCTCTGGCCCGTATCGAACACGTAGAAGGTGGCCACGAGCGCGAAGGCCGCGGGGTTGAAGACGTTCGCTCGACCCACGCGCATGAGCTGCTTGCTCGCCACACCCACCACCGACGTCATTGCTGCCACATGCCACGGTTCGTGCGGGCTCACGATCAACGCCACCAGCCATCCGGTGAGCAGCGCGCCGTCGGGCAACGTCCACGCGCCGCTTCGCCATCGCAGCCACAGTGCATCCACCAGCGTCGCCGCGACCGTGGCGCCCAGCAGCCCCGGGGCCACCTGCGCCCAGCCAGTGTGCGTGCCGGCCACTGCCGTCATCGCCAGCAGCAGCAGGCCGAACTGCCCCTTGGGTGTGCGTGCGTACCGACGCAGCGCGCTGCGGTCAGGCGGCATGCATGGCCGGGTGATCCAGCCACGCGGACATGCCGCGCGTCATCACCTGCGTCGAGTCGGCCGACACGATCAGGCCATGCACCCCCTGCTGCTCCAGCAGCGCGATGCCGCGTGTCGGGCCCATGATGTACGCCGCCGTCGCCAGCGCATCCGCCACGATCGCCTGTGGCGCCACCACCGTGGCGCTGATCGCGCGCGTGGCGGCGTCGCCCGAGGTGGGGTCGATGAGGTGCGTGGACACGCCAGCCGACGGTGCACGCGCATAGTCGCCACTCGTGCACACGGACTGGTTGCGCACGCGCAGCCGAGAGAAGACCGTGTCG
>JAABRO010000046.1:0-4809 GCA_011390885.1 Gemmatimonas sp. | reverse complement strand
ACGGCCACGGACGCGCTCGACACATTGGAATCCGCCGTCACCGGCTCGGCCTTGACCGCGGCGGCCGGCGTGGCCTTGGCGGGTGTGGCCTTCACCGGTTTGGCCGTGACCGCTTCGGACGTATCCAACCCGGATGCCTGCGACTCGCTCGCGACCGATTGTGTCTCGACGGACTGCGATGCTGCCGCCGACGCGCCGGCGACGATTGAAGCGCTGATGTCCGGCGAGCGTGCGGTCGACGCCGCCATCGCCACCGGTGGCGCGGCCTGATCACCACCCGCACTCGCGACGCTGGGCGGCATCGGACGACGGCGCCCGCCCCCGTGATCGTCGAACTGCCGTGCGGCCTCCATCGTCTGGAGATTGCCGGCGGAGTACACGGCGAGCACGGCCGCCGATCCGAGCGCGAGCAGCCCGTTCGGAATGCGCGCCCCGGACCGGGGCGGCTCGTCCTTCGCATCGCGCTTCATGCTGTTCATGACGCAGGAGCCGAGCGTTTCGTTAGCCCACGCCGCGACGCGCCTCGGCCGCCGCCCCTCCTTCAGGACACCGGCCCCGGCGGATTCGGGCCCGCGACGAGGCGCACGAGTTCATACAGGAACGCCAGGCCGTCGTAGAACGACTTGACGCGCAGCTTCTCGTCGCGGCCGTGCGCGTTGGTCTCGCCGGTCGCCGAGAAGATGCCGCTCACGCCGTAGGTCGGGATGCCGGCGTTGCGCAGGCGGTAGCCGTCGGTGGCGCCGGTGCTCATCGTGGGGATGACCGGCACGCCGTTGAACATGCGGTTGGTGAGCTGCACCGTGGCCGCGAGCACGGCCGGATGAATCGGACCCGGCGCACCGTCGGTGCGGTCGCGCGACGATGTCGTGATCACCACGGAGCTGTCGCTCACCACGCGCTCGAGCGCGGCCTGCACGTCGGACGTCTTCGACGTGGGCACGATGCGACAGTTCACGTTGGCGGTGGCTGTCTGCGGGAGCGCGTTCGGCGCGTGACCACCCGAGAGCATCGTCGCCACGCAGGTGGTGCGCAGCATCGCCGCGTAGCGCGGATCCATGGAGACGAGCCGAGCCGCCGTCGTGTCGGCGGGGTCGGCGACGAGGGCGCGCATGGCCGCCGCGAGCGACGGCATCTCGACCTTCGCCGTCTGCTCGAAGAAGGGACGCGTCACGTCGTTGAGCTCGACGGGAAACGTGTGCGCCTGAATGCGCTGCAGCGCGGCCGCGAGCGAGTAGATCGCGTTGTCCTTGCGCGGCACGCTCGAGTGACCGCCGGTGTTGCGCACGGTCAGCCGGAAGTCGGTGTAGACCTTCTCCGCGGCCTGAATGGTGTGGAAGAGCGGGTCGTCCCCCTGCAGCGTGCCGCCGCCGCCCTCGTTGATGGCGTACTCCGCGTCGATCAGGTCGCGATGGTTCGCGAGCAGCCAGCTCACGCCGTTGTGGCCGCCCCCTTCCTCGTCGGCGGTGAGCGCGAGAATGAGGTCGCGCTCCGGCACCCACCCCTCCGCCTTGTAACGCAGCAGGTTGGCCGTGAGCATCGCCGCCATCGACTTGTCATCGGCCACGCCGCGGCCCAGGAACCAGCCGTTCTCCTCGCGCAGCTCGAACGGATCCTGCGGCCAGTCCGCGCGCAGCGCCTGCACCACGTCGAGGTGCGCGAGGAGCAGGACCGGCTTGCCTCTGGTGCGCCCGCGGTAGCGCACCACGAGGTTGTGCTTGTCCGGTGCGTCCGACGGCCCGAGCACGTGGATGTCGTCCGCCGGGAACCCCGCCGCGCGAAACCGGGCAGCCATCGCCTCGGCCGCCCGCGTGACCGACCCCACCGAGTCGGCGGTGTTGATCTCGACGAGTTCCTTGTAGATGGCGCGGGCCTGCTGCTGCGCCGGCGTCAGGGTGGCGGGTGCGCCGGGGGCGGTGAGGCGCGGCTGCGCCGCGAGGCAGGTCGGCACGCCGAGAGCGGCGACTGCAAGGGCGCCGATGGCGCGGACGAGAGCGGTGGACATGCGGACCGGACCGGGAAGGAGGACGGGCAGTGACCGGATGACAGCGGCGAAGCTACCAATCGAGGGCGCGGGCGCAACTCGACGCGCGGCTGGTGTTCCCTCCCGATCAGAACCATTGGATCCTGACGCCGCAGAACTCGATCCATTGGTACGGGGAGGTGGCCGCCTGGCTCGATGGCGGACTCCCGAGCACGAGGCAACTCGACCTGATGTCATCGACGGCGCTGCGGTGTGGTGCCGTCGCCCTGCGCTATCGACGTCGTCCCTGACTGCCTGCACGCTTCGGGGCGCGGCTGGACGACGTCGTGCCGGCCGTGATGCGTGAGGACACCGTGCAGCAGACCGCGTCTGACCTGCTGCGGCCGATCGCTCCGCTCAGCGGCGCAGCAGCCGGATGCGACCGCCCGCGAGCAACGAGACCACCCGTCCGCTGGCGTCCCGTTCGAACACGAGGCGCTGTCCGTCACCCGGATCGAAGAAGCCATCGCGCATTCCGGCCTCGGCCACGAGCCGACTCGACGACTGATCGGCGCTCGAGACGCGCAGTCCGCCCGACTCGGCAGCCAGCATGATCACGAGGCCGCCACCCTCGCGCTCGTAGCGCCCTGCGTACGCGGCCAGCGTGGAGTCGGCGAGCGCCACCGCGGTGCGCACCTCGGCGCCGAAGGCCGGCCAGCCGAGCTGCGCGGCGACGCCACGAACGATCTCCTGTGCCAGCGCGAAGCCTCGCTCGCCGTTGGTCATCACGGCCACGCCTTCCTTGCGCGCGGGATAGATCACCCACGTGGACAGGAATCCTTCGTTGCCGCCGTTGTGCCCGAATGAGAGCGCGTCACCCTGGCCGGTGATGCCGAAGCCGAGTCCGTAGCTCTCGAAGCCGGCCTGGTCGCCGCGGTGCGAGAACATCTGCTGCAGCGTGGCGCGCGAGACGATGCCCGTGTCGACGTCCCCGCGCCACACGGCAGCGAGATGGGCACCGAGGTGCAGCAGATCCGTGGGCGTGGTCCACAGGCCGGCGGCCGCCTGCTCGGGATAGTCGTGCCACCGCCCCGGCACGGGCGCGCCGTTCGCGTCGTGCGCATGCGCGGCCTCGGCCCATCGTGCCGCCGGCAGCGGCTGCGCGAACGTGGAGCGGGTCATGCCGGTCGGCATCAGCACACGCGCCGCCGCGGCCTGTGCGAAGGATTCGCCGGTGACGTCCTCGATGGCCTGCTCCACGATGGTGTAGCCGCCCCCCGAGTAGGCGAAGCCGCGATTCGGCTCGCGCTCGACGCGGACCGCGGGCGTGTTGCCCTGGCCATCCAGCACCGACACGTTCGACGGGATCGCAACGTCGGGCGTGCGTTCGGCGGCGCGATAGCCGGGAAATCCGCTCACCGAAGTGCCGGCCGTGTGCTCGAGCAGGCGACGCAGCGTGACCATCGTGTCGCGATGCAGCGAATCGGCAGGCAGCTGCCACGTCGTGAGCGCCCGGTTGATCGGCGCGTCGAGCGAAAGCCGGCGTTCTTCGACGAGCGAGAGCGCCGTGAGCGCCGCCAGCGGCTTCGAGATGGACGCGGCCTGGAAGAGCGTGGTGGAGTCGACCGGTCGCGCGCTCGCCGCATCGGCAACGCCCCAGGCGCGCGCCCACGCAATGTGACCCGCCTGCATCACGGCCACGCTGACGCCGGGCACGCGATGGTATCGCATGCGCTCCTCGAGGCGGAAACGACGCGGCGACGAATCGCGCAGCTGCACGGCGGGTTGCAGCGCCTGTGCCACGTCGGATGCCGAGATGGTGTTGCGGCCGGCGGGTGACTGCGCGGTCAGGTCGGTTCCGGTGGGCGCGAGGAGAGCGGCGAGAGCCGCCAGCGCGACAACCGGGCGGGTGGGTGCGAAGCCCCGTGCCATGATTGCGCTCATACGGTGAGTCATGCACGACCGTACGAAGAACCGAACCGGGAGATTCTGCTCGCGGTCACGGGGACGCGCGGCTCGCATCTGCAGCCGGCGTTTCCTGCACCGCGATGTACGAGAAGTTGAAGCACATCTCCTCATCCGACCCCAGCCCGCCGAACACCGGCGTGTCCTTCGGGTTGAAGTACGTGCACCGCAGACGGAGCTTCGTGCCGGCGATCTGCTCGCGCGTGAAACGCTTCGGCTGCACGAAGGTGAAGTCGCGCTGCCATCCCAGGTCCCAGCGCGGGATCGCGAGCAGCGTCTCGGTCTCGCCGGTGCTGCGCTCGAGCGTGACGTCGGCACTCTTGCCGACCGCGTGCATGTGCAGGTTGGCGGAATGCAGCTCGATCCCGTCGATGCGATCGCGCGGCACGCCCGTGACGTACGCGATGTAGCCGAGGTAGTCGCCCAGGTCCTCGGTGAGGCTCACGGTCGCCGAGTCGTGGGCCGGCACGCGGATGGACCCCTCGCGGTCGCCGTTCATCCAGTCGTTGTTGGTCTGCGCCAGATGGAAGGCGCGACGTTGCACGCTCGGCGCGGTCATGAAGTCGAGACGCGATCCGGCGTCGCGCTCGCCGGGCGCGTCCTTGCTGTAGTAGTGCAGCTGCACCACGAGCACGGAGCCGGGCTGCATGCGAATGCCCGTGCCCTCGGGAAAGACGTGTCCGTCCATGCCCGGCGCCCAGTGCGCGAGCCAGAAGTTGTTGCGGTTGAGCTCGCGCACGCCGTCCGGATACTTCGCCTCGTACGCGGCGCGGTTCTCCCGGTTGCCGAGCCGGTCGGGCACGGCGCCGCCGAAGCACTGGTAGCCCGCGCCGTCCTCCTCCTCGTCGAGTTCGCGAAAGCGATCGGCCATGGCCGGCGCGATC
>JAABRO010000045.1 GCA_011390885.1 Gemmatimonas sp. | reverse complement strand
AGGCGCAGCAGTTCGTCGGCGTGCGTGTGCCGCACGGCCTGCGCGAGCACGTGCCGCGCCACGGTGGTACCGTCGTCGATGCCGCGGAAGATCAGGTCCGTGGCCCCCGCGCGGATCGTCCCGATCAGGTCCTGTCGATCGAGCTCGTGCACGTCGCAGTAGGCCACGATCGGCAGGGCGGGGAAGGCCTGCCGCAGCTCACGGATCGCGCCGATGGCGAGCGGGGCGGCGGGCGCGTGCACGCACACGATGCAGGCCCGCGTTTCCGGCTGTTCGAGCAGCGGCCAGGCGCCGCTCACGTCGTCGGCCGCCACGACCTTGGCGCTGCCCTCGAGCGCGCTCGCGAACCGCAGCCGGTCGTGTCGGCTGCCGAAGAGCAGGGCGACACGCATGGTCAGGGAACGAGGGCGGGGCGCCCCTGTGGCGCACGCGCCTCGTCGGCACGGTGCGTCGGCGCGGCGAACTGTTCGCGGAAGCGCGCCAAGGCGAAGGCGAAGGCATCGAGGCGACGCAGTTCGTTCGTGCCGATGCCGAGGTAGCGGCGCACCATGTACGTGAGCGAGCGCCACGAGGGCAGGTCGAGCTGCGTGGCGATCACCGAGAGCGAGGCGTCGGCGCGGGAGAGCTGATGGGCCACGAACAGCACGCGGCACCAGCCCACCAGCTCCCGAGGGCCCGGGCTGCCGACGCCGCCGAGGCGGTGGTACATGGTGCGGCGATTGAGCCCGAGGCCGGCCGCGATCGTGGACGCGTCGAGCGGTTCGCGCAGGTGTGCGCAGATGAACTGCACCACGATCCGCACGGCGCGCGGCTGCCCCTCGCACATGTGCTCCGCGACCCGCAGTGCGCTGTCGAGCTGTCCGGCGTTCTCGAGCACGCGCAGCAGCACGGCGCGCGAGTCGTCCACGTCGCGAAGCACGAGGTCGGTGAGCGCCGCGCGCCCCGTTTCGAGGATGAACCGGGAGCTGAGGGTGCGCGGGTCGACGTAGCCGATGATGGCGTGGTCGGGGGCCGCGGCACGGATGGCGTCGGCGGCACGGAGCGCTTCGGCGTGCCGGGCCGGCGAGAAGAGGATGATGGTGGCGGCGAGCGAGGAGGAGCCGGCGGCTGCGGCGGCTACCTCCTCAGGGTGCTCGGCGACCCAGATCGTGCCGTGCCCGCGAACGGCCTCGCCGAGGCGCGCCTGCGCGACCCGGTCGCCGAACAGCAGGGCAAACCGACGCTCAGGCACCGACCGCCCGAAAAGTCGTTGCACGCGGCGCACACCTATTGCACGCGGCGCACACCGTGGTCGGCGCGAAAACGGCTACTTGTGAGTCAACCCTCACCGGAGCTTCTCCATGTCGCGCACGATTCGTGTTCTCGCCGTCGCCCTGATCAGCTCGTTCGCCCTCGCCGCCTGCACCGGCTCGCCCACTGGCGTGGATGATCCGAAGCCGACGGCCAGCTTCGACACGATTCCCTGGGTCTGACGGCGACAGCGGGCCTCAGCCCGCCATCGCCCGGAGACGCGAGAGGCCGTCCCGGGCCGAGAACGGCAGATCCGTGAGGATCGGCCCGCTCTCTCGCACCGCTGCCCTGGACGGTTGTTGAACCGGTGTGGAGAGCACGAGTGCCTCCGCCCGATACGCAACTTCGTGGAACTCGTGCCGTTTCGCCAGAGCCTGCGCCTCCTTGGCAAAGCGCTCCGTCCGATCCGCGTCGCCCGCTGCGTGCCAGCCGGTCGCCAGTCCGAGCAGCCACTGGCTGGACTCGAACGGCCCCGCGCTGGCGAGGTGACCGCGTCCCGTCTCTTCCAACTGCGACAGCAGCGGGGTGCGCCCGGCCACACCGGCGGCCTCCGCGGCCGTGGACGCTATGCTGAGCCAGAGCCGCGCCGACGTCGCCATGGCAAGTGCGCCGGTGAAGCCGGCCACGGCCGCGTCCAGGAAACGCGCGCGAAAGGCCACCGAGGCCAGGTTGCCCAGGATACCGGCGCGCGCCTCATCGGTGTCCGACAGGTCGTACGCGCGCCAGCCATGCACCAGCGCGTCGGGCAACGAGTCCACGGCCAGCGCGTGGTTCATGAGCCCCCACCGCACGGCCGACTCGAGCGCGGTCCCGGACGGTGCCAGCGCGAGTGCCTCCATGTAGTAGCGCACCTGCGCGGGCCGGTTGCCGCGCATCATGGCGAGGTTGCCGAGTCCGGCGAGCGCGTAGCCGGCCACGCTCGGATACCCGCGGTGACGCGCCTCGGAGGCCACCCCCTCATGCAGCTCCTCCGCGATCCGCGTCTCGCCCAACTGGCGCATGATGCGCGCCAGATGGTTGGCGGCCGACAGGGCGCTCGGGGCATCGTGACGCGTGGCCAGCCGCGCGGCGGCGGATACGGTCGTGTAGGCCATCTCGAAGCAGCCGTCGCGCTCCATGTCCTCCGCGGCCACCCGGAACTGCTCCGCCGCGATCGCGACCGGGTGCGCCGGGGCGGGGGTGCCGTGGTCGATGTGCGTGGGGCGGCGCCCCGCCTCCGGGAGCAGCCCGTCGGGGAGCGTGGCCAGGAACCACTCGCGCTGGGCCTCCGGCAGCGCCGCGACGCGGTGCGCCACGTGCGTGACCGAGAACCACCCGTGCGGCTGCGTCGGGTGACCGGCCCATCGAGCACCCTCGCCCACATCCACGGTGTAGGCCTCCATCGGGGACAACGGTTGGCGCATCAGTCGGCACTCCTCGGGCGAGGGAGCGGCGCTCCGTCTCGCGGCACGGCGTCACGGGTGGGAACGTCGGGCATGGTCAGCGGCGGCCATTCCCGATACGGCAACTCCAGGGTGCCCTGCTGGCGCAGCAGGTGCGCGATGCGAAGGGCGTCGATCACACGGTCCACCGCCACCGGCCGCTCCGCCAGTGGCAGGTTGCAGAGTGCCACCATGAACCGCAGCCACGCCGCCTGGTAGCTGATCCGCACCTCCGACTGCTGGCGCGCACACGCCGGATCGACCAGCGCATCACGCAGCTTTGCCGCCGCCGACAGCAGTTCCCGCTCCGCCAGCCACACTTCGAGGCGCGGAGACAGCTCTGCATCGACATCGTCGTCCGGAAGGTCGGTCATGCTCCCCTGCGAGGGTGGCGTGCCGGATGGCGGCACGCGACACCACACAATCTGCGCGTCGCGGACGGCCGCGAGGTGTGCGTCACGTGCCAAAAGTGTGCGCCGCGGGCAATGAAACCTCGACCGTAGCGGCACACCGCGCGCTTCGGGGGTATGT
The DNA here is from genome assembly GCA_011390885.1 of Gemmatimonas sp. GTDB lineage: Bacteria > Gemmatimonadota > Gemmatimonadetes > Gemmatimonadales > Gemmatimonadaceae > JAABRT01. The sequence continues at coordinate 7,678 of JAABRO010000045.1, read as the reverse complement.
TCGGACGTCCGGTCAGGCTCGGACGCTGCAACCTTCCGCGCCAGCGGGGCGACTAATCGCCCAACCGTTTCGTCTCCGCCCACCTTCGCGTGCGGCGCCGCGGCGGCCTTCATGCAGGTCACGCTGCGGTCCCGTTCGCTTCGGCTTCATCCCGCCTCGCATGCGCTCATCTCTTCCGCCTCGCGCGCTCGCGCTGTCGCTGTTGCTCGCGCCGCTGCTGCTTGCCTGTGGCGACAGCAGCGCGACCGACGATCCGGCATCGGCCGACTCCTCGGCGGTCGCCGGATTCGACGCGACCGACGGCGAGGCACCGCGCGCCGCCGTGCCGCTGCCCATCGTCGCGCAGGAGGCGCGCGACGGCGACCTCGTGCTGCGCGTCAACACGCGGGGCGACGTGTACGGTGACGCGATCGTGAACCTCTCCGCCGAGGTCGCAGGGACCGTGGCCGAGGTGCTCGTGCGTCCCGGCGCGCGGGTCCGGAAGGGGCAACCGCTCGTGCGCCTCGATCCCTTCCCCTTCGACCTGGCCGTGCGCGAGGCGCAGGCCTCGCTCGACGAGCGGGAGCAGGCGTTCCGCGAGAGCTTCATGCCCGAGTCGCTCGTGACCGGGCTTGGTCCCACGCCGGAGCAGCGCAAGGCGCTGCGCATTCGCAGCGGCGCGGCGTCGGCGGAAGTGCGGCTGGAGCGGGCGCGCTGGGAGCGGGCGCGCAGCGAGATCACCTCGCCGGTGGATGGCTACGTGGACCGTCTCGACATCGCGCCCGGCGAGCGGCTGGGCGCGGGCGCGCCCTTCGCCACGATCGTGGACGTGAGCGCCGTGCGCATCGAGGCCCGCGTGCTCGAAGACGACCTGCCGCTCATTCGCGTAGGCGGCAGCGCCACGGTCACGAGCGCCGCTGTGCCGGGGCGCGTCATGCGGGGTCGCATCGACGCCGTGCTTCCGATGGTGGACAGCGTCAAGCGCACGGGACGCGTGATCGTGCGCGTGCCGGGCGAGGGCGCACTGCGACCGGGCATGTACGCCGATGTGCAGCTCGAGGCACAGCGTCTCACCGGCCGGCGCCTCGTGCCCACGAAGGCCATCATCGAACGCGACACGCGTCCGCTCGTGTTCGTGGTGCGCGATGGACGCGCGCAATGGACGTACATCGTGCCCGGCCGCTCGAACGGCGTGGAAACGGAAGTGCTTCCCGATTCGAGCACGGGCCTCATTCCGGTGGAGCCGGGAGACCAGGTCATCGTCGATGGTCACCTCACGCTCACGCACGATGCCGCCGTGTCCGTGGCCACGCTGCGCGAGCGCGAGGTGACCGAACCGCGCCGCACGCCGGCGTCGGCGCGGCGCGACGGCAACTGACGCGACCGGACCCGCCCGATGTCCCTGCCACGCATGGCCGTGCGTCGGCCTGTCGCGACCATCGCGGCAGTGCTCGGCGTGGTGCTGCTCGGCAGCGTCTCGCTGAGCCGACTGCCCGTGTCGCTGCTCCCCGACGTCACGCTGCCCGTGCTCACGATTCGCACCGACTATCCGGGCGCGGCCGCGCCCGAGGTGTCGCGCTTCGTCGCCGAACCGATCGAGGAAGCGATCGCCGCCACGCCCGGACTGGTCGAGCTGCGCTCGGTGAGTCGCAATGGCGAAGTCACGACGACGGCGCGCTTCGACTGGGGCACGGACATGCGCACCACCGTGCTCAACGTGCGCGAGCGCCTCGATGCCACGCGCAGCCGGCTCCCCGAGCGCGCCGAACGCCCCACGCTGCTCACGAGCGACCCGGGGGAACGCCCGATCGCCGTGCTCGGCATGCGCGCCACGAACGCGGCTGAGCGCGCGGCGCGTGACAGCCTGGCGGGTACGCTGAGCGGCGGGCTCGGGGTGGGTGACCTGCGCGGACTCGCGCGCACCGCGGAAGACGTGTTCGCGCGGCGCCTCGAGCAGATCGAGGGCGTGGCCTCGGTGGCCGTCGTCGGTGCCCCCGAAGACGAAGTGTGGGTGGAAGTCGATCCCGATCGCCTGCGCGCGCTCGCGCTCACGCCCGAGGATGTGGCGCAGGCCATCCGCGCGCAGAACGCGACCGGTGCCGGTGGCACGGTGCGTCAGGGACAGTTCCGCTTCTCGGTCCGCGCCCTCACCGAGTTCCAGGGCACCGACGAGATCCTCGATGTCCCGGTGGGTCCCGTCGGCAGCACCGTGTCGCTGCGCGACATCGCCACGGTCACGACGCGGCTGGCAGAGCCGGTCACCATCACGCGACTCGATGGGCGCGAGGCGATCGGCCTCGTGGTGTACAAGGATGCCGGCTCCAACACGGTGTCGGTGACCGGCCGCATGATGGAAGCGATCGCGGCGCTCGAGACCGAGTTTCCCTCGGTCGAGCTCACCGTCGTGGCAGCGCAGGCCGACTTCGTGGTGGACGCCCTGTCGAACCTGGGGCAGGAGATCGTGGCGGGCGGCCTCATGTCGCTGTTCATGATCCTCGTGTTCCTGCGCGACTGGCGCGTGTCGATGGCGATCGGCCTCATCGTGCCGCTTTCGGTGATGGTCGCGCTCGTGTCGCTGCAGCTGCTCGGCGTGACGATCAACGTGCTGTCGCTCGGCGGCCTCGCGCTCGGCACGGGACTGCTGGTGGACACGGCGATCGTGGTGGCCGAATCGGTGGGCCGCCGTCGCGAAGAGGGCGTGGGGTACATCGATGCGGCGATTGCCGGCACGGAAGAAGTGTCGGGGCCACTGCTCGCCGGCACGCTCACCACGATGCTCGTGTTCGGCCCGATCATCTTCGTGCAGGGGCTGGCCGCCGCGCTCTTCCGCGACCTGTCGCTGAGTGTGGTGATGACGGTGGGTGCGTCGCTGCTGCTCGCGATGACGCTCATGCCGGTGATGATGGTGGGACGTCGGCAGCGCGCGCTCGCCTTGCAGGCGTCGCCGCCGACCCGGCGCGCGCCGGGGGCGCTCGGACAGCGACTCGATGCAATCGGTACGCGACTCGCTGACCGCTACGAGCACGGCATGGCGTGGTCGCTGCGCAATCCGGGGCCCGTGTTCGCCGGTGGCGCGGCACTGCTCGTGATCATGCTGGTGCTGGTGGCGCGGCTGCCCAAGGAAGTGCTGCCGCGCGTGGACGAGGGTGTGCTGGTGGCGGAGGTGCAGCTCCCCGAAGGCACCGCGCTCGAGGCCACGGTGGCATCGATTGCCCAGCTCGAGCGCGCTGCGGCGGAGCTCGGCGCGGTGGGCGTGTACGCGCGCATCGGCCGCGCGACCGACGAGGAGATCCTCGCCGGCGCGAACCCTGGCTCGTCGGCGACGGCGCAACTCATCGTGCCGGTGCCGGACGGAACAGGCGCGGCGGCGTTCGCCGAACGGCTGCGCGCGGCCGCGCCGACGCTGGTGGCGCAAGGCGCGCTTGCGCTCGACCTCGCCGGCCAGTCGGAGTTCGGGTCGCTGATCGGGCGCGAGGGACGCCTCGTACGCGTCGAGGTGAGTGGTGCGTCGTTGCAGGAATCGCAGCGGTGGGCCGACTCCGTGCGCGCCATGATGACCGCTGTGCCCGACCTCGCCGACGTGCGTGACGCGTTCGCCGGCACGCAGCCAGTGATCGAGGTCTCGCTCCGCCGCGAACGCATGGCGCTGCAGGGCATCACGCCAGCGCAGGTGGCGAGCGCGCTGCAGGGCGGGCTCGGCGGCGTGGAGAGCTCCGAGCTGCGCGAGACCGACCGTCGCACGCCCATTCGCGTGCGCTACGTGGGTGTGCGCAACGAGGACCTCGAGACCGCACTGGCCACGAATGTGAACGGTGTGCCCGTGGCACAGCTGGTGAACGTGGACGAAACGCGCGCGCCGCTCGAGGTGGTGCGGGTGGGGCAGCGACCAGTATCGATCGTGGAAGGGCTCGTGGAAGGCGGGGGCACCGCGCGCGCCTCCGCCGAGGTGTTCACGCGCATGGAATCGCTCGGCCTGCCGGCCACGGTGAACTGGCAGGTGGCCGGGGCCGACACCGAACGCCGCCGCACTTCCGACCAGCTTGCGCTCGTGGGCGTGCTCGCCGTGCTGCTCGTGTTCCTCGTGCTGGCGGGCGAGTTCAGCTCGTTCACGATTCCGCTCGTTGTCATGTGCACGGTGCCGCTCGCGGCGGCGGGCGGCGTGATCTTCCTCTGGCTGTCGGGGCAGAGCCTCAACGCTGTGTCGCTCATCGGCATCGTGATCATGATCGGCATGGCCGACAACGAGGCCGTCGTGAAGCTCGACGCCATCCGCACGTTCCGCGAGGCTGGCCACAGCGTGGACGAGGCCGTGCTGCTTGGTGGACGCCAGCGACTGCGCGCGATCACCATGACGTCGCTCACCACGATCACCGGCGTGCTGCCGCTGCTCTTCGGCGTCGGCAGCGGCGGCGCGCTGTACCAGCCGCTTGCCGCGGCGGTGATCGGCGGTTCGCTGAGCGCGCTCGTGGTGACCTTCTTCCTGCTGCCCACGGCCTACGCGGTGGTGGAGCGGGCGCTCGAGCGGCGACGCGGTTCGTGATCGGTTTCGCGACCCGTCGGCCGGCCGTGGTGTGGGCCGTGTGCGTGGCCGTGCTCGTGGCGGGCGCGATCGCGTTCACGCGCCTGCCGCTCGCGTCGCGCACGTCGGTGGAGCTGCCGCGCCTCACGGTCGCGGCGTCGTGGAACGGCGCGTCGGCCGAGGTGGTGGAGATGTACGTCACTTCGCCCATCGAGTCGCTCGTGCAGGGGGTGCGCGGCGTCAAGCGCACCACGAGCGAGTCGCGCGACAACAGCATGAACATCACCGTGGAGCTCGAGCCCAAGGCCGATGTGCAGATGGCGCGGCTCGGCATCCTCGAGCGGCTCGAGCTGCTGCGCGGCGAGTTTCCGCCGGGCGTGACGGCCCCCAGCGTGTCCAACTTCACTCCTGAAGGACTCGAGGAGCCACCGCTGCTCCAGGTGGAGGTATCGGGGCCCTACACCCCGGGCACGCTGCAGAAGCTGCTGCTCGACCAGGTGGGACCGCGCCTCGCGGCCGTGCCTGGCGTGTCGAGCGTGCGCGACCGCGGCGGCAGCGACCTGGGCGTGGCGGTGTCGTACGACCCGTCGCTGCTGCGGCGCATCGCGGTGTCGCCGCAGCTGCTCACGGGCGCGATCAACTCGGCGCGCGTGGTGGAGGCGCTGGGCAGTGAAACGCGCGACGGCATCACGCGCAGCGTGACCATGCGCGACGAGCCGCGCACGCTCGACGACGTGGGCGCGCTTCCCATCACCGCCACCGACGGGCGCGTGTTCCGCCTCGGGGAGCTGGCCACCATTCGCGCCGAGGAGGACGCGGCGGGCCGCTTCTTCCGCATCAACGGCGTGCCGGCGGTGGCAATTCACCTGTACCGGCACGCCAATGCCGATGCGATCCGCACCGCGCTCGCCGCGCGCGAGGCGGTGGCCGAGCTGCAGCGCGTGGCGCCCAACGGTGTGCGGTATCGCGTGTCGCAGGACGCGAGCATCGACCTGGGCAAGGAACTCGACGACCTCATGCGGCGCGGCGCGATCGCGTTCGTGGCGGTGCTGCTCGTGCTGGCGGTCATGCTGCGCCGCGCGCGCGCGGTGGCGCTGGTGATGGGGAGCACCGCGGTGGCGATCGCGGGCACGGCGCTCGGGCTCTACCTGCTCGACATTCCCGCCAACCTGCTCACGCTCGCCGGACTCGGCATGGGGGTGGGCATCCTCGTGCAGAACGCGCTCGTGGTCACCAATCGGCTGGCGTCGGCACCGGATTCCGCGAACGGGCGCGCCGAGGCCGCGTCGCGCATCACGCCGGCGGTGATCGGCGCGACGCTCACCACGGCGGTCGTGCTCTTTCCGTTCCTGTACCTGCAGGGCGACACGCGCGCGGCGTTCGTGCCGTTCGCGGCCGCGTTCTCACTCGCGCTCGCGTGGAGCGTGATCACGGCGCTGCTCGTGGTGCCCGCGCTGGGGCGGGCGGGTGGCGCGCGGCCCGTGCGGTGGCCACGATTCGCGCGCGCGTATCGCGCCGTGCTGCGCGGGCTGCTGCGCTGGCGCTGGCTCACGCTCACGGGGAGCGTGGCGCTGCTCGCGGTGATGACGTGGGGCTTCGTGAAGAAGGTGCCGCGCTCGAGCTGGGGCGGCTTCGGCGAGCGGCGCACCACGCTGGCGGTGAACCTCACCTTCCCGCGCGGGTCGGACCCGGAAACGCTCGACCGTGCCATGCGCGAGTTCGAGGCGCTCGTGCTCGATCGCCCGGAAGTGGAGCAGGTGGCCACGCAGGGGAACATGACGAGTGCATTCATGCAGGTGCTGTTCACGCGTGATGGCGGCCTCACGGCCGTTCCGCTCGAACTCGAGGAGATGCTCACGCAGCGCGCCGTGCTGGTGGGCGGCGCGAACATCAGTGTGCGCGGCGAGGGGCCCGGTTTCTACGCCGGAGGTGGCGGGGGGAGCTCGGTGTCGTTCCGCATTCGAGTGCTCGGCTACTCCTACAGCGGCGTGTCGGCGCTGGCGGAGGATCTCAAGTCCCGCCTCGAGCAGATCGCGCGTGTGCGCGACGTGACGATCACGTCGGGGCGCGGCTGGGGGAACGAGCGCGGCTACGCGGTCACGCTCGAACCCGATCGGGAAGCGCTCAACCGGCACGGCGTCACGTCGCAGGACCTGGCCGCCGCCGTGGCGCGCGAGGTGCGCGGCCCCGTGGGACGCCTGCTGCTCGAGATCGACGGGGACGAGCTGCCCGTGACGGTGAAGTCGGCGGGCGCGCGCGACCGGACGCTCGATGAGCTGCGCGCGGCGATCGTGCCCACGTCGACGGGTGCGCCGGTGCGCATCAGCGACCTCGCGGTGGTCGATGCGCGCGAGGCGCTGAGCATCGTCACGCGTGAGGACCAGCAGTACATCCGGCACGTGAACTTCGACTTCCGCGGGCCGCAGCGCCTCGCGCAGCGCACGTATGATGCGTTCCTCGCCGCGGTGGCAGTGCCCGCGGGCTACGAGGTGAAGGACGCCGGCAGCCTGTGGGGCTATCAGGATGACAAGAGCGCCGTCGGGCTGTGGCTCGTGTTCGGCATCGGCGTGTCGCTCGTGGTGCTGGCCGTCGCGCTCGTGTTCGACTCGGTGTGGGGCGCGGCCATGGTGTTCCTGTCGCTGCCGCTGGCGCTGGCCGGTGTGGTGGCGGCGTTCTGGGTGACCAAGGCCGCCTTCGGGCGTGAGGCGGCCGTGGGGGTGATCCTCGTGGTGGGGCTGGCCGTGAACCAGGCCATCCTGCTGGTGGACGCGGCGCTCGAGCGGCGCCGGCGGCGTGTGGCCGCGGGCGGGCGGGGCGCACTGCACGCGGGCGACGTGCTGCGCGCGGCGAGCGACCGGTCGGGGATGATCGTGCTGGTCACGCTGAGCGCACTCGCGAGCCTCGTGCCGCTCACGGTGGGCACCAAGTCCACCACACTCTTCGGCGCGATCGCGCTCGCCACGGCCGGCGGCACCCTCATGGGCACCATCGGGGCGCTGTTCCTGCTGCCGGCGCTACTGGTGGGGACACGGCTGGTGCCGAGGCGTCCGGGACGGTGGCGGCGTGCGCGGTCGGGCACCGGGCAACCATCGACGGCCGCGTCGTGACATAATTGCGCTGTCGTCCAGCGCCCCCCGGGCGCGACCTGGCTGGTTCGGTCACCCCTCCTGCTCGTGCTCC
>JAABRO010000044.1 GCA_011390885.1 Gemmatimonas sp. | reverse complement strand
CAACGTGTGGAAGCAGGTGGACGGCCGCTGGCGCATCCAGGCGAACATCTGGAACGCCGACCCGCCGGACGCAACGCCGCGCTAGCAGGGGCCTTCGGGCAGAGATCGATCGGCGCACGCGGTAGAACGACGCGTGCTGCTGATGAACGCGGGTGCGGATGCAGTTGTGGGGCGGCCGCTTCATGAGAATGGGACAGCCTAGCGGCCGCCCCACAACTGCTTTTCATTGAAGCGTTCACAGCAGAAGCAAACGCCAGGCGCGCAGCCCGCGATCAGGCTGCAGCCGAGCCTCACTCACGAGCTATGATCGGCGTCATTCTGCTCGCAGCGACGTGGCTGCTGCTCCGCCTCGAAGGTAAGGGGCTCTCGGCGATTGGCGTCGATCACGGCGCGCGAAGACTCGCGGAATTCGCGGCCGGCTTCACCGTCTTGGGTCTGGCCGCGGCGACGCAGCAACTCGGGCTTGCCGCTGCGACGAGCGATCCGTTCGTCGTCAACGAGGGGGTACGCCCGGCGACGCTGGTTGAGGGAGCGCGATTCGTCGTGAACTCGGTGCTCTACGAGGAGCTCCTGTTCCGCGGCTACCTGCTCTACCAAGCCGTCCGGTGGCTCGGATCGAACCGGGCCGTCTGGCTCGATGCGGTGGCGTTCGGGGTCTATCACTGGTTCAGCTACGGCGCCTTCGGCGACCCGGTGACGATGGCCTACATCTTCGTCCTGACCGGCGCCTATGGTTTGATGTGGGCCCGAGCGTTCGTCGCCACGGGCTCGGTCGCCGCGCCCATCGGACTGCACCTGGGGTGGAATGCCGTCAGCTATGTTGTCTTCTCCGCCGGCCCTCTGGGCGCGGCACTCCTGGTGCCCGAGAGCGGGGCGCGCCAACTCCAGGCCAGCGGCTGGGCGGCGGTCGTATTGTCGATCGCATGGCCACTCGCGGTCACCGGATGGGTACTCTGGCTCTGCCGCCGCTATGAGCGACGCCGCATGTTGCGGCACACCTCGCCGATGTCGGAATCCAGCACCGCCTGACAAAGCGTTGCGACCGACAGTGCGTTCGGTGTGCGGCAGGCGGGCGCCGCGTTTTGCTTGATGCGCTGCAGCAGCACGTGGCGCGTTGGCCGGACTTGACGACACTGACGAGGAATCATGCTCGACCGATTCATCGAGCGTTGGCTTGGGCCCCTGCTGCTTGCACTGGGGACGGTGGGACTCATGGCCGCGGCCGCGCTCGGCATGGGCTGGTTCGCCGCGCCCGCGGAGCCGCTGCCGCCAGGCGTCGATGTGGTGGTGTACCTCGGGCCCCGGCGCGCCCTCTATTCGGATCCCCGCTTCGTCGCGTTGCTGGCCAGTGTGTGCCTCTCCGTTGGTTATCAGCTGACGCGCCACTTCCGTCGTGAGCGAGCGGCGGTCGTGCCCGCGTTGCGCCCGCCTGACGGCGATTGATGCCAAGGAGCGCAGCGAGTGCAGCGGTTGTGGGGCCCCGCCTTCATCATTCGGAAGGCCCGCTGGAGCTCCGCATCGACTTTCGCTCGGAGCGCTAGCGCTGGCAGGAGAAGCACACGTCGTGTGATCAACACGCCGGTTCCATGGCTGCGGAACGTGTGCTGACGCTGATGAGCCAGCTGAAAGAGTTCGCTGCACTCGCAATTCGTCCGGATGCGCTCGCAGCGTCGCTGAGACGCAGGATTGACCGGAGCAACCACGTGAGTGCTCGCACGCGTCGCGTGTCGCCATGTGCCCGGGCGTCCCTGGCGGTCGGCACCACCGAACGACGGTTGGTGACCGATCGCCGACCGCGGGAACGGAACGCAGGACCACGTCGCTGAGTACGTGCATCAGTCGCAGCACGACACTGCCCGGTTCTGCCCCCCCCCGCCGCGTCGAGGCGCCGATCGACATCATGTGGACACCGTGCACCACGCCCGAGCCGCTCACGAGGGTCGCGTGAGCCTCGCGATGAACACCGCAGCGCGCGCCGCCTGATGCGCCGCGCCACGCGCACTCGCCTCGGCGTGGCCCTCGCGTCCGTCACCGCCTGCGTGCTCGCCACCGGCTGCCTTACCCTGCAGCGCGCACCGGCGGCGCCGCTGCTGGTGACGTTCGCCGCGTCGTCGGTGCCGTTCACCATCGAAGCGCACCCGGGCCAGGCACGGTCCGCCTCCGACGCACGGTGCGTGGTGCGGCGCGCCGAGGTGCAGCTGCGCGAAGTGCGTGGCGACACGGTGTTCTTCCAGGCGCTGCACGCACACACGCCGGCGTGGGGCGAGCCGCGCTGTGTGTGGCAGGGGCCCGGCCACATCGCCCTCGCCGGCCAGCCGCAGATCCGCTCCGAAACGGCGGTGTGGAGTCCGCTGCGCTCGCTGCTCGTGGGCGCATCCGTCGTGCCGCTGATCGTGCTGATCGCCTTCGGCATCATTCTACTGGCGGGGGCGGTGCAATGAGACCGCGCGTTCGCCTCGGTGCACTCCTTGCCCTGGCCGTGCTCGGTACCGGCTGCGCCGCCGCCGTGCGCCGTCCGGCGCTGCCGCCGACGGTGCGACTCGTGTCGGCACGCATGATTCAGCTGCAGCCTGCGGACACGACACAGCCGCCGTGCGTCGTGCGGCAGGCCGAGGTGCGCGTGCTCGCCGTGCGCGGCGACACGCTCCATTACGCGTCGGCCACGCCCCTGCGCTATCCCACGGCCGCCCCGCGCTGTGACGCGACGCAGCCCGGCTGGATCATGCTGTCCGCACATCCGGAGCTGCAGCTCGAGCGGGTGGCCGCCCCAAGCGCGAAGTCCCTCGCCTTCTTCTGGGGCACGCTGTTGGTGCTCGGCCTGTGGCTGGTGCTGCTCCTCGCCGGCGCACTCGGTGGGACCTGACGGCACGTGGACCGCATCGAAACCCGCCACGCGTCCAGCGGCCAGGAACGAGGGGCGCGGCGCTCGCACGTCAGCGTCGCAGCACGTCGGTCGCCCCCCCTTTCACGGGAGCGCTCGCAGCAGTCCGGGGGCCGATAGTCCGCTGAATGCCGTGGCCGCTCGACTCCGATGGGAGTACCTTGCGAGCAGACACGCATCTGCGAGCACGACCATGGCACAGGAAGTCGAACTGATGGATCGGTTCTCGGTGAGCCCCGAGCAGTGCGGGGAGAGGCCGTGTGTGGCCTCCGGTCACTGATCTTCTCGGCGAACCTCGCGCATGACACCCGCGCCGCTCCGCCCTCACCGGCGCTTGCCACGGTGAGCGCGCAACCTGCGCGCTGGCGCCTGCTCGGCCCCGGTCTCGTCGTGGCCGCCACGGGAGTCGGTGCCTCGGACATGGTGGCCACGCTCGTGGCCGGCTCGCGCTACGGCTACTCGCTGCTCTGGGCCGTCATCGTGGGCGTGCTGCTCAAGATCGCGCTCGTGGAAGGGGCCGGACGCTTCTCGCTCGCGACCGGGCTCACGATCTTCGAGGGGTGGCGCACGCTCGGCGCGTGGACGAGCTGGTACTTCGGCCCCTACATCATTCTCTGGGGCTTCGTGTACGGCGCGACGGCGATGTCCTCGTCGGCGCTGCCGCTGGCCGCGGCGTTTCCGTCGGTCTCGCTCACCACGTGGGCGATCGGGATGGGGCTGCTCGGCTTCGTCATGGTGTGGTTCGGTCGATACGCGCTGTTCGAGAAGATCACCGCCGCGCTGGTGGGCGTGATGTTCGTGGTGGTGGTGGGACTCGCGGTCATCGCCGTTCCGCACGTGCCGTCCATGGTCACCGGACTCGTCCCGATGATCCCCGACGGCACCAGCGGCGTGATGTACACGCTCGCACTGGCCGGTGGCGTGGGCGGCACGATCACGCTCGCGGCGTACGGCTACTGGCTGCGCGAGAAGGGGTGGATCACGCCCGAGTGGATGCGCGTCATGCGCATCGACAATGCGGCGGCGTACGTGCTCACGGGCGTGTTCGTGATCGCCATGCTCATCGTCGGCGCCGAGGTGGTGCGCGCGGCGGGTGTGAGCCTCAGCGCGAGCGACGAGGGGCTGCTCGACCTGCGCGCCGTGCTCGGCGAACGCTACGGCGCCACGGTGGCCGACGGGTTCCTGATCGGCTTCTGGGCCGCCTCGTTCTCGTCGCTGCTCGGCGTCTGGAACGGGGTGTCGCTCATGTTCGCCGACTACTGGGGCAACATGCGCGGGCTCACGTCCGGGCACGCCGACACGCGCGTGGGCGGCAAGTACTTCAAGGGCTACCTCGTGTGGCTCACGTTCCCGCCCATGCTGCTGTTCCAGCTCGACCGACCCATCGGCCTCATCCTCGCCTACGGCGTGCTCGGTGCGCTGTTCATGCCGTTCCTCGCCATCACGCTGCTCGGCCTGCTGAACGGCCCGCGGGTGAGCGCGGAGTGGCGCAACGGCCGACTCGCGAATGCGTCGATGGTGGTGTGCACTCTGGTGTTCGTGGTGCTGGGTGCGAGTCAGCTGTGGGGCGTGCTGGGTAGTCGCTGACGCGGCGCACACGCGGCTGTGACCGGCCGTGCATCATGTCATGAGTTGGAGCGCCTTCGTGCGTCGCGATGCCGACGGCGCGGCCCTCGAGCGAGCGTACCAGGAGGCGGAGACGTGTGATCGGCTGCGCTCGCGACGCATGCGATGGTTGTTCGGTAAGCGACCATGCCGCATGAACTTGACGCGCCATGCCCGGTATCGTAGCGTCAAACCATGAGCCTCCTCGACCGGATCACCCTCGATCCCGCGATTCGCTTCGGCAAGCCATGCGTACGCGGTACTCGCATCTCCGTCGGCGACGTCCTCGGGTATCTGGCATCCGGCATGACCGAAGCTCAAGTCATCGCCGACTTCCCAGGCCTTGCGCACGAGGACATCCTCGCGTGTCTCGCTTTTGCCGCTGAGCGTGAGCGCCGTATCATGCCCGTGCCCGCCGCCTGACGGTCTCACGCGTGGCCCCCCGCCAAAGGTCATCTGGATTCAGCTGGGCAACTGCTCGACGGACGACGTGGCACGGCTCCTGCACGATGCACAGGAGTTGATCGCCGACTTCGTTGGGCACCCGGATGCCTCCTTCCTGCCGCTTCACGCTCGCCACGTGTAACGTCGCCTCGCGTGTCGGCCGCGTGTCGGCCGCGTGTCGGCCGCGTGTCGGCCGCGTGTCGGCCGAGTGGCGTCGCACGCTGCGCCGGCGCCCCCTTACTTCCTCGCCACCATGACCGGAGGGTGGCGAGTGCCGCACTACCGAGAGAGGTCACGCAGTGCGGCGCGCACCTGGACCGGACTAAGATACAGCGCCGCGCCATCCAGCGGCGCACGCGAGGCCGCCTCCAGCACCTGGCGCGCCTCCGCGCGCCGCCCCTGGGCCTGCAGCGCACGGGCGAGATACCAGTTGCTGCGCGTGAAGCCCATGGTGGGGAACACGATCGCCCGCTGCAGCTCGGCGATCGCCTCGTCCATGCGGCCTCGCGCCAGCCAGCCGAGTCCCCGCACATGATGGTGCAGGTAATGATCGCGCACGTAGCGACTTCGGAGCCCCAGCACGGCCAGTGAATCGGCGAGCGCGAAGAAGCCCGTCGTGTCGCCGGCTTCGAAGCGCGCCGTGGCGGCCAGCGTGCGATTCCACGTCTCGCGGCGTGCGCGCAACGCCTCCACTTCGTCGCGCGCCGGCGCTCGGGCAATGGAATCGAAGAGCGCCGCGGCCAGCCGCGCCTCGCCACGCTCCATTCGCACCGCGGCCTCCAGCACCGAGGCCGGCGCGCGTGAATCATCGCCCATGGCGGCGATGGCCCGGTAGGCGATCGCCTCCCGCAACGCATCGTCGAGTCGTCCCACGTTGCGGTACAGAATGGTGCGGTTCCAACGACGGCTGGCGGCACTGTCGGGCCCGGTCGGCGGCTCCAGTCGTTCCGCCTCGAAGTGCGCCGCCGTGTCGCCGCGCCGTGTCGCCGCGGAGAGCAGCAGGCGACGCGCGTGCGTGTTGCCCACCCGCACCGCGCGCTGCACCGCCTGCGCCAGCTCGTCGGTCCGATTCACGTCGCGCTCCAGCACCGATGCGAGACGATCCCACGCTGCGCCGTCGTTCGGGGCGAGCGCGAGATACCGCCGCAGCCAACGTTCGGCGATCGCCAGCGAGTCCTGGTGCTCCGCCACGGTGGTGATGTGGATCGGGACCTCGCAGGCGTAACACCGCCCGCCGCCGGTGCGGCCGATGCGCACGCTGTCCGCGTTCCACACCGAGACGAGCGCGGCGTACGCACGCGCGAAGTCGGCGTGCTGAAAGAGCGCCGGGTTCGCCAGGTTCATGCGCACCTCGAGGTCGTCGGGGTACCGGCGCGACAGCGTATCGAACACGGCTTCGGAGCGCGGGTCACTCGCGTCGGCGAGCCAGAGGGCGCGGATGAGCAGTGCGTCGCGCGGCAGCGCACGCTGCCCCACGCGCAACGCCTGCTCGAGCGCTGCGCGGTGTTCGGCGGAGCCCGCCGGATAGAGCCGAGACAACGCCAACGCGGCCATCGCGAAGTTGCTGTCGGCCGCGAGCGCCCCCGCATACTGCGCACGCGCCGCATCGAAGCGGCCCGCGGCCTGCGCCTGCTGTGCCTCCTGAAACAGACGCCACGCCTCGATGGAGCGTGTCGACACCTCCGTGACGGACGCGGTGGGCGCGGCGAGTGAGAGCCCCTCGAGCAGGGCCGCCGATGCCTGGTCCACCACGGCGAATACTTCGGCACCCTCGACTCGCAACGGCCGGCCCACCGTGCCGCGCGGCACGTCCGTGCGCGAGAGCGATAATCGCCACGTGCGCCCATCGCGGATCAGCGTCCCCTCGATCAGCTCCGTTGCGCCGGCCTCGCGCGCCGCCCGGAGCGTGCCGCCGGTCGCGCCGGCGAACGCGTCCTGCAGTTCGAGCATGCGGGCGTTGCTGACCACGATCACCTCGTCGGCACGCGCGAGGCTCGTGGCCAGGATCCCGGCAACGGCCTCACCCAGCGAGTCCCCCGTGATGCGCCCGATCGCGAGCACGGGGCGCGGGTCATCCGCGCGTGCTTCCGCGCGCGGCGCCGCCGTGCGCCAGAGCACGACACTCACGAGCAGCATCGTGGCGAGCACGGCCGCACCGAACCACACCGTGCGGGTACTTCGGCCACGGCGCACCTCGACCGGACTCGGGGGGCGGACAGCGGACGGTGGTGCGCCGGGCTCCGGTCCCGACGGTGCGTCGATCGCCTCCGGGGCGACGGGCGCCACGGGGGCCACTGAGGCGGCTGGGGCTACGGAGGGAACGGGTGCCACGGGTGCCGACAGGGCGGCAGCGGTCACAGCGGCCGCGGGCTCGGCGGTCGGCACCTCGCCGCGCTGCAGCCGTTCCGTGAGCTCGACGACCTGCGGGGCAGGCGTCGCCTCCAACTCCTGCTCCACAAGGGTGGTATGCACGCGCAGATGCCGCAGGGCAGCCTCGCGGTTGCCGGCCAGGGCGAGCACGCGCGCGAGCGCCACGGCTGTGCCGCTGTCCAGCGGATCGGCGTTCGCGAGGGCGCGCCGGAGCCGAACGGCGCGCTCCAGGTCCGCTGCTCGCTCGGCGCGCTCGGCGGCCCTCACGGCGGCGCGACTCCACTGCCGGTCGGTCTCCTGCGCGACCTCGTACGCCCACGGCTCGAAGGCCGGGGCTTCGGGCACGTCGAAGTCTTCGAGCAGCGGGGCCGTGCGAAGTTCGGCGGCCGCCGAGTCCGCGCCCTCGATCACGCTCGCCAGGAACTCCCAGTAGTCGCAGCTGACGCGCTCGGGGTTCAGCCGCAGGTCCGCCGATCCGACGATGGCGTCGTCGGCGCCGAGGTTGCGTCGCACCGCATACAGCGCCTGGCTAAGGGCGGCGCGCGCCCGCTCCTCGTCGTCACCCGGCCACAGGAGCTCCAGAATGCGCGCCCGTGGCAACGCCGGCCGTCCTGGCGGCGCCCCGGCCGCGAGCACGACGACGAGCGCGAGCCGGCGCCGCTGGGCCAGTGCTCCCCCGACCTGGCGCTCGCCATCCCAGACGGACGGGGTTCCGAAGAGCTTGATCCGCAAGGACTTGCAGCCAGGTGAGATGCAGGTGAGACCGGAGCCGAGGGGAGGTGAGCGCGCCGACGAATATACCGCTGCGCCTGATGCCCGGCGCACCAACCGCTCGGACCGCACCCCTCGTTCCATCTCAACCATCACCTGAGGATTCCCCTCGTGCATTCATTGTTCCGTCGGCCCCCTGCAGCCCTGCTGCTGCTGCTCATCGCCGCCTGCACCGACGCGGGCACCGGCCCGGTCGATCGCGTGCGGACCCCGGCACGCCTCGTCATCCTCGATCCCGGGGTCGTGCGGGACGGTGACGTGCTCACGCTGCGCGCCGAGGCGCGGGCCGAGGACAACACCGTGGTGTCGGACGTCCCGCTGGAGTGGTCGAGTACCGACCCGAGCGTGGCGAGCGTGACACCCGGCGGCACGCTCACGGCGTTTCGCGAAGGCGAGGCCGAACTCGTGGTGACGTCGGGCCGCCTGCAGCAGCGGCGGTCCCTCGCCGTGGTGCTGCACCCGGCAACCTCGCTCGAACTGCAGCAGGCCAACGTCGACCTGCTCATGGGTACGCGTGGGGGCGTGACCCCGATCCTGCGCGGCCTCGACGGACGGCGCCTGCTCAACCGTGTGATCACGCTGACGTCGTCGAACGAGGGGGTGGTGCGCGTGACGGCGTCGATGGAGCTGATCCCCGTGGCGCCTGGGACGGCGGTGGTGACTGCCCGCCATGGCACGCTGACGGCGACGATGCAGGTGGTGGTTCGCCAGCCCGTGGTGGGCACCAGCTACGCCGTGCGCGATCTCGATGGGCGAGCACTTCCGGTCAGCATCTTCGAACGGGTGCGGAGCGACAACGGCATCACGCGCGTGCTCGAGTTCACGCGTCTCGAGGCAGGGACCGTCGTCATCGGCCCCACCTACGACGTCTCGCTTCGGGTCGTGCACTACGAACGCACCGAGTTTCCTGGCGGCGCCAGCGAGCGGGTGATGGGGCGTCAGACGATCCGCGACTTCGGCTCGGTGGTGTTCGACGGGGTCACCGGAAACGCGGTGTTCCTCTCCGGGCTCGTCGGTGGCCTGACCCATGTCCTCGATGTGCACGCGCAGGGACCACAGCTGCGCTTTCGTGAAGGCGGGACCACGACCGTCTGGGCGCTGCGGCTGACGCCGCCGTGAGGCCAGCCGTTGGCGAGATCGGCGCCACTGCGCGCGATGCCATGACACCACCTCGACCTGTCCGTTCATCTTCCATGACGAACTCCACCATGCCGACGCTGTTGCCATCCTCGCTCTGCAGACCCGCACCACTGCTGCTCGTCGCCCTGCTCGAGGCGGTGCCGCTGTCCGCTCAGGCCCCGCACGCGGCGTCCTCCACATGCTGGCCGGCCCTGCCTGACGGCTGGGCCGGTGTCCTGCTGGTCAGCGAACAGGGACGCGTCGCATCGCGTGCGGACGGCGCGAACACCAACGGTCCGTTGACGACCACCATGCGCTTCAACATCGCGTCGCTCGGCAAGATGTTCACGGCCGTTGCCATCGGGCAGCTGGCGGACGCGGGCAGACTCTCGCTGGATGATTCCGTGGGACGGCATCTGCCGGAGCTGCCGGCGGCGTTCCGCTCGCTGACCGTGTCGCAGCTGCTCAGCCACACGGCTGGGCTGGGCGACTATCTGTCGGAGGGATCCCCGGAGGCGCTGGCGAAGGCGCGCTCTGCCACGGACCTGCTGCCGATCGTGCTGGCGACCCCGCCAGCCGGTATTGGGACGTGGGACTACTCGAACAGCGGCTACGCACTGGCGGGCGCGATCGTCGAGCGCCTGACCGGACAGACGCTGCCGGCGCATCTCGCCTCCGAGGTGTTTGCGCGGGCCGGCATGCAGCGGATCGGCTTCGCGCCCGCCGAGGCCGATGCGCTGCCCACGCAGGTCGGCGCCGATGCCCGGCCGTTCCACCCGCGTGCCGGTCTGCTGCCGGCCGGACCTGCCGGCGGCCACTACGCCAGCGCGGACGATCTGGCGCGCTTCGGCGACGCGCTGCTCGCCGGCCGGCTCGTGACGATGACGACCCTCGCGCAGATGTCGTCGATCGTGGTCGAGCATCAGCCGGCACGCGATGACGGGGTGCGCCGCGGCTGGGGGCTGGGGTTCAGCGTCACGGGCGCCGGTGCATCCCGAACGTTCGGTCACGCCGGTGGCGTGCCCGGCGGCGGTGCGGCACTGCGTCTTCTCCCAGCACGAGGTCGGGTGGCCATTGCCCTCGCGAGTCAGGACAGCGTGCCCGCGGCGCCACTGTCCGGCACGCTGCTGCAGGCGGATCTGGCGCGCTGCCGTGACGCGGCGGGTTCGTGACACGCACCAGGCTGCAGGAGGCGACGGATGGCGACTTCGATGCCGTGGTCTCGGGGGCCGGCATGCACGGCTTCACGGTCGCGCCTGGCGGCATCGCCCCTGACGACCTGATGTGCATGCTGCGTCAGCTCGCCCGCGACGTGGGAGCGAAGTTCACCCCATCGGCGTGGTGGATCATCGACGATGGAGAGGTCGTCGGGCTGTGCTCACTCAAGCAGCCACCCGATGATGCCGGACAGGTTGAAATCGGCTTCGGTGTTGCGCCGTCACGTCAGGGGCGTGGCGCGGCCCGCCGGGCCGTGGCGCAGCTTCGCGTATGGGCGGACGCGGCGCGTGTGCACCTCACGGCCGAAACCCACGTCGACAACGTGCGCTCGCAACGCGTGCTGGAGGCAAACGGGTTCGTCAGGGTCGGCCATCGTGAGGACGAGCACGATGGACGGATGATCTGCTGGCGCGCGGTGTCGTCACCAGTGACGCAGGAGGCTGGTTCGGGGTGACCGTGCCGACGTCAGCCGTCGATGCGTCGTGTGCCTCGCCCGCTCAGGGCTTCGCCAGCGTCGCGCGATACGCCGTGATCGCGTCCACCGTGAGCTTCGTGCGCAGTTCGGCCACCTTGCGCCCGATGTCCTGCAGCCACTCGAGCGACTCGAACTTCACGCCGTTGATCTCCGCCTCGCCGGCCTTCACGCGCTGCGGGTAGCGAATCGATACGGGGTCCACGAGCGCCATCGTCGCGTCGATGGCGAGCTCCTCATGCAGGCCGCTGCTCCCCGTGCTCGCGCCGATGCGGATCTGCTCGGGGATCTTGAGCTCGTTCTGGATGAACGGCTGCACGTGCGACGTGTGGTTGTAGTACTCGGCCACGTGCTTGAACACGACGCGCGCCGAGTCGCCGGCGTACTGCTTGGTGAGCGAGTCGGCGGCGAAACGCATGCCGGCCGTGTTCCCGCCGCTGTCGCCGAGGTAGTAGATCTCCGTGAAGCCCATGCTGCGCAGGAAGTCGCCGATGTCGAAGAGCAGCGCGCGGTACGTTGCCTGCGAGATCATCGGGCCCGCGCGACCGGGCGTGATGGTCGAGCTCATCCGTCCCGGCTCGAGCGTCACGAGCGGCGCGACGAGCGTCTTGCCCAGGCGGCGCGCGATCATCTCGCCGTGCAGCCGGTTGTTGATGTTGTGCTTGTCGAGCACGAGGTTCGCGCTGTTGTCCTCCACGCCGCCCGTCAGCACGAGCACCGTGGTGTAGCCGTCCTTGATCAGGTCGCGCAGTTCGGGCTGCGTGAGCTGCTCGATCCACACGGTGTTGACTCCCTCGATGGTGCGCGGGGCGTCGGCGGGGCGGCGCGGCGGCGGCTGCTGGCCGGCGGCGCCGCTCGGCGGTTGCTGGGCGGTGGCGACGGTCGGGGCGAGCGCGAGGAGGGAGAGGAGCAGCAGGGTCGTGCGCATGGAGGACTCCGGACGGCGGGGGCGACGGGGGAGGGCGACCGTCGGCGGTGGGGGTGACTGCAAGGGTACGCGCGGCGTGCCGGGCGCGCTGCGTGCGGCGGATCGCCGGTGGGCAGTTCGTAGAGCACGGCGCGGTGTACGTGCGCGTACGCCAGGGCGGACGCCACCTGCCGCACGCGACGCACCGCCGTCCGCGATGGGAAGCTGCCCCTCGCGCGCCATCCACACGGTGGCCATGCCGCCGGCGCCGAGTTCGCGCTCGAGCACGTAGCGGCCGGCGAGCGGTGCGGTGAGGCGCTCAGCGTTCGTGGGCGGCATCGCGTGGGAAGATGCGGCAAGGGGCGGCGGGTAGCCAGCGGCGCGTATGGTCGGCGCGTCTGGTCGGCGCGGCTGGGATGGCGTCGGGCGCGTGGTCTCACCAGCCCGTGGAGTGCCAGGCATTCCACAGTCGTGCGTTGCGTGCCTGCTGGAGGCCGCCGACGGCATTCGCATCGCGCGGGAGCTGCCCGGCGATCGAGGCGCCCAGGCGACACAGCTCGACACACACGCGCTCAACGATGACGACCTGGGCGTGCGCCGTACGCTCCGTATGGCTCCGCTGCGCGAGTGAAAAGTCTCGCGTCGGTTGCTCGGCGACGATCGGCATTATGCTGCAATCTCCGCAGCATAACGCGGAGCAGCGGATGAGCTCGCTTGCCGCGGAAGTGGTTGGGGGTAGGTTGGTTGGGGGGGCGAGGCGTGGCGAGGCGACCCCCGTTATGTCGCAAAAATGCGTGACATAACACCTGGCCCGCAGTGATTCCTTGCAGTCCAATTCACGTTAGG
>JAABRO010000043.1 GCA_011390885.1 Gemmatimonas sp. | reverse complement strand
GGCTTCGCGCATCGCGTGCGCGGCCTGTCGTTCCAGCCCTTCGTGCGCGCCACCGCCGGCACCGTGCAGGCGCGCGGCGCCGCGCGCGACCGGCAGCGCGCCGACTTCACCGGATTCACCGGTGGGCTCGTCATCCTCTCGCGGTTCTGAGGCGCCCACCGATGCGACGTTTTCCGCGACTCCTCGCCCTCGCCACGATCGCCCTCGTGGCCCTCGCCGGCTGCACCGGCCTGACCGACATGCTCAGCCCCGGCAAGCCCGCCGAGCAGGCCCCCGCGCGCCTGGCGATGAGCCTCGCGCTGCCTCGCTTCCAGGACGCGCCCGTCAATCCGAACGGGCTGTTCGTCATCGTACGGACCGCCTACGAGCGCGCGGACGAGAGCTTCGTGGCGCTCGATTCCACGTCGTTCCCGATCGCGAACGTGACGACCCAGCAGGTGCCGGTCACGATCGAGCTCGGCCGCTGTCTCACCGACCCGCAGCGCCGCGGCGCCACATCCGATCCGGATGCGTGCTTCGTGCAGCTCGACCTCGCGCTCTGGCGCATGGACGGCCAGCTCGACCGGGTGGCATTCAACCCGATTCGCCTCGCGCCCGGCGAGACCACCACGTTTCCCGGCACCGTGCAGCTCTTCGAGGTGTCAACCGTCACCCTCGACGCGGCCCCCGGCAACCAGCCCCTCCCCGCGCTCGACACCCTCGTGCAGGGCACGACGCGGACGCTGCAGGCCAATGCCTTCGACGCGCTCAGCGCCCCGGTGCTTGGACGAACCGCCAGCTGGAGCTCCAGCAACACGGCCGTGATGAGCGTGTCCACCGCCGGCGTGCTTACCGCCGTCTCGCCCGGTCAGGCGCGCATCACCGGCACCGTCGGCGGGCGCTCCGCGTCAGCCGACTTCGTGGTGATCCCGCCGCCGCAGCGCCTCACGATCGCGGCCGTGCCGTCCACCGGCACGGGACGCGTGACCTCCGTACCGGCCGGCATCGATTGCACACTCACGGCCGGCACCGCCGTCGGCACCTGCCAGTTCGACTTCCCCTTCGGTACGTCGGTGGCCCTCTCCACCACCTTCGACACCGGAAGCGCCCGCTTCGCCGGCTGGACTGGCGCCTGCCTCACCGCCGGCACCGCGCCCAGCTGCACGCTCGCCATGACGGAGCCGCGCACCACCGGCCTCAGCTTCACGCGGCTCACCCCCGTCACCGTGTCGGGCACGAGCGACGGCGTCACCATCACGAGCGATCCCACGCCGGGCATCCTCTGCACGCTCGGCGCGACTGCACCCGGCGCCTGCTTCGCGGTCTTCCCGGTCGGCACCACCGTCCGCCTCTCGGCGCTCGAGTTCTCGCTCGCGCGCGTGCGCCAGTGGATCGGCTGCGACACGAGCACGCGCCTCACCTGCGACCTGAACATCGGCACCGCCGCGCGCGATGTCATCGTGGACATCGATCCGCCGCGCCTGATCGTGACCTTCACGCAGGGTGACGGTGAAGGCGTCATCAGCTCGCCGCCCGCGCCGGGTCGGCTCACCGGCCTCTCCTGCGGGGCCCCGCTCACGCCCAGCACCGGCACCTGCTCGGCGCCCTACGCCATCGGCTCCACGGTGCTCGTGAGCGCCACGCCCGAGGACGGCAGCCGCTTCGCCGGCTGGGTGGGTGGACCGTGCAACGGCACCACCGCGAATCCATGCTCCGTCGTGCTCGACGGCGCGGTGGTCGTGCAGTTCGGCGCACGCTTCGAGGTGGACCTCTACCCGGTCACGCTCGACCTCTTCGGCGCCGGCGGTGGTCGCGTGTTCGTGAACGGCACACAGGCCTGCGAACTCGGCGCCAGCGCCACGTCCATCCGCTGCGTGGTCAATCGCCTGCGCGGCGATACCATCCAGCTCACCGGCGCGCCGCTCGGCATCGGCCAGTTCCTCGGCTTCGGAGGCGACTGTGCCTCGGGCACGTCGTGCACACGCGTCGTGACCGGGCCGCTCGCCGTGACGGCCGAGTTCACCGACACGCCCGCGCCCGCGATCGTGACCGTGCGCCCGCAAGCCGGCCAGCCTGGTACCGGCTTCGTGCTCTCGAGCGACCAGGCCATCGCATGCAGCATCGCCGGCAGCAGCACCACCGGCAGCTGCAGCATCACGCGCGCGCTCGGCGATGTGATCACGCTCGACGCGTCCGACTACGTCGTCTCGGGCGAGGTCGTGGACGTGTTCATGCGCTGGGGGCCCGCCTCGCCGTGCGCCGGCTCGAGTGAGCTGCAGTGCACCTTCACGATCTCCGACACGGATACGGAAGTCACTGTGGAGTTCGGGCCCGGTACGGACCTCTTCATCTTCGCCTCCGGTTCGCTCACGTCGGGCTCGGACCCGCTCCTCACCGTACGCGTGAGCGCCCCGAACTACCGCACGCTGTCCCCCTGCGTGGCGACGCCGTTCTCCCCCTCGGCCGAGTGTGGCTGGGCCGTGCCGCGCGAGGTGCCGCTCACGATCGTGGCCGAGTCGCGGTCCGACCTGGAGGTCGATGGTTCCGACTTCCCGGCCTGCAGCTTCGCCGGCACCCTCACGCGGCAGACGTGCTCGCTCACCCTCTCCAGCTCGGAGAGCGGGTCGATCTTCGCCCTGTTCCCGGGTGACTTCGCGTTCGCCGCCAACTCGACCGCGCGTGGAGCAACGCAGGCCGACGCGCTCTCAAGCGTCGGCCCCCGCCGCGCCCTCGCCGCCGGATCACTCCGGCGGCGTGCCGCGCTCGAGTGAGGCGAGCAGCACCTTCGCCCGCTCGAAGTCGGGGTTGGCCTCGATCGCCTGCTTGTAGAGGGCAACAGCGGCCGGCACGTTCTTGCGGTCCTGCTCCTCGATCGCGCGGCTCATGAGCAGCATCGCGCGGAACTGATTCGGGTTCTTGCCGCCGGCGTCGCTGAACGCCGGCGCGCTCGCCGGACGCGCCGGCAGCTTGAGCCCCGCGTTCACCTTCGTGCCCAGCTCGCTCACCATCGAGAGCAGCTTGCTTGCCTTTCCCTCGATGGTCTCCACGTACTCGATCTCCGACGTTTCGGTGTTCACGGCGCGCACGTCGATGCGCATGTTCTCGCGCGGATCGATCACGAAGGTGCCCATGAGCATGTGCCCCGCGCCCAGCACCTTGCCCACGCGCACCGCCGTCTCGCGGTCCACGCGCCCGCCGGCGGAGAGGTTCTGCTCCGCGAGCAGCTCCTGCAGGCGATCGCGCTCCACCACGCGAATGCCGGGGTTGCGCGACAGCTCGGTGATGAGCATCTCGGCCATGCCCTTGCTGAGCGGCGCGTAGTCGGCGTTCCCGATCAGCGCGCTGTTCGTGAAGTACATCACCGCCACGGTGGGGCGCGGCGCCTCCTGCGCGCCAAGGCGAGGCGCGCTGATGTGCGTCGCGCCGACGGCCGACGCGAGGGCGAGGGGCGCGACGGCCAGCAGCGGCAGCACGCGACGCGTGCGCGCACGTCGACGCAGGGCGGGCACGCGCGGAAGCAGCGAAGAGAAAAAGGACATGACCAGGACTCGGAAGAAGGGGCGACAGCCGAGAGGTGCGCCGATGGCCGTGATCGGCGCGTGGGCGAGACGCGAGGGCGCGAGGACGGATGATCGGCCCGGCAGGACCCGCAGAACCTCGCGCCGAGCCGTCCGGATCGTCAATACACTGTCCCGAGGACATCTTTCCCTCTCCCGCCGTCACGCCGTCTCCGGATCGTCCCTGAACGCCCGCCATGCCCAAGGTCTGCCCCGTCTGCGGCACCACGTACTCCGACGCCAACGTCTTCTGTCCGGCCGACGGCAGCACGCTGCGCGCCGCCGAATCGGTCAGCGACCTCATCGGCACCGTGATCGCCGATCGCTACCTCGTGACCGACCTGCTCGGCGCGGGCGGCATGGGCACCGTGTACCTCGCGCGCCACGTGCGCCTGCCGCAGCAGGCCGCGATCAAGGTGCTCAAGCCCGAGTTCGTGCGCGATCCGGGCTCGGTGGCGCGCTTCAACCGTGAGGCCGCCAACGCCAGTCGCATCGACCACGAGCGCATTGCGCGCGTGTTCGACTACGGCGAGACGGCAGACGGCACGGTGTATCTCGCCATGGAGTTCGTGCCGGGCCGCACGCTCAAGCAGATCCTCACGGCCGATGGCGCCCAGTCGCTCGCGCGCACCGCGGAGCTCACGCGACAGGTCGCCGAGGCGCTCGACGCGGCGCACCGCCTGGGCATCGTGCACCGGGATCTCAAGCCCGACAACATCATGGTCATCGAG
Source organism: Gemmatimonas sp. (assembly GCA_011390885.1). Classification (GTDB taxonomy): domain Bacteria; phylum Gemmatimonadota; class Gemmatimonadetes; order Gemmatimonadales; family Gemmatimonadaceae; genus JAABRT01. The sequence continues at coordinate 181,661 of JAABRO010000043.1, read as the reverse complement.
GACGCCGAGCTCGGTGACCGGTGCAAGGTCGTGGACTTCGGCATCGCCAAGGCGATGGGCGGGGACACGGGCGAGCAGGGACTCACCAAGACCGGCTTCATCGTGGGCACGCCCGAGTTCATGTCGCCCGAGCAGCTGCTCGGCGGCGACATCGACCACCGGAGCGACGTGTACGCGCTGGCGCTCGTGACGTACCGCTGCCTGACCGGCGTGCTCCCCTTCGACACGAGCACGCCCGAGCGCACCATGACGGCGCGGCTCATGGAATCGCCGCAGCCGCTGACCACCGTGCGCCCCGACGTGCGCTGGCCCGACGGCTTGCAGACGGTGTTCGACCAGGGGCTCGCGCGTGACCGCGAGGCGCGCTTCGCCAGCGCGAGTGCGTTCGCCCGTGCGCTCGCGCAGGCGACCTCGGCCGGCGATGTGATCGCATCCGCGGCCATGGCGGGCGCAGACGCGCCGGCAGCCCGTGAGCCGTCGGCGAACGCGCGTCCCTCGAAGACGCCGGTGGCCACTCAACCCATGGCCGCGTCGGCCGCCTCGGCAACGCGACCGACCGCCGCCTCGACTGGCGCGTCCCGCAGCGGCCCGCCCGTAGCGCTCATTGCGGGCGCCGCGCTCGTCGCCGTCGCCGTTGTGGCCACGCTCTTCCTCCGAGGCAACGGCGAGGACCCCGCGCCAGTCGGGCCTGCCGCAACGCAGAGGGCCGAAGTGCCCCCGAATCCATCACCGGTGCCGGACACCAGCGGCGTTGGCACGGACACGGCGGCGCCACCGATCGGCGCCACGCGTCCGCTCGACGCGGCACCACCCGCGAATGCGAACGCCGCGCCCGCAAACGCCGCGAGCGCGAACACCGGAAACGCGAACACCGGAAACGCGACGCCCACGCCGCCAGGCCGCCCGACGCCGACCGAACGCGCGCCGTCGCGCCCCGCGGCCACGTCCGAGTCCGCCCGCTTCACCCTCGACAGCCTGCGCATCGCGCTCGACCCGGCCACCGCCACCGCGGGCGAGGCCCGCCGCGCCATCGCCGCCCTGCGCGAGCTGCTGCCGCGCCTTGGCACCGCCGAAGACTCGGCGTGGGCCTTCCTGCGTCAGGCGGAGGCACACTTTCTCACCGGCGACGCACGTTCGGCCTGCCTCGCGCTCGAAGCCGCGCGGCCACTCACGCGAACCGCCGGTCAGCGCGATGTCGTGACGCTGCTCTCCGGCGGGTGCTGAACGCAGCGCGGGCGCGTGCCCTGGCACGCGCCCGCGCTCACATCCGACAGCGCACGCCGATCAGTTCACGATCGTGTAGTTGAACGACACGTCGATGTCCGTGTCCCCCTGGCACGACGTCGACGACGCCACCTTCGGCGCATCGTCGTAGTGGCACAGTACCACGCGCAGCGCGCCGGGGCCCGTCGTCGGGCCAGCCACCACGCGATACTGCAGGCCGAGCGGCCGCCCCGAGCCATCGGTGTCCAGCGTAGTCACCGTGATGCTGGAGCCGAACGTCGAGACCGTGTAGTACACGCGGTGCTCGTCGTCCTCTTCCTCGACCTCTTCGGTGATGTCTTCCGGCGGATTCACCAGGCGGTTCTCGAACTTCACCGTGCCGGTGTAGGTCGCACCGCGCGTGAGCGTGATCGCGCCCGACTGCGCCGATGGCGCCTGCGGTCCGTTGCCGTCCGCGTCTTCGATGAACGACACGATCGGGGCGCCGGTCGTCGGTGTGAGCGTGAGCGTGACGCGCGAGATGAGCTCCTGCTCACCACCGGGCGCCGTGCTGGAATCACCGCACGCGGCGGCAGCGAACGCGAAGGCCACCGTGGACGCGCCGGTGAACAGGCGCCGTGAACGCATGGACATGTTGTTGGTCTCCCTTCGAGGCCGGAGGTCGGAATGCGGTCGTGCACGACGCCTCCCTCGCCGTGCCCGCGAACTGTGAGAAGCTGCCTGGCGCGGCAAAGGCGCCGCCGTTTCACGATCAGCCGATCGGCACGCGCACGCGCATCACGACGTCGCGCCCCGGATCATTCACGAACAGCCGGTAGCGGCTGAGGTAGTCGCGGTAGCGCGTATCGAGCGCATTGGTCACCGACACCGAGACATCCATCGGGCGACCGAACAACGTGGCGCCGGCCGTGCCGATCTCGCCCTGCAGCAGCGAGTAGCCGCGTGTTGGCAGCGTATAGATCGTGCCCTCAGGCACGCCGTCCTGTCGCCGCACGAGCAGCGAGCCCAGCCCCACGTGCCACGCACCGAGACGCGCGCGCTGCCCCGTGATGCGCGCCTGCACGAGGGCGCGATCGGCGGGCATGTCGAAGAGCGGTTCACCGGTGGCGCGGTTGGTGCCGCGCACCGCGTTGGCCGTGGCCTGCAGCTCGAGCCACGAGCGCGCGCTCCAGCGCGCGGCCAGCTCCACGCCACGCAGGCGCGCCTCCGTCTGCGCGTAGTTGAACGCCGGGAACGCGCCGCGAATGGTGAGCACCGGCTCGCGTGGCTGCAGGTAGATGAAGTCGTTCACCGTGTTGTCGTACGCGGCCACGTCGAGCGACACCGACTCGCCGGCGTACCGCACGCCCGTCTCCACGCCCAGCGAGCGTTCGGCGCGCAGCGATGGCGCCCCGAGCTCGTACTGTGCCGTGCCGTGGTGCACGCCTTGCGCGTAGCGCTCGTTCACCGTGGGCGGACGCCACGCGCGCGCGGCGCGCAGCGACGCGGTCCAGCCGTCGGCCAGCTGCAGCGACGCGCCCGCCGACCCGGAGAAGCCGCTCCACGACTTGGTGCCCGCCGGGCTGCGAATGCCCGCGTCGGCGAAGGCGATCGTCGTCTGCGAGAAGATGTCGGCACGCGCACCCGCGCTCAGCATCAGTCGCCCCGCCGTCCACTCCTCCTGCGCGTACACCGCGCCCTGCCGCAGGTCGAAGCCCGGAATCAGGAACGCCTTCCCCAGCGTCTGGTTGCCCTGCACCATGCCGCTCACGCCCACCGTGCCGAGCAACCCGCGCCACTGCGGATGCTTCCAGCGCGCGTCGAGCGAGTTGGTGAAGAGGCGCAGATGGAACGCCGGCACGTTCTGGAAGCGCAGCGGCCCGTGGTTGTCGTACTCGCGACGGTTGTTGAACTGGAAGCCGTACACGACCTCCACTTCGCCAGCGTCACGCGCGTCGAACGTCGTGCGCCACCGCGCGGCGGTGTGCGACACGCGCTGGCTCGGGCGATCGATCGTGTAGGTAAACGACGAGTCGCGCGGCGCGCTGTTCATGGCGCGCTCGAGGTCGTCGAAGTTGCCGGCGTGCGCCTGGCGCAGCACGCCGAGCTCGGTACCGAAGTGGCTGATCGCGAGCTCGCTCGTGCCCCAGCCGCGCTGCACGCCGAACGTCGCGCTGCCGTTCAGCTCGCGAAACCCGGTGTTCGACAGGAAATAGTCGGGCGACGCGCCGTTGCCGGCCACGCGCGAGGTGAGGCGCAGGCGATACCCCGTGGCGCCGATCCCGGGCAGCTGCAGCCCGCCGCCCTGCAGCGACAGGGACATCGCACCCTGGCGGCTGTTGCTGAAGCCGTTGAGCGCGACTTCGCCGCGCATGCGCCCCGTATCGGACACCATCGCCTGGTCCACACGCACCACGCCCCCCAGCGCGTCGGGCCCGTACAGCACCGTGGCCGCTCCGCGCACCACCGTCACGGCGTCCGCGTCGAAGCTGTCCAGGTTGGGCGCATGCTCGGTGCCCCACTGCTGGTCCTCCTGCCGCACCCCGCCATTCATCACCAGCACCCGCTGCGAGTTCAGCCCGCGAATCACCGGCTTGGCGATGCTCGGCCCCAGCTGGATCACCGACACCCCCGGCAGGTTCTTGATCGTCTCGCCCAGCGTCTGCCCACGCGTCGCGTCGAGCGCGGCGCGGTCGAGCGTCGACATCGCGACCACCCGCTCGAGGGCGTCCACGAGCGTATCGGCGGTCACGGCCACCTCGCTCAGCTGCACACGCCGCTCGGCGAGCGTCACCTTGAGCAGCACGTCGTCGGCGGTGAGGTCCACCGTGCGCTCGGCCGGCGCGTAGCCGAGCAGGCGCACGCGCAGCAGCACGCGCCTCGCCGGCAGGTCGCGAAAGTCGAAGCGGCCGGCGCCATCGCTGCGCGTCTGGCGAACCGTTTCTGTTGCACCGACAAGCCACGCAGCGGTCACCATTGCGCCACCAAGTGGCCGTGCGGTCGCCGAATCTTCGAGCACCCCGTGCAGGTGCCGCGCCTGCGCGGCCAACGGCGCGGGCAGCGCCACCACCCCCACCAGCGCACAGGCGAGCGCCGCCAGGCCAAGGGCCAGCGGTCGCCAGCGACGAACGCGGGCGTGCAGGGAGGTGGTCAGGAATCGGCTCGGCATCGGACCGGGGAACGAGGGCTGACGTCCCGGCACCCCCGGGTTCGCCGCATCTCCATCTAGATACTGAGAAGCCGTCATCATTTCCAGTGGTTCCAGAAAAACGTGTACCTTAGGAAGCGTCCGGCGTTCCGGTCCCCCTCGTCTGCCTCGCCCATGCTCTTCCTTCTCGTCGTCGCGATCATCGCCGCCGCCGGCATGGCCGGAGCCTGGTACGGCCGGCTGCAGGAGCGCGCCTGGTGGACCCGGCGGCTCATGGAGCGCGGCCTCAATCCCAATACGTTGTACCCGCGCGCCGCCGAGATGCCCCTCGAGCCGCTCGCCCCCGAGGCGGACGCCATGCGCGACGCCATGGAGACCATGCAGCGGGAAATGGAACAGCTCGCCGAGGGGCAGCGCTTCCTCACGCGCGTCCTCACCGAGCAGCGGGCGCTTCCGCCCGAACGTCCCGCCGACGGGAACGCGGCACCGCCGCGCACCCCGGAGGCCCCGTGACTCCGAGCCGCCGCGACGCCGTGCGCTCCCTGGCCGCGATTGGCGCCGGTGCCGCCGCCGCATCGTTTCCCGCGCTCGACACGCTGCGCCGCCACGTGGCCGCCGCCGCAAGCCGCGACCCGCGCGACCTCGCCCCCGACGACGACTTCTGGGACAGCATCCGGCGCGCATACGACATCACCCCCGACTTCGTCCAGCTCGAGAACGGCTACTTCTCGCCGTGCGCGCGCGAGGTGCACGAGCGCTACGTCGCGCACCTGCGCATGGTGAACGCGCGCTCGTCGCACTACATGCGCACCACGCAGGCCGACGACAAGCTGGCCGCCCGCCGCGAGCTGGCGCGCCTCTTCGGCTGCGACGAGGCCGAGCTGATCATCACGCGCAACACCACGGAGTCGCTCGACACCGTCATCTCCGGCCTCGACTGGCGCGCCGGCGACGAGGCGGTCATGGCCGCGCAGGATTACGGCGCCATGCTCGATCACTTCGCGCTCATGGAACGGCGGCACGGCATCGTGCGCCGCGAGATCGCACTCCCCATGGACCCGGCCTCGGACGAGGAGGTCGTCGCCGCCTACGAGCGCGTCATCACGCCGCGCACGCGCCTGCTCATGGTGTGCCATCTCGTGAACATCACGGGCCAGGTGCTGCCGATCCGCGCCATCACCGCCATGGCGCACCGGCGCGGCGTGCAGGTGCTCGTGGACGGCGCGCATGCGTTCGCGCACCTCGACTTCACCGTGCGCGACCTCGGCCCCGTCGATTACTACGGCACCAGCCTGCACAAGTGGCTCGGCACACCGCTCGGCGCCGGCTTCCTCTACGTGCGGCGCGACGGCATCGCGCCGCTCTGGCCCTTGTACGGCGATCGTGGCTTCGCCGACGACGACATCCGCAAGCTCAACCACACCGGTACGCACCCCGTCGCCACCGACCTCGCCATCCGCGACGCGATCGCCTTTCACGAGGCCATCGGCATCGCGCGCAAGAGCGCGCGGCTGCGCTGGCTGCAGCGCTACTGGACCGTGCGCGTGCGCGACCTGCCGAACGTCGTGTTCAACACACCGCGCACCGAATCCCGCACCGCCGCCATCGCCAACGTCGGCGTGCGCGGCATGGCGCCCGGCGAGCTCGCACGACGCCTGCTCGCGGAGCACGGCATCTTCACCGTCGCCATCGACGGGGCCGGCGTGCATGGGGTCCGCATCACGCCCCACGTGTTCACCACCACGGCCGAGCTGGACCGGCTCGTGCACGCGATCACGCAGCTGGCCTCGGCGTAGCCGCATTCCGCGTCGCCGCCACCGACGCGCGCCGCGCAGCGCGTCTTCGCCGCCTTCGTCCCGCGGTTCCGCATGCCCGAGTTCGTTCTCTACCTCCGCCTCGGCCTCTCGCACATCGCCGACCTCGCGGGGTACGACCACATCCTGTTCGTGGCGGCGCTGGCCGTCAGCTATCCACCGCGCGACTGGCGGCGGCTCGCGCTGCTCGTCACCGCCTTCACCCTCGGCCACTCGGTCACCCTCGCCCTCGCCACGCTCGGCTGGGTGCGCGTGTCGGTGCCGCTCGTCGAGGCGCTCATCCCGGCCACCATCCTCGTCACGGCGGGATTGCTCGCGTGGCAGCACCGGTCGCCGACACCTGCCGGCCCGGCCAACGGCGCCCGCGATCCGCTCGCGTTCCGGTTCGTCCTGGCGGCGGGGTTCGGCCTCATCCATGGCCTGGGCTTCAGTAGTTTTCTGCGGACACTCCTCGGTGCCGAGGAGTCGCTGACGGTGCCGCTGCTCGCGTTCAACGTGGGACTCGAGCTCGGCCAACTCCTCATCCTGGCAGCGGTGCTGCTGCTGGGCGTGATCGCCGAGCGCGTGCTCGGCCTGTCGCGGCGCCCCTGGGTGCTGCTCGTGGCCTTCGTGACCGGAGGCACCGCGACCAAGCTGCTGCTCGAACGCCTCGCCGACGTCGGTTGAGGCTTCGTCGTCCGTCGCCTTCTGGAGTTCCCGACATGCCTTGCACCCCTCCGGTGCGTTCCCTGCGGCGCGCCTTCGGCGCGGCAGCCGCGCTCGCGTTCCTCGCCGTTGCCAGCGCCGACGCGCAGCCGTGGCTCAAGCCCGACACCACCAGCCGCACGAACCAGTCGTACTTCCGCGCCATCCCCGATTGGCCGGCCGCCAACGAGTATCGCGACGGCCAGGGCAACCCGGGGCCGAAGTACTGGCAGCAGCGCGTGGACTACACCATCCGCACGCGCCTCGACACCGCGCAGCACCGCATCACCGGCACGGCGCGCGTCACCTACCACAACAACGCGCCGGCCGAACTCACCTACCTCTGGTTCCAGCTCGACCAGAACATCGAGCAGCCCGACAGTCGCGCGGCGCTCTCGCAGCCGGCCATTGCCCAGACCCAGCTGCCCGAGCAGGCGCGTCGCTTCCTCTTTCCCGACCGCTCGGTGCTCGGCAACACCATCTCGCGCGTGCAGCTCGTGGATGCGCGCGGCCGACTCACCGATGCGCGCTACCTGGTGAACGGCACACAGATGCGCGTGGACCTCGCGGCGCCGCTGCGCACCGGCGAGCGTGTGCAGCTCGAGGTGGAGTGGTCGCACGGCATTCCCGAGGCCGGCACGCAGAACTTCAACGGCCGCGGACAGCGCGAGCTCGTGAAGGACGGCTGGCTCTATGAAATGGCGCAGTGGTTCCCGCGCGCCGCCGTGTACGACGACGTGAACGGGTGGAACAACGACCAGTTCCTCGGCCAGGGCGAGTTCTATCTCAACTTCGGCAACTACGACGTGCAGATCACCGTGCCGCGCGATCACATCGTGCGCGCCACCGGCACGCTCACGAATCCCACGGAGGTGCTCACCACCACGCAGCGGCAGCGACTCGCCACCGCGATGCGCGACACCGTGCCCGTGTTCATCGTGGCCGCCGACGAAGTGGGCAACCCGGCCGCGCGACCGTCCGGCAGCGGCGACCTCACCTGGCGCTTCACCGCCGAGAACGTGCGCGACTTCGCGTGGGCCTCGAGCCGCGCCTTCGTGTGGGACGCCGCCGGCTACACCTATCCGGAGAGCGGTCGCACGGTCGAGATGCATTCGGTCTACCCGCGCGACGCGATGCCGCTCTGGGACAAGGTCTCCACGCGCGCCATCAAGCAGACGCTCGTGACGTACGGCCGCATGGCCTTCGAGTATCCGTACCCGCAGGCGTCCAACGTGCACGGGCCGGTGTTCGGCATGGAGTACCCCATGATCGCGTTCTGCGGCGCGCGCCCGAGCGCCGACGGCACGTACACGCCCGCGCTGGAGTACGCACTGGTCGCGGTCACGATCCATGAGGTGGGACACAACTGGTTCCCCATGATCGTCGCGTCCGACGAGCGGAAGTGGACGTGGATGGACGAGGGACTCAACTCGTTCCTCGAGCACTACGCCTCCCTCGAGTGGGATCCGCAGTGGCCGGCGGCGCGACTGCGCGGCTTCGCCACGAACATCACGCCGTACATGCGCACCACCGACCAGGTGCCCATCATGACGGAGTCCGACTACATCCACACGGGCTTCGGCCCGAACGGCTACGCCAAGCCGGCCGCCGGTCTCGTCATGCTGCGCGAGCGCATCCTCGGGCCCGAGCGCTTCGACCTCGCGTTTCGCGAGTACTCCACCAAGTGGGCCTTCAAGCATCCGCAGCCGGCCGACTTCTTCCGCACGCTCGCCAGCGGCGCCGGCGACAATCTCAACTACTTCTGGCGCGGCTGGTTCTACTCCACGTACGCCAACGACCAGGCGCTCGCGAAGGTCGAGACGCAGGACGCGCTCCCGCTCACCGGCGACCCGTCGCGCGGCCGCTACTACCATCGCATCACGATCGACAACGCCGGCGGGCTCGTGCTGCCCATCGAGTTCTCGCTCGAGTTCGCCGATGGCTCGCGTGAACGGGTGCGCCTGCCCGCCGAAACGTGGCGCAAGAACGAGCGGCAGTTCGTGTACGGACACTTCAGCGACAAGCCGCTCGCGAAGGTCGTGCTCGACCCCGACGCCGCCTACGCCGACGTGAACCGCGAGAACAACACGTGGACACCACCCGTCGCGCCCGTTCCGTGACGCACGCCCTGCTCGCTTCGGCGATCGCGCTCCTGCTCGGGAGCGCGACCGCCGAGGCGCGTGCACCGCTCGTGGAGCCGACCAGGGCGGCGGCGCGACACGACGTGCACGTGAGCGTCTCGCGCGTGGTGTTCGAGGACGGCACGCTGTTCTGGCGCATCCGCTGTTTCGCCGACGATCTCGAACTGGCGCTGCGCCAGCTCGTCGGCGACAGCACGTTCACCCTCGCGACGGCCGCGTCCGCCCGCAGTGACGCGCTCGTCACGCGCTACTTCCGCCGGCAGGTGCAGGTCTCGGCCGACGGACGCGCCGCCAGACCGCGCCTCCTCACCTCGGGCACCGAAACGGACGACGCCGGTGGGCCCGTGCGCTGGTACGTGTTCGCGTTTCCCGTGGGCGCCGATCCCGCCGTGCTCCGCATCCGGCATGCGGTGCTCTTCGACGTGTATCGCGACCAGCAGAACCTCGTGACCTTCCTGGATGCCGCGCGCGATGCCCGACAGCCGCTCTACTTCACGGCCGGCAACGACCGGGCGCAGGACGTGCGGCGGCGGTAGCGCCGGTCGCGCATGAAGCGCTTGCGCTGCAGCTTTGCAGCACGCGGCCGGCGCAGTTCGGCGTCGCGCCCTCGGAGCCAACGTCTTGCGGGAGTGTGGTCATGCGTGGTCTTGCTGCGCTGCTGTGCCTGATGGTGCCAATGCTGCTCTCCGCCCAGGCCACCCCGCGCCCGGCCAGTGCCGTGGTGCAGCACCCCAACGCCACCTACACGCCCGTGCCCGGCGTGGACTTCCCCGGCGACACCGCGGTGACCTATCGCTTCGCCTGGGCCATGGCGGAAGCCGCGGACTCGGCCCACCGGATCACCCCCGGCTTCCTCGCGCCGGCGCGCGTGCTCAACGCGCTCGCCGAGGATGGCGTCGCGCCCGAACGCGTGCATCTGGCCATCGTGGCGCGCGGTCCGGCCGCCGTGGCCATGCTCGACAACGCGACGTACCGCCGGCTGCACGGTGTGGACAACCCCAACCTCCCGCTGCTGCGGGAGCTGCATGCGCGCGGCGTGCTGCTCGTGGTGTGCGGACAGACCATGATGGGGCGCAAGCTGGCGCGCGCCGACTTCCCGGAGTTCGTGCAGGTGAGCCGCGCGGCCACCGTGGCGCAGGCCACGCTCGCCGCGCGCGGGTACGTGTTCAACCCGTTCTGATCTCGCACCGACGACCGTCGCACAGACGGAACGAAGTCGGGTGACGAGGCGTCGACGGCATGCGCGGCGCCGCCGGTCGGCGCAGGTGGAGAACCCTACGGGCGCCGGGCGGGCAACCTGGGCGGCATGGCACTCGCCGGCCGCAGCGGCTCCCCCGGCGTTTCGCGGCACACCAGCGCCGCCCCGCCGTTGCTGCGCAGCCGGCAGCGCTCGGCCGGAATGCCGCCCAGCGGCTGGTTCTCGCGCGCCGGTGGGGTGGGGGCGTCTTCCACGGCCACGCCGTAGTTCGACAGGTCGCCATCCGTGCACTGGCTGCCGATCGGCGTGGGCATGATCCCGCGCAGCCGATGTCCCGCACGCGGACCACGCTGGAACTCGCACGTCGTGCTCATGCGGCGCGGGTCGGGGGGCGTGGGGCCGGTCGAGGTGAGGTCGTCCGAAACGACCCGACCAGTGCTGCCGGCCCCGTCGGTGCACGGACTGCCCACCGGCACCGTCGCGGCCTCGCCGCGCAACCGCTGCCGCTGACCCGCCCGAGGCCCCGACGAGAACTCGCAGATCGACCCGACCGCCGCGCGATGCGCGCCCGGCTCACCGGTGGCCGTATCGGAGGCTGCCCCCCCGTGGGACTGCGCGCGCGCACCGGCCAGGGGCGCGACCAGTAGCAGCGTGCCGGCGAGAGACCACCGCAGGGATCGGAGCATGGCGTGCCTGCGCAGCGAAGGGGCGAGGGCGAGAGGAGAGACGGGTCAGTACCCACTGCGCTGACCGGCGTTCCCGCCGGCGTGCGCCCACAGCGCCCGCTCCACCATGGCCGCCGTCCACCCGGCGCCAAGCCCCGCCGCCCGATCGCGCAGCGCCTCGGCGTAGCGACCGTAGTAGCCGAGCGTCCACGCCACGGAGCCCAGCTCGGGCACCTGCGCGGCGACGAGTTCATCGAAGAACGGGTAGTGCGACGGCTCGTACGCCGCGAGCACGGCCGAGGCGGTGGCCGGCCCCACACCGCCGAGCGTCGCGACGCGGGCGATCGGCTTCGTGGGATGGGGCACGAGGGCGAACGCGTCGCCGCTCACGGCCTGCACATCGGCATCGGCGTTGGCCCGCACGAGCACGAGGTTCCGCGCGCGCCACACCCCACGCGCCATCTTCCACTCGGTCACGCGCGCCAGTTCATCGCGCGTGAGGTGCGGCGCCGAACGCGAGCGAATCAGCGGGGGAAACGCGTGGTGGTACCAGGCATCGTGCGCCACCAGCGACGGCACGCCCTGCGCCGCCACCACGTCCGCGTAGCGCGCGAGCGCGTCGGTCCACGTCGAGAGGTCGTGGGTGGGCCACAGCGGGTCGGGCACGGGACACTCCTCGTCGGAACGCGGGACGGGGCGGCCGTCCGTGGGTAGCTCGAGACGCCGCTGTTCTATTGTACGCCGCGCGACCAGATTGCGCCGCCTGTCGTTTGGCGCTGCATTCCCCGCGAGACCGCAGAACCGGCGCACTGCTGCCGATACTCACCAGCGCGTCAGCCACGCCCATGACTCCCTCGTCCTCGTTCCGGTCGCCCGCACTCACCCTTCGTCGCCGCCTGCGATTCGTCGCCGGGGGCGCACGGCGCGCGTTGGCGTCGACCAGTCTCGTGCTGGTCGCTGCCGCGTCGAGCCGCACGGCGCAGGCGCAGGGGCCAATCCCGTCGGCCACCGACTCGGCCGCCTACGCCACCGCGATCTACGAGCTCGGACTCGATCACTGGAGCGCCAACCGGTACGACAGCGCGCTCGTGCACATCCGGCGCGCGCGCGACCTGCGCCGTGCGCTCGGCGATCGCCCGGGACTCGGGCGCGTCCTCAACAGCCTTGGTGCCTCGTACTACCAGCTCGGCGAGTACGAACCCGCGCTCGACGCCTTCGTCGAATCGCTCGCGATTCGCCGCGAAGAGGGAGACGCGAGCGGCATCGCGCGCGTGCTCACCAACATCGGCAAGACGTACCACGACTGGCACCAGTACGAGCGTGCCGTCGAGGTGCTCGGCGAGGCCGTGGCCACCGTCGAGCGCGCCGACGACCCTGCCATCCTTGGCTACGCGCTCAACAGCCTGGCGATGGTGCAGATCGACCGCGGCGACTTCGCAGAAGCACGCGCGCTGATCGCGCGCGCGCGCGCCGCGTACGACACCCCGTATCCGGAGCGCACGACGGCGGACTCGCTCAGCGCCTGGTCGCTCAACACGCTGGCCGTCGGGCGTCTGCTCCTTCGCGAGGGGCGGCCGGCGGAGGCCATCCCGATGCTCGACTCCGTGCTGCGGGCCGGTGAGCGACGCGGCAGCGTGCGCGGCCAGGCGCGCGCCCAGCTGCATCTCGGCGAGGCCTACCGTCGCATTGGCGATCGGCCGCGCGCCACCACCGCCCTCGAGGCGGCACTGACCCTGTCACAGGGCGTCGAGCAGCGGGTGCTGGCACTCGAGGCACTTCGGGTGCTCTCGCTGGTGGAGGAGGAAGCCGGCAACACGCGCGGCGCACTGGCCCACCTGCGCGCCTATCAGGCGCTGCGCGATACCGTGTTCGACCAGGGCGCCGCGCAGCGCATCGCCGGCACCGAGGCGCGCGCCGCCACCGAGCGAGAACAGCGGGAGAACGCACGGCTGCGCGAAGAGCAGCGGGTGCAGGCCGTGGTCATCGCCCGACAGCGACTCGCCGGCGTGCTGGGCGGCCTCATCATCGCGCTCGCGGCGGCGCTCGTGGCCGCGCTCGTGCACTTCAATCGCAAGGGACGCGCACGCGAGGACGCACTGCGGCAGGCCAACGCGGATCTCGCCAGCGCCAACAGCGATCTGCGCACCGCGCTCTCGGAGGTACGCACGCTCAAGGGGCTGATCCCGATCTGCTCGTCGTGCAAGCAGGTGCGGGACGACAGCGGCTACTGGCAGGCGGTGGAGCAGTACCTGTCCACGCACTCGGACGCCACGTTCAGCCACGGCATCTGCGAATCGTGCGGACCGAAGCTCTACGGCGCCCACTGGCACACCAGCGAGACTCCGGTCGCTGGCGTGTCGGACGGGTGAGGCGCGGCGGCGCGGACCCTCACCCCGCGCCGCTGCCCAGGCTGGCCACGAACGGCGGCCAGTCCCGCAGGGCATCGAACGCCGGCTCGGCGAGCACGCGCGGATCGATCGACAGCCCCTCGCGCCGCGCCTGACGGAACAGCTCGAGCGCCGCCTCCCGGTCCCCCAGCTGTGCCGCGATCGCCGCCCGCCAGTAGGCGTGCTCTCCCCACGACGCGCCGCGCTGCGCCGGCGAGAGCGCCGCAGCCTGCGCCGCCAGCCGCTCCATCCAGCGCGATGCCGCCGCCGTGTCCGACGCCATTGCGGAGGCAATGCCAAGGCGACCGATCGCAGAGGCTGGCAAACCTGGTTCACTGACGAACGTTCTGAACAGCTCGAGCGCTTCTGCGAGCTCCCCGGCGAGCAGCCGCAGACGCGCCTCGTGGAAGCGCACGGCGTCGCTCGCGCGTTTCTCCGGCTCGAGCGCCTCGAACCAGGTGCGCGCCATGGCGGCGGCCCATGGCGTCAGCGCGGGCTGGTATCGGTGCAGGTAGACCACGGCCGTAACGCGCGCCTCGGCACGCGATCCAGCCGCACCACTTGCTGCATCGAAGGCACCGAGCGCCGAGCGCAGCGCCGCGGTGTCGCCGGCCGAGGCGAGGGCGCGGAGCAGCGAGAAGCGCTGCGCCAGGTCGTCCGGGTACCGTCGCACTGCCTCCCACGCCGCCTCCGCCTCCTCCGCGAACCGGCCCAGCTGGTGCAGCGCGTACGTGCGCTCCCGCCAGTACGCGCGCCAGCCGCGCAGCTCACCGCGGTCCGGGTCCAGGGCGGACAGCACCTGCAGCGCCTCCTCCGCGCGCCCCAGCCGCCGCGCCGACTCCGCCACCATGTAGTGCCCAATGGAGCCCGGCGCGATACGCGCCTGCCGAACGCTGGCGTCGTAGACGGCTGCGAAGTTCCCCTGCAGGAGCCCCTCGAGCATGTCGAGCGTTGCCGTTTCGAGGGGCCCAAGACGACTCCTGTCAGCGCGTAATGGCGCCACCATGCGGGCGGCATCATCACTCTGACCGAGATTCGTGAGCATGATCCCGGCAGCGATGCGCGGCATCGGCCACTTGGGATCGGCCGCCAGCGATCGTTCGTACAGTCCGAGCGCGGCGCGCGGATCGCCCCGCATGAACAGCTGCAGCCCGGTCACGTAGTCCCGATAGGCCTCGAGCGATGGCGGGGCCACGGCGCGCCGCAGGTGCGTGACGGTATCGGCGAGCGGGGCAACCGCCGCGAGCACGCGGCCCCGCAGCCGGTCGATGCCGGCCATGAGGCTGTCGGGCGGCACCGACACCCGCTCCACCGGCCGCACGATGCGCCCCGTGGCCGTCTCGAGCAGCTGCACCTGGAGGTGCACCAGACCGCCCTCGCGGTACACCGTCCCGCGCACGACCACGCCCGCCCCGACGTCGGAGGCGATGCGCGCTCCGCGGTCGCCGATCGAGGCGACGGAGTCGCGTCCGAGGCCGGCCTCCGAGGCGAACACCGCCGTGAGCGGCACTACCTCCACGCCATCGAGCCGAGAGAGCCCCTCCACGATCCAATCGGCAGCCATCGCACCGATGGTTTCGCTGCTGTCGCCGCCCGGTGATGCGAGCGGCAGCACGGCGAAGCGCATGCCGGATAGTTTATTGGTGAACTGATTTTTGCTTTCGTCCCCCTCCCGCCGCATCCACAGCATCGCGGCGAGGCCTGCCGCCACCGCCACGCCGAGCCACCCCAGCCGAATCCTGCGACCCACGGCACGGTCGGCGCTCCCGTTCACCGGCCGACTTGCGGCAACCGGCCCGGAGGCGGTCGCGGAGGGCGCGGTCCCACCAACCGATGCCGAGTGCGCCAGCGCGGCGCTCGTCGGCGGCGGTGCATCGGGCGGCAGGATCACCGCCGCCACCGCCACTCGGTCCCGGATCTCCCGAACGAGCGTCTCCGTCTCCGGCGAGGGAGCCACGTCGAGCTCGGCGCGCAGCCGTGCCGCGAACGCCTCGTGCTCACGCATCGCGCCCGCTCGGTCCCCGGCCTGGTCGAGCATTGCCAGCAGCGTGCGGTGCCGCGCCTCATTGAACGGGTCGAGCGCCAGCGCCCGGCGCGAGAACGAGATCGCCGGCGCCAGCGCCCCGCGCGCGGCCGCCTCGCGGGCACCCCGGTCGAGGGCGTCGGCCGCCTCCCGGTCGAGCACCGCGCGCTGCTCGGCGCACCAGCGCTCGAACGCCGGCGCGTCGTCCAGCAGCAGCCCGGCCAGGAACTCGCCGCGCAGCATCGACATCGCCTCCTCGAGCCGGCCGGCTGCAATCGCGCCCCGAAACTGCCACACGTCGCACGCTACGTGCGACGGGTCCAGCCCCACCTCCTCGTCACCCCGGGTGCGCACCGCCTCGGCCCCGAGCGCACGGCGCACGAACACCAGCGCCTGACGCAGCGCGGCCCGGGCGCGCGTCTCGTCGGCCTCCGGCCAGAACACCCCCAGCAGCCGGTCTCGCGACACGTACCCGTCGCCTCCCGCCACCGCGAGGTACGCCACCAGGGCGGCACGTCGAGGCTGTGCGAGCAGGGTGGCGAGCGAACCGCGGGCGGGATCGCGCACGTCGAGCGGGCCGAGGGCGGCGACGACGAGCATGCTCGAAGGGTGGGAGGAGCGGCGCCAGCGAGGCGATCGACCGGCCGACGGCCCCGGATCACGGCCCGATCACGGCGGCGTAGCGGGAGGGAGCGACCGTGCGCTCAATCTCACGCCCGCATCGGTTGGCGACAAGCGCCGCGCCCGGGCGTGAGCACCACCCCGGAGTTCCGCATGTACCCGCGCCTTGGCCTCGCGTCCCTAGTCCTCGCCGCCCTTTTCGGCACCGCATCGACCCATCCTCTGCCCGCACAGGCGCCCCCGACCGACGGCGCGGACCTGCTCGCGCGGGTGCGCGCCTCAGGACTGGAGAGCGCCACCGATCGCATCACCGTGTTCTACCCGAAGGGTCAGACGGACCGAGCGCTCGAGGCGCGCACCCGCGTGCAGGAGGCGCTCGCCTTTTTCGCCGACTCCCTCGGCGTGGCACCGGAGTTGTCGCTCGCCGTGCTCGACCGAGGCCACTGGGAGCGGCTCGGCATTCAGCAGCCGTACGGCATTCCCGGCGTGGACGGCGTGCCGCCCGTGGCGTTCCTGCCGGCCACCGACGACGGTCTCGCCGCCACCGATGCGCTGTCCATTGCCGCAGGTGTGGGTGATTCGGCCCGCCGACTGCTGGCCGCTGCGGGCACCGACTGGACGACGGCGGCAAGCTCGCACGTGGCGCTGGTGGGGCTGCACGAACTCGGGCACGCCCTCGTGGACGCCTACGGCATCGAGGTGCGCTCGCGCTGGCTGAACGAGTGGCTGGCCACCTACGCCGGCTACACTTTCATGCGCGCGCACCGACCCAGGGAAGCGCTCGTCTGGGAGGGCGTGCTGCACGGATTCCGCGACGCGGCCCGCCCGGCACACCGCACGCTGGCCGCCTTCGACCGCCTGTACTTCGGTGTGGGCGCGCTCAACTACGTGTGGTATCAGGCCCGCTTCCAGCAGCAGGTGCAGGCGGTACACGCGCAGCACGGCCTCGACTTCCTGCGTCAGGTGCGAGCCGGCTTTCCGCGCGGCTCGGCACCGGTCACGTCCGCCGACGAGGTGCTGACGCGGCTGGAGCGGATCGCCCCCGGCTTCTCGGCCTGGGCCGCCACGATGCGGTGACTGCTGGCGGTGCGCCTGCGGCTCGAAGAAGATGCGAAAGGTGCTGATTGGTTTGATACCGAACCATTAATGCGTCAGCCGCCGATCAGCACCGTGGGCGCGCCCAGCACGATCGTGCCGCCGTGCGCGGTCAGGTCGCCCATGCGCGCCGCCGGCAGCTTCTGAATGAGCACGGTCATGGACCCCTTCACGATCACGTCCGGCGGGCCGACGCAGACGCACATGCCGGTCACCGTCGCGGCTGGGAGCTTGGCGGTGAGCACGGTGGGCGCGCCGGGTGGCAGGATCGGCCCCCCCACGTGCGGAATCGGCGGCAGCCCCGGCGTCACCATGGGGCAGACGTGCATGTCGGAGATGCGGGCGGCGGGCTGTCCCATGGTCAGACCGGCTTGGGTGCGGGGGCAGCGGTGGCGCGCTCGTATTCCTCGAGGGCGCGCATGTGCGTGGCATACGCCTGCTGCACCGCCGCGTCCCAGCCGCCCAGTCGGCGCACGATCTCGAGTCCCTGGGCGGCGAAGGCGGCAAGCGTGGGCGGGATCTGCGTGGCGTCCTCGTTCATCGCGCCGGCGAGCAGCACGGCCCCGCCGATCATCGGCAGCGCGGCGGCCGGCGGCGGGGGAATGGGCGGCAGGTGCGCGGGGGCGATCGTGGTGCCCGAGAGAAACACGGCCGCTGCGGCCATGCCCACCGGCGTGTCCAGACCGGCGGCGTTGCCGGCGTCCCAGGCGGCGCGGCGGGCGTCATCATCCGGGCGCACGATCCACTGCTCCACCGCGCCGAGCGCGGCGTGCACAGCCGCCGTGGGCGCCGTGCCACCGGCCATCTGCGTGGCGTGCCGCGCCGAGATCCAGACCCACCAGACGCTCTCGCGCGGCGGCAGCACTGCGGCGATGAGGCGAATCGCCGAGGCGAGCTGCTCGTGCTCCATCCACGTGGCATAGAGCGCGTCCAGCGTGAGCTCGGGACGCACCAGCGCCAGCGCGGGCTCGTCCGGCTTCGTGCGCTCGAGCAGCCAGCGCATGAGCGGCGAGAGCGCGGCGAGCGGATCGGGGGCAACGACAAGCGGTGCTGTCATGATGGCTCCGGTCAGTTGATCATGGTGATGGCGCCCTTGATCATGACCATCGCATCGCCGTTCACCTGCGTCATGGGCGCCTTCACCTCCGCCATGACCGTGCCTTCGATCTTCACCATCAACCCCTTGATCGTCACCCCCGCCTGGCTCACGGTGATCTCGTTCGCGCCCACCTTCAGCGTGATCTTCTGCATCGCCTCGAGCGTGATGCTGCCGAGCGACGCCTTCTCCGTGATGTTCCCCAGCTTCACCTGCGTGTCGAGGTTGCCCATGCCCACCTCGAGCTTGACGTTCCCCTGCTCCACCTTCGTGGAGTCGTTGCCGGTGATGGTGCGCTTCTGCTTGCCCTTGATGGTGACGGTGTTGTCCTGCGTCACCTCGTGCACCTGGCTCTGCTGCACCACCACCTTGCGGTCCTGCTTCACCGTCACGGATTCGTTGCCGTTCACCGTGACCGTGTGATCCTTCTCCACGTGCAGGGTACGCTTGTTGTCCTTGACCGTGATGGTCTGCTCGCCCTTCTCGATCGTGTGCGTGTCGTTGCCTTCGGTGACGGTGCGCGTGTCGTGGTTCTTGATCGTGGTGGTGCGATCGTGGTCCACCTTCCGCGTCTCGTCGTTCTTCACGAAGGTGTCGAGGTTCTTCTCCGCCTGCACCCAGATCTGCTCGGCGTCCTTCTTGTCCTCGAAGCGCAGCTCGTTGTGGTTGTCGGCGCCGCCCTTGAGCGTGCTCTTCGTGCGCACGCCGCTCTGCGTCTTGTTGTCGGGCAGCGTCCACGGGGGCAGGTTGGCGCTGTTGTACAGGCTGCCCACGACCACGGGGTTGTCGGGATTCCCGTCGAGGAACTCCACGAGCACCTCATGCCCGATGCGCGGCAGGAACACGCTGCCGAACTGCTGGCCGGCGAACGACTGCGCCACGCGGATCCAGCAGGAGCGGGCGAGCGCGGTGGAGGCTTCCTTGTCCCACTTGAAGACCACCTGCACCCGTCCGTGCTTGTCCGTGTAGATCTCCTCCCCCGCCGGACCCACCACCGTGCCCACGTGCGAGCCACCGACGCGCGGCCACGGCGTGCGATGCGGCGGACGGTACGGTGTGGTCGCCGGAATGGCCGTGAACACGTTGCTGTACGACGCGTCGGCGTCGTCACCCGAGTGGTAGCTGCCGTTCTCGCCGACATGCTGCACCCCGATCACGAACAGGTCGAGATTCATGGCCGGGTTGGGATGATCCACCACGCTCGTCTTGGCGCCCGCTTCCAGCGCCGCGTAGCCGCTCGTGCCCTGGTACACGATCGCCATGGCCTCCGCCTGCTCCTGCCGGAAGCGCGCGAACGCCTTCACGTCGGTCGGCAGCTTGTCCACCGCCGCCTTGTCCTCGCCACCGCTGTGCGTGATGCCACTGCGATGCGCCGTCATCTGCTGCTCGAATCGGTACGCGGTGATCTCCGCCGGCGGCGAGAAGTCCCCCGAGGACTTCGTCACGTCGGTGACATCCTTGGTGGCGTGGAACTCGCCCGCCGTGCGCACCCGCGTTTCCGCGACGTACGGTGACGCGGTCATGCGGAGCGAGGTGAGCCGCGGCTCCAGCATCTCGTGCTCGTTGTACTCGAGCTTGCCCAGCCCCCAGGCCACGCGCGCGGAGGCGGACGCATCGTGCACCACCAGCTTGCATTCCTTGCCGGTGTGGTCGAAGCGATGGAGCAGCCCCTCCTGTTCGAGCAGCCGGGAGATCATGGTCCACCGGCTCTCGCGGTAGCGGAAGCAGTACGGCCGCGGCTCCAGCGTGCGACTGACCTTCCATTCATTCGGCGTCCCCGTGAGCAGGTCGGTGCACACCTCGCGCGCCGACTTGTTCTGGAAGATGTCGAACCCTTCGTCGAGACTCAGTGCCCAGTGCGGCGGCACGATCTCGAGTTCGTACGCCACGTAGCCGCGCGGCGCCGTGCCCCCCCGACTGAGCCGGCTGACGATTCCGTGGATCGTCCGCTTGGACGTGTCGGGGAGCACGAGGTCGAGCGAGACCTTCTTCAGCAGCAGGTCCTTCGCGACGATGTCGGTGCGGGTGCTGATCGCGGTCACGGTGAACCGGAAGAGCGAGGAGACCTGCTCCTCGCCCGACCAGCTCGTGAGGAGCAGGACATCCTTGCCCAGCGGCGTCGTCAAGAGGAACGGACGCCCATCCTGTGTCCAATCGGTCATCCTGCCAGCCCTCGGTGATGCGCGAGTCGCCGCGGCGTCATGCCGCGACGGTTCCGGTCACTGCCTCGTACGTGAAGTCGCCATCCTCGCCCACCCCGACGCGCAAGGCCGTCGGACGCAGCCCCTCGGCCATCGCGCTGAGCAGGATCCGGGAGATCTCGGGCAGCAGCGTGTTGCTGAGAATGTTGTCCACGTTGCGGGCGCCACTCTCCACTTCCGTGCAGCGCGCCGCCACCTGCGCAATCAGCGTCTCGTCGTGCAGCATGTCCAGCCGGTGCGTCTCGCGCAGTCGGCGGGCGATCTTGCCCACCTTCAGGCGCACGATCTGCTTGAGGTTCTCGTCACGCACGGGATAGTACGGCACGATCACCATGCGACCGAGGAAGGCCGGCTTGAACACCGCGTCGAGCTCGGGCTTGAGCGCCTTGGCCATCGCGTCCGGGAACGGCATCGTCTCCGGGTCCGCGGTGAGCTTCATGATCGTCTCCGTGCCGGCGTTCGTCGTCAGGATGATGATCGTGTTCTTGAAGTTGATCTCGCGGCCTTCGCCGTCATCCATCACGCCCTTGTCGAACACCTGGAAGAAGAGCTCGAGCACGTCCGGGTGCGCCTTCTCCACCTCGTCGAGCAGCACCACACTGTACGGACGACGACGCACCGCTTCCGTCAGCACGCCACCCTCGCCATAGCCCACGTAGCCCGGGGGCGAGCCCTTGAGCGTGGACACGGTGTGCGCTTCCTGGAACTCCGACATGTTGATCGTGATGATGTTGCGCTCGCCACCGTAGAGCAGGTCGGACAGCGCCAGCGCGGTCTCGGTCTTGCCCACGCCGCTGGGGCCGACGAGCATGAACACGCCCTTCGGCTTGTTCGGGTCCTCGATGCCGGCCTTCGACGTGCGCACACGACGCGAGATGTCGATCAGCGCGTGGTCCTGGCCGATCACGCGCGACCCGAGGTGCTCCTCGAGCTTGAGCATGGTGCCCAGCTCGTCGCTCAGCATCTTGCCCACGGGAATGCCGGTCCAGCCCGAGATCACCTCGCCCACGATCGACGCGTCCACGAACACGCGCACGAGCGGCTGCTCGCCCTGCATGGCTTCGAGGTCGTTGGTCATCGCGGTGAGCTCGGCGCGCAGTTCGTCGGCCTTCGACTGGTCCTCGGCGCCGGCCTCGGCTTCGAGTTGCTCCCGCACGCTGCGGATCTTCTCCACGAGGGCGAGCTCGGCTTCCCACCGCGCCTCGAGGGCCGTCAGGTTCGCCTGCACCTTCTCGCGCTGCGTGGCGATGGCGGCGAGCCGTTCGCGATGGTCCGCCCCGGCGGCCTGTTCGCGCGACAGCACGCGCTCCTGCAGGGCAAGGTCGTCGAGCACGCGCCGCGCATCCTCCACCGGCCCGGGCGTTGCGCTCTGGCCGAGCGCCAGGCGCGCGCAGGCGGTGTCGAGCACGCTGACGGCCTTGTCCGGCAGCTGACGATCGGGGAGGTAGCGGTGCGACAGGCGCACGGCGGCTTCCATGCCGCTGTCGAGGATGCGCACGGTGTGGTGCTTCTCGAGCGACGGCACCACCGCGCGCATCATCACGCAGCACACCTCCTCGGTGGGCTCGTCCACCTTCACCAGCTGGAAGCGACGCGAGAGCGCCGGGTCCTTCTCGAAGAACTTCTTGTACTCGCTCCAGGTGGTGGCGGCGATGGTGCGCAGCTCGCCGCGTGCGAGCGCGGGCTTGAGCAGGTTCGCGGCGTCGCCCTGTCCCGCAGCACCACCGGCGCCGATCATCGTGTGCGCTTCGTCGATGAACAGGATGATCGGGGTCGGCGAGTTCTTCACCTCCTCGATCAGCCCCTTGAGCCGGTTCTCGAACTCGCCCTTCACACCCGCGCCTGCCTGGAGCATGGCGAGGTCGAGCGAGCGCAGCGACACGTTGCGCAGCGGCGGCGGCACGTCCCCGTCCACGATGCGGCGCGCGAAGCCCTCCACCACGGCCGTCTTGCCCACGCCCGCCTCGCCCACGAGGATCGGGTTGTTCTGGCGACGCCGCGTGAGGATGTCGACCACCTGGCGCACCTCGAAGTCGCGGCCGAGCACGCGATCCATCTTGCCGGCCTTGGCGTTGGCCGTGAGGTCCACCGTGTACGCATCGAGGTTGGGCGTGCGCCCGCCGGCCTTGGGGGCGCCACCACCGGCGGCGCTGGCGGAGGACGCCGCCGAGTCGATCGCGCCGATCTCGGCCGCCGCTTCCGTGGAGGGGGCCGTGATCGTGGCGAACTCCTTCTTCAGCACGTCCGTCGGAATCTTCTCGAACTCCTTGCTGATGTCGGTGGCGAGCCGCGCCAGCTCACCCACGGTGAGCAGCGCCAGCAGCGCGTGTCCGGTGCGCACGCGCGGCGCGCCGAACTCCACCGAGCCGATCATCCAGCCTTCGGTGAGCATGTTCACCAGCGACGGACTGAGGCTCGGCGTGCGCGCATTGCCGGTCTTGAGCCGGTCCAGCGCCCGCGCAATGTCGTCCGCGATGCGCGTCCGGTTCACCCCGAAGTGCTTGAGGATGAGCGAGAGGTCGTTGTCGGTGGCGTCGAGCGTCTTCACGAGGAAGTGCTCGATCTCCACGTCGTAGTTCGTCCGGGACAGACACAGACCGGCGGCCGCTTCGACCGCGCTCCGGGTCGGGGCGTTCAGCTTCGCGATCAGCCCGCGCAAATTCACAGCCATGACTTCTCCGTCGACAGGACGTCTGGAAGGGAGGACTCCGAGGAACGATCTAGCACAGTGTCAGATGCACATCATCGGCATCGGCGAGTCGCGGCTTCGCACGCAGCCAGGACCCGAAGCCCAGGGCCGGCGGGGGAGCGACGGATGCCTTGGCCTCACCGCCAGCGGCGAGCCCCAGTTGCGCGGCCGGCACCTCGTCACGCGCCAGCACGAGCTGCACCTCGACGCCCACCTGGTCATCGACATACAGGCGCGCCAGCTCACGGAGGCGCGCGTGCGCGGTGCCGCTGGGCAGAAAGCTGTCGAACTGCGCCCGCGTGAGCGGGCCGAGGCGCAGGCGGACACGCGCCATCGGGTCGAACACGGCATCGCCCACCACGCCGAAGCCCAGCTGGCCGTCGTCGGTGTCGCTGCCCACATTGAGCTGGCCGCCGTGGCGTAGCGACTGCCATTGCCCCACGAACTGCTCCACGGAGGCCGGCACGTCGAAGGCGGTACCGATCAGCTGCGCGAGCCCGATCGCCGGACGGGAGCGCAGCGCGAACAGGCCGGAGAAGAACGCGAGCGTATCGAGATCCACGGCGCTCTGCCGCTGCACGCCAGCCGTCCCGACACCTGCGAAATCGAGCAGGTGTGCGCGGAGTCGGTCTTCGCCGCCGCGCTCGGCCGTCACCGCGGTGCGATACCGCTCCCAGGCGCGGTAGAACAGCGAGAGCGCCCGATGGTGAAACAGGTCGAGGAAGTCCCGAAACGCCGTATCCTTCGCGCGGGTGCGCGTGGCCGCATGCTCGGTGTAGAGATGCGGCAGCACGCCCTGCGGTCCGGTCAGCCCCAGAAAGCGCACCGACACGCGCGCGGGTTCGCTCACCGTCGTCTCACCGGGCGCATCGGTGGCACCGCGCGGAAGCTCCAGTCGCGCAATCTCCGCCGGCGGAAACGCCAGGGACGGCGGCACCGACAGGCGCACCACTTCCCGGGCGGGATCGTCCCAGCCGCCGATCGCCGCGCGCTGCGGGTACAGGCGCATGAGCAGGCGCATGGCCTGCACGAAGTCGAAGGTGGTGCCGTCGGTCGCGAGCGCGCGCACGAGCGCCGCGCGATGCCGCACGTCGCGCTCCGCCGGCGTCCGCGTCTCGAGGCTCATAGCAGGGTGCGCCGTCCCGCGCGCGCCGGCCAGTCGACCACCGGACGGCGACGCTGGCGTGACCGAACGGACACCTGGGTGAAGCTGTTGATCGACGCGTACAACGCCAGGAACCGTTCGAGCACGCTGGCGAAGAGGAACATGCCCCCACCGGCAAAGCGCTCCTCGTCGAACTCGAGCTCGATGCGGCGCCCTCGCGCGAAGGCGATGCCGTGCGTGGCAGCCACGCGCGCGTACGACGGTTCACTCCGCACGCCCACCATCCCCTCGATCTGGCGCTCCGCACTCAGGGCGTTGCTGAGGTTGTGCAGCCGCAGGATCTCCTGCAGCGCGTCCGGCGAGCCTTCCGTGAGCGAGAGGTGATTGAGCGACAGCGACGAAATCATGCGCCACAGCAGGCTCTTGCCCAGCGACGGCTGCACGGAACGGGTCGGGTTCACCACGCAGGTGATGCGGGCGATCGGTCCGCCGCTCAGCAGCTCGAAGTCCCCGCGTTCATCCACCCCGAACGGCAGGCGGCTCGGCAGGTCACCGTTGTAGCAGGTCACGCGCAGCGACGCGACGTCGACGTCGGGCGGCCGGATCTCGCCACTGAGGTCGGTGAACGCCAGGAACAGGTCCGTGGCGCGGTCGGTGCGCCACGTGGACGCGCGCCGCGTGGTGCTCCAGAACATGTCGTGCTTCGCGCCGGCCTGCTGGTGCTGATGCGAGTACAGCGGCGCCACGGTGCGGCTCTCGCGCGCCTCGTGCTCGACCAGCGTGACCTTGTCCACCGACCACGTCTCCACCTCGAGCCGCCGGCGCACGTCGGGGATCACGGGGTATTCGAAGGCGCGTTCGGTCAGCAGGATCGGTTCGGCCGTCTGCTCGAAGAGATTGACGGCCGGCGTCGCATTGGTGCGAAACGTCTTCGGCGAGAGTCCGAGCTCGAGCGCCTGCCGACGGTCGATGCGCTCGAACGGCGTGATGAGGATGCCGATCTCCACGCGGTCGGTGGCGGCGAGCGTGCGCAGCGCCTCGCCGAGGCCGCGCAGCTCCACGAAGTGGAACTTCTCCGGAA
Organism: Gemmatimonas sp.; assembly: GCA_011390885.1. Taxonomy (GTDB): domain Bacteria; phylum Gemmatimonadota; class Gemmatimonadetes; order Gemmatimonadales; family Gemmatimonadaceae; genus JAABRT01. Next base: position 156,510 of record JAABRO010000043.1, on the reverse strand, counting down.
AGGCGAACAGCTCCGTCAGCAGCCCGTAGCCCGCGAACGCATGGGTCGGGTAGGGCAGCATGTGCTCGTCTTCGCCGAACCCGATCGGCTCGATGCAGCCGGCCCCGAGCACGACGGGCGGCGCCTGGGGTCGATCCGGGTCACGGACCACGACCTGGGCGACATTGTTGACGAGCAGTTCGTACAGCGTGTCCACCACGTTCGCATCGCCGGACAGGTGGAGCCGCAGGCTGTCCATCGTGAGGCTCTGCAGCTTCACTCCCTCGAACGCGCGCAGTTCGAGGCGCACCGCGCCCACCGCCTCCGGGCCGCGCGCGCCACCGCTGACGCGATCGGTGGAGGTCCACTCGGCGGCGGTCACGGTCAACGGCCAGAGCACCGTGTCGTACACGGTGCGGAAACTGCATGGCACGCCCTGCACCGGGCGCGAGAGCAGCGTGCTGCCGCGCTCCACGCGGAAGCCTTCCGGCGAGCGTCCCTGCGCCGGATCGAGCGGCATGTCCACGATGCACATCGCGGGAAGCGGACGCACCAGTTGCGGATGGAGCATCTCGAGCAGCGACTCGGAGATCTCCGGAAAGTCGTCGTCGAGGCGACGTTGCACGCGCGCGGTGAGGAACGCGAAGCCTTCGAGCAACCGCTCGACGTGCGGGTCCTCCGTCTTGCTGGCCTCGAGCTGCAGCCGAGACGCGACCTTCGGATAACGCTGCGCGAACTCCGCCCCGAGCTTGCGGAGGTAGGTCAGCTCCCGTTCGTAGTACAGCAGCAGGTCGTCCTGCATCAGCGTCCACCCGCGACGTCGTACGTGCCGCTGGCGATCTCGAGCACCGTGTCGAAGACGATCTGCTCCGGGCTCGGATCCATGCGCAGCGTGGCCGAGATCGAGAAGCGCACCTGCGGGGTGGAGACCTGGTTCGCGTCGATCAGCCGCACCACGACGTTGGCGAGGCGCGGCTCGAAGCGCCGAAGCGTGTCGGCGATGTCATCGGTGAGCTGCTTCCGCCCCTCGACGTTCGAGAAGGTCAGGCCGGACGTATCGGGCAGGCCGTACTGATGCACGGACTGCTGGAGTTCGGGGAGCCCGACGTCCGCGCGAATCATCGTCCGGCGCGTGTTCAACAGCAACTCGACATCGCGCTGCACGGCGATCCGGTACGCGCGCTCCGAGGCATCCCGGCTGGTCGCCGGGTCGGCGATCGCGGTCGGCTCGAGGTCGGTGAGGCGATCCAGGAGCGACGGCTGGACGGCGCGGTCGAGTTCGGTTCTGGCCATGGCGCGGCGTCTCCGTCAGCGCGCCTGCAATGCGAGCGCCTGCAGGGGATCGAGTCGGCACACGCGCAGGTAGAGCTGGTACCGTTCGCTGGCGTCACCCTCGGTCCGATCGATGACGCGGCACATGAGCGCCATGGGCTGCGCGACCAGCGCGCCGGCCTCCCACTGCTCCAGTCCCTTCTCGTCGATCGTCTCGATGAGCCGTTGCAGGATCGGGTGCGCCACTGCATCGAGCCCCGCCTCGACCATGATGTACGCGATCTGCGTCTGTCGCACGAAATGCCCGCGCGGCGACCGCTCCCGCTGCAGTTCCGTGACGAGCAGCTCGATGGCGCGATTGGGGCGGCCGTGCGCCAGCTCCTGGCGGGCCAGCTCGAAGGGATCCCGACCGGTCGCCCGGACGCGCCCACGGCGCACCTTGGCGAGTCCCCCCTGCTCGGCCGTCCGGTGGTCGTCGTCGAGCGCGTCCATGAGGACATCGGCGCCGTCCTCGGCCTCGACGTCGGCGCCCTCGTCGCCATCGACCGGCGCGACGGCTTCGTCCACCGGCGGCGGCAGGAGCCCGTCCGACGCCAGCCATTCCGTCGTCTCACCGTTGGCCGTCGGGGTGTCATCCATCAAGGTCATCTCCGGAAGCGTCGGCACGGCCGCGAGCAGCGCGCGCAGTTCCGCGCGAATCACGGCTGCGACCGGATCGTAGCCGGCGCCGAGGTTGGCACAGGCCGTGAGGGCGTAGCGCTGCAGGTCGAGCCAGCCGCGTCCCTGGGGCGTGGCCATGAGCGATTCCCCCAGCTCGAGCAGGTCGGCCCACTTGCCATCGAGCATCAGCCCCTTGAGCCGCGAGCGCATCGCGGTCGGGGGGGCCTCGAGCAGCTTCGGATCGAGCTCCGGGGCGTTCACGCGCAGTTCACCCCAGCGGAAACCGCGCACCATCGCGTACGGCGCCGGATTCGTGGGGTCCTCCTTGCGATACCACTTCGCCACGACAGCGATGCGACTGGCGGCGTCGGCGCGGCCGGTCGGCTCCGGCGTCATGGGCGCGGAGGGATCCGACGGGGCACCGCTCTCCGGGGCCTCGCCTTCCTCCTCGATCTCGAGGGGATCAGGATCGGTCTCGAGCTTCGCCGCGAGGATGGTGCTGCCGAGCCGATGGATGTCATCGACGGCGTTGCGCAGCGGGAGGAAGGAGGGCGCGTCGCGGCCGAAGCGCTCGTCGGCGATCGTCTCCAGCGCGGCCAGCGCCTCCTTGACCGCCAGCACATCGGCCAGGACGGCGCGCACGGTGCCCTTGTTCATCGCGTCGATCGCGGCATCGACGGTTTCCGGCGCCATGCGTCCCTGCTCCAGCGCCTCGGCGCGGGCGGCGAGCTTGGCCCGGTCGCCGTCGGCCTCGGACTCGGAGGGAATCGTGCGCGAGAGCTGATGGTCGAGGAACGAGAAGGGCGCGCTGCCGAAGGGCGCGAGCCGCAGCGGAATCGCCAGGTTGCCACCCACCCACTCCAGCGGGCCGACGCGCAGCTCGAGGTCGTCGTCTTCCGGCAGCGGGTAGCACGTGTCCCAGAACTGGGCGAGGAAGCCGTGCAGCGCGGACAGGCCGGTGGCGAGTCCGCCGTACCCCTGCTTCCGCACGAGGCCTTCGGTCAGCCACGCCGCGAACTGCAGGTCCTTCGTCTCTTTCGCGAGCAGCGGCGTGAGGCCGCTGATGACCACCTGCCAGTCGGCGTATTTCCGCTGGCTGGGATCCTCGTGATAGGGGTCCTCGCGCCTGGCGTCTTTGATCGCGTCGATGCGCGCGTCATAGCGCAGGTCCGCCCCCGACGGATTGTCGCCGGGGATCGGGTTCAGCAGCGCGGTCAGCAGTTCGGTGTTCACAGGCATCCAGCGACACTCACGGGCGAGACGCGGAAAGGACACGATGGGGGCCGCGGGCGCGGTCCATCCGGTTCACACAGCAGTCGGGGACCGGGTAGCCAGCCGCGCGGAGGGCGGCCCGACCCCACGGCGCGTTACGCCGACCCGAAGGTCAACTCGCGCACGTCGGCCAGCGGAACATGCTGCTCGTCGATCAGGAGCATTTTCTGGCCCACCGGGGCGAACTCACCGCTCGGCAGCTCCTCCCAGTCGGTGGCCCGTCCCAGGCGCAGCTCCGCATCGGTTTGGCGCCACGCGGCCGGCGAGAGGGCGGGGAGCAGCACCTGCCCCAGTTCCATGTCCTTCACGGACGGTCCCGTGGCGATGCGCGCCGGCAGCCAGTGCACATCGCGCAGTCGCGTCGGCGCCTCGATGACCACCGACGCGAGGTGCGCGAACGGCATCCAGAGATAGCGGCCGCCCGCCATGACTTCGAGTCGCGCGCCGACTCTGGGATCGGCGTCCTCGATGGACGAAAACGGGGTGCCATTGCACGTGCCGGCGACCGGCGCGGGGGCTGCCCCCTGCGGAAAGTCGCCGCTCTCGAACATGTGCTCACGCACACGCTCGGCCTGCAGCGCGGCGCGATAGACCGACGCGCCCGCCTCCGCCATGGGACTGGCGGAGGCCAGCAGATCGAGTTGCTTGGCGGCCCGGTCGTACTGGCCCGCCAGCGACAGCAGCTCGAACAGGAAACTCCGCCGCTGGGCGTCCGTGGGATGCTCGCGCAACTCGGCGCCCAGCTGCGTGATGGCGTCTTCCAGCCGGCCGCTGGTGAACAACGCATGCGCGGAGGTGGAAGACGCGCTCATGGATTACGCCGTGACCTTCGTGAGGTCCCACGACGCGCCAGAGCCCTTCACCATCGCGCCCTTCATGTCCTGCTTGTAGTTCGTCACGGTGACCTTGGCGAACGCCAGCGACATCGACTCCGTCGGCGTGTCATCGCCGCCGCTCGACCCCGACCACTGGATGCTCTCGACCATCACGTCCTCGAAGTCGTACTGCAGGAAGGTCTGCTGCTTGCCATCCGTGCCGGTGGCCTTGCGCATGATGACGCTCGCCTTCGCGATGTGCTGGCCGGCGCAGCAGTACTGCATGAGCACGGGGCTCGTGTCGTCCGTCTTCTTCATCACGTTGAAGCTGCTGATCGACACCTTGCCCGCGGCCAGGCCGCCACCACGCGAGTCGACCGTGGTCGGGTTGCTCGCGCCCCAGCTGAAGCTGAAGATCTCGCACGGCGGACCCTTCAGGCCGTTCGGCTTGGGATCGATGACGGCCGTCGACTCACCCACGACGCCATCGAGGAACAGGAACGTATCGAATGCCATGGTGCAAACTCCGGAAAAAGGTCGGGACGTGACTGCGCGAGGACTGCGGGATCCTGCGGGACCTGCTTACTTCGCCGCCGCCGGCAGGTCGGCGACGAGGCGCATCGACACGCTGAGTTCGTCGAGCTGGAAGTGCGGCTTCATGAACGCGATCGCGCGATACACGCCGGGCTTGCCGGGCACTTCGACCACGTCGATCCGCGCCTCGGCCAGCGGGCACTTCGCCTTCATGGACGCCGGCGCATTCGTCGGGGCGACGTAGTTCTGGATCCAGCGGTTCAGGAACGACTCCGTCTCGCCGCGCGAGGTGTAGCCGCCGATCTTGTCCCGCATCATCACCTTGAGGTAGTGCGCGAAGCGCGACGTCGAGAAGATGTACGGCAGCTGCGCGGAGAGCCGGGCGCTCGAGGACGCGTTCGGGTCGTCGTAGACCTTGGGCTTCTGCGCCGACTGCACCGAGAAGAACGCCGCGTTGGCCGTGCCCTTCTGGTGCACTAGCGGCGCGAAGCCGAGATCGGCCAGCTCCTTCTCGCGCCGATCGGTGATCTGCACCTCCGTCGGGCACTTCATCGCGATCTCGCCCGACTCCGTGCGGAAGTTGTGCACGGGCAGCCCTTCCACGAGCCCGCCGCTCTCCACACCGCGGATCGACGCCGTCCAGCCGTAGAACGCGAACGCCTTGTTCACGTTCGCCGCCAGCGTGTACGCCGCGTTGCCCCAGCAGTAGTGGTCGTGGTTGGAGCCGTCCACGCGCTCCTCGTAGTTGAACGCCTCGATCGGCACCGTCGCGCTGCCGTACGGCTCCCGCATGAGCACGCGCGGCGCGGTCAGCGCCACGTAGCGCGCATCCTCCGAGTTGCGGAACGCCTTGTACTTCGCGTACTCGGTGCTGTCGAAGATCTTCGCGAGGTCGCGCGGCGTGTCGAGCTCCGACCAGCTCTCGAGGTTCATCATCTCGTGCGACGCGGCCGTCATGAACGGCGCATGCGCCGCCGCCGCCACGTTCGAGATCTTCTCCAGCAGCTCGATGTCCTGGCCGCTCTTGTCGAAGTAGTAGTCGCCCACCAGCGCGCCGAAGGGCGTGCCGCCGAAGACGCCGTACTCCTCCTCGTACACCTTCTTGAACAGCGCGCTCTGGTCGAACTCCGGCGCGCGCTGCAGGTCGCGCAGCAGGTCCTTCTTCGAGACGTTGAGCACCTTGATCTTCAGCATGCTGCTCGTCTCGCTCTGCTTGAGCAGGAACTGCAGCCCGCGCCACGACCCCTCCAGCTTCTGGAAGTCGGGGTGGTGCATGATCTCGTTGATCTGCAGCGACAGCAGGTGGTCGATCTGCGCGATGCGCGCGTTGATCATCGACTCCGTGTCGCGGTTGATCGTGATGGCGCCTTCGAGCACTTCGGACACGAAGCGCTTGACCAGGTCCTTGCCCCGGCCCTTCGACTCCACGTCCTTGCCCAGCTTGCCCTGCTCGACGATCTGGTCGAGCAGCGACAGGTCCGCATCGGTCGTGACGGCCTGCGCGGCCGCCTTCTGTGCTTCGGCCATGGCTCAGCTCTCCAGACCGAGTTCGGCCTTGAGCTTCGCCATCTTGTCGGCATCGCCCAGCGTCTCCTGCAGCACTTCGTCCAGCTTCTCGTTCGTCTGCAGGTTCGCGCGCAGGTTCGAGAGCTCCGTGCGCAGGTCGAGCAGCTCGCGCAGCGGCTTCACCTGACGGGCCACCGCGTCGGGCGAGAAGTCGTCCATGCTGCGGAAGTTCAGTTCGACGCCGAGCTTCGGCGCATCCGCGTCCTCGCTCAGCTTGTTCTCGACGGAGAACTGCAGGCGCGGCTTCATGCTCGCGAGCGTGTCGTCGAAGTTGTCCGGCGTGATCTCCACGAACTTGCGGTCCTTCAGGCGCGCCAGCGGCTCGGCGGGATTGCCGCTGAAGTCGCCGAGCACGCCCATGAGAAACGGCAACTCCTTCATCTCGATCGCGCCGCCCGTCTCGACCTCATACGAGATCTGGATGCGGGGCGGTCGAACGCGTTCAAGTTTTTTTTGGGTACTGTCAGCCATGCTCGTGCTCCGGCGCAGGAAATTGTGTGGGGGAGGAGGCGGCGGCGGGAAGGTGATGCAGGCGCCTAACGTCCCCTCCGGCACCCGACTTGTCAAGCAGATGGTCGAGAATGTGACTCCGGTGCCGTGTTGCCTCCCGTCGCCCGGCGCGTACGTTACCGCATGACTCGCTTGCAGCCGGTCCTCTGGACGAAAGGTGTGCTCCTCACGCCGCAGCACTTGCAGGCGCAGGACCGCCATCACGACGAAACGCTCGCCTTCCAGGTGGGTGCGCTCACGTTCTGCCCATGGGGCGTCTCGCGCCTCGCGTTCGATCACGAGGCACTCGCCGGTGGCACACTCGTGCTCACCGCCGCGGCTGGTCGCTTCCCCGACGGACTGCTCTTCGACGTGCCCGCCAGCGGCGCCACGCCGTCACCGCGACAGCTCGCCGATGCCTTCGCGCCCGACCAGCGCACCCTGCTCGCGTATCTTGCCGTCCCGGAGTACCGGCCGGGCGCGCGCAACGTCGCGCGACAGGGTGAGCGCGATCGCGCCCGTTGGCACGCCGACGAGCACCTCATGCGCGATGAGACCACCGGCCTCACCGAGCGCCCCATTCAGGTGGCGCCGCCCAGCCTCCGGCTCATCCTCGAAGGCGAGAGTACCGAAGGCGTCACGACGCTCCCGATCGCGCGCATCGCGCGCGCCACCTCCGGTGAGCTGTCCTTCGATCCGGCGTTCGTGCCGCCGCTGCTCGACCTCGCCGCCAGCCCGTCGCTGCTCGCGCTCGCGCGCCGACTCGTGGAACGGCTCTCGGCCAAGAGCAGTGCGCTCTCCGGCAGCCGGCGCCAGCGCAACCAGGGGCTCGCCGACTTCTCGGTTGCCGATGTGGGCAGCTTCTGGCTGCTCTACACGCTCAACACGCACTACCCCATCCTGCGCCACCTCAGCGAGGTGCGACGCGGCCACCCGGCCGAGTTGTGGGAGGCCATGCTGGCGCTCGTGGGCGCGCTGTCCACCTTCGACGCCAACGCCGACGCGCGGTCGCTGCCGGCCTACGACCACCTGCGGCTCGGCGAAGGCTTCGCCGAACTCGAGCGGCGGCTCTACGCGCTGCTCGACGGCGCGGTCGTCGACACGGCCGTGTCGCTCCCGCTCAAGCCGGTGCGCCCCACGTTGCACGCCGTCGCCATCGAGCAGGCCTCGTGGCTCGACGCGCCGCAGCTCTTCCTCGCGGTGAGCGCACCGCTGCGCCAGCAGGAGCTCATTCCCAAGGTGATGCAGGGGTGCAAGGTCGGCTCGGCCGATGTGGTCGACACCCTCATCCGCCAGGCGCTCCCGGGGCTCGAGCTGGCGCACGTGTCCTCACCCCCGCCCGCGGTGCCGGTCAAGCTCGACTTCCAGTACTTCGCCCTGCGCAAGGCCGGCGGCGCCTGGGACGCCATCCAGCAGGCCCGCAACCTTGCCGTCTACGTGCCCGCGGAGCTGGTCAACGCGCGCTTCGAGCTCGTCATCGTGCTGCGGTAGTCGCGGCCGCGCCACCAGCGGCTGCTCTGCCAGCGGCTGCTCGGCCAGCGGCAGCGCGACCTACTGCGGGGCTGGCGCCGGCAGCTGCGGGGCCTGCACGGCGGGGGCCGTCGGCACCGCCGGGACCGTCGGCACCGTGGGTGCCGGACGGCGCAGCACCAGCACCACCAGCACCACGGCGATGAGCAGCACGGCGTTGATCACCACGATCAGCCCGATCGGCACGCTCCGCTAGGCCTTGGCAGGCGCCGCCGGTGCGGGCGGCGCGGGCGGCGCCGGCACCACCGGCGCGGGCGCACTGCGGATCAGCCGCGTGAAGTCGCTGGCACCCGCCGCGCTCCCCGGTGGTGGCGTGGCACCAAGCGCCGAGAGCGGGCTCGCGCCGGCGTCCTTGAAGATCGGCGGCGGGACGACCGACGGCACGGCCGGCGACAGCGGCGCGCTGCCTGGGGTGCTCGGCGCGCCGCCCGGAGCGGGCGGTACCGCGAGCGGCGAGGTCGGGACCGCCGGCGGCATTCCGGACGGCATCGCAGGGGACGACGCGAGCGGACGCGGCGTCGCCGGCATGGGTGCCGCCGGCGCCTGCGGCGCGGCGAAGGGCCACGGAGAGGGACTCGGTGTGGCGGCAGCGCCTGGCGGCGCGGCGAGCGGTGACCGGTCGAGCGGCACCGGCGGCGGGGCCGACAGCGGCGAGGCCGCCGATCGCTCGGGGAGCGGCGCCGCGGTCTGCGGGGCCGAGAACATGCGGGTGAACTCGCCGGGCGCCGGCGCTGTCACAGGGCGCACCGGCGGAGTGACGGCGCGCTCGAGCGTGAGCGGCGGCGCGACTGGTGGGGGACCGGCGAGCGGCGGCGCGGGGGGTGGCGGCGTCACGGCCCGCTCCATCGTCAGCGGCGGCACCACCGGCGGCGGCGCGAGGGGCGACACCGGTGCGGGCACCACCGGTGCAGGCGGCTCGGGCGCTGGTGCCTGCGGCATGGACAGCTTGCCGAAGAGCTGCGTGAACTCGCCGGGGGCCGCCGCGGCGACCGGGGGCGGCTCCGGCTCCCCGGCCGGGGCGACGGGCACGGCTGGCGCGGGCGGCGCGGGCGGCGCGGGCGGCACGGGCGGCACGGGCGGGGTGACGTCGAGCACCGGCGCGGACGGGCGTCCCAGCGCCCCGAACATGGCCGTGAACGCGCCGGGGGTCTGCGCCGGCTCGCTTGGCGAGGGCGCGATTGACGCGATCTCGTGCGGCGCGATCTCGTGTGGCGCAGCCTCATTCGGCGCGGCGGCAACGGGCGGTGCAGGCGGCGCAACCACCGACGGCGCCTCCACCGTCGGGGCACTCGCCGCGGCGCGCTGCGCCAGCCACTCGCGGAACGACCCCATCCCCGGCACGTACTCGGTCACCACGCCGAGTCCGGTCGGAATCGCCGTCAGCTCCAGCACGCGCTGCTTGTCCACGCCCGTCAATCGGGCCACCTGCGCCTGCATCGCCGCTTCGGCGTCCGGTCCCGCCCCCTCGAGCAGGTGCACCATGACCACGCGCCCGGTCGCCACCTCCTGCGCGCTGTGTGTGCGCAGGGCACCATCGACCGACACACACTTCAACAGGCGGTATCGGGCGTGAAAGTCGAGGCTCATGGGAGAGGTGCGGCAGGAAGGCGGGAACGCATCGCGTGGATGCGAAGGCACATGATTGGGTGTATTGTCCAATACTTCACGCCGCCGGACCCGGACGCAACGTGAACCCCTCCGCATCCCCGCCTTCGACCCGCCCCTGATGCGCTCGCCCCGACACTCGCTCGTCGAGTCCGCCCCCCGGGCATGCCGCTGATCGCCGCTCCGTCACGCCGTGTCGTCTGGGAAGACGGCATGCACCTGACGCCGCAGCATTTCCAGGCGCAGCGTCGCTATCTCGAAGAGCAGACCATCCACACGATGGGCCTGCTCTTTCCGTTCGCCTACGGGCTGTCGGCGATCACACTCGACCCCGACGCGCTGCGCAACGGCACGTTCCTGCTGGCCCACGCGCGCGGCGTGCTCCCCGATGGCACCGCGTTCGACGTGCCGGACGCCGACGAGGCGCCGCCCGCGCTCGCGCTGGCCGACCGCTTCTCGCCCACGCGCGACGCGCATGTGGTGCACCTCGCCCTGCCGCGATGGCGCGGCGACAGCTCGAACGTGCAGGCCGATGGACGCGGCGGCGCCGCACCGGCGCAGCGCTTCCGCGCCGTCGAGTCGGTGGTGCCCGACGAAACCACGGGCGCCGACCCGCTCCCGCTGCGGTTCGCGATTCGCAACCTGCACTTCCTGCTCGACGAGGAAGTCACCGACGAGGTGGTCTCGCTGCCCATCGCGCGCGTGAAGCGCGACGGACGCGGCCAATACGAAGTCGACGCGCAGTACATCCCGCCCACGCTGCAGATCGGCGGCAGCGAACGGCTGCTCGACCTGCTGCGCCGCACCGTCGCACTGCTCGAGGGCAAGGGCGCCGCGCTGGCCGCCGCCCTGCAGCAGGCTCCCTCGTCCGCCATGGGGGGCGTGGCCGCCTATGTGGGCAACGAGCTGGCCACGCGGTGGCTGCTGCACGCGGTGCGCTCCGCCGACGCGCCACTCCGCCACCTGCTGCGCACGCGGCGTGCGCACCCCGAGCGTCTGTACCGTGAACTCGCGCAGCTCGCCGGCGCGCTCTGCACCTTCTCCATCGACACGCACCCGCGCGATCTCGTCGCCTACGACCACGACGACCTCACGCACTGCTTCGACGCCCTCGAACGCCAGGTGCAGCGGCATCTCGATGTGGTCATCTCGGCCCGCGCCGTCGTGGTCCCGCTGCAGCGCGTCAGCGATGTGTTGCACACGGCCACCGTCTCCGATCCGCGCTGCTTCGAACCCGGCGCCCGCTGGTTCCTCGCCGTGCGCGCCGATGTCGGGGCGGCCGAACTGATCGATCGCGTGCAGCGCCTCACGAAGACCTGCGCGGCCAAGTTCGTGCTGGAACTGGTGCGCCGCGCCTTCAACGGGCTGCCCACCGAACACATCCCCGTGCCGCCGACCGGCCTCGCCCCCCGCGCCGATCTCGCGTACTTCGAACTCACCATGACCGGGCCGTGCGCCATCTCGCTCGCCGACGCGCGGGAGATCGGCGTGTATGTCCCCGAAGCGCTCCCCGGCGCCTATGTCGAGGTCGCCGTCCTCGTTCCGCAGTGATCCCCCGAGGCCCTCAGTGAGCGTCACGTCCCTCCCCTCGCCGGGTCGCCTCGCCGGCGCCCTGCAGGAATCCCTCACCGCGGTGCTGCGCGTGCGGTCGAATCGGCAGCCGGTCACCGATGCCGGCGTCTTCCGCGCCCAGATGCAGCAGCTGCTCGCCACCGCCGAGCAGGACGCCCTCGCCATGGGCTTCTCCACCGCTGACGCGCGTCTCGCGATCTTCGCGGTCGTCGCCTTTCTCGACGAATCGGTCCTCAACCTCGGCTCGCCGGTGCTCGCCGACTGGGCGCGACGCCCCCTGCAGGACGAACTCTTCGGCGGCCACATGGGCGGCGAATGGTTCTTCCAGCACGTGGATCAGCTGCTCGCCCGCCCCGATGCCCCCGAACTGGCCGACCTGCTCGAGGTCCACCAGCTCTGCCTCCTGCTCGGCTTCCGCGGCAAATACGGCGCCGGCGATCCGGCCGCGCTGCACGCCGTGACCTCGCGCCTCGCCGAGCGCCTGTCGCGGCTGCGCGGTCCCGCGGGTGAGCTCGCGCCCGCCTGGCGCCCCCCCGACGACCGGGTGGACGCGCGCGACCCCTGGCTGCGGCGACTCGCGGTCGGCGCCGCCGTCAGTGCCGTCCTGCTGCTGGCCCTCTGGGGGGCCTACGCCTACCTGCTGCGCGCCGAGACGCGCGACATCGGCGCACTCGCCGCTGCCGTCGCACCGTCCGACCGCTGACCGCCCGCCTTCGCGACCACCGCTGCAGCGCCTGACGCGCCCGCAGCATCGGCTCGCCCACCGAACGCCACCGACCTCCCCATGGCGCCTCGCAAGCCGTATCTCCGCTGGCTCTTCGCTGCCCTCGCGCTGCTCGTCTTCCTGCTCGTGCTGGTCGTGCTCGAGCGCGCCGTCGCGCTCGAGCCGACCGCCCAATGGGGCTTGCGCATCGGCCTCGTGCTGCTCGGACTCATCGCCGCCGGCGCCATCCTGTGGTACCTGCGGCCGCAGGACGAGGAGCCGGTCATCGACACCGGCGACGACGTCCTGCTCGCCATCGGCAGCGCCCGCTCGCGCCTGCCGAAGAAGAACCTGACCAGTCGCCCGCTCGTGCTCGTGCTCGGGCCCGAGGGTGCCACCAAGACCTCGCTCGTCGCCCGTTCCGGCGGCGATCCGGAGCTGCTCGCCGGCCAGGCGCCCGCCCAGCCCACCGACGCGCCCACCCCCACGGTGACCGCCAACGTCTGGGCCATGCAGCAGGCCATCGTGGTGGAACTGACCAGCAAGCTGCTCACCGACGCTACCCGCTGGGGCAGGGTGCTGCGCGCCCTGCGCGCGCCGCGGGCCGCGGCCGCCATGGGTCAGGGCGAAGCACCGCCGCGCGCGGCTGTGGTGTGCGTGCCGTGCGACCTGTTCTACACCGGCGGAAACGGCCAGCAACTTGCCACGCTCGGCACACTCATGCGCCAGCGGCTTGCCGAAGCGTCCCGTGAACTCGGCCTCGCACTCCCGGTGTACGTGGTGTTCACGAAGATGGACCGCGTTCCGCACTTCGAGGCCTGGGCCGCCGCCTTCACCAACGACGAGGTCCGCGCGCCGCTTGGCGCCACGCTTCCCTTCGATCCCGCCGCCGACACCGGCAACCACGCCGATCGGCTCGGACCGCGCCTCGAGGCGGCTTTCCAGCAGCTGATCAACGCCGTCGCCGCGCGGCGCGTGGACCTGCTCGGGCGCGACACTGCGCTCGAGCGCCGCTACTCGGCCTACGAGCTGCCGCGCGAGATGCGCAAGCTGCTCGCCCCGGCCAAGTCGTTCCTCATCGAACTCTGCCGCCCCACACAGCTTGGCTCGAGCCCGCAGCTGCGTGGCTTCTACTTCACCGGCGCCCGCCCGATCGTGGTCGCCGACGTCGCGGCGCCGACGGCGGCCCGCGCCGCCGCCTCCCCGATGGCCGGCGACGCCACCTCGATCTTCCGCGCGCCCACGGCGGCCGCCAGCACACCGGCACCCGCCGCCAGCGGCGGCACCCGCCGCATTCCGCAGTGGACGTTTCTCGAGCGCTTCCTGCGTGACGTCGTGCTCGCCGACGGCGGCGCCGCCTCCGTGGCGCACGGCGGCGTGCGGGTGCAGCAGTCGCGGCGCATCCTGCTCGGCGCGGCCATGGCCGCCTCGCTGCTGCTCCTCGTGGGCGTGACCACGTCATGGGTCGGCAATCGCGCGCTCGCCGCGCGCGTGGCCGACGCGGCCCAGAGCGTCGCCGAGCTCCCGGTGGTGCAGTCGGCCCCCGGCACGCTCGCCCTCCCGTCGGCCGAGGCGCTCCGTCGCCTCGATGCCCTGCGCGCGCAGCTCGACACCGTCGGCGCCTACGCGGCGGAGGGACCGCCCTGGCACCTCCGGCTCGGCCTCTGGCAGGGCGACGCCGTCGTGCAGGCCGCCCGACCGGTGTGGTACGCCGGCTTCAAGCGCCAGCTGTTCGACGACGCCTTCACTGCCATCGTGGACTCGCTGAAGGCGCTGCCGCCGTCGCCGGGGCCGACCAACGACTACGGCACCACGTACGGTTGGCTCAAGGGCTATCTCATCACCACCGCCGAGCCCGAGCGCAGCACGCCGGAGTTTCTCGCACCAGTGCTGCTCACCAGCTGGCAGCGCGGCATCGAGACCGACGCCGACGTGACCGGACTCGCGCGGCAGCAGTTCGAGTACTACGCCGCCACGCTGCCCACCTACAATCCGTTCCCCACCGCGGCCGACGCACCGCTCGTGACGCGTGCGCGCGAGTTCCTCGCCGGCTACACCGGCGGCGAGCAGATCTACGTGAACATGCTCGCCGAAGCGAACGCCGAAGTGCCCGCCGTCGCGGTGCCGCAGGCGCCCGGCATTCTCTCCGCCACGCCGCAGGTGCCCGGTGCGTTCTCGGCACAGGGTGCCGCCTTCATGGCCGACGCGTTCCGCAACTCCGATCGCTTCTTCCAGGGCGAGACGTGGGTCGTGGGCGAGGCCACCGCGTCGCGCGCCGTGGATCGCGAACCGATCATCGCCGCGATCCGTGACCGGTATCTCGACGACTACGCGCGCGCCTGGCGCCAGGTGGTGCAGTCCGCCACGATCGTGCGCCCCACCAACGTGGCGGACGCGGCGCAGAAGCTCGACATCCTTTCCGGCGCGCAGTCGCCGATCCTGCAGGTGCTGCGCACGGTGGCCGTGAACACCGACGCCGACTCGGCCATCCGCGCGGTGTTCCAGCCGGTGCACGAGGTGACGCCTCCCGCGGTGACCGACAAGTTCGTGTCGGACAAGAACCAGCCGTACATGGAGGGACTGCTCGGCCTGCAGGCGGCGCTCGCCCAGGTGCAGAACATGCCGCCCGTGGTCGACACCGCCTCGGCGCAGGCGATGTCGCAGGCCGCGCAGGCGGCGGGTGCCGACGTGACCCGGGCGCGCGTTTCGGCGCGGCGCGTGGCGCAGGGCTTCACGCTCACCCCATCAGCGGCGCCGATCGCCAGCGCCGTGGAACAGCTGCTCACCGCGCCGATCAGCGGCGTGGAGGGCGTGCTGCGCACCGCCAGCAACACCCGCGCACCGGCACCACGAGCAGTGGCCGTCGCGCCGGTACCTGCGCCCGTGCCCGCAGGCGGCGGCGGTGGGGCCGCCGAGGCCGCGCGTCTCGCCGCCGTGCTCAACGAGCGCGGGCGCGCGCTCTGCTCCACCATGGGGCCCGTGCTGGCCAAGTTCCCGTTCAGCCCCGACGCGAAGGACGAGGCTTCGATCGCCGAGGTGACCGCGCTCTTCGTGCCCGGTACCGGCGCGATCGCGGCGTTCCAGCAGGAGCGGCTCGCACCGTTCCTCGAGAAGCAGGGCGCCGCGTACGTCGCGAAGCCCGTCGATGGCGTCGCGCTGTCGGCCAACTTCCTGGCCTTCTTCAACCGCGCGTCGCAGGTGTCGACCGCGCTCTTCCCCGACAACGCCACCACGCTGCGCCTGCGCTGGATGGCGCGCGGCATCACCTCCGATGCCACGCCGCAGCTGCTGCTGCGCCACGGGGCGAACGACGCGCGCTTCGACGCGCGCACACCGCGCAACGAGATCGTGTGGCCATCGGAGTCCGGTCGCGAGGCGCGCCTCGACGCGACGTTCAAGCGCAACAAGCCGGTCACCGTGGCCTCCGCCACGGGCGAATGGGCGCTCTTCCGGCTCGTCGCGCAGGCCACGCGCTTCGACGGGGATGGTCGCGTGGAATGGGCCGCCAAGGGCAAGGACGCCGTGCCGGTGGTCGTGGAGTTCGACCACCCGAAGGGCATCCCGCTGCTCAAGCGAGGCTGGCTGGGCGGGATGACGTGTGTCCCGCAGGTCACGCAGTAACGCGCGCGACTCCCGCAACGACAACGCGGCGCCTGCATCGGATGCAGGCGCCGCGTTGTGCATGGTGCAGTGATGTGGTCCCGAACGTGACAGTGGCTAGGGAGGGAATCGAACCCCCGACACGCGGATTTTCAGTCCGCTGCTCTACCAACTGAGCTACCTAGCCGAGCCAGACATCGCGCCTGCAGATCGCCGCACACGCGAAGCCAAGACGCGATAAATAACCCCTCCGCCACCGCCCTGCCAGCCCCCGCCGCGGGGGATCGGATTCGCGGGCCGGTACCAACGACCCACCCATCAGTTCGGCGGCAGCGCCTCGAACGCCACATCGCCGCGCACGGCCCGCACCACCACCCGGCCACGCACGGAATCGCCGCGCGCCGGCACGCGCACCCCACCCTTGTACGACGAGGCGTCGAGCAGCGCCGACACGGCGTCCGGCCAGGCCACCGTGGTCAGCCCCGCGTGCGAGGTCACGTGCAGGGTGTTGCCCAGCAGCGGCGCGGCCGCGAACCGCACATCGCCGCGTACGTTGCTCACGAGCGCGCGCCCCACCGCCGGCGCGTCGAAGGTGATGCGCCCGCTCACGCTGCGCAGGATCACCTCGCCGAAGGGCATGGTGACGCCGGGTCGCCGCGTCACCACCTGTTCCTCACCCACCGTCGTCGTGTCGTACGGCACGCTCGCGACCAGCGCACCGCTCGACGTGGACGCCTCGAGCCGAGGCAGCGGACCCACCACCGTGAGCGTGCCCTGCATCGTCTCGGCACGCACCGGCCCGCTCACCGACTCCACCAGCAGGTTGCCGGCCGCGGTGGCGAGGTCGAGCTGGGCGTCGAGGTCGCGCACCACGAGCGAGGCCGCCGCCGCGCGCAGTACCAGCCGGGCGCGGCGCGGCACATGGATCTCCAGCTCGCTCGGTGCCGACAGGCCGCGCGGCAGCCCCTCGGCGCGCACGCGCACCGTGTCGCTCGGCAGCACGGCCGTTCGCTCCGTCACCCAGGTTTCCCCCGGGGCGAGGCGACCGGTCACGTGCACCGAGTCGTGCGACCAGCCGCTCACGCGCACGGACCCGCTCTGCAGCCGCACCGAGACGACCGCGCCGGCGGGCACGGCCGTGCCCTCATCGATTTGCGGCTGGCCGTACCCCGACACGGGCGAGGGCGCGTCCTCGAGCAGACGGGTGGCCCGCGTCAGCAGGGCGAGACGGTTGTCATAGGCGATCTCGAGCGCACCACCCGCCGCGAAGGAATCGGCTTTCGTGGCCGACGCGTGCACCAGCGCGCGCGCGTCGCGCACCGCCGATTCGGTCGTGCCGAGCGCCTCGCGCAGTGCGGTGAGCGCCTTGTCGGGGATCACGCCGGTGCGGCGCCCGGCCTCAAAGGCCTCGCGCCACCGCGTCTCGGCGAAGCCCACCTCGGCGGCGCGCGTGGCCAGTCCCGGTGGCGGTTCGTCGGGCACGGTCTCGTCGCACGCGCCGGGGAACCGCACGCAGTCGGGGCGCGGCGGTGCCTCGGCGCGTTCCGCGGCCGATCGCGTGGCGTTGCGGCTCAGGATCAGGCCGGCCGCCAACGCGATCACGGCCAGGGCGATCACCGCCGGCAGGTCGAATCGACGGCGCGGCGCGGTGAAGTCTTCGATGGGATCGGTAGGTTCGCTCACGCCGGCAATCTAGCGGGCGTCGCCCTTGGAACCGGCTCCCCCGCGCACGCGTGGGAAGACGGGCCGGGCAGACGCCACGGCCGCGTCCAGGAGCGTCCAGGAGCGCTCAGGAAACGAGCGTGTCCGCAGCGACCGCGAGCAGGCGCTGCCGCACGACGTCGGACATGCCATGTAGCAGGCGCCGCACGTCGCGCTCGAGCAGCACCGGATCGGCGAATCCGCTCGCGCACGCCACGCGCAGGAGTTCATCACCCGTCCCGTTTGCCGAGGCCGACGCCAGCGCGTGCCGGCTGCGGCGGAGCATGGCGTACTCCTTGGGGCTCAGGCCCACGGCGTCCTTGAAACCGCGCTGCAGGTGCCGCATGCTCAGCCCGACGACATCGGCGATGGTGCCTATTTGATGACCCCCTGCTGTCGCCACGATGGCGCGCACTGTGTCACGAATGGCCGGCTCCGGCGGGTGCGTGGAGTCCGCCGAGTCGAACAGCCAGCGGTCGAACACCAGCGCCGCTGCCGGCTCGGCGGGCTCCGCGTCGTGCGTCCCGTCGTGCGTCCCGCCGTGCGTCGCGCCGTGCGGCGCGAGGGCAGCCGACAAGCCGTGCTCCAGGCGTCGGATTGGTTCGGCACCAAACCAGTGATGCGCCGGACCGGCCTGATCCCGCAGCGAGATGGCGGGCCGACCCAGTGCGGCGGGTCCCATTTCTGGCCGGAAGCGGATCCCCCAGCACTGGGTGTCCGGCTCCATCTCGGCGGCGTATGGCGTGCGGCGCGGCCCGAGCAGCTGGGTGGCCACCGGCTCGCCGCGCACGAGGGTCACCCAGAGCAAAACGCACCCATCCGGGCAGGTCACGTGGCGGAACGCGGGCCAGGGCCGTTCGCGCACCGTGAGGCACCAGTAGCTGAGCACCAGATCCTGCACCGCCGCCCCGGGGGCGAACTCCGCGTAGCTGAGCGGCGGCGTCACGTGGGAGTGTCCGGTCCGGTCGGGCGGCTAGCCGCGCGCCGGCGGCGGCCAGCTGGCCGTGATCACGCTCTTGAGCCCGCCGCGCACGTTGAAGTCCCCCACCACGGTCATGCGGCGCGGGTTCACCTTGGCCACGAGGTCGTCGAGAATGCGATTGACCGCGCGCTCGTAGAAGATCCCGTCGTTGCGGAAGCTCCAGAAGTAGAGCTTGAGGCTCTTGAGCTCGACGCAGTTCACGTCGGGCACGTACGTGAGCCGGATCGTGGCGAAGTCGGGCGCGCCGCCCTTGAGCAGGTCCAGGTCGGTCGCGTCGCTCTCGATCCCGCCGAGCGGGCAGAGCGAGGTGAACTCGTTCGTCTCGATCACGATTTCGTAGTCGCGATCGGCGTACGGGTTGGGGAAGTTCTCGAGCAGTTCAGGCTTGGGCATGCCGGAAATATGGCCACGCGCCGACGTGCAGGCGAGCGCGGTCGGGGGAGCCGGAACGGGCGTGCCGTGAGCGCGCCCGCGTGCACGTGCGCGGTCGCCGCATCGCGGCGTGCTCCACGCCATGAGCGCCTCACCTCCCGACTGGCGCCGTCACCAGCCAGTACACGATCAGGTCGCAGCTCACGTTGTCGGCGATCTGCCGGTAATCCAGTGGAATCTTGCTCCAGTGATCGTAGTACTCGACCGCGACCACATCCTTCGCCGTCCACCAGCGTCGCCCGCTGATGTCGGGGCGTCCGTTCACGAGCGTCAGCAGGCAGCGGCTCGGACGCACCCCCGGCACCTCTTCCATGTGCCCGCCCGGTGCGCGACCGCTGCGTGGCCGGATGCCCGGCAACCCGCGCACGACATCGAGCAGCTGTTCGGGCTTCAGCGCGGCCAGTTCGTGCGCGTCGCGAAAGTAGCCGATGCCCGCCTGGCGACGACAGAGAAAGCCGTCGAGCGTGTTGTTGGCACACGCGTCGTGATTCACGCGCGCGCGCACGGTGTCGAGCACGGGCGCCGTCTCGCGCAGCATCAGGAGCACCCGTGCGCCCACGCTGTCGCGCACAGCCACCGCGCGCGAGGATTCCCGATAGCCGATGCGTCGCGCCACGACGGCGTATGCACCGGGCGGCAGCTTCTCGAGCGTGAATCGGCCGTCGCGCGCGGTGCGCACGGTGTCCGCCTTGCGCGCGCTGTCGGTGGACGACACCACGACCAGCGCCGCGAACAGCGGTCGTCCGAGCGAGTCGATGACCTGCCCGCGAAGTCCCTGCGCGCCTGCGAGCGCGGGCGTGAGCAGGGCGAGCAGGAGACCGACAGCGCCCCGCACACTCCAGGCGCGCGGATCAGGATCCGCGCGCCGGTGCACCCGTGCCCCCACGCACATCCGCCTCCACGACATCGCGCACATGCTCCAGCACGCGCGCGTGGATCTTCGCGATGATCACGTCGCCGATCAGCGCCCAGTACGCCGCCGGCTCCAGCTGCATCTCGTACCAGGTGCTCCCCTCGAGGCGCGTGCGGCCGTCGGGCAGCGCCACCAGCCGGAACTCGCCGCGGCGCGACGCGAAGTAGCCGTCGAGGTGCGGCGCCGACACGTGCGCGTACGGACTCCACTCCTGCAGCGCATCCGGCTGCGCCGTGACATCGAACGCGAGGCGCACGCCCGGCTCCCAGTGCGTGATCGGCTCAACGAACGGGCCGGTGGAGAACACGCAGTAGCGGATCGCGCCCACGCCCGTACCCTTGATCTCCGCACGCTGCGGGTACGCGATGCCGAGCCGGAACAGCAGTTCGTTCGGCTCCGCGAGCGGCGGAAAGGCGAGTACGCGCTGCCACACGACCATGGGCGGCGCGTCCACCTCCACGGCCGAGCGCACTTCGCGCAGCGCGGTGGACGGCTGACGTGCGTCGTCGACGGCCAGCGCCGGCAACATGGCCAGCCCCACCCACAGGCCGAGCGCTGGCTGCGGATCGTGCACCGCGATGCGGCGGCCGAGCACGCCGCCCATGGCCGCGATGCCGAGGCCGAGCGGCGCGGCCATGAGCAGGCAGAGCAGCCCCTCGAGCTGCACCATGAGCACGACGCCGGCAATGATCGCCATGGTCAGCATCACGAGCTGCAGCGTCTCGCGCAGCGTGGCGAGCGCGCCGCGATTGAACACGAATGCCGTCACCGCGCCGATCACGAAGGGCGTGCCGAAGAAGAGCGCGAGCCCGTACGTCTCGAGCGCGTAGACGCTCAGCAGCACCATGACCAGGCTGATGGCGAGGCCGCTCGCGATGGCCCGCAGCGCACCGGGCCAGCCGCTTCGCGACACGATGTCGTCCGCACGCGCTGCCTCGCTCGGCGGCGCGCTCGGGATGATGCACATCACGGCGAAGAAGAGATAGCTGACCAGCGGCGCGAAGAAGAGCAGCCCCAGCCACGGCGACGTCCCCGCATCGATCGCCCGCCGCACGCTCATGCTCACGCCGACCCACAGGAACGGCAGCGTCCACGCCGCGAGCGCCGGCACCAGCAGCGGCGGCGCATCCGCCAGGCTGATCGTGAGCAGCGTGCGGACGGGCTGCAGGTAGTACGCAGCATCCCACAGCCGCCCGGTGCTCAACCAGAGCATCGCCGAGTCGCCAAGGAGTTTGAGCGCGGCGAGCAGCACGCCGCTGATCAGGTAGTCCCGGCGATTGACCTGCAGGTCGAACGAGAACCAGAGCCGGATCAGGCGAGCTGATGGAGACATGCGCCCAGCATACGGCGCGGGACGCGGGTTGGCGAGCCGAGCGGCGCTCGCTCACCGCGGCAGCCGACCTCTACCGTTCCCGCAGCTTCCGGCTCATCTCCTCGAGCAGCGCGCGCTCGTCGCGCGTGAGGCTGTCCATGCCCTGCTCCGCGATCTTGTCGAGCAGCAGGTCCATGGCCGCGCGCTGCGCCTTGAGACCGATCGGCGCGACGGGCGCACTCACCGCCTGGGCGGCCTGCGGCGGACGCGTGCGCGCCATCGCCGCCTTGCTCTGCGCCACGATGTCGTCGATCTCGGGCTCGCGATCGCGCGGGCGCGACGAATGGCGCGGCACGGCGCGCGGCGTCTCGTCGCCGTAGTCGGGCGCCGGTGCGATGCGGCGGCGCAGGCGGTCGATGCTCTGCGCGTTCGGCGTGCGCAGGTACAGCCAGCCGCCGAACATGCCGCCGAAGTGCGCCGCGTACGCGGTACCGCCCACGCTCCCCGCGTTCACCAGCACCATCACGAAGCTGAGCGCGGCCATGAACACCACCAGCCAGCGCACCTTCATCGGCACGATGCCGAACAGGTACAGCTCCTCGTCCGGCCAGCGCGACGCATACGCCACCGCCACGCCGAGGATCGCCGCCGACGCGCCCACCAGCACGCCGGCGCGCGGCGTGAACATCCAGTGGAAGGCCCAGCCGCTCACGCCGCACCACAGGTAGAACCACGTGAACGTGGTGCTCCCCCACGCGCGCTCCACGCGACGGCCGAACACCCACAGCATGTACATGTTGAAGGCGAGGTGCAGCAGTCCGCCGTGCACGAACATATACGTGACCGTGCTCCACAGCCGCCGCTCGCCGAGGTCGCTGGCGTGGTAGCCGAACCAGTCGCGCGCGAAGCCGTCGCGCAGGATCGTTTCCTGCAGGAAGGCCACCGCCACGCACAGGCCGATGATCCACACCACGGCCGGCGCGCTGCGGCGCTGGGCTTCGTACTCGTCGGCCAGGGCGAAGGACATGGGCAGGGACGGCAGCGCGCAGGCGCGCGAGGTGGCGGGGGAACGACGCGAAACGACGGGGTCCGTCGCGACGGTGCGCGTCGCGGCTACGCGCGCGCCAACTGCACGATGCGGTCGCAGAGGGCGGGAAACAAGAGACCCGCCGCGGCCGCGGCCTGCGGAATCAGACTGGTGGGCGTCATCCCCGGCAACGTGTTCAACTCCAGACACCAGAGGCCGCCGTCCGGGTCCATCCGGAAATCCACCCGCCCGTAGCCCCGCAGCCCGCACGCCGAGAACGCCTGCAGGGAATACGCGCGCATCCGCGCCACCGTTTCCGGCGGCAGGTCGGCCACGAACTCCTGCGCCATGCCCGGTGTGTACTTGCACTCGTAATCGTAGAGCGCCTTGGCCGGCACGATCTCGATGATCGGCAGCGTCTCGCCCCCCACGATTCCCACCGTGAACTCCCGCCCCGGCACGAACCGCTCCACCATCACGGCGTCATCATAGCGATAGGCTTCAGCCACCGCGGCGTCCAGCTCCTCCGCCGCGTGCACGATGCTCAGCCCCACCGTGCTGCCCTGCCGCGACGGCTTCACCACCGCCGGCCACCCCACCACGCGCTCCACGTCGGCCGCATCCATCGCCTGCCCCGGCGGCGGTGCCATGAGCCAGTCGGCCGTGGGCACCCCGGCGTGCCGCAGCACGATCTTCGTGAGGTGCTTGTCCATGGCCAGTGCGCTCGCCAGGTGCCCGCTGCCCGTGTACGGCACGCCGGCCAGGTCGAGCGCCGCCTGCACCGTGCCGTCCTCCCCCTGCCCGCCGTGCAGCCCCAGCACCACGCACTCGGCCCCCAGCACCGCCGCATGCGTCAGCCACGCCGACGACAGCGAGCGGTGCCGCATCTCGGCCAGTTCGGCCAGCGCGGGCGGCTGCGATCCCACGCCCGCCGCCAGCAGCGCGCGCTCCGTGTCCGCCGACAGCACGCCGAACGCCGGGTCGAAGCAGGTGACCTCATGCCCCACCTCGCGCAGCGCCGCCGCCATGCGGAGCCCCGACGACAGGGAGACATCACGTTCGGCGGAGACGCCGCCCAGCAGCACGGTCAGGCGCATGGAACGGTGGCGGAGGAAGGCGCGCAGCGGCGAAGCATGGGGGAAAGGGTCAGGGATGGAGGGGACCACGAGGGCAGCAACACGCCGCTTACGGAAGCGAGACGACCAGCGGGCGCGCAACCGGCGTGCGGCGACCGTCGCCAAGCTGCCACTGGGCGTTCGATCCCCAGCAGGCGACGGTACCGTCGGCGAGCATGCCGCAGCTATGCGCGAAGGTGGCGCTGAGCGAGACGAAGGGCCCGCCGCTCACGCGCACGGGGTGATCTCGGGTCTCCACGCTGCCATCACCCAACTGGCCGGCCGCGTTGTTCCCCCAGCACCATGCCTCTCCTGCCGCAGTACGCGCGCAGCTGTGAGCCCCACCCAGAGCCACCGAGCGGAAGCGCTGGTCGCCAACGACCCGGCCTGGGCTTGCCAGCGCCCGCCTCCCCCCCAGCCCAAGCTGGCCGAAATCGTTGTTTCCCCAACACCAGACCTCGCCGCGATCGCTCACTGCGCAGGTGTGCGCGCCGCCGGCGGCCACACCGGTGAAGCGCTCGCCGCTCGCCACGCGACGCGGCACGGTCTGCGCCTCCCGCGCTCCGTCTCCCAGCTGACCATCCGCATTCGCGCCCCAGCACCAGACCGATCCTTGCGAGTCGAGGCCACAGCTGTGCCGCCCGCCAGCCGCCAGCGCCACGAAGCGAACCTCATCGGCAACGTCGACGGG
The DNA here is from genome assembly GCA_011390885.1 of Gemmatimonas sp. Taxonomy (GTDB): domain Bacteria; phylum Gemmatimonadota; class Gemmatimonadetes; order Gemmatimonadales; family Gemmatimonadaceae; genus JAABRT01. Next base: position 132,740 of record JAABRO010000043.1, on the reverse strand, counting down.
CAGTGGCCGACCGTCGACGCGGACGCTACCCAACTGACCCTTGTCGTTCGCCCCCCAACAATACGCGCGACCCGAGGCTGTCAGTCCACAGCTGTGCGCGGTGCCCGCATGCAGCGCCACGAATGCTGGCACACCACCCAATCGCACGGGACTCGTCTCAGGCAACCGCGTGCCTGTGCCCAGCTGCTGCGCGTCGTTTTCTCCCCAACAGTAAGTGCTCCCGCCCGCGTCCAGCGCGCAGCTGTGCGCGCCGCCGGCGGCAACCGCGACGAATGCAGCATCACTTCGCGCTCGCAACGGGGCACGACTCGCCGCGACCGCCAGGCCGGCGCCAAGCTGCCCCTTGTCGTTTGCTCCCCAGCAGTAGAGCGATCCACTGCGAATCACGCAGCTGTGGCCGCGACCAACCGCAATCGTGAGCGCGGACAGCGCCCCACGCGCCCCGAACATGCCAACCGGTGCGACGCCGCCTGCAGCCCCCCGACTCGAGGAAGGCGTGTCCAGCACCCCGGCATCGACCTGAACCTCGGCAGGTGAGGCCGGCTCGACCGCGGTCTGCTCCGTGCCCCCGGCCACCTGCACCGGACGGGTGGGCCGCTCGTCACGACGCGGGAGAGGCGATGGCTCGGAACTCACGGCACCCTCCGCGGACGCACCCGCGATCGGTGCCGCCCCCGCCACCGTCGCGCGATCAGCACCGCGCTCCCTGGCCGAACGCCCGAGGCCGACATAGATGAGGGCAGTGGCTGCCAGCAGCACTCCCACCGTGCTCAGCGACGCGACCAGCAGCCGGCGGCGATTGTCGACCGGATGGCTGGGTGCATCGATCACCCACGAGGGCAACTGCTCATCGAGGTCGAGCACGGCGTTCCGCGCGCTCCTCGCCGGCGCCGTCACCAGCAGACGGGCGACGGAGTACGCCGCCGCATCCGACCCGTCTCCCTCGTCTCCTCCTTCGCCATCCCGACGGAAGAGCACGGTATCCGCCTCGGCCGCCTCAACGGCGGCCGGCCGGGCGCTCGTGCCGCTGCCACCACTCGCCGCCAGTTCGCGCCGCCGTCGGTGCGCCGCCTGCCACTGCGGCCAGTCGGCGGGCTCGGACCATCGGTCGAGCTTGGCGATCAGCCCTTCAGCGCCAGCGAAGCGTGCTCCGGGACGCTTCTGCATCATGCGCTCGATCAGGTACTGCAACCGCTCCGGCACTTCGCCCGGCCGCAGCGAGTCGATAGGCGGGAGCTCCTCCGTCTTCTGTTTCAGAATCACGTTGAACAGCGACTGCCCAGCCCATGGCCGCTGCCCGCTGAGCATCTCCCACGCCACCACGCCCAGGCTGTACAGGTCGGAACGCGCGTTGGCCGGCGCGCCGTCGATCTGCTCCGGCGCCATGTAGGCGGGTGTGCCGATCGTCGCACCCGTCACGGTCAGTCGCGACTCGTGTTCGACGCTGAACGCGATGCCGAAGTCGCTCAGCATCGCCCGCCCGCTCTCCGCATCGAGGAAGATGTTCTCGGGCTTCACATCGCGATGAACCACGCCGTGAATGTTGGCATACGCCAACGCCTCGGCCACATCGCGCAGTACGCGTTCCACCCGATCGGGCGCCATCGGCCCCTCGACGGCGAGCGTCTCCTTCAGCGTGCGCCCGGGCACGAGCTGCATCACGAGTGCCAGTCCGCCCGATGCCAGCCGCTTGACCGCATGCACGGTGACGATGTTCGGGTGATGCAGGCGGGCGACCGTGCGCGCTTCGCGCGCAAGCCGCTGCAGCGCATCGTCCGCCGAGGCGATCGAGTGCGCGCGCACCACCTTGATCGCCACGAGCCGCCCGAGCACGCGATCGCGGGCGCGATACACCACCGCGCTCGCGCCGCGCCCGAGTTCCCCGAGCAACTCGTATTCGTCCGCGAGATCGGTGACCTCGCGCTCGTCCCACCCGTCCTTCATGCTGTTTGGCCCTCGGCGCCGACGCTCCGCGGCGCCCGGTGCTACCGGCCGCGGAAGGCGAAAACTACTTCGCCCATCTCCACTCGGTCACCATCGGCAAGGCATTGTTCCTCGCCGACGCCAAGCGTGCGGTCATTGAGCACCACCGGATTCGTGGCCGACAGGTTCGTCAGGTGCCAGGCACCCTGATCGAAGCGCAGCCGCGCGTGATTGCGGCTCACCGTGGCCTCCCGGAGTTGGATGTGGCGGTACGGCGGTCCCTCGCTCCGACCGAAGGTGATCACATCCCCCTCCGGCCCGGGGAGATGCACGAACCGGACGTCCCGCCCGGTATCCACGCCACTGATCACCTCGAGACGTCCGGGCAGGAACTGAAGCGTGCCGTCCTGAGGCACCCGGTAGCGCACCACCTGCCCACCGAAGTCGGGTTCGGGCAGGGGCTCGACGAGCGGTACGCCACGCGGCTTCGTGGACACCGACGAGTCCCCGGGCCGCGTCGTCCGGGAGAACTCCGCGCCGTTCGCCGTCCCGCGCCCCGGCTCCGAGACGCCGTGCGCCGCGGCGGCGTGCACGGGTGTGGCCACCGGCCGGCCGCCGTGCGGCATTGCCGCCGCAGGCATCATGGCCGTGCGGGGCCGCTCAACGTACTCCGCGGCAGCGACCGGCGCGGACGGCCCCGGCGAGGTGCTGGGCGCCGGCCGAGCGGTCGGCTTGGGGCGGGCGGGCAGCGCCTCACCGGGCCGTCCGAGGCCGAGTGAATACAGCGGCAGGGTCTCGTGCTCGCGGGCAGTCGCACGTGACCGTACCCGCCAGACGATGGCGCCGACCACGAGCACGAGCACGGTCGCGCCGAGCGCGATGGCAGCGGGAGACTCGATCGGGATCACGGGGGGAACGAGAGTGACGGGCGGTTTGGCCGTAGCCTCACGGCTAAACAACAAGGTAGCGCACTTCCCGGACTCACGGGACATCAGCGCCGTCACGGTTACCGCGTATTCTACAACAGTCGGCCTGCGGGCCTGCCTGCCGTCCCCTACCGGAGTCCCGGATGTTCGTCGTGCCCCTGCCTGCTCGTTCCTCCCGTGCCCGGGGTCTTCTCGGTGCCGCCGTCGCAATCACCCTGCTTGCCCCCGGATCCGCGAGCGCCCAGCCGGCCGCGAACGGCGCATCCTGGGACCCGCAGGCGATCCTCCGCGAGGAGACGTTCGTGAAGCCGCCGGCAGTGGTGGAGCGCATCATCATGGCACCGCGCGTGGACATCTCCTTCGAGAATCCGAGCCCGGACCGGCGCTGGTTCCTGCGCACGACCGGCCCGGAGCGTGGCGACATCAGCGACTACGGCAAGGCGCACCTCTGGATCGGCGGGCTGCAGGTGGACACCGCCGCGAACCGTGCCCGGTCGCTCACCACGAGCACCACGCGCGCGCTCACGCTGGTGGATCCGCGCAGCGGCGCCACGCGCACGCTGGCCGCGCCGCGCGGTGCACAGTCGATCTCCGCACCGGTGTGGTCCCCCACCGGCACGCAGGTGGCCTACATCGCCAACTTCGAGCGCGCGTCGCACGCCTACGTGGCCGAGGTCGCGAGCGGGCGCACCACGCAGGTGAGCCGCACGCCGCTGCTGGCCACGCTGGTCACGTCGCTCACCTGGTCCGCCGACGGCCGGCAGCTGCTCACCGTACTCCTGCCTGCCAACCGCGGGCCGCTGCCGGTGCGCGGCGACAACGGCATCGAGAACGGACCGCAGGTACGCCTCACCGGGTCGCGCGCCGTGCCGCAGCCGGTGCACTTCAGCCTGCTCGAGGGGCCGCACGACAAGGCCATGCTCGAGCACTACGCCACCGGCCAGCTCGCCCTGCTCGACGTGCGCTCGCGCGCTGAGCGCCGCATCGGCACGCCGCAGATGTTCCGCAGCGTGGACGTCTCGCCCGATGCGCAGCAGGTGCGCATCACGCGCGTGACGACGCCCTACTCGTACCTGGTGCCCGTCTCGAGCTTCGGCACCGTGCAGGAAGTGTGGGACCTGACCGGCACACCGCTCGTGACGCTCGCGACCACGCCGCTGCGCGAAGCCAACCCGCGCACGGCGGGGCCGGGGGCTGGTGCGGGGAATGCGGCGGCCAACGACTCGAGCAAGCGCAACGTGCAGTGGAATCCGGTCGGCACCGGCCTGGTGTACCTGCAGAACATCGTCAGCAACGGCACGAACGGCGGACGCGGCACCACCGGCGTGCGCTACGTGCAGTGGCGCGCGCCGTATGGCCCCAACGACACGGCCACGCTCTACACTGGTGGCACGCAGTTCACCGGGCTCGCCTACAGCCGAGACGGCGGCACGATGTTCGTGAATGACAGCGGCGCGGTGATTGCGGTGCGCGTGGCCGACCAGAGCCAGCGCTTCCGCCTGCCGCGCGGCGTCTCGCTCGCGCTCGGTGGCGGCAACGGCTTCGGTGGTGGCGGACGTGGCGGTGCGGCCGCGGACACCAGCGACAACGGGCGCCTGCTCACCGCCACCGGTGCCCTCGGCGAGGTGCGCGTGGTGCTCGCGGGCGACGGCAAGGGCGTGTACGTGAGCGGCGTGCGCACGCCCGGCGCGCAGTGGCACGAGCAGGCACCCAAGCCCTGGATGGATCGCCTCGACATCACGTCGGGCACGCGCACGCGCGTGTTCGAGAGTGCCGACGGCGGCTACGATGCGTTCGTCGCAGCGCTCGACGATGACCTCGCGCAGTACGTCTTCACGCGCGAGTCGCGTACCACGATCCAGGATGCGTGGCTGCGCACCGCGGCCACGGGCGAGGCGCGCAAGATCACGAGCAATGTGGACGTGGCGCCCGAGGTGACGGGCGCCGTGTTCAAGCGCTTCCAGGTGGTGCGCCCGCGTGACGGGTATCGCTTCTGGACCGAGGTCACGCTGCCGCGCGACTGGCGTCCCGGCACGCGCCTGCCGGGCGTGATCTGGTTCTATCCGCGCGAGTACGCGTCGCTCCAGGATTACGAGCGGTCACGCTTCGCGACGAACATCGCGCAGTTCCCCGCCGTGCCGGCCGCGCGGCCGGCCACGGCCACCTCGCTCTGGGTGGCCGGCGGCTACGCGTTCATCCAGCCCGACATCCCGATCTTCGGCGACGCCGGGCGGTTGAACGACAACTACACGCGCGACCTGAAGGAGAACCTCGACGCCGTGCTCGACGCGATGGTCGACTCCGGCTTCGTGGACCGGCACCGCATGGGCATCGGCGGCCACAGCTACGGCGCGTTCAGCACGGTGAACGCGATGACGCTCGTGCCGTACTTCAAGGCCGGCATCGCCGGCGACGGCATGTACAACCGCTCGCTCACGCCGTTCGGCTTCCAGAGCGAGCGCCGCAACTTCTTCGAGGCGCAGGACACCTACCTCGACATGTCGCCCTTCTTCCGCGCCGACAAGCTCGCCGGCGCGCTGCTCATGTACCACGCCACGGAAGACCAGAACGTGGGCACCGCGCCCATGAGCTCGATCCGGATGTACCAGGCACTGCAGGGGCTGGGCAAGAACGCGGCGCTGTACATGTATCCGTACGAGGACCACAGCGTGGCCACCTACCAGAGCGACCTCGACATGTGGGCACGCTGGCTCGCCTGGTTCGACGTGTACGTGAAGAACGCCACGCTCGACGGGACCGCGCCGGCCGTCGTACCCTAACGGCGACCGCAGGGCACGACGCCGGCCGTCGTGCCCTGAGCGGCATCACATCACCGTGATCTGCTTCACCATGCCGTGCATGAAGTGCGGCTTGCCGTCCTTGGCATCGGGCAGGAAGCAGATCAGGGCGTACTCGCCCGGCTCGAAGTCGGCGTGCACGTAGTTCGTGCGCCCCTGGCTCAGCCCGACCGTGCCGCCCATGGGCGCGCCCGGCGGCGGGCCTTCCATCTTGGCCGTCCACTCCACGAGCTGCATGGCGGTGGCGCCGGGGGCGAGCTTCGCAATGAACACCTCGTGCGGCTGCCCCATCGCCGTGGTCACCTCGATCACGTGTGAGCCGGCCGTGAGCGGCGTATCCATCACGAAGTCGTAGTCCACCAGCGTCATCTTCACCGTAGGCGTGGGCAGCGCCGTGGCGCCTTCGGTCGGCGCGACCACGATCGTCTTGCTCATGCCCTTGGCCACGTGCAGCTCGCCGTCCGGCGAGGGAATCAGGCAGAGCGCCACGTACGTGCCGGGCGTCAGGTCGAGGGTCACCCGCGAGGTGGTGGCGTTCGGGATCGGCGCATTCGGGCCACCCACCAGCTCCGCCCACGCCGGCGGGGCGTCGCCCTGCATCTCCTGGAAGAGGTCCTCGGCCGTCTTGCCGTCGGCCAGCTTCACCAGTTCCAGGTGGTGCATCTCCTGGCCGGTCGTGGCGAGCTGCAGCGTGACCGCGCCGGCGGGCAGCGTGTCCGCCATGGTGTAGAAGAAATCGCCGGCGGACACGTCGATCACCGCCGGTGTGGCGGCGACGGAGGCGTCCGAAGCGTCCGCCGCCGGGGCGGGCTGGTCGGTCGCGCAGGCCGCGAGGCTGGACACACCGACGAACGCGGCGAGCAGGCCGGCGACGCGCGACCCGGATGGGCCGCGGGACAGGAAGGGAGTGCGCATGGTGGGGGCTCCGTGAGGGATGAGGCGGTCACCCGCGTCTGACGACGCGGATGACGGTGCTCATCCTACGCAGCCAGCGCCGGCCGCTCCCGGGTCGATCGACCTACCGACCGAGGTCCACGGCATCGTGAACCGTCCCGAAAGTGCAGCCCATGCTGGCATCGCGCAACCATCGCGCGACCAACGCGCCACTGAGCGACCGCGGACTAGCGCTGGCCGGGTCGGTAGCTCCGCGCCGTGTGCTGTGCCAACTCCTCCGGCCAGAAGTGCACGTCGCGGAACTCCCCGCGCGCGTACATCTCGGCCTGGTCCCCGAAGTGCTTCGAGTTCACGTCGCCGCTCTGCCCACCGGCCATGATCGCCTTCGCGCGCACCTTCGGGCCAAACTCCACCGCTGCCACGAAGCTGTTGCCACGCGTGCCGTACAGCCGCTTCGTGCCGTTGAACGTGGCCGCCCCGAACGCCGCCAGCGAGCCCCACCGCGACGAGGCGAAGGCCACCGGGATGCTCGACGCGCTGTCGTTGAAGGGCTGCACGATGTCCCCAGTCAGGCGCTGGTAGCGGTTGATCTCCCCCCACGGCGTCTGCCAGCTGCCGAAGTGCGCCGCCAGCGTGTCCACCGCCGCCTCGAGCGCACCGAGCCGCTCGGCGGCCGTCGCGCGCTGCTCCATGTAGGCGTACGTGTTCACGCGCGCCTCGCTCGCCGCGCGGCTCACGCCGCGCCACAGGTTCTCGCCCCAGTAGATCGCCAGCGACGTGGGGGCGCTCTCGAGCGCGTAGCGACGGTCCCATCCGCGCAGCGCGGCGATCGGCTCGGCCAGCTTCGCCTTGAGCGGGTTCGTGGCCGCGAGCGCGTCGTAGTCGCGGAAGAGCGGCGGAAACAGCGTCTCGAACGCGGTGAGCTCGTTGTCGTACGCCGCGGCGATCAGCGTGTCGAGCGTCATGCCGGTGCGGTTCTGCAGCACGCGCACCGCATGGATGCCACGCGGGTTCTCGCCGAAGTAATCGAAGTACTTCGCAAAGGTGCTGGCTTTCGGCGTCGCGGCCCCGTACGCCGAGAAGGGCCAGTTGTTGGTGTTCTGCAGCCAGCCGGTGGGCGGGTTGATGAACAGCGGGCTCTCGTCCACCGTGTGAATGCCCTGCCATTCCGTGGCCGGATCGCTGCCGTCCACCGGGCGCTCCCAGTCGAAGCGGGCATTGCGCTTCGGCACGAAGTTCGCGTGGAAGAACGCGATCGTGCCGTCGCCGTCGGCGTACACCGTGTTGTTCGACGAGTTGGTGTGCAGGTCCATCGTGGCGCGGAATGAGGCCAGGTCGCGCGCCTTGGTGCGCCAGTACGACTGCGTGAGCGCCTTCACCGGCTCTTCCATGAGCTTCACGGCGATCCACTTCCCGTCCGCCTCGCGCACGATCGGGCCGTGGTGCGAGCGGTACACGGTGAACGTGCGGGTGGCCATGCCCGAGTCCGTGCGGAACGGCACCGCGATCTCCTGCGCAATCATGGACCGCTGCTCGGTGCCGTAGCGGTACGTGATGCCATCACGTGATTCGGTGACCGTCTCCGCGTACTCGTCGATCGCGTCGGCGCCGCTCGACGTGTGCATCCAGCCGGCGCGTTCGTTGAAGCCCTGGTAGATGAAGAACTGCCCCCACGTGCTCGCGCCGTACGCATTCAGCCCTTCGTCGCTCGTCATCTGCAGCTCGGCGCGGAAGAAGAACGACGTGTGCGGGTTGATGAGCAGCAGCGCGTGTCCGCTTGCGCTCTTCGACGGCGCGATCGCGAAGCCGTTCGACCCGGACGGCTCCTCCGCGCGGTTGGCCGGCTCGACGAGCGCCACCGGCCCCACGCTGGCCGGCCCCGCGCTGCGCGGTTCGTAGAACGCGCGCAGCGCGCGCAGGTTGATCGACTCGATGTCCCCGCCGATGCTGCCTTCGCTGAAGGTGAGCGCCATCCACGGCTCGAAGCGCGTGAGCACGCGCGGCTTCACCTGCGGATTGGTGTGCAGGAAGTAGTTGAGCCCGTCCGCGAACGCATCCATGAGGCGCTTGAGCGAATCGGGGCTGGCCGCGTACTTCGCCCGCATGCTGTCCGGATGGATGAACAGCTTCATGCGCAGGTCCGACCAGATCGCCGATTCCCCTTCGGCTTCGGCAAGGCGTCCCATGGCATTCAGGTAGTTCACCTCGATGCGGTTGAAGTCGTCCTCGGCCTGCGCGTAGAGCGCGCCGAACACGGCGTCCGCATCGCTCGTGCCCCGCACGTGCGGAATGCCCCACTCGTCGCGCGTGATCGTGACACGCGACGCGGTCTCCTCCCAGCGCGCCAGCTCCGCCGGATCGACGGTGGCGGAACCAGCGGCAGCGCCGCGGTCACCGCCGCCACAGGCCGCTGCGACCAGAACGCAGGAGAGAACGACGAACCGAACGAGGCGCACGTGCGACATGGCAAGACGGGATCGGGTCATGGGATGGCTCACTTGCCCATCAGGAACTCGAGTACATCGAAGCGCGTCACGATGCCCTGCACGACGCCCTGCTTCTTCACGAGCACGGCGCGGTTCGCCTTCGAGAGCAGCTTGGCCACCTGCTCCACGGGCTGCTCGGCATCGACCACGGGGAACGGCGCGTCCATCACGTCGGCCACGCTCTTGTCGAGCACCTTCGCGTCGGCCAGCGAGCGCGTGGTGAGCTGACTCTCCGCGATGCTGCCCACGCACACCGTGCCTTCCATGACCGGCAGCTGCGACACGTCGTGCAGCGCCATCAGGCCGAGCGCCTGTCGCACGCTCGCGCCCGGTCCGATGCTCACCACCACCGGCGTGGCGCCGCCCTTGCGCCCGAGCACCGCTTCGAGCGCCGTGCTCGGCGTGTCGAGCAGCTGGTTTTCCTGCATCCACTCGTCGTTGAACACCTTGCTCAGGTAGCGCTCGCCGGTGTCGCAGAGAAAGGTCACCACCAGCGCGTCGGGATCGTCGATGCGCCGCGCCACGGTGAGCGCGGCGTGCGCGATCATCCCCGCCGAGCCGCCCACGAACAGCCCCTCCTCGCGCGTGAGGCGGCGCGCCATGTTGAACGCGTCCTTGTCGCCCACCGTGATGAACTCGTCGATCACGCTCATGTCGAGCGTCTGTGGCACGCAGTCCTGTCCCACGCCCTCCACCTTGTACGGCGCGCCGGCAGGATGCCCCTCGCCGCGGGTGCGCCACAGCTCCGCGAGCACGGAGCCGGCCGGATCGGCGGCGATGATCTTGATCGCCGGGTTCTTCTGCTTGAGGTAGCGCGCCACCCCCGAGATCGTGCCGCCCGTGCCCGCGCCCGCCACGAAGTGCGTGATCTTGCCGTCGGTCTGCTCCCACAGCTCGGGGCCCGTGGTGGCCACGTGCGCCGCGGGGTTCGCCGGGTTCTCGAACTGGCCGGCCAGCACCGCGCCCGGCGTCTCGCGCACGAGGCGCTTGGCCCACTGCACGTAGTTCTGCGGGTGATCGGGCGGCACGGCGGTGGGCGTGATGATCACCTCGGCCCCGAACGCCTTGAGCAGGCGCACCTTCTCCTGCGACATCTTGTCGGGCATGGTGAAGATGCACTTGTAGCCCTTGATGGCCGCCGCCAGCGCGAGCCCCACGCCGGTGTTGCCGCTCGTGGCCTCGATGATCGTGCCGCCCGGCTTGAGGTGCCCCGACCGCTCGAGCGCTTCGATCATGGGGAGCCCGATCCGGTCCTTCACCGAGCCTCCCGGATTGAAGAAGTCCGCCTTGCCGTACACCGGCGTGCGCATGCCGCGCGTCACGCGCCCCAGCCGGATCAGCGGCGTCCAGCCGATGGTGTCGAGGACCGTGTCATAGGGTCGGCGATGCCGCTCGTGCGTGGCGGTGTCGGGGGTCTGCAGGGTGGCCATGAGGGGAGTGTGGCTGGGGTGGGACGATCTCGCGGATCGGTGGGCGGAGGAGCCGCTGACTCAGGAGAGCGTGTCCCCGGGGAGCGGCGGGCCCTCGGGGTGACGGAACTGGACGGGCACGAGCAGGCTCAGCCCCACGGGCACGCCATCCCGGCGTGCTGGCCGGAAACGCATCCGCGGCACGGCCGAGAGCGCGGCGGAGTCGAGCGCCGGCACGCCCGACGTGCGCGCCACGGTCGTGGACTCGCGCACGGCACGACCGGCCGCATCCACGTGCACGCGCAGTGTGACGTCGCCCTGGATGCGCTGCGCCCACGCCTCCGGGGGATACGCGAACGGCGAGCGCTCGTTGAGCATCGCGGGCAGCTCGTCTGCCCGCACCGCGCTGGGGATCAGCCCCTCGGCGCTCTGCCGGATCGACCGCGCCGGTTCGCCCACGCATGCGCTCGCCAGCGCCGTCACGCCAAGGCACAGCACGGCGCGACGGACGCGACGGCCGCTGGCGACACGGCGCGACGGAACCTGTCCAGCGTCCATAGGGTGCAATGTACACATGCTCCCGCGCCCGGACTCGCCGGGCGTTAGAATCTCCGGCGGGCGCGCAGCCGCGCGCACCCCTCGACGGTTCCGGCCTCCGGCCGGTCTTCTCCCTGGCCCTTGCCGATGCCTGGTTCGCCCCGCTCCGTCGCCACTCGTTCTGTTCGCTCCCTGGCGCTGGCGGGCGCCCTCCTGGTCGCCGCAGGCGGCCTCGCCGCGTGCGGCGGCGAGAACGTCGCGGGGCCACCGCCGTCTCCTTCGGCGCTCCGCATCGAAACGGGCAACGCCCAGGACGGCGTCGTCGGTCAGGCGCTGGCGATCCCCGTGTCCGTCACGGTGCTCGATGACGGCGGCCGCCCCATCCCTGACGTGCGCGTCACCTTCAGCGCCGCGCCCGGCAGCGGGTCGCTCGCTCCCGGCGCCGTGCAGACCAACGCCGATGGCCGCGCCCAGGCGCTGTGGACGCTCGGCACGCAGACCGGCACCGCGCTGGCCACGGCCAGTGTGAGTGGCGTCGCGCCGGCCACCTTCACCGCGGCGGTACGCGCCGGTCCGGCCAGCCGTGTCGTCGCGTCACCAGGCACGCTCGCCCTCGGCACCGGCGACACGTTGCGCCTGCAGGCCACAGCCCGTGACCAGTTCGGCAACGTCCTGTCCCAGGTCGCCCTCGGCTGGTCCACCCTCGAGCCGGCGATTGCGAACGTCACCGATGGCCTCGTGTCGGCGATCGCGGCCGGCGCGGCCCGCGTGGTCGTGACCGCCGCCGGCCCGAGCGGCCCCATCGCCGACACGGTGCCCGTCACGGTGGGACCGGCCGGCTCGTCGTTCTGCGGCACACGGCCGGCCGTGCAGCTGGCGGTCGGCGCCGTCGTGCCGCTCAACGCGACCGCCGATGCCGCCGAGCGCTGCCTCGAAGCCAGCGCCCCCGGCTCGGAGTACGCGCTGGTGGTCGTGAACACCAACGCGACCTTCGGCGCGACCACGTCGCTCGACGCCCTCGCCCTCGGCGTGGGCAGCCCGCCGCCGTCGCGGCTCGTGGCCGACGCAGCCGGGGCGTCGGTGGCCGGCTCGGCCGCCGCCCCCTTCGGCATGGTCGCCCCCGCGCCCATCGCGGTGCCCGTCGCCGCGCGCGGCGACGGTGGCTTCGAACGCGCGCTGCGCCTGCGGGAACGTCGCGAGCTCGCGCCGCACGTCGACGCCGCGCGCGCGCGCTTCGGCACCGTGGGACGTGGCGCCGACAACGTGATGGCCGGCATGGTGGCCGCGCAGGTCGCGCCGCCCGCCGTCGGCTCGCTGGTGTCGCTCAATGCGCAGGCGCTCTCCGCCTGCTCGCAGCCGAACACGCGCACCGGCCGCGTCGTTGCCGTGTCCGATCGGGCCATCATCGTCGCCGACACCGCCAATCCCTCCGGCGGCTACACCGACGAGGAGTACCGCGCCATCGCGGCCACCTTCGACACGCTCACCTACCCGCTCGACGTGGAGTATTTCGGCGAGCCCACGAACATCGGCGGCACGGGACGCATCACGCTCTTCTACACGCGCGCGGTGAACCAGCTGACGCCGCGCGGAGCCGGCTTCGTGGTGGGCGGCTTCTTCTTCGCCCGCGACCTGTACCCGAAGACGGCGCGCGATGGCCTGCCCGCCTGCGCCTCCAGCAACGAGCGCGAGCTCATGTACCTGCTCGTGGCCGATCCGACGGGACAGGTCAATGGCAACGTGCGCAACAAGACCGACGTGACGCGCCTGAACCGCACCACGCTCGCACACGAACTGCAGCACCTGATCAACGCGGGCCGTCGCCTGTACGTCACGGCGGGCGCGCGCCCGAACGAGGAAGTCTGGCTCGACGAAGGACTCGCGCATACGGCCGAAGAGCTGCTGTACTACCGGCTCGCCGGCTTCACGTCACGCGAGAATCTCGGACTCTCGCAGGTCGCGCCCAATCCCACGCGCGCCGAGCTCTTCACGTCGTACGCCGCGCAGAACTTCGCGCGGTGGGCGGGCTACCTGCGGGCACCCGAAGGCCAGTCGCCGTATGCGCCCAACGATTCGCTGGCCACGCGCGGCGCGTCCTGGCACTTCCTGCGATACGCGGCGGGACGTCAGGGGAACGGCGAGGCGGCGTTCTATCGCCAGCTCGTGAGCGGCCCGCAGACCGGCCTCGCCAACCTCACGAGCGCGATTCCCGGCGGCGCGCTGGGCCCATGGCTGCGTGACTGGGCGGTGTCGGTGTTCGCCGACGACCTCGCCAGCAGCCTGGCGCCGGAATACACGATGCCGTCGTGGAACTTCCGCTCCATCCTGCCAGCGCTCACCGTGAGCGGGCAGCCACTCGGCGGCTATCCGCTCGCCACGCGCACGTGGGCGTCGAATGTCGCGCGGCGCGTGACGCTCACCGGCGGCGGCAGCAGCTACCTGCGCTTCACGGTGCCGAACGGACAGCGCGCGCTGCTCTCCGTGTCGCTCAACGGCCAGGCCCCACCGGCCGACGTGCAGCTCATGCTCGTGCGCTATCGCTGACGCAGGGCCCGGCGCGCGCGCAGCGTGCGCGCGCGCCGGCAGGCCAGCGTGCCGTCAGTCGCGCAGCCGAAGCGTGATCTCGTACAGGCGCGCCCAGTTCTTCCCCGTCACGAAGATGCGGTCACCGGTGGCGTCGTAGGCGATGCCGTTGAGCACGTCCTCGTTGCCGGTGCGCAGGCTCTGCGGCAGCAGCCCCGTGAGGTCGATGAAGCCGAGGATCGCGCCGCTCTGCGGATCGATGCGCGCAATGCGATCGCTCGTCCAGACGTTCGCCCAGATCTCGCCCTTCACCCACTCGAGTTCGTTGAGGTAGCGCACGGGCGATCCGTTCTCCGTCACCGTCACGCGCCGCACGACCTCGAAGGTCGCGGGATCGAGCACGCGCAGCTGCGAGGTGCCGTCGCTCATGATGAGCTGCGACCCGTCGGTCGTGATGCCCCACCCCTCGCCTTCGTACGTGAACTCGCCGCGCGGTTCGAACGTGCGGCGGTCGTACACGAACGCCTTGCCGCTCGTCCAGGTCAGCTGGTAGATCCGGTCGTTGAGCAGCGCGATGCCCTCGCCGAAGTGCGGCGAGGCGAGGTCGCGCTGCTGCTGCACCGCGCCGGTCTCGAGCACCACGCGCCGGATGTTCGACTTGCCCACCTGCCCCGTGCTCTCGTACAGCTGCCCATCGTGCCACAGCAGCCCCTGCGTGAACGCCTCCTTGTCGTGCGGATACTCGCGCACCACGTCGGCCACGTACACGGGCGTGCGCTTGCGCACGGTGAGGGGCGATGCGCCGCGGCTGCCGTCCTCGGCCGCGGGGGCATCGGAGCTGCACGCCGCCAGCACGCTCACCGACGCGGCGAGCAGCAGGGCGCGGCTGAGGGAGGGTCGGGCGGAGCGAGACATGTCAGGACGTTCCGGGTGGGCGCGAAAGGTGAGCAGGGCGACGACGAGCAGGCGAGGGAGCACGACACCGAGACGACGCATCAGTCGGCGACCGCGTCGCGCAGTTCACGGAACAGGCGCACCAGCGCGTCGCGCTGGTAGTTGGCGTTGAGCCCCGAGGGGTTGGGCAGCACCCACACCTCGGTGGTACCACACCGCGTTGCTTGCGGTCCCACCGACGCGGCCGGCACGCCGAACGCCGTACGGTAGGCCCCGATGCCGAGCACGGCCAGCACCCGTGGCGCGAAGCGCTCCACCTTGACGGCGAGTGCACGTCCACCGGCCACGATCTCCTCGGCCGACAGCTCGGCCGCCGTGGCCGTGGTCCGCGCCACCACGTTGGTGATGCCGTAGCCGAGCGGCAACAGCGCCTGCTCGTCCCACGGCCTCAACAGCCGCGGCGTGAAGCCCGCCTCGTGCAGCACCGGCCAGAAGCGGTTGCCCGGCCGGCCGAAATGGTGCCCGATCGCCGCCGTGTACAATCCGGGATTGATGCCGCAGAAGAGCACGCGCAGCCCGGGGGCGATCACGTCCGGCACCGTGCGGTGCACGGCGGCCGCCAACTCCTCCCGCGAGGGCTTCCAGCCGCTCGCGGCGCGGGAGGCGGTTGGCGTCACCGCCGTCACGCCGTCCGCCCCCGGGCCAGCGCCTCGTCACGCAGCGTTGCCAGCAGCTGCAGCGCCTCGATCGGCGTGAGCCGGTTGGGATCCGTGCCGGTGAGCTTCGCGGCCAGCGCCTCGAGCGCCGGATCGGGGCGGATCTCCACACGTACCTCCTCGCCGAAGAAGCCAAGCTGCTGCCCGGGGGGCGTCACTCCGCGTCGCGTTGGCACCGGCCCGCGCGGCCTGACCCCGTCGGGCGCGTGCAGCCCGTCGGCGGTGAGGCGCGCCGCCATCTGCGCCCCGTCGCCCTCGAGCAGTGCGAGCACCTCCTTCGCGCGCGCGATGACCGCCGACGGCAGCCCGGCCAGCCGCCCCACTTCGATGCCGTACGAGCGATCGGCCCCGCCGTCGATGAGCCGATGCAGGAACAGCACCTGGTCACCCACCTCGCGCACCGCCACGGTGCAGTTGCGCACGGCCGACAGTTCGTCGGCGAGCTGCGTGAGCTCGTGATAGTGCGTGGCGAACACCGTCTTGCAGCCGATCGCGTCGTGCAGATGTTCGCTCACGCTCCACGCGATCGACACGCCGTCGTACGTGGCCGTGCCACGCCCGATCTCGTCGAGCAGCACCAGCGATCGCGAGGTCGCGGTGTGCAGGATCGCGCTCGTCTCGCTCATCTCCACCATGAACGTGGACTGGCCGCGCACGAGGTTGTCGCTCGCGCCCACGCGCGTGAACACGCGGTCGGCGACGGGGAGCGACGCCGAGCGCGCCGGCACGAACGCGCCCACCTGCGCGAGCAGCTGGATGAGCCCGATCTGACGCAGGATCGTGCTCTTGCCGGCCATGTTCGGCCCGGTGAGGATGATCAGCCGTGCATCGTGCGTGAGCACGAGATCGTTCGGGATGAACTGCTCGCGCGGCATCATGCGCTCGACCACCGGATGGCGCCCCGCCGTGATGTGCAGGTCGAAGCCGTCATGCAGCGTGGGACGCACATACTGGAAGCGCTCCGCCACGTCGGCCAGCGCCGCGAGCACGTCGAGCGTGGCCACGCGGTGCGCCACCGCCTGCAGGCGCACGATCTCGCGTCCCGCCTGCTGCCGCAGCGCCTCGAACAGCTCGCGCTCGCGCAGCTCGATGCGTTCGGCCGCGCCGAGCACCTTCTCCTCGTATTCCTTGAGCGCGGGGGTGACGTAGCGCTCGGCGCCCGTGAGCGTCTGGCGCCGCTGGTAGTCCGCTGGCACGAGGTGCTTGTTCGCGTTCGAGATCTCGAGGTAGTAGCCGAACACGCGATTGAAGCCGACCTTGAGCGACCCGATCCCCGTGCGCGCGCGCTCCTGCGCCTGGATGGTGGCGATCGCATCCTTGCCGCCGTCGCGAATCGCGCGCAGCTCGTCGAGCGCGGGGTCCACGCCCGGCGCGATCGTGGGCTCCTCGCCCACCTGCAGCGGCGGACGCGCCACGAGCACGCGCTGCAGTTCGTCGGCCAGCGCGGACAGGTCGTCCCAGTCGCGCTCCAGCAGGCCGAGCAGCCCCGCGTTCCGCGCATCGCGCTCGGCCTCGTGCACGAGCTCACGCGTGAGTGTGTGCACACGCGGCAGGCGCGCGAGCGAATCGCCCAGGGCGCGCAGCTCGCGCGGCGTGGCGCGCGATGCGGCAGCCTTGCTCGCCAGCCGCTCCACGTCGCGCACCCCGTCGAGCGCCTCGCGCAGCGTGGTGCGCGTGACGGGCGCGCGCACGAGCGTGTCCACCGCGTCGAGACGCGCCTCGATCGCATCGCGCTGCACGAGCGGCGAAAGCAGCCACTGCCGCAGCAGGCGCGCCCCCATGGGCGTGGCGGTCTCGTCGAGCACCGACAGCACCGTGCCTTCGGCTCCGCCCCGCAGCGACTCCACGAGCTCGAGGTTGCGCCGCGTCATGTCGTCGAGCGGCATGGTCGCGCCGGCCAGCTCCACGATCGGCCGCGCGAGGTGCGGCAGCCCGCCAGGCTGCAGCTCGCGCAGGTAGCGCACGAGCGCGCCCAGGGCGCCTACCGCCTCGAGTTCGGCGGTGCCCAGCCCGAACCCCTCGAGCGACGCAATGCGGAACTGCCGCGTGAGCTCCTCCTGCGCGAGCGCCGCGTCGAACTCCCACGCATCGCGCTCGGTGCGCAGCACCCCATCGACGGCGCGCAGCACGCGCGTGAGCGCACCGCCGGTGGGCCACACTTCGGCCCCACGCGCCAGCACGAGCTCGCGCGGCGCGAGCCGCGCGAGGTGCGCCGACGCATCAGCCGCCGACACGCGCAGCACGCGCAGTTCGCCAGTGGAGAGGTCGGCCGCCGCGATGCCCACCACGATCTCGTCGGAGCGCGCGCCCGTGGGCGCCTGCGGTGCCACGTGCACCGACACGACGTAGTTCGCGCGATCGTCGTCGAGCAGGTCGTCCGCGAAGGCGGCGCCTGGTGTGATCGTCTCGATCACTTCGCGGCGCACGATCCCCTTGGCGAGCTTCGGGTCTTCCACCTGCTCGCAGACCGCCACGCGATACCCCTGCCGCACCAGCCGCCGCAAGTATTCCGCGGCCGCCTTCACCGGCACGCCGGCAAGCGGCACTTCCGCGGCGCCCCCGTTGTTGCGCGACGTGAGCGTGAGACCGAGCACACGCGCCGCCGTCTCGGCGTCGTCGTGGAACATCTCGTAGAAGTCGCCCATGCGGAAGAACAGGATTGCGTCCTGGTGCCGCGCTTTGATCTCCAGGTACTGCTGCATGAGCGGAGTGGACACGCCACTCACGGCGTGAGCTCCGCGACGAATCCGTCGTACCCCTTGGCCTTGAGCTCCGCGAGGCGCGCATTCGCCTGCGCGCGTGTCGCGAAGTAGCCGGTGCGCACTCGGAACGGCGCCACCGTGCCATCGACGCGCGCATCGATGCCCTGCGCGCGATAGCGCTGTGCGAACTGCTCGGCCTGTCGCATCGTGTTCAGCGCGGAGAGCTGCACACTGTAGCGCGCGTTCGCCGGACGCGCCGAGGACGGGAGCGCGTTGCGCGCCGCCGCTTCACGCGCCGCCGTCACGCGCCGCCGTCTCACGCGCCGCACTCTCGCGCGCCGCATTCTCACGCGCCGCCGCGGCACGGGATACCGAGTCCCGGCGCGCCGCCTCCGTCAGCGAATCACGCACGATGGCCTCACGCGCCGCCGCCTCACGTGCCGCCGTCTCACGCGCCACCCGCAGGGAATCCTCCCGCTGCGCGGCGCTCACGCGTGCCGAGTCCACGGGTGGCAGCGCCGGGGTGACCGGGACAGCAGCTGGTGGCGCAGCCGGTCGCGCCGCCGGTACCGCTGCCACGACCGGCGCACTCACACTTGGCGCGATCGCAGTCACGCCTCGGCACTGCTTGCCGAGATCGTCCGCCTGCGTGCGCAGCTCGACCGCGTTCGTCGGCGCATCGCGTCGCACCACCGCGAGCGCGCCGCAGGCACGCGGGCGATCGTTTTCGTCGAACCACGCCTTCGCGAGCCAGAAGAAGCCGCGGGCCTGACTCGCGGGCTCCCGGTAGTCGCGCACCATGCGCTCGAGGTAGGTGCGCGACTCCGCCGGCCGGCCTCGCAGCTGTTCGAGCTGCGCGAGGCGCAGCAGGGCGTCCTCGGCGCGCGGCGACATCGGCACTTCGAGCAGCAGCCGACGCCAGTCGCGCTCCGCGTCGGCGCTCGATTCCGACAGCAGCCCGCGCCAGTACAGCAACTCGCCGAGCGCCGGCGTGGCCATGCCCGCCTCCTGCACCATCGAATCGAGCACGAGGCGACCCGCGTGGCCGTTGCCCGACTCCACCAGCGCGCGCGCGCGGGCCACCGCGTTGTCCACCGCCGGGCCCTGCGCGGCAAGCGACGACCCGGTGAGCGGTGCACCGGCGATCAGTGCCGTCAGCACCACCGTGATCAGGGCGGCTCTCATGCGGCGCGCCCCTTGGCCGGCTTGGCCAGCGCAAGCACCAGGGAAAGCAGCATCTGTTCCTCGTTGGAGATCTTGGTGTCCTTGAGCGCCACGTCGGCATCGAGAATGAGCCGCAGCGCGCGCCGCAGCTCGACCGCAGTCCAACGCTCGACGGCACGGCTCCAGACGCTCTTCGCCTCACCCCACGGACGGCCCACCATGCCGCCGCCCGTCTGCTTG
Source organism: Gemmatimonas sp. (assembly GCA_011390885.1). Taxonomy (GTDB): domain Bacteria; phylum Gemmatimonadota; class Gemmatimonadetes; order Gemmatimonadales; family Gemmatimonadaceae; genus JAABRT01. Next base: position 113,528 of record JAABRO010000043.1, on the reverse strand, counting down.
AGGTACGTGAGGTACTCGCGCTCGAGCTGCCCCGCACTCCACCCGCCGTCACGCTTGGCGCGTCCCCACGCGAGCGCGAGCGTCTGCGTGCCAAGCATCATCACGAGCGGCACCGCCCCGGCCTTCGGTTGGGAGAGCACGAAGGGCACGAGCGAGAGCGCCGTGTTCGTGTCGCGCATCGCGATCGCGTCGAGCAGGTCCACCGACGTCTCGCCGCGTCGCACACCCACGATGGCGCTGACGGCCGCGTCGTCGACCACGACGATCGGCGCATCGGGATCGGGAATCGCCACACCGGCCGAGGTCGTCAGCGGGGCTCCCTGCGCGCCGCGCGCGAAGCTCGCGCACTTGTCGAGCTCGGAGGCCAGCTGCTGCAGGTCGTTGCCGACCGACTGCTGGAGCAGCGCCGACGCTTCGTCGGTCACCGACACGCCGAGCACCGTGGTGGCGTGATGCGCGATCCAGCGGCGCACCCGCTCCGGCGCGAGCGGCTCGAACGCACAGGGCAGTGCCGCGCCCGCCAATCCGGCGTCGGCCGCCTGACCCGCCGGCGCGACCAGCACCACCAGCGTGTCGCTCGCGGGCGACCGCAGGTACTTGTCGAGCTCCGCGCGCGCCGCCTTCTTGAGCCCGTGCACGTCGCGCACGACCACCGCGCGTCGCGCCGCGAGCATCGGCGGTGTGCCCAGCAGGCTCCCCAGCGTCTCCGCGTCGAGGCCTGCGCCGTCCCGGATCTCGCAGTTGAAGTCGCGGGTGCTGGCGTCGAGCGCGGCGTCGAGCAGGTCCTGGAGCGATTGATCCTTCAGGTAGTCGTCGTCGCCGTGGAAGTAGTAGACGGGCGCGAACGCCTTGGCATCGACGGCCGCGCGCACGGTCTTGAAGCCATCGGCAGACGGCGGCGCGGCAGGACGGGCGGACGCGGGGCGGGAGCGCGGAGCAGGACGCGACATGCCGGGAAAACTAATGGCCCCGGCGTGTGCGCCGGGGCCGGGGCCGCTGCGTCACGCGCCGCTCAGCGCGAGTACGTCGCGAACTCGAACTCGGCGCTCGTCGCGAGCGCGTGGGCCGGCATCTCGTCGAGCATCTGCACGACGGACCACATCGGGTTGCCGGTGGACATCGCGCGCACGAGCGCCGGCGACACCACCGGGGCGGGCGGCTCGACGGGCGCCGGAGCGGAGGCCATGATCGGCGCCAGAACGGGCTCCGACGCACGGACGTCGCTGCTCTGGAACGAGACGGTCACCACCACACCGACACCGGCGGCCATGGCCAGCCAGGCCGTCCGTGGTCGCCACGCACCGTGCGACGCGCCCGGGGCATCGAGGTACGCCTCGTCATCGTCGGCGAGCGGTGCCTGCTTGCACGCCGCGAGGCGTGCCTGCAACCGCTCGCGAAAGGCCTCGGAGGGTTCGATGTCACGCAGGTGATTGCGCGCCAGCAGGAGCGACCGTCGCACCATCGTATCGTGCGCCGCGCACGCGTCGCACTGCATGATGTGCTGCTGCGCCGCCGACATCACGGTGCCGGGCAGCGTGTCGTCGAGATAGGCCAGGTGCTGGGAGCGAAACGAGCGGCAGTCCATCGGGCATCAATCCTTGCACGCGAGGGGAGTCGCGGGGCACGTAGAAGGAAGGTCTGTCTGCCGATACCCAGACCGGACTCGAGCGTTCCGCAGGTTCCGGAAGGACACGCGCCGGCTCGGTTCGACGACGACCGCCACGAGAGCCATTCTATCACGAATTGCCCCGCTACGCATGAGTCCGCTTGCCGCCCGCCCGACGCCGGCGACGGACCTCTCCCAGCCGGATGCCGCGCCACCGGGCCCGAACGCACGAAACCGGCACGTCCGTGGCTCTCGGACATGCCGGCTCGTTCGGGCGGGAGACCCGGTTCGGCGCCTGCGCGCGCCGAGGTGTTGGGATGAACGCTCACGCGTTCGACGATTGGTACCCGGTGGCGCTGGAAGGGTTTCCCCCGGTCGCTGCCGCTACTTCACCATCGGCTCGATGATCTCGGCGAACGCCGTGCGCGCCCGGTTGAGCCGCGACTTCACCGTGCCGAGGTTCACCCCCGTGATCTCGGCGATCTCCTCGTACGACTTGCCCTCGAGCTCGCGCAGCACGAACACCTCGCGGTGATGCGCCGGCAGCTGGCCCACGGAGCGCTCGACCATCTCGCGCAGATGCCGCTTCCGGAAGAGGTCGTCCGGCTTGTACTGCGTGTCCTCGAACTGGAGCGGACGGTCCTCGTCCTCGAACTTCGCGCGGATCGCCTGGAAGAGCACGAGCGGATTGCGCGACCGATTGCGCAGCTCGTTCTTGGCCAGGTTGGACGCGATGGTGTAGATCCAGGTGGAGAACTTCTTGGACCGGTCGAAGCGGCCGATGTGCCGATAGACGCGGATGAAGACCTCCTGTACCAGGTCTTCGGCCCGGTCCCGGTCACCGATGGTGCGGTAGACGAAGTTCAGCAGGCGTCCCTGGTAGCGATCCACCAGCTCCTGAAATGCACGCTCTTCACCACCGAGGAAGGCGCCCACGACCCCAGCATCGTCGAGCCCGCGCAGCTGCTCGCGGACGCTGACCTGTGCGATGGGGTTGGTACGAAGGGCCGTCAGTGCCATGGTGGGTCCTCCAGTTCGAGAATCGCGCGGCCCCAGTAGGCCACGCGGCGAAGCCGGGGTGAACCGCCTCTCGCCTCGAGAGGACAGGTCTGCGTGAGATGCCCCGGTTCCACTGTCGGAACATCAGTATCGCACGAGCCGTGCCGTGTTGGCCGCGATCTGCGTCACAAACGCAAACCGTTGTCCAACAATCACTTAGCAAAATCCCGTCAAAATCTGTCGGTGTGTCGCTCTGCCACACTGTCCTGAATTGAAGTCTCGGAAATGGGACACCCTGTCAACGCGGCGGGTTGCCGCCGCATTGACAGGGTGTGGAAGGTTGGGCTGGAAACCGCCCCCCTTCACATCAGGACAGCCGCCGCCGCGTGCTCAGCCCAGCCGGAATCCCGCCGTGTACAGCAGGGCGAGCGCCGTCTTGGCGTCCTGGATCTCGCCCCGCTCGATCATCGACAGCGCCCGGGACAGGCGCGTGGGCACGATCTCCATGAACTCGTCCGCCTCACGCTGATGAGCCCCCGGCTCGAGGCCCACCGCGAGGAACAGGTGGATCTTCTCGTCGGTGAAGCCCGGGGTCGTGAACATGGTGAAGAGCGGCTGCACCTCGCGAGCTCGGTAGCCGGTCTCCTCCATGAGCTCCCGCGCCGCGCACTCGGCGGGGGTTTCCCCCTCGTCGAGCCGGCCGGCCGGGATCTCGTACAAGTACCCCTCGGCGGCGTATCGGTACTGCCGGATGAGCACCAGCTCCGGATCGGCCTCGTCGGGCTCGCCCAGCAGCGGCACGATGGCGCTCGCGCCCGGATGGCGCACCATCTCGAGCGCGCCGATCGACCCGTCCGGAAAGCGCACCTCGTCCTCGTCGAGCGAAATCACGCGCCCCGTGTAGCGACGCGTGCTCGACACCTTCCCCACGTCACGCCCCGGCTCGCGGATCATGCGCGGCGCCGCGTGCCTGCGGTCTTCTTCGCCAGCGTCTTCTTGGCCGCCTTCTTCACCGCACGCTTCTTGGTCACCTTCTTCACCGCGCCCTTCTTCATCGGCTTGCGCGGCCGCTTCACGTCATTGCCGGCCAGCCACTGTCGAATCGTCGGCCGCAGGTACACCGGCACGCGCAGGATCGTGCCGCGGCACTTCGCGCTGCCGCAGCGGCAGGCGTAGTAGCGCACATCGTCCGGTTCGTACGCGTCGTCCCAGTCGAAGCGGTAGTCGTATACGAGCTCCGTCTCGGGCGCGATCGGCTTGATCGCCTCGATCCAGATCTCGCCGTCCTCGATCACCGTCTGGCAGTTCGGCTCGCACGAATGGTTGATGAACCGCGCGTCGTTGCCGCCGCGCCGCGCATCCAGCACCGTGTCCTCGTCGAGCACGAACAGGAACGTGTGGTGCCGCCCGTTCTTGTCGTCGTAGCGACGGTCGGCCTCCTCGTGCGAGATCGGCTGCCCGATGTACTGGATGAGCCGCTGCCCCGTGCGGATGCGGCGCGTGGCGAACACGCCGCGCCCCTGGATGCGTGAGCGGCGCACCTCGAACGGGTGCGTGGTGGAGCGGGTCACCGTGGCGTGGCGCGCCACGGCGTGTTTCGCGGACTTCGTGGTGGTGGGCACGAGGGGGAGTGCGGGGAAGGGAATCAGTCGGCCGTGAGTTCGTCCGACGGGACATGCACCGATACAGGGCCGATCGCGAGCGCCTCGAGCGCCGGCTGCAGCACATCGGCCGGCCCGACGACCACGACCTGCAACCGCGCCGGATCGAGGTGCGCACGCGCGACGCGCAGCACGTCGGCGGCGGTCACGGCGCGCACGCGCTCGCGATACGTGTCGAAGTAGTTGGAGGGCAGCCGGAAGATCTCCACGTTCGCCAGCCCGCTCGCGATCGCCGCCGTGGTCTCGAAGCGAATCGGGAACACGCCGTCGAGGTAGCTGACGGCGAGCGAGAGCTCCGCCTCGCTCACTTCCTCGGTGCGGATGCGCTCCACTTCGCCGAGCGCTTCGCGGATCGCGTCGGCGCACTTGTCGGTCTGCACGGCGCTGGAGATCTCGAAGGGACTCGCCGCCCGCCGCCAGTCGAATGCGCTGTGCGCGCCGTACGTGTAGCCGTGCGCTTCACGCAGGTTGAGGTTGAGCCGCGACGAGAACAGCCCGCCGAGGATCGCGTTCATCACCACGAGGGGGAAGTAGTCGGCGTGCGCGCGCGGCACCGCCACCTGACCGAGGCGCAGTTCGGTCTGCGCCGCGTCCGGCTTGTCCACCAGGTGCACGCGGCGATCGTGGAAGCGCATCGACGCATCGGGCGTCGGCGTGTCCGGCATGCGCCCTTCCCAGTCGCCGAGGTGCGCCGAGGCCATCGCCATCGCTTCCTCGGGCGTGCAGTCGCCCACCACGAGCAGCGCCGTCGCATCCGGACGGAAGTGCTCGGCATGGAAGCGCACGACATCGTCGCGCGTGATCGACGCCACGCTGTGCTCGTCGCCGCCCGCCAGCTTGGCGAAGCGCGACGTGGACGCGTACAGCAGGCGGTTGAGCGCCACGTCGGCCAGGCCACGCGGCTCGGCGCGAATCTGCGTGAGGTCGGACAGCCGCTCCTCCACGAGCCGCTGCATCTCGGCCTCGGGGAATGACGGGCGGCGCAGCACTTCGGCGAGCACCGCGAACGCATCGCCGGCGCGCTCGCGCAGCGCCGTGAGCTGCACGATGCTCGAATCCCAGTCGGCGCCCGTGTCGAGCACCGTGCCGAGCGACTCGGTGCGCTCGGCGAGTTCGAGGGCGCTCATGGTCGCGGTGCCTTCCGACATGGCGCGTCCCGTGAGCACGGCCAGCCCGTGCTTGCCGATCGGGTCGCGCGTGGCCCCCGCCTCGACGATCGCGAGCACCGTGACCACGGGGTGCGCATGCACCGGTGCCACGACCACCCGCACGCCGTTGTTCAGGATGTGCGTCTCGAAGCGTGGAAAATGGTACGGCCGCACCGGGGACGGCTGCGGACGTGGCGGCGCCGGCACGACGGCGGTCAGGGTCTCGCTCACGCGGCCACCTCGAGCAGGGCGACATCCTCGCCGGCATCGGCCGGCACGTACAGCAGCGTGGCCCGGTTCTCGTGCCCCAGGAACGCGCGTGCGAACGCCGTGACGTCGGCCGCCGTGACCGCGCGGTAGCGCGCCGGCTGCGCGTTCACCAGCGCGGCGTCACCGAAATACGTCGCGAAACGCGACAGCTGGTCGGCCCGCTCGGCGGCCGACTGCAGGCTCGTCACGAAATGCGTCTCCATGAGCGCGATCGCGCGTGCCACCTCGCGCTCGGTCACCCCATCCGCCCTCGCGAGGTCGAGCTCCGCGTGCACCGCCGCCTCGAGCTGCTCCGGCGTGACGCCAGGCAGCGCCGTCACGTCGGCCACGAACAGGTCGGCCCCCTTGCTCAGGTCGAAGGTGAAGCACGACGCCGAGCTCGCCACGCGCTGCGCGCGCACCAGCGAGCGCTCGAAGCGGCTCCCCGTTCGCAGCCCGAGGATCGCCGACAGCACGCTCGCCGCGTAGTACGCGTCGGTGCCGAGCACCGGCATGCGCGAGGCCACGAAGACGCGGGGGAGGGCACAGCTGTCCTCCACCACCTCGCGCTGCGGCGCGCCATAGGTGAAGGGCACCGTCATGTCGGGGAGCGGCGGACGGCCGATGCCCCGTGGAATGGCCCCGAAGTGCGTCTCCACCAGCCGCCGCGCCTCGCCACCCTCGAAGTCACCGGCGATGGTGAGCACCGCGTTGTCCGGGGTGTAGTAGGTGCGGAAGAACTCGGCGATGTCGTCGAGCGACGCCGCGTCGAGGTCATCCATGGAGCCGATCAGCGAATGATGGAACGGGTGCTCGGGTGGAAAGCAGAGGGCGGGGAGTTTCTCCCACCAGCTGCCGTAGGGCTGGTTGTCCACCGACCAGCGCCGCTCGTTCTTCACCACGTCGCGCTGGGTGTCGAGCTTGGGCTGCGTCATGGCCGGCAGCAGGCGCGCCATGCGGTCGGCCTCCAGCCAGAGCGCCAGCGCCAGCTGGTTCGACGGCAGCGTCTCGTAGTAGTTGGTGCGGTCCAGCCACGTGGACCCGTTCAGCGTGCCGCCCGCCCGCTGCACGCACTCGAAGTGCTCATTCGCGGCCACGTTGGCCGACCCCTGGAAGAGCATGTGCTCGAACAGATGGGCGAAGCCGGTGCGGCCGGCACGTTCGTTGGCCGAACCGACATGATACCAGAGATTCACGGCCACGATCGGCGCCGTGTGATCCTCGGAAAGCACCACGTGGAGGCCGTTCGGGAGATGGTAGCTCTCGACGGGGATCTGCATGTCGTAAATTGGACCTCGTGTCTCGCGTGGAGGAACCCCGTGCGGCGCGCTGTTTCTGGTCGCACCCGGTCATGCTCATGAAGCTGCACTGCTGCACACATCGCCGCACGACGGCGCGCCTCTCGCGCCATCTGGCCCTGCTGGTGGCGCTCGCCGTGACTGGCGTCGCCTGCGACACCAACGACCCACCAGTCGCCACCACGCTGCGCGCCGTCACCCCACCCGTGCTCACGGCGCGGGCCGGCGAGGCGCTGCCCGTGGCCCCCGCGATCGAGATCATCGACCAGCGCGGGCGCGCGCTCGCCAACGTGCTCGTGGCCTGGCAGCCGGGACCAGCCAGCGGCTCGACCGGTGTGGACACGGTGCGTACCGACGCGCAGGGCGTGGCATCGTCCGGCGGCTGGACGCTCGGCACCGGCGTCGGACAGCAGCAGCTGAGCGCCACCGTGCTCGGCATCCCGTCGGTGGTGTTCACCGCCACCGTGTCACCGGGCACACCCTTTCGCCTCGAGCCGCGATCGAACCCGGCGCAGACGGCCCGGGTGAACGCGCTCGTGCCTGACGCGCCGGCGCTCCAGGTCTTCGACCAGTTCGGCAATCCGGTGCCCGACGCCGAGGTCACCTTCAGCGTGCAGCAAGGCGGTGGCACGGTGCTCGGGCCGGCCGTGCGCCTCGCCGACGCCACCGGCCACGTGGCCATCGACGGCTGGCGACTCGGCACCACCACCGCCGTCGAGCATCAGCTCGCGGCCACCGCGCCCACGATCCCCGCGGGCATCGTCTTCCGCGCCACCGCGCGCCCCGACGTGCCGGTGGCCATCGAAGCCGCCTCGCGGCTGCGACAGGAAGGCGTCCCCTCGCTCGATGTGGCCGACCGCCCGGCCGTGCGCGCGCGCGATCAGTACGGCAACCCGGCCGGCGGAGCCGTGATCACCTTCACGCCGGCCACCGGCTCTGGCGCCGTGACCGGCAGCGTGCGCGAGACGGCCGAGACCGATGGCATCGCGCGCGTGGGACGCTGGGTGCTCAGCGACGCCGCCACGCAGACGCTCGTGGCCACGTCATCGCAGTTCCCCGCCGACTCGTTCGTGTTCGAGGTGAACGCGGTGCCGACCATCTTCGGCATCGAGACCGTGTTCATCAACGGCGAGCCGTCGCCGCGCAACCAGGTCGCCGTCGAGCGCGCGGTGCAGCGGTGGCGCAACGTGATCGCCGGTCAGCTGCCACCGGCGCTCGTGATCGCGAGTGCGGACGCGTGCGGCCCCGGCGTGCCGGCGATCAACGAGGCCATCACGAACGTGCGCATGTACGTGAACTTCGACAGCATCGACGGACCGGGCGCGATCCTCGGGCGTGCCGGGCCCTGCTTCATCCGCACGGCGAGCGGGCTGCCCGTCGTAGGGTACGTGGAGCTCGACACGGCCGACCTCGTGACGCTCGACGCGAACGGTACGCTCGATGACGTCATGACGCACGAGTTCGGCCATGTGCTCGGGCTGCAGGCGTTCAACTGGGAGCGACGCGGCCTGCTCGTCGGGCGCGGCGGCAGTGACCCGTACTTCCAGGGCGCCGTGGGGCGTGAGCAGTTCGCGCGCATCGGGGGCGGCGCCTACCCGGGCATTCCCGTGCCCGTGGAGAACACCGGCGGCGCGGGCACGCGCGACTCGCATTGGCGCCTCACCGCGCTGCGCCCGGAACTGATGGTGGGCTTCGCACAGCGCGGCGGCATGCCCCTCTCGCGACTGACCGTGGGTGCCCTCGCCGATCTCGGCTACCAGGTGCGGCTCGACAACGCCGAACCGTTCACCGTGCCCCCCTTCGGCAGCGCCGCGTTCGGCGAGATGGTCATGCCCGGCTCCAGCCAGGTCGTGCGATACGGCGACGATTCGTGGCCCGGTGCCATCTGGGAAGTGGACCGCGCCGGGCGCCAGCGGCTCGTGCGCGCCGGCGACTGGCGCGTGACGCGCGCGCGCGGCGACACGCGCGGCGGCGGGCGCTAGGGGCGCACGAACGCGCGCAGCGCGCCGCGTCCGATCACCCGACCGGCCCCGCTACGGCGCGTCGAGCGGTGCCGCGCCGAGCACCCGCCGCGCGAACTGCGCGACATCGGCCGGCACCGCGAGCGATTCACGCACCGCGTACTCGAACTCGAGCAGCGGGTTGGCCGAGATCGGACTCGTACGCGTGGGCGACACGTAGGGCGTGAGCCCGTGCAGTCGCGCCAGCACCGAGAGGCGCAGCATGTGGAACGGATCGCTCACCAGCAGCACCGACGTGCCCTGCACCCGACGCAGCGTGTCGGCCGCGTGCTGCATGGACGAGAACGTGGTGCGCCCGAGGTCCTCGTACAGCATGGCCGAATCGGGCACGCCGCGCTGGCGCAGGTAGCGGCGCCCGGCACCGGCCTCGCTCTGGGTGTCGCCATCGCCTCGACCACCGGTGAGCAGCAGGTACGGCGCGAGCTTGCGCTCGTAGAGCGCGAGCGCATGGTCGAGTCGCGCCTGCAGCACCGGTGACGGCCGCCCCGCGTACTGCGCCGCGCCGAGCACCACGATGGCGTCGGCCACGCGCCCCGTCGCATCAGCCACGTCGTCGCGCCGCGACCACCACCACACGAGCGCGATCGTCGCGCCCCAGCCGACGAGGGCCAGGGCAACGAGGCGAAGGAACCAGCGACGGAGCGCGCGCAGCATGAGCGAAAGCTAGTGATGGACAGCGCGCGTTCGACCGGTCGCCTCGCGTGCCTCGGCGCACGCGAGCGCGGGGGGCGTGCGTCAGATCGGACGTGTGTCGCCGGGCTCCGGCGCGTCCACCGTGTAGCCCGCCGCGGTGAGTTCCGCGACGAAGGCATCCTGCGCTTCCGGTTCGCCATGCACCAGGTGCACGCGCTGGATCTCGCGGCGCGCCTTCACCCCGCCCGCCCGCACGGCGTCGAGCCACGCCTTGAGCTCGGTGTGATCACCGTGCGCCGAATAGCCGTTGAGGATCTCCACCTGCGCGTTCAGCGGCACCTCGTCACCGTAGATGCGCAGGAACGGCTGCCGCTCCACGATGCGGCGCCCGAGCGTGTGCTGCGCGTTGAAGCCCACGATCAGGATCGTGTTCTTGGGGTCGCTGGCGTGCTGCCGGAGGTGATGCAGGATGCGCCCCGACTCCGCCATGCCGCTGGCGGCGATCACCACCACCGGCCCGTGGCGCGTGTTCAGCTGCTTCGACTCCTCCACGCTGCGCGTGAAGCGCACGAGCGGAAAGTCCAGCGGATCGGCCGTCTCGCGAATCAGCGACTCGCCCCGGTCGAAGATGTTCGCGTGCAACTTGAACACCGTGGTCGCATCGAGCGCGAGCGGCGAGTCGATGAAGATCGGGATCTCGGGGATGCGCCCCTCGCGCCACAGCGCATGCAGGTCGTACACCAGCTCCTGCGTGCGCCCGAGCGCGAAGGCCGGCACCATCAGGCGTCCGCCCCGCTTCGCCGTCTCGCTGACCACGCGCGCCAGATGCTCGCGCGCGCCGGCCACGCTCTCGTGGTCGCGGTTGCCATACGTGGACTCGAGCAGCACCGTGTCGGCCCCGCCGCTCGGCGGGGCCGGATCGCGGATGATCGGCAGCCCGGTGCGACCGATGTCACCGGAGAAGATCAGGCGGCTGGTGTGCGAGCCCTCCTTCGCCTCCACCACGATGCTCGCCGACCCGAGGATGTGCCCCGCGTCGGTGTACATCGCGCGCACGCCGGGCAGCACATCGATCCACCGGTCGTAGGGCACACCGATCATCTGGTCCACCGCCTGCATGGCATCGTTCAGGCCGTACAGCGGCTCCTGGTGCGGGCGACCCTTCCGTTCGAGGAACTCCGCATCACGCTCCTGGATGTTGGCGGAATCGGCGAGCATCACGGCGCACAGGTCACGCGTGGCGCTCGTCGTCCAGATGCTCCCCGTGTACCCCTGCTTCACGAGGTAGGGCAGGCGACCGGCATGGTCGATGTGCGCGTGCGACAGCAGCACCGCATCCACGTCCTCTGCCGCGATCGGCAGCCGCTCGTTCTTCTCGCGCGACTCGGCGCGCCGCCCCTGGAACAGCCCGCAGTCGAGCAGGATGCGACGGCCCGCCGCGTGCAGGATGTGACACGATCCCGTGACTTCGCGTGCCGCGCCGGAGAACTCGATGTGCATCTCGACTCCTGGAAGAGGGGAAAGCAGGGCCGACCGCTACAGGTTCAGCCACCAGCTCACTTTCGCGAGCAGTGCGCGGTTCTTGGCGCGCAGGCCATCGGGCACGTAGTTGTCGGTGTACACCACGAACAGGTCCGATGCCGGCAGGAATCGCCACTGGAGCCGGCTGTTGATGTTCAGGTTGTCGAACTGGCTGTTGTACTGCGTGAAGGTGGTCCAGAAGAGCGTCGTCGTGAAGGTCACGTCGATGCGCGACCCGATCAGCCAGAGCGTCGCGTCGTCGTACCCCGGTGCCAGGTCGAGCTGGCTCACGTTCCACGTGAGCGCGCCCGTGGCGTACTGCCGCCACCGATAGTTGACCGAGCCCGACGTCTGGCGCAGGCTGCCGTTGAAGTAGCGTCCTCCCCGCATGCGAAACGTGCCCGAGATCACCTCGCGCGGATCGGTGGTGATGCTTGCCTCCACCTCCGGCTGCTCGAACGCCTCACCGGCGGCGAACGCCAGCCCGTCGCCGCGTACCGGGCGAAATGGCGCGAACAGCTGCGTGTAGCGCGAGCGCACCGTCACGTCCGCCCGCCCCGTGTTGCGGAACTCCGCCGAGTAGCGCGCCGACAGCGTGCGATCGGTCAGCCCCCACGGGTCGTCCCACGTGAAGTTCCCCTCGAAGCGCACGACATGCCGATTCACGGGCGTGGCCGACGGGAACCGGCTGACCTCGAACTCGGGGTTGATGCGCTGGAAGCCGCGCCGCGGCACGAAGCCGGTGCGCGCGTCGAACCCGTCACCGATGAGCTGGTGCTGCCAGCTCGCGCGCCAGTTCGGCGCGTTGCGCTGCAGCAGCACACCGTGCGAGTACGCGTCGCCCCCCGCGCCCTCGGTCACCTGCTGGTGATGGAAGAACTTGCCGAACCAGGCGCCGTCCGCCGAGGCGAGGTTGTAGTCCACCCCCAGCACGCGGTTGGCCGACGCACTGCCGGGACGCTGCGGGTCGAGCGGGGCCCCCTGGGTGCTCTGCTCGTTCACCGCGATGAACGCGAGGTTCGAGCGTGTGAACAGCTGCCGCTGCGCCGCCGCGACGGCGTAGTTGCGCGCGCCCACGCCGATGGCGTCGTCGGATGCCGCCTGCATGGACATGAGGCCGATGCGCCAGTCGTCGTTCAGCCGGCCGCTCACGCGTGCGCCGCCGAGAATGCGATTCTGCACGTTCTGCCCGGTGCTCGAATCGATCGCCACGCCGATGCGACGGGAGAAGAACGGCCGCGCGTTGTCGAAGCCGAAGCCGGCAAACAGGTCGGCGTTCTCGAGGAAGAACTGACGACGCTCCGGAAAGAAGAGCTCGAAGCGGTCGAGGTTCGTCTGCTGCTCGTCCACCTCGACCTGCGAGAAGTCGGGGTTGAGCGTGAGGTCGAGGTTGAGTGACGGCGTCAGCATCAGCTTGCCGTCCAGCCCCACCGCGCCACCCGACGACTTGTCGAGGCCCCCTTCGTAGCGGCGCGTCACGTCGCCGGCCGCGTACGGAATGAGCGTGGCCCCCGAGCCGCGCGCCGTCATCGGCGCATCCCACGTCAGTTCACCGAGATACGCCAGGCTGTACACCTGGAACTGCCGCGGCGTCGGATTCCAGATCGTGCGCTCGTTCGCCTTGCTGTCGATGCGGTAGAAGTTCATCCCCCACGTCGCGTCGCCCGCACGGAAGCGCAGCGCCTTGAACGGGATCGCCATCTCCACCGACCAGTAGCCGTCGCCCCGGTGCGTTGCGCTCGACCAGACGTTGTCCCACGAGCGGTCGAAGTCCTCGCTCGACACGCCGCCGTTCACCACGAGCCCTTCGCGCTGCACGTTGTACGGATTCACGCCGAAGAACACGCCCGTCGTGCCGTCTCGCCACGGATCGAGCACGAGCGTCACGCCGTCGTTCGCGCTGCCGCGATAGTCGCGGCGCAGCGATGCGGACACGTAGCCACCCGGCACGTAATCGCGCATGACGGCGCCGAGATAGAGCGTCTCGTCGTCGTAGGCCATCATGAACTCGACCGGCGCGCGCGCCGGCGCCGTGTCGAACGGGAAGTACTGGATGAACTCCCCGCCGCGCGCCATGCCCGCCCACTCGGTGCTGTCCACGATGCCGTCGAGCGTGATCGGACGGCTGAGGCGACCGGCCACCAGCTGCTTGATCACACGCGACGCGGGCGCGGCGGCGGCGGGGTCCTGCGCGCGCACCGGCGTGCTCGACGCCCCCAGCAGGCCGCCCGCGGTCACGAGTACCGTCAACAGGCGACGCACGCCGGCGCGCGATCTCACGTGACGCGACGAACGCGTGCGCACCTCGCCGCTACTTCGCAAGGTCACGCCACGGCGTGCATTGCGGCGGCGCGCCGGGGAACACCGCCTCGTCCGGCCCGCGCGCGAGCGTGTCGCGCACGGCGAGCAGCTCCACGTCGAACACCAGCGTCGCCCGCTCGGGGATCACCGGCGGGCGACCCGCCTCGCCGTAGGCGAGCGGGAACGGCACGACGAGCCGCCGCACGCCTCCCACCTGCATGCCATCGAACCCGTAGTCCCACCCCGGGATCACACGTCGCGCCCCCTGCGCGAAGCCGATCGGCTCACGCGGCGCGCCGGTGCGCGTGCTGTCGCGCGACGAATCGAACTTCGTGCCATCGGGCAGCCACCCCGTGTAGTGCGCGTACACGCACTGCCGCGGACGGAGCGTGTCGCCCGTGCCCACGCGGATGTCCACGTATTGCAGCGCGTGCAGCGTGCGCAGCGCGCCGCTCACCGCCGGCGTGCCCGGCGGGTTCACCAGCGCCGTGAGCGTGGGCTCCGCCGCCATCGTGACCACCGGCCGTGGCGTCGCCGCGGGCGAGGCCCCCGGCCGCCCGGGTGCGCCACCACACGCCGCCAGCAGCAGCGGCGCCGTCAGCACTGCCTGTTCCCGTCTCCATCGCCACCACGCCATGCAATCCCCGGTTGATGAGTCGCCATCACACACCACGGCGGGTGCGACGGCTCCCAAACATGCGGCCGCACCCGCTGCACGTCATCCGTCCCTACATTGAAAAATGCCCGCGCCGCCGCCGAGCTCGTCGCCATCCGCCATGCCGCTGCCGCCCGCACCACCGCCGGGCCGGCCGCGCGCGTCGCGATGGCGACGCCTGCTGCGCACCCTGCTGCGCCAACTCGCGGCGATCGGACCGGCCGGCCAGCGGCTCATCTACGCCCTCCGCACCGTCTACGTGCAGGCCAGGCGACAGGCGCGGCGCGTCACCTTCGGCCCCACCCGCGCCGCGCGCAGCGGCTGGGACGACCTCGTCGACTGGCTGGGCACCACTGCTGTCAGCGAGAACGCGATCCTCCTCGTGTTCGCTGTGCTCATCGGCATCGGCGCGGCGCTCGGCATCGTCGTCTTCTACAAGCTCATCGACTTCAGCTACTGGCTCTTCGTGGCGCTCCCCGGGCGCGAGGTCGAGGCCCTGCGCAACCCGGTGTACCGCCCCGTGCTCACCGCCGCCGGCTTCATCGCCGCGGCCGCGCTCATGCGGCGCTTCGCCCCGGGCGAGGAGGGCATCAACGTGCCCGACCTCAAGCGGCGGGTGGCCCAGGACGGGGGACACATGCCGATGAAGCCACTGGCGGCGCGCAGCCTGGCCAGCGCCGTCACGCTCGGCGCCGGCGGATCCGTGGGAAGCGAGGGCCCGGCCGCCGTGCTCGGGGGCGGCATGGGATCATGGCTCTCGCGCACCTTTCGCTTCTCCCGCGACCGCACGCGCCTGCTGGTGAGTGCCGGCACCGCCGCCGGGATCTCCGCGGCGTTCAATGCGCCGCTCGCCGGCGCCTTCTTCGCGCTCGAGGAGCTGCTCGGCGGGCTGCATGTGGCCGCCTTCCCCACGGTGGTGGTGAGCAGCGTCACCGCGGCGGTCGTCTCGCAGTCGGTCTTCGGCGTGCACCCCGCCTTTCCCATTCCGGCGCTGCACCCGTCGCGCTCCTGGTTCGAGCTGCTCGCGCTGCCACCGCTGCTCGGCATCGCCTGCGGGCTTGTCACCGTGCTCTTCGTGCGCACCTACTTCGCCGTCGGCAAGAGCGCCCGCGCGTGGAAGGTGCCGCCGCTCGCCCGTGCGGCCATCGGCGGCACGGCCGTGGGGCTGCTCGTCTGGCTCTCCGGCGGGCTGCTGCTCGGCGAGGGCCACATGGTGGTGCCCGCGGAGCTGTTCGAGGGAACGGCCTGGTGGATCATTCTCGGGCTGCTGTTCGCCAAGATCGTGGCCACCGCCCTCACGCTCGGCACCGGCGGGTCCGGCGGCCTGTTCGCCCCCGCACTGTACGTGGGCGCGGCCACCGGCAGTGCGCTGGCCGGCGCCATCGCCTGGCTCATCCCATCTATTTCCATCACGCCCGCCGCGTGGGCCTTCGTGGCCATGGGCGGCGTGGTGGGCGCCGCCACCGGCGCGCCGATCACGGCGGTGCTGCTCGTCTTCGAGCTCACCGACGACTACGCCCTCATGCCGCCACTCCTGCTGGTGACCGGGCTCGCGGTGGTGATCGCCAAGCGGTACGAGCAGGACGACCTGTACAGCGGCTGGCTGCGACGACGGGGCATCGTGCTCAAGCGCGACAGCGAGCGCGAGGTGCTCGCGCGTCTGCACGTGCGCGACGCCTGCGACATGGCGCCCCTCGTGGTGCGCGAGCACGAACGCCTGGAGACGGTCCTGCCGCGCGTGGCCTTCAGCGGTCAGCCCATGTTCCCCGTGGTGGATGCGAAGGGCTCGCTGGCCGGCATCCTGCCGGTGGGCGCGCTCGCCCGCGCCTCCCGCGAACCGCACGCCCTCCCCACGCTGCTCGTGGCCGACCTGGCCGTGTCCACGTCGGCGGTCACGCTCGACACGCCGCTCGACGATGTGCTGCGCCGCATGGGCGCGCGCGACCTGGCCGCGTTGCCGGTCGTGGACGGACCGGACGGGCGGCTGATGGGGCTGATCACGCGCGCGCACCTCACCCGCGTGGTGGAGCGTGCCGTGCTGCTCGACCGACCGGCGACTCCGGCGGAGCAGCCGGCGTCCGCGGCGCCGCACGAGGCACCGCTGCACCTGGGCTAGCTAGCGGACGCCCGCCGCGCGCATCCGCCGCACCGTGCCCCACAGCACCGTCATCGCCAGGGCCGGTGCCGTGCACGCGACCGCTGCCCACAGCAGATCCGGCCATCCCGCCGCTCGGGGCAGGTACCACGTGATCGCCTGCCAGAGCGTCACGGCCACATCAGCGCTCACGGCGAGCGCCACCGCCACGCCCAGCCCGTGGCGCCACCGCCAGGCGAGCGACGCAATCGCCACGGCCAGCAGCACGTCGAAGCCCACCCAAGCCATCTGCATCCACGGCGCCGGATACCAGCGCGTGGTGTCCAGCAGCGCCAGCACCAGCGTCCACGGCACGAGCAGCGCGGCCATGGCGGCAAGCACGGGCTGCGGACCACGCAGGAGCGTGCGCCATCCGAAGCGCAGCAGCGACCCGTCGGCGAAGGCGGTGAGGCTGTCGATCAGGGCGCGCAGTGCTGAACCGCGCTCCGGGAACACCACCCAGATCGGCTCCCAGTGCGACGGACGCAGCTTGCCCTTGAACGACTCGAGCCCGCGGAAGTTGAAGAACGGCGTGCCCCACCGGCGGGCGCGGGCCAGCCACGGCGACACCGGGCCAGCCAGCGGGGCAAGCCCCAGCGTCGCCCACCGACTGCCAAGCGCGGCGACGTGGCGCATGCCCGCGTCCACGAGCAGCTCGCTGGTGCCGTTGGGCGCCGAGCGGTCGCGCAGCAGGTCTTCGAACAGCCAGCCGCGTCGGGCGTAGACGGGAGCCATCGACAGCAGCGCGACAGGTGCGGCATCCCGTTCGGCAACGAACAGCAGCCGTTCCTCGATGCCCGTGAACGGCTCCACCCGCACCAGGAAGCCCATCTCGGCCATCGCCCGGCCTGCCTTCCAGCGACGCACCAGCGCGTCGAGCGATGCGCGAAGCGGTGTCCCGACCGAGACCTCGGGCGCGGTCACGCGACGTACGGTCACCCCATGCGACCGCGCCCGCCGCACCTGCGCACGGAGCGAGCGCGCGCCGGCCAGCGTCGCCGTCCACTCGGCGGGGTCCCACGCCGGCTGCTCGCCGAGCAGCAGGCGGCGAACGCCCGGGAGCAGGGCGAGCTGTCCTTCGGTGGCGAAGAAGCAGCCCCGGCGACCCGCGCGTTCTGCCGCCGCCAGGAACGCTGCAGCCACCTCGGCCACCTGCCCCGGCGCGGCCAGTGGCTCCCCGCCGGCAACCCAGGCCGGCCCCGTGTCAGCGTAGGCGACGACTCCGCGCCCCTGCGGGTCTTCCCACGTGTGGAAACCGCTCTCCAGCAACTGGAAACTGGTAGCGTTGCGGCCGTGGGCGCGCAGGGCGGCCAGCAGGCGCGCCGGCGGACGCGAGGCGCCCGTGGAGCGGGACGCCGATCCGTCAGCCGTCGACGTTCGGCGCCTCGCGCGCGAACAGCACGGTCAGCCGCGTGCCATCCTGCGTCATCAGGGCCGGGGTCCATCCGCCGCGGCTCCGCTCGTTGAGCAGGTCCGTGAGGGCATCCTCGTCGTCGCGCACGCGCTTGCCGAAGCGCACGATCACCGCCTGATATTCCTTCATGCGCGCAAAGCTAGCGTCGGCACTCGGCCGACCGCTAGCTTCGCGTGGCTGCTGGCTGGCCGTCTTCCGCCCCTCGTCCCTCTCCATTGGATATGCGCGTCGCCGCCCCGCACCCCGACTTCCCCACGCTCACCGTGGTGGATCATCCGCTCGTGCGCCACAAGGTCACGCTGCTGCGCGATCGCGAAACGAGCGTGAAGACCTTCAAGGAGCTGGTGGACGAGATCGCCATGCTCATGGCCTACGAGGCCACCGCCGACCTGGCCGTGGAGCCGGTGCCGGTGGAGACGCCGCTCGAGAGCACGTCGGGGTGGGCCGTGGCCGGCAAGAAGCTGGTGCTGGTGCCGATCCTGCGCGCCGGCCTCGGCATGGTGGAGGGGATCCTGCGGCTCGTGCCCAGTGCGCGCGTGGGGCACATCGGACTGTATCGCGACCACGACACGCTCGAGCCGGTGGACTACTACTTCAAGGTGCCGGGGGACGCCGAGTCGCGGGACTTCCTGCTGCTCGACCCGATGCTGGCCACCGGGGGGAGTGCCGCAGCGGCCGTGAGCTCACTGAAGCGCGCGGGTGCGCAGAGTGTGCGGCTGTTGTGTCTCGTTGCTGCGCCGGAAGGCGTGCGCCGGCTGGCGGACGCGCACCCCGACGTGCCGGTGTTCACGGCCGCACTCGACCGCGAGTTGAACGCGTCGGGGTACATTTTACCCGGGCTGGGCGACGCCGGGGACCGGCTGTTCGGGACGCGGTAAGGGTCGGCCGCGCGTCGCTCAGCCGAACCACTCCCGAGGCGTGAGGCGCTGCTGCCGCGTGACGTCGAGCACCCACTCCTGCGTGCTCGGCTCCACGATCTCGAGCGGCACCCGGTCGAACCACGACAGCGCCATCTCCTCGTCACCAACGCGACGCCATAGCTCGCCAACGAGATAGGTGATCACGGCGCGCTCGTGCCGTTCCACTCCATCGTAGGCCACCAGCGCCTCGGCGAACTGCCAGGCCGCGTGGCGCCGGAAGTAGCGCTCGGCCTCGTGGTCCTGCTCGTCCACGGCGCACCAGGCCGCCCGAAGGTAGAGGTCGCCGAGGTAGCGCGGCTCGCACCCCTGCCACTCCGCCACCTTGGCCGCGTGCTCGTACTTGAGCGACCCGCGCGGCCCCTCGCGCGCCAGCGACGCCGGCAGCTCGAACCACACCCGCTCGCGCGTTTCCGCGAGCAGCTCCACGTCCGCGTCGAAGTCCTTGTCGACGCCGGCGTAGCCGCAGGTCGGACACAGGTGCACGAAGTACGGCAGCGGCTGCATGCCGGTCGCCCGCTCGTGGAAGTCGGTGCGCTTGCCGCCGAAGCCGTTGGTGGCCAGCACCGCCTGCGAACGGAAGCGGGTGGTGCAGACGGGGCAGGTGAGGTCGATGAGCTGGAGCGTGGTCATGGTGCCGGCGGGGCCTGTGCGCCGGCGGCATGCCGGACGCACAGGATCAGTGTCGGCACGAGGGGCGGCGAGGATTACCGACCGGGTCGGCGCCTCCGGACATCGGTCGGACAGCGCGCGGATATCGCTTCACTCCGGCGCTGGCACACCCCACGCCTCGAGCACCGCGCGCGGCACCTCGTCGCGCTGCGCTCGCGCATGTGCCCACGGCAGCAGCGAACGCGCCGCATCGGTGCACAGCCGGTGCGGCGCCGGCGTGATCCCCACGCGTCCCAGGTCGAGCCGGTCCGCATCCCAGCACGCCTGCAGCGTCGGATCACCGTCCACGAGCCCGTTCGTGTGCAGGCGACACGCCTCGTACAGCAGGTCGAAGCGCGCATCGTCGAGCCGCACCAGCGAACCGCGCAACGAGCGCGCCAGTTCGCCCCCGCGCAGCCCGTGGTCGTGGTCGATGTGCTCGTTCACGCGCCGCGCGTCGTGGAAGATCGCGAAGAGCGTGATCACGTCGGCGTCGGCACCGGTCTGCTCGGCGATGCGCAGGCCGTTCTCGAGCACGCGCGCCCAGTGCACCACGCCATGGTAGCCGTGGAGCGGGAGCGCGTAGTCGGGGAGGATGGCGGCGAAGAGGGCGGGGAGGTTGTGCATGGGCAGGTGGTGAAGTCGTTCGCAACGTGGCGGAAATGCGGTGTGGCGCAAGCCCTGCGCGTCCTTGCGCACACGTGCCGGCGCCCTGGACGGCTGTCAGTCGGCGAGGCTACCATCGGAGGCCGGTTCCTGCCCACCGAGCGGCGCGTGCGTCATGATCCTCGCATGACGCGCTGTACCCTCACCGACGCTTCGCATGGCGCACCTCCCGCTCGGTCTCTACGATCAGCTCGTCACGGAACTCCTGCAGGCGCGCCTCGATGCCACGGACGCGCGCGGCGTGCAGATGGAACCGCTTCGCAAGGCCGAGGTCGCCGATCGGCTCGCGCTGCATCTCGCTCGACTCGTGGAGCGCGTGGTGCAGGACATGCCGGAAGCACGTCGTGTCGAGGAAGGCACCGCGCTCGCCCGGCGGCTCGTGGACGAGCTCCTGCGCACCACGCAGACCGACGTGCTGACCGGTGAGCGCCCCGTGCACCCGCCGACGCGGCTGCGCGCCATCCGATCGCTCCGACCTGACGGCGAGCCGGCCGACATTCCTGAGCCGCTCATTCCGCTCCTCGACACCACGCTGCTCACGAACGCGCCGGGTGAACCGAGCGTGGGACACCAGGTGATCACGGAGATTGCGTCCGCCGATCGCATCGATCTCGTGATGGCGTTCATTCGGCGCTCCGGCATTCGTCCGCTGCGCGATGCGCTCGCCGCCCATCGGGACGCCGGGCGCGTGCTGCGTGTGCTGTCCACCGTGTACACAGGCTCCACCGAGGCCGATGCCCTCGACCTGCTCTGCGATCTTGGCGCCGACGTGAAGGTGTCCTACGACACGACCAGCACACGCCTGCACGCCAAGGCGTGGCTCTTCCATCGGCGCACGGGCTACTCCACCGCCTACGTGGGTTCGTCCAACCTCACGCACAGCGCGCAGAAGAGCGGCCTCGAGTGGAACGTGCGCGTGTCCGAGGCGCGCAACCGACCGGTCATCGACAAGATTGCGGCCGTGTTCGAGAGCTACTGGCAACAGGACGAGTTCGAGGCGTACGACCGCGTCCGCTTTCTCGACGTGACCGGTCGCGAACGCAGCGGCCCCGTGCTGCACCTCAGTCCGGTCGAAGTGCGCCTCGAGCCGTTTCAGGAGCGACTGCTCGAATCGCTCGAGCTCGCGCGCACGTCCGGCCATCATCGCAACCTGCTCGTGTCGGCCACCGGCACCGGCAAGACCGTCATGGCCGCGGTGGATTATGCGCGATTGCGCACGCGCCTGCCGCGGGCACGCCTGCTTTTCGTGGCGCATCGCGAGGAGATCCTCGAGCAGAGCCGCGCCACGTTCCGGCAGGCGTTGCGCGATCCCGCCTTCGGCGAGCTGTGGGTGGGGGGCCAGCGACCGTCCCGATTCGAGCACGTGTTCGCATCCATTCAGTCGCTGTCGGCGAACGGGCTTGCCGACCTGGCACCCGATCACTTCGATGTTGTGATCGTGGACGAGTTCCACCACGCCGCCGCGACGTCATATACGCGACTGCTCGAGCGTGTGCAGCCGCATGAACTGCTTGGCCTGACGGCCACGCCGGAGCGATCGGACGGCCTGAGCGTGCTGCACTGGTTCGACGATCGCATCGCCGCAGAACTGCGGCTGTGGGACGCGATCGACCAGCATCGGCTCGTGCCCTTCGCGTACTTCGGCGTGGCCGACTCGCTCGACCTGCGAACCATTCCGTGGACGCGCGGGCGAGGCTACGACGTCGAGGCACTCTCGGGCGTCATCACGAGCACCGATGCCTGGGCCCGACAGGTGCTGCAGCAGGCCATCGAGCACCTCGGCCCGCTCGATCGCGTGCGCGCACTCGGCTTCTGCGTGAGCGTGGCGCACGCGCGCTACATGGCGCGCGTGTTCTCGGCGGCGGGCGTGTCGGCCCGGGCGGTGTGGTCCGATACGCCCGACGCCGAGCGGCGCGAGGCGCTGGCCGATCTGGCCGCGGGCCGGTTGCACGTGCTCTTCTCGGTGGATCTCTTCAACGAGGGCGTGGACGTGCCCTCCGTGGACGCGCTGCTCATGCTGCGCCCCACCGACAGTCCGGTGCTGTTCCTCCAGCAGCTCGGACGCGGGCTGCGCAAGGCGCCGGGCAAGGCCGCATGCACCGTGCTCGACTTCGTGGGGCAGCACCGGAAGGAGTTCCGCTTCGACCGGCGCTTCGGCGCGCTGCTCGGCGGCACGCGCAGGCACATCGAAACGCAGGTGGAGAACGGCTTCCCGTTCCTGCCCGCGGGCTGCTCGATGCAGCTCGATGCCGTCGCGCGGGAGCGTGTGTTGCGATCGATTCGCGAGGCAGTGCCGACGAACGTGACGCAGCGCGCAGAGGAACTGCGTCGCCTCGCGAGCAACGGGCCCACGGTCTCGCTCGGTGACTACCTCGCGGAGTCCGGGCTCGAGTTGTCCGACGTGTACGCCGGTCAGCACTCATGGTCCAGCCTGCGTGAAGCGGCCGGATTGCCCGTGCTCGCGAGCGGTCCGCACGAGCCGCTCTTGCGGCGCGCACTGGGCCGTCTGCTGCACGTGGACGACCGCGAGCGGCTCGACGGTTGGCGCGCCTGGCTGCGTGCGCCGAATGCCGACCTCCTCGCGCCGGACACCTCGCGCGAGTCGCGCGTGCTGCGACAGCTCGTCGTGCAGCTGCTCGAGTCGGTCCGTGACGCCCAGGGTGGCTTCGTCGAGGGCGCGCGCCTGCTCCTGTCGCACCCGCAGGTCTGCCAGGAGCTGCGGGAGCTGTGTGACGTGCTGTCCACGCGCCTCGTGCACGTCACGAAGCCGCTCGATGTCCTGCCCGAAGTGCCGCTACGTGTGCATGCGCGCTACACGCGCCGTGAGATCATGGCCGCCTGTGGCGTGGGTGACGGTGTGGCACTTCGTCCGTGGCGGGAAGGCGTGTACTTCGCGCGCGCGCTCCCCGCCGACCTGCTCGCCTTCACGCTCGACAAGACCGAGGGGCAGTTCTCTCCCACGACGCGCTATCGCGACTACGCCATCTCGCGCTCACTCATCCACTGGGAGAGCCAGTCGGTCACGCGCGCGGACAGCGAGACGGGGCGTCGCTATCGCGACCATGCGCAACGTGGCAGTCACATCTGGCTGTTCGCGCGCCTGAACACCAACGAGCGCGCGTTCACGTTTCTCGGGCCCGCGCACTACGTGTCGCACGGCGGCGAACTGCCCATGGGCATCACCTGGCGACTCGAGCACGCGCTGCCGGGGGATCTGTTCCAGGCGTTCGCGGCGGCGGTGGCGTAGGAGCCGCCGCGTGCCAGGTCGTCAGTGCACGGACGTCATCTAGCTTGATTGGCCGGGGCGAAATGGCTAGAATAGACTGATGAAGACCGTGTCCGTGTCCGAGGCGAAGAACGCATTGAGCGCTCTCCTGCAGGAAGTGCGCGGCGGGGCTTCCATCGTGATCACCGACCGCGGCGTGCCGGTGGCGCGGCTTGCGCCGCTGGTGCAGCCCGCCGGCGTTCCCGCGGCGGCAATTGAGCTCGCACAGCGCGGACGCCTGCTGCTGCCGGCGCGTGCGCCGAAGGCGGCGTGGCTTCGGCTGCCGATGGCCGTGCCGGTGCGCGGTGCCTCAGCGGTTCGCGCGCTGCTCGATGAGCGCAACGAGGCGCCGTAGGTGCGGTACTGGGACAGCAGCGCACTGCTGCCACTGGTGATCCGAGAGGGTGGCACCGACGCCGTGCTCGCGCAGCTGCGCGAAGATCCGGCGATCGTCACGTGGTGGGGAACACGCGTCGAGTGCGTGTCGGCTGTGGCACGACTCGAACGCGATGGCCTCCTCGACGCGGCCGCCACGCGCACGGCACTCGCACGGCTGGACGCGATGTTCGCAGAGTGGACGGAAGTCCCGGCCATCGACGACGTCCGCCTGCAGGCGACGCGCCTGCTGCGCACACATCGCTTGCGCTCCGCCGATGCCTTGCAGCTCGCCGCCGCGATCGTGGCCAGCGACTTCTCGGCGCCGTCGCTTCCGTTCATCACACTCGACACGCGCCTGGCCGACG
This sequence comes from Gemmatimonas sp., assembly GCA_011390885.1. Taxonomy (GTDB): domain Bacteria; phylum Gemmatimonadota; class Gemmatimonadetes; order Gemmatimonadales; family Gemmatimonadaceae; genus JAABRT01. The sequence continues at coordinate 89,646 of JAABRO010000043.1, read as the reverse complement.
CTGCGCATCGCGAGGGGTTTGCGCTGCCGCTGGGTTGAGCCGCGATCGGCTCTCACGCCTCAGCCCACCGCTGGCCGCCGCTGCCCTCTCCTCTGCGCCGCCACCAGCGACCCCACCACCATCGCTCCCGCGCCCGCCAGCAGCGTCACGCCAAGACGCGCCGTCCCGTTCGCCGCCATGATGCCGACGAGCGCCCAGATCACCGTGCCGCCGTATCCTGACGCGCGCGGCACCGTCCGCTGCACGAGCACCGTCACCACCAGCGCCAGCGTGATGCCGAGGAACGCCCACCCAAGGCCGTTCGTGAGCACGCCGTAGCCTGCGGCCGTGCTCCCCAGCGACACGAACGTGGCCGCGGTGAGCCAGCCGGCGTAGATGGCCACCGGCGCCCGCAGCCACCAGTGGTCCGCGTCCGGCGTGCGGCGCAACGCCACGATCGCGCTCGCCGCCATCACGACGATGAGCACCGTGGCCCAGATCGCACTGCGGTTCGCCACCGCCAACCACGGCGTGCCCGACGCGAGGCTCACGATGAGCGGCGCGCGCACGCGATCCCACGCGCCATCCACGCGCTGCGCGTACACGCCGTAGAGCGCCGACGCGAGCAGCCACCCGTAGATCAGTCCCCAGATCGAGAAGGCGTACCCCGCCGGCTGCACCGGCGGATCGACCTGCGGAATGGGCAGCTGGTCGGGCGTGAAGCCGCTGAAGGGCGCGGTGAACGCCGGCGACGCCACGAAGGTGACGGTGAACGCGAGCGTGAGCCACGCCTTGAGCTGGGACATGCGGACCGGTTCGAGTGACAGCGTGTGCGTGGAGTGCGACATTGCCACGTGCTGCACACACGCCGGATGATAACCCGTCCGCGCTTGCCCCGAATCACGACCGCGCACTATCTTCTGCCGTCGCCCGTCCCGACCCCGGAACGCGCGACCCCGCACCCGGCAAGGACCCCCGCGCCACTCTCCCTGCGCCAAGGGCGTTGATGATCGTCAACCTCGTCCCAGACTTCCTCGCCGTCCTGCAGGCCCCCGATCGCGTCGCCGCCTATCGCGACTACTTCGATCGCCACCGGCCCCTGCTCACCGCGTACTGGGACAACTACGTCCTCGATCCGGCCGGTCCGCACTTCGACGACGTCGTGCGGTCCACGGTGCTCGCCGACCGCACCGATCTGTTCGCGCTGCTCGCTCGCACCGACATCGTGTCCCTCGCCGAGCGCACGCTCGCTCAGGTGCGCGACCTGCTCGCGCTCGATGTCGACATCGATGTCGTGCTCATGGTCGGCGTGGGCGCCGCCAATGCCGGTGAACTTGTGGTCGACGGACGCGGCGTCGCGTTCGTGTGCCTCGAGCATTTCACCGGCGTTGCCAACCCCGACACGCAGGGACTCGGCCTCGACCCGGAGCTCATGCCGCTCTGGCTCGCGCACGAAATCACGCACACCGTGCGCTACACCTCGCCGCTCTCGCGCAGTGAGCTGCGCGTGCTCGTGGACGAGGCTGGCGGCTACTACTCGTACTGGGAAACGGGACGCCTCGCGTCGCTGCGCGAGCACCTGGTGAACGAAGGACTTGCCGTCCAGGTCTCGCGCGCCATCTCGCCGGGACACGCCACGTGGGAGTACCTCGGCTTCGCCCGCAAGCAGTACGCGCGCGTGCGTGAACTCGAACCGCTGCTTGCGCGCGCCGTCGAACCCGACCTCGATCGCGCCGGACTCGGCCTGCGCCTGCGCTGGCTCTCCGGCGGCATGAGCGACGAGGCCCGCACCGTGGAGCGTACCGTCGTCCCCGAGCGCGCCGGCTACTTTCTCGGCGCGCGCCTCGTGGAATCGGCCATCGCCGCCCACGGCTTCGCCTGGGCCGTGCGCGCCACCGCGTGGGAGCTGTCGGCCAACGCGAATGCACGGTTCGCGATGCCCGAGACGGCGGCGCTGATGGCGTAGGGGTGGCCCACGGGACGCATCGCGTCCCGGGCCGGCGTCGCGCCGCGCCTGCAGGTTGACAGCCCCGAGCTGTTTCAGCTGATCAGCGGTTCCAGCCACCAGCGGCATCGCGACGTGACCCACGCCCCTGCTCGCGCAATGCCTCGTCGAAGGCGACCGCTCAGCTGCGCCGCCGCTGGCGGCGCGGCTGATCAGCTGGGCGTCCGATCCGCGCAGGCGCCGACGTCAGCGCATACTGACGCCCCTCGCGCGATGCCGCTGTTCGCTGACCAGCTCCGCAGCTGAAACAGCGCAGGGCTGTCAACCTGCAGGCGCTCCGCGACGCGCGCGCCCAGCACGGCCCCCTCGCCGAGCCGCACCTACTTCCCCACGCAGAACTCCCCGAACAACCGGTCCAGCACGTCCTCCAGCGACACGGACCCGATCACCTCGTCGAGCGCCGCCACCGCCGCGCGCACGTGCACCGCCGCGATCAGCGCCGGCACTCCGGCCCCGCCAGCCCACGCCTCGCGGAACGCCGCCAGCTCCTCGCGCGACGCGCGCACCGCCGCCTGGTGTCGCTCCCGCGTGAGACGCGGCACCTCCGGCTCCACCACGCCGTAGCGCGCACCGAGCTCCTGCTGCACCGCCGAGAGCAGTTCGGCCAGCCCCGTGCCCCGCTCGGCGCTCGTGCGGAGGAGCGTGCCGTCGGCCCCCGCACCCCGCGCGTCATCCTGCTTGGTGAGCACACCCAGCACCGGCACGTCGGCACGCGCCGCCGGCAGCATCCCCCGCACCACGTGCGCCGCCTCGTGCACCGCCGCCGCCGTCTCGCCGCACGCCAGCACCGCGTGCGCACGCGCCAGCCAGCGCGCACTCACCTCGATACCGAGCCGCTCCACGGCATCGGTCGTCTCGCGCAGGCCAGCCGTGTCCACGAGTCGCACCGGCACGCCCGGCGTATCGAGCAGCACTTCGATCGCATCGCGCGTGGTGCCCGGTACATCGGTCACGAGCGCGCGCGCCTCGCCGCTCAGCGCGTTGAGCAGCGAGCTCTTGCCGGCGTTCGGCGCACCCGCCAGTACCACGATCGCGCCGTCGCGCAGCATCGGTACGGCCGGCGCGGTGGCCAACAGGGCATCGAGCGACGCGAGGAGCGCATCCACCGCGCCCTCGATGCGCAGCGGACTCACGGGACCATCGTCTTCCTCGGGGAAGTCGATGTCGTAGGCGAGCAGCGCTTCGAGCGCGAGACACTCCTGGCGCAGCGCGGCAATGCGCCGCGACAGGCCGCCATCGAGCTGCTCGAGCGCGGCGCGGTGCAGCGCCTGCGAGCGCGCGTCGATGAGGTCGGCGATCGCTTCGGCCTGCAGCAGGTCGAGCTTGCCGCCCAGCAGGGCGCGGCGCGTGAACTCGCCGGGCTCGGCGGGGCGCGCACCGGCCGCAAGGCACGCGCCCAGCACCGCCGTCGACACGGCCACGCCGCCATGCACGCTCAGCTCGGCCACGTCCTCGCCCGTGAACGAGCGCGGCGCTGGAAACCAGGTCACGAGCGCGTCGTCGAGCGGCGCGCGGGTGACCGGATGCACGAGCCGCGTGTGCGTGGCCATGCGCGGGGCGAACGACACACGACCGGTGAGCGCGCGCAGCACGTCGAGGGCGCGCGGTCCGCTCAGGCGCAGCAGCGCCAGGGCACCGCGCCCCGGCGGCGTGGCGAGCGCCACGATCGTGTCCTCGCCGCTCGGCAGGCTGCCAGCAGGCAGGCCGCCAGGCGGCAAGCCGTCAGCAGGCCGGCCGCCCGGCGCGGTCATGCGATCAGCTCAGTCGCTTGGGGCCGCGACCGTCTCGCGGCGGTCCGCCACCCTTGGGTGCCACGGCGACCGGTGTTCCGCTCACGCGCGGCTTCATCTTCGCGCGCTCCTTCGCGATCAGCCACTGCTGCGGCAGCGACGCGAGGTTCTGCACGCCGTAGTACAGGTTGAGCCCCGACGCGAAGTTGATGAAGAAGATCAGCATGATCGCCGGCAGCAGGAACGTCATCAGACGCGCCTGCGGATTGTCCGGCGTGCTGCGCAACCCGATCCACGACACGAGGAACGCCGTGAGCGCCACCACGATCGGCAGGATGTAGTACGGATCCTTCAGCGAGATGTCCGGCAGCCAGAGGAACGGCACGCCACGGAACTCGATCGTGTTCTGGAACACGAAGAAGAGCGCGAAGAACACCGGCAGCGGAATGAACATCGGCAGGCAGCCGGTGAGCGAGCTGAACGGGCTGAGCCCGTGGTCCGCGTACACCTTCATGACTTCCTGCTGCATCTTCTGCGGATCGCCCTTGTGCTTGGCCTGCACGGCCTGGATCTCGGGCTGGATCTGCTGCATCTGCAGCGACGTCTTCATGGCCCGCTGGTTCACCGGCCACAGGATGATGCGCACCGCCACGCCGAAGATCACCAGCACCCAGCCGTAGCTCAGGCCCGCGGTCTCCTTCATCCACAGCAGCGTCTTGATCACCAGCGTGGCGAACGGCTGGATGAGCTTCTGCATGAAGCCGCCGTACGGGTTCGAGCTCTCGAACTCGCGCCCCATCGCCACCATGCGGCGGAACTCCTGCGGTCCCGCGTACACCTCGAGCGCAGCGGCGCCGTTGCGCAGGTTCACCACCACGTGCCCATCGGCGCGCGTGGCCTGCTTGCCGGTGAGCGGCCCGCCGGTCACGTCGAGCTCCACGAAGCCGGGCTGCGCCTCGGGGGTGAGCACGCCGAGCAGGAAGTACTTGTTCTTCGCCACCACCCACGTGAACGGCCCCTGCTTGAGGAACCGCTCGCCCGGATCGAGGTCGCGGAAGTTCACGAGGTCGGCGCTGCGGCCCTCGGGCTTGAAGGCGTACGACAGGTGTGTCTGGTCTTCGCTGCTGTCGGCTTCGCTCGAGCGGAAGCCCGGCGGCAGGTCCACCAGCAGGTAGCCGTCGCTGTTCGGGCCCGTGACCGAGGCGGCCACGTTCACGCGGTAGCTGTCCGGGAGGAAGCTGTAGGTGATCGCGACCGCACGTTCGGCCACCTGCGCCGTGTAGCGCAGCTGCCGGCGGCCGTCGCGATCACTCGCCTCGACGTCGAACGGCGTGCGCGTGAGGTTCACCGTATCGCCGCCGGGGAACACCATGCGCCACGCGAGCAGGCGGTCACCCTCGCGCGCGAACTCCACCGGCGCGTCAGTCTTGCGGCCGCGATCGGTGAGCGCGCGGTAGCTCTGCATCTCTGCCGACACGAGCGCCGCGCCGAGCGACGACACGCGATAGGTGGCGAGCGGCGTCTCCACGGCGGCCGTGTCGATCACGACCGGACGCGGCACGAGCGAATCGGGCACGGCCATCATGGTGACCGCGGCGCCCTCGGTCACACCCGGCGTGGCGGTCGCCTGCTGCGCGGCCGCCGGCGTGGTCACCTCGTCGCCGATGGAGGCGGCGCCGGACATCGCCGCCCCGGAGGCCGCGACAGCGGCGCTGTCCGCCGGTGGGACACCGGTCGTCGGCCCCGACGGCGTCGTGGGGAAGAGGATCGGGGTGATGACGAGGACGACGGCCATCAGGACGACGGCGATCGCGAGGCGACGAGGTTCCATGGGGGGAATCGGCGTTCAGCGAAGCAACGCGCACCGGATGGGCGAGACACGACGACGCACGTCGCGACTGCGCACCCGGCGCGGATCAGGGCACGGGGTCGAAGCCACCGGGGCGGAACGGATGACACCGTCCGATCCGGCGCACGGCAAGCCAGCTGCCGCGCAGCGCACCGTGGCGCTCGAGCGCCTCGATCGCGTACGCGGAACATGTGGGATGATAACGGCACGACCCGCCGAGGATGGGCGACAGCGCCACCTGATACAGGCGCACTCCCAGAATCAGCAGGAACCGCGGTGCCTCGGCCACCCATCGCCACACGGTGTTCATGCGCTCCTCCGGCCTACGCGGCCGATGGCGGCTCTGGCGTTGGCGCCGGCGGCGGCGCACTGCCCGGTTCCGTACGGATGGACGGCGCCATCGGTGCCAAGCTGGGGGCCAGCTTGCGCAGCTGCCGTTCAGCGGCCGCCAACTCGCGCCCCAGACCATCGAAGCCCCGCGTGTAGGCCGAGGGACTCGCGCGCACGAGCACGTCGAGTGCAGGCGTGAGTGCGGCGAGGGCCGGCAGCAGCTCCAGGCGCAGCAGTTCGCGCAGCTGCCGCTTGAGCCGGTTCCGCTCCACGGACGAGTGCTTGTACTTCGGCACCACGATCCCGACCCGTGGAAGCGCATGAAGGGAAGCGACGGCACGCAACTCGAGACATCCGGTGCGCACCCGCTTCCCTTCGCGACGTGTCCGCTCGATCTCCGGCGCGCGCGTCAGTCGCTGCGCGCGCCGCAGAGGGCGGGACTCAGGCGCCCGCGTACTTCGACGGGAGCTGGACCGTGAGCTGCTTGCGCCCCTTCTTGCGGCGGCGGCTCAGGGTCGCGCGACCCCACTTGGTCTCCATGCGGGCGCGGAAGCCGTGCTTGCGGAGACGCTTCGTATTGCGGGGGCGGTACGTGGGCTTGCCCATGGGATGCCTTTCAGTCTGAAGAAACGAGTGCGAAGGTACGGCCGGGAAGCCGGCGCGCGGGAGGCGACCCTCGTCGCCTCGAACGGCCGGAGTTCCGGCACAGATCCGTAAAATAGCCCGCCACTTCACCTTGGGTCAAGGCGTCGCATGCGACGCGTGAAGGGGGCGCTCGGCGGCCGAGTCACGCATTTGACTTATCCACATTCGTCGGGCTAGCTTCGCTCCCCCGACCCGCTCCAACCCGCGGATCTCCGCCGCCATCCGCCTTCCGCTCCCGCGTTTTTCATGTCCCTCTCCCCGGCCGAGATCTGGGAGCGCCTCCTCACCCGGGCGCGCCAGGTCGTCACCGAGCAGACCTTCCGCACCTGGCTCGAACCCGCCGAGCCGCTGAGCTTCGCCGACGGGGTCCTCACCGTCGGTGTCCCCGATCAGTTCGCCGCCGATTGGAACGACTCCAAGCACGCCGAACTCCTCTCGAGCTTCGCCCCGGTCGCCCTCGGCCACCCCGTTCGGCTCCAGTTCCGCATCTCCGAAGAGCGCGCCAAGCGGGCGCAGCTCGACATCTTCGTGCAGCAACCCCCTGCTCCGGTCGCACCACAACCGCAGCAGAAGTCCGCCATATCAGCGCCACTCAATCCGCGGTACACCTTCGACCAGTTCGTCATCGGCAAGTCCAATGACGTCGCCGCCGCCGCCGCCCAGGCGGCCGCCCAGGCTCCCGGCAAGGTCTACAATCCGCTCTTCATCTATGGCGAGACCGGGCTCGGCAAGACGCACCTCATGCAGGCCATTGCCCATGAGCTGCTCCGCCGCACCCCCACCCTGCGCCTTGCCTTCGTCGGCACCGAGCAGTTCACCAACGACTTCGTCTCGGCCATCCAGGGTGGCCAGATGCACGACTTCCGTCGGCGCTACCGCGAGATCGACCTGCTCCTGGTCGACGACGTGCAGTTCCTGAAGGGGAAGGAATCCACCCAGGAGGAGTTCTTCCACACCTTCAACGCCATCTATGAGGCCGGCCGCCAGATCGTCCTCACCTCCGACCGACCGCCCAAGGAGATCCCGGGACTCGAATCCCGCCTCGTCTCCCGGTTTGAGTGGGGCATGGTGGCGAACGTCGATTCCCCCGACCTCGAACACCGCATCGCCATCCTCAAGAAGAAGGCGAGCCTCGATCACCTCGAGCTCACCATTCCCGATGAGGTCATCGAGTTCATCGCCACGCACGTGAAGTCCAGCGTGCGCGAACTCGAGGGGTCGATCATCAAGCTGCTCGCCTACGCCTCGCTCAAGCACCGCGAGATCTCGGTCGAGCTCGCGCGCGAGGCGCTGCGCGACAAGCTCAAGGCGTCCGCCAACACCTCCGACTTCCCCGACGTCCCGCCCACCAGCATCACCGTGGCCACCATTCAGCAGGTGGTGGCCCGCGAATGGGGCGTCACCCCCGATGGCCTGCGCTCCAAGACCCGCACCAAGCAGCTCACCGTGCCGCGGCAGGTGGCCATGCATCTGTGCCGCGAACTGCTCGCCCTGCAGCTCGTGGAAATCGGCAACGCCTTCGGTGGTCGCGACCACTCCACCGTGATTCATTCGCTCGACCGGGTGGCCGAGGACATGGCGTCCACCCCGGAGTTCGCCGAGCGCGTCGGACGCATGCGGAGCATGCTCGAAACACTCCGCGCAACCGGCTCGCTGTCCGCCTGAACGGCATGTGGGCAACCGTGCGGACAACTCCGCGGGGGTCCTCACTTGTCGACACCGCTCCACAGCCGTCCACGCGCCGTCGACCCCGCAATGTGGGAGTCCGGGGACGGTGGACGGATTCCCCCATCGAACGCACATGAGCCGTGGTGGCGCATCGCGTTCTTCCATCGTAGCTTAGGAGCGTTCTCGACAGTTCCACACGCTCTACTGCTACTACCTGTTTGTTCTTTAATTCAAGAACAACAGCAACGCATCCATTCTTTCAACGCCGGGCATGCGCTTCACGATCTCGCGCGAAAAGCTGCTGGAAGGGCTGCAGGCCGTCACGGCGGCCGTCCCCGCCAAGACCACGTTGCCGGTGCTCGCCAATCTCCTGGTCGAGACCACCGATCGCGGCATTCGCCTGTCGGCCACCGATCTCGATATCGCGGTGAGCACGGAGGTGAGTGCCGATGTCGAGGCGCCTGGCGCGATCACCATTCCGGCGCGCAAGCTGTCGGAGATCGCAAAGGAACTCCCTCCGGCGCCCGTGAAGATTGCGACGTCCGGCGAACAGCGCATCACGCTCGAGTGCGGGCGGGCGCGCTTCAAGCTGCTTGGATTGCCGCGCGACGAGTTCCCCACGTTCCCGCAGGTGCGCTTCGGTGAGGCGTGGCGCGTGAAGTCGGGTGAACTGCAGCAGCTCATCGCGCACACGGCGTTCGCGGTGAGCACCGAGGAGTCGCGCCCGATCCTCAACGGCGTGCTCTGGGAGCTGCGCGAGGAGCGCATGCGCATGGTCGCTACCAACGGCCATCGCCTCGCGCGCATGGAGCTGCCCATCCCGGGCACGGATGCGCCGCCCAGCGACCTCATCGTGCCGCCCAAGGCGCTCGAGCAGGTGCGTCGCCTGTTCCCCGCCGAGGAAGAGCTCGAGATCGCGCGCGGTGACAACCACCTCGGATTCCGCTCGCCGTTCACCACGGTGTACACGCGGCTCATCGAGGGCCCGTATCCGAACTACGAGCAGGTCATTCCGAAGGACAACGACAAGCACTGCATTCTCGACAAGGGCGCGTTCACCAGCGCGCTCAAGCGCATGAGCGTGATCGCGTCCGACCAGACGCATCGCATCAAGCTGTCGTTCAACGCGGGCATGCTGAAGTTCGCGGTCACCACGCCCGACCTCGGCGAGGCGGCCGACGAGCTGCCGATCAACTACGACGGCGATCCGCTCGACATCGGCTTCAACGCGGCCTACCTGCTCGAGATCCTGCGCTACATGCCGACCGACGAGGTGAAGCTCACCTTCAAGGCACCGGAACGCGCCGCCACGATCGAGCCGCACGGCTGGGATGGGGCTGCCGATTACCTCTGCCTGGTGATGCCGCTCCGCCTGATGGACTGACGTCAGCGCGGGGAAGCGGCGCGCACGGCACGGTATGTGACCTGCTGCGTGAGCCGCGCCTCTCCTCCGTTCGGCCGGCCGGAATCGTGCAGCACGAAACTCGTCTCGCTCGTGCCATCGAGCGACTCGATCACACCCCCCGGCAGGGCCACGCGCACCTCCTGCCGGCCGCGTCCGCGCCCGACCAGGCCCAGCGAGCGCCAGGCGGACGCCTGCTCGCCCTCGGCCCGCATCACCAGCGCTCGACTGATGCGAGCGATCGAGGCGGGTCCCGTCTCGCCGGCCTCCAGCGCGTCCACCCGGCTCGTCGCGACCGTTTCCACGGTCACCGGCACCCCACCGCGGCAAACGAACACCCGGGTGGTGTCGGTCCACGTGTCACCGGCCGCCAGTGCGCCGGGAAGGCGCACCAGAAGCTCTCGGGCGAGCGCGGTAGCCCCGAGCTCCGCCCGGTCGCATTCGTTCGCCAGCGCGGGCACTGGGGACGCGCGCGCGATCAGGCCGTCGACCATGGCATCGAAGGTCACGCTGATCGGCAGTGCCGGTACGCTGGGCGGGGGGGTGTCGCTGGCGATCGCCGAACTGCGCGCGGCGGCGAGGCGAGGCGATGGGGTGAGCACGAAGCCGTCGACACGCCCGCTGCCTCGCAGGCCGAGCGGGGTCTGGCTGCGCGGATCACCGAAGCGCTCGAGCGAAAACGACACGGAGGCCGCCGCCGACACCGTTTCCGTGACTGGCGCTCCGGCGCTGTCCACCGTGAGGCGCGTTTCGCTGCGCACCTCGTAGCGCGTCAGCTCGTGTCGCGCGGCCAGCGTGACACGGGCGCCTGCGGCGTCCGAGGTGCCGGTGGCAGGCACCGGAGCGCGTGAGGGGACCGGGGCGGGCGCCGGTGCAGGGCCGGGCAATGGCGTGACCGCGGGTGCACAACCGATGGCCACCGAGGCGAGCAGCACCGCACCCAGGCGTCGCGGCCGCGTCATGCGGCAGTCATCACGTCGGCGTGAGGAGGTCGACACGAGTCTCGATGCGGTCGTGGAGGCGGCCAGAAACGCCCGCCTGCAGGAGCGGCACCGGGCGTATGCACAGGTGGTGACCGGTTGGGTGATCGCCGGCCTGTAAGCCGGGTTCTGTCGGCGCTCGGCAACCGAAGCTGCCTCACACCGGACGGTCATTCCTCTCGACGAGCGGTCACCCGCCCGTTCCAGCAGCCTACCCGCGGCTCGACGTGTTGCCACGCCGTGGTCGAGACGGGCCGTCTCTCGCCGCCTATTTGGCCTTGCTCCGGCTGGGGCTTGCCGTGCCACCCGTGTTGCCACGGGCGCGGTGGGCTCTTACCCCACCCTTTCACCCTTACCGCCGCTTGCGCGGAGGCGGTTTGCTTTCTGTTGCGCTGTCCGTCACGCGGCGCTCACGCCCCGCGCGCCCAGGCGTTACCTGGCAACCTGCCCTGTGGAGCCCGGACTTTCCTCGGCGGACACGTGCACGCACGCGCCGACGCGACCGTCCGGCCGGCGACCACCCAATGGTCTCTCGCAATATACCCCGCAGTGGGTGCCGGGATGCGTGTCGAACACGTTCGGGGGCGTCAGCAGTCGTGCGGTGACCCCACGGTTCGTGTGGTCACGCAACGCGGTGCTTGGTCACGCACGGGCGCGCTACCGACTGGTGACGCAGGGGTGACGGCGGACGCTACCGTGTCCTCACGTCCTTGGCGCGTGGGGTCCACCCCAGAGAGCGCGCCTCGCCCACCCCCTCACTGGTGGATCGATCATGGCCAGCGACCAACCCACGCCCCGGCTCGCACGACGCCTCGCCGCCGATGCGAACGCTCAGACCAGTGTCACACCGAGCCTCGTCCGTCCCAGCTGGATGCGCCCGCCCACCGCGGCCGCGACAGGCCGTCCGGATACGGCGGTCGTCACCGTGCTCACCCCGATGGAGCGCACCCGCGTCGACGCGGCTGGCGAGGGGTGCTACGTGGCCCTGCATCGGGAATCCATCGAGGAGGCCATGCTCGACCTGCGGCAGTGCCGCGCCCAGGCGGTACTCGTCTCGGTGTCGCGCTGCGATGAGCGCGCCGTGTCTTCGGTGGCGCGCATGGTGCGCGAGTTTCCGACGGTACCCGCGGTCGCCCTGCTCTCCGACCAGAACGCGACGGCCGCCCAGGCGGTGCTGTCGCTCGGGCACTACGGCGTGCAGTCGCTCGTCGACGTGCGCGACGCGTCGGGATGGCGCACGCTGCGGCAGCTGTTCACCACGCAGCGGGGCGGCGGAATCGACCGCCGCGCGATCGTCCGTCTCGCCGCCGAACTCGCGGATGCGCCGGAGGATTGCCGTCGTTTCTTCGAAGGCTGCTTTCTCGCACCAGCGCGTGTGAGCACGGTGCGCATGCTGTCGCGGCGACTGGGCGTCGGTGCCAGCACGCTCATGAGTCGCTTTTATCGCGCCGGGCTGCCGGCGCCCAAGCGCTATCTCGCCTACGCGCGCCTCGTGCGTGCCGCGGCGCTGTTCGAGAATCCGGGGCTCAGCATCTCGCAGGTGGCCAATGCGCTCGAGTTCTCCTCGCCGCAGAGCTTCGGGCGGCACGTGCAGACGATGATCGGGGTGACCGCGCTGACGTTTCGACGCGAGTTCGACGGCGAGCGCATGCTCGATCGCTTCGTCGCGGATCTCGTCATGCCACATCGCGAGATGCTGCTGCACTTTCGTCCGCTCGTCGTGCTTCCCCCGTGGTCGCGCGAGCAGGAACTGGCGCGCGGCGCACCGGACGCACCCTATCATCCGCGCCCGACCGGGCAGCCGTTGACGACCTCGTATTCTCCTCGCGCGAGCGCGACGGCGATGCCGACCGGTCCGTCGCTGGGGTCAGGCCACGAGGCGATCGGACGCCTCGGTTCCGCGGCCACCGTTCCGTAGCAGCGTGAGCGATGCGGTCGCCGGTACGGCCTCCGCCGAGATGCGCGCAATCGCCTGGCGCAGCCGGTCCGCGGCGAGGGTGAGCTGCGTGGCGCCGCGCGCGAGCTCCTCGAGCGCTCCGCCCTGCGAGGCCACGGCGTGGGTGGCCTCGCGTGCTTCGGACACAGCGCGCTGTGCCTGCGCATCCACGCGCTGGAACGTGACGTCGACGAGGCTGGCCGTCACGGCCTGCGCGCGGGCGAGCTGCGCCGCCGCGTCGGCCTGCTCGGCGATCAGCGCGATGTCCGCCAGGATTGCATCGAGCGCGCGACGCGCCTCGTCCGCGACTTCACCCACCCCGTGCACACCGCGCGCGGTCGTCTCCATCGCGATCACGGTGTCGGCGATTTCCTCGCGCACGGCATGCACGGTGGCGGCCACGGCCTTCGCCGCGCGTGCACTCTCGCCGGCCAGCGCACGGATCTCCTCGGCGACCACGGCAAAGCCCGCCCCATGTTCGCCGGCGCGCGACGCCTCGATGGCGGCATTGAGCGCGAGCAGGTTGGTCTGCCGGGCGATCCGTCCCACGGTGCTCACGAAGTCGCCCACGCGCGCCGACGCAGGGCCGAGCGCCCGCACCTGGGCGGCCGCGCGCTGCACGTCGTCACCGACATGGACGAGCGTGCGCGCCGCGCGTTCGATGGCGTTGCGGCTGGCGAGGGTGGTCGCGTCCATCGCGCGCGCATCGCGCGCGGTCTGTTCGGCACGCGCGACCGCGAGCTCCGCGGCGTCGTGTGCGTCGCGACTCGCGCGCGCGCCGTCGGCCGCACTGACGCGCTGCGCCGTGAGCTCTGCCTGCAGCGCGTGCACGCCGCGCTCGGCATCCTGCGATCGGGTCTGCAGCACGCGCGAGGCGCCGCCGAGCTGTGCGGCGACGGCGGCCAGGGCGTCGCTCTCCTGCTGCACCGAGGCGATGAGCCGGACCACTTCATCGAGCATCGCGTTGTAGCTGCGCTCGAGGTAGCCGAGCTCGTCGCGATGGCGGGCGTCGGCGCGCACGCGCAGGTCGCCGGCCTGCACGGCGGCCATGCGATCGCGCGTGCGCCGAATGCGCCGGATGAGCCGGGACGGAATGGGGACGAGCTGCTGCGAGACCACGAGCAGCAGCGCCGCGGCCAGCAGCACCTGTGGCCCTGCCGGCGCCGTGTCGGGGAAGCGCTGGGCATGAAACCAGCTGGCGGCCAGAAACCCGACCTCCGAGGTGGCGAGCACCGCAAAGCCGAGCGCCTTGCCGCGGTCGAACGAGTACGGCACGATCGCGAGCAGGTAGAGCAGCGCGAGCGACGGCGTGCCGAACATGGCCACGACCAGGCTGACCAGCAGCGTGTCGTAACCGGCCACGAGATAGCGGAACCACCAGCGATAGGCCGCCTCCCGACCCGCCACGGCGCCAAGCGCCCAGTTGCCACAGACCGCCACGAGAAAGACCGCGAGGATCACGCTGACGGGCAGGTCGGCGAGGCCGAGGCGCACGCCGCCGATCAGCAGCAGGGTGGCCACGATCGTGCTCCAGAAGCGGCGCTGACCGGCAACACGGAACGTGTTGAGGTCCTTGGCGCGCTCCTCGTCGGCGATGTGGGAAAGCGGGGTGGCGGGGCGAGTGGTCACGGCAGTCCGGGTCGTGGCCGGCGACACGCCGGTCAGCAGTCTCCCGGAAGGACGATCAGCCGCCCAGTCGCGCCACCAGCTCTGCGGCCGTGGCCAGGCTGCGCACCGCGAGGCCTGTTGCCTCGAGCGCCTCGCGCCCGCCTTCCTGCCGGTCGACGACCGCGAGCACGCCCAGCACCTCGCCCCCTTCCGCGCGAATGGCCTCCACGGCGGTGAGGGCCGAGCCGCCGGTGGTGATCACATCCTCCACCACCACGACGCGATCGCCGGCCTGGAACGGGCCTTCCACGCGCTTCCCGGTGCCGTGCTGCTTCGGCTGCTTGCGCACGGTGAAGGCGCGAACGAGCGGGCCCTCCTGTCGTTCGGCAGCGAACGCACTCGCGTGGGCGATGGCGTAGGCGATGGGGTCGGCGCCAAGGGTGAGGCCGCCGACCGCGTCAGCGTCCCAGCCGGCCTCGCGCAGGGCGGCCAGTCCGAGCACGCCCAGCAGGCGCTGGCCTTCGGGGCTCATGGTCGTGAGCCGACAATCGACGTACAGGTCGCTGCGACGTCCGGAGGCCAGCACGAAATCGCCCCGCTTGGCGGAGCGCTCGGCGAGCAGCGTGAGCAGCTGGTCGCGGGCGGCCGCGAGGTGGTCGATCGTGCTCAACGGCGAAAGAGCCCCTTCATCTTGCCGAAGAGGCCGCCCGACTTCTCGTCGTCGGCGCTCGGTGGCGGGGTCGCGGGGGCCGCGGTCGCGGCGGGGCGAGGCGCTGGTGCGGCGGCCACCGGGGCCGGCGGGGCGACCGCCGGTTCGCCACCTTGCGCGACCGCGGCGGCCAGCGCCGCCGCGAACTCCGTGACGCCGGGGTACCGGTCGCCCGGTGCCTTGGCCAGCGCCTTCATGATGACCGTCTCGATCGCGTCGGTGAACGCGAGGCCGGGGCGTGCGCGATTGAGAGGCGTGGGGGGCTGCGTCAGGAGCTGTGAGAACAGCTCGCGCGGCGTCTTGCCCACGTACGGCAGGGCACCGGACAGCAGGAAGTACGCGATCGTGGCCAGGGAGTACTGGTCGGCACCGGGGCCCACGAGCTCGCCGGAGAGCGCCTCGGGCGCCACGTACATGAGCGTGCCCACGAAGAATCCGGCGCGCGTCAGCCGCTGGTCGGGCGACGCTTCCGTGTCGGCCGCGATCCCGAAGTCGAGCAGCATCACGTGATGGCTCGCCGGATCGTACATGACGTTTTCCGGCTTGAGGTCACGATGCACGATGCCCACGTCGTGCGCCGCCTGGACGGCGGCACACAGCTGGCGCATGATGTCGGCGACCTCCTCGGGCGGGAGCGGGCCGTGCTGTTCGGCGTACTTCTCCAGCAGCTGGCCGGAGGCCCAGTCGATGGCCAGATAGTACCGGTCGTTTTCGGCCTGCCCGAAGTCGATCGTGCGCACGATGTTCGGGTGCTGCACGCGCTGCCCGAACTGCGCCTCCCGCAGGAAGCGCTGTACGGCCGTCTTGTCGTGGCGCAGCTTCTCGCGCAGCACCTTCACCGCCACGGTACCGTGGTCGGCGTGCTCGGCGCGGTACACCGTGGAGGTGCCTCCCTCGCCGACCTTGGCGCGCAGCGTATAGCCCGCGAGGGTCGATCCGACCAGTGACTCCATGGACACGCGGCGAACGTAACCCGCGCCGCGCGGCCAAGCAAGGCGAGGCGGTGGTCGGTACATCGTGGATGGCACACCGCGACGGCTGCGGCGGTAACATTCGTCAGTGCAGCGGCGTTCGCCGCAGTGCGGCGCCGATCGTGCCGTGGGTGCTCCCTCCCTCTTCTTCTTTCCCGAGTGTCCGGTCGTATGTCCATACCGCGCGGCGTTCGCGCCACGGTCCTGTTCCTCGCGACCGGCCTGGTCACCGCCGCCTGCGCCAGCCGGCCCGCTGTGGGTGCCGATGGCACCCCGCGGCCGCAGGGCGGCGCTCGGCCGAACGAGGCGACGGCCCTGCAGCCGGTGAACGTGGTCGAGCTCTACCGGGGCATGGGGCTGGTGGCGGCGCAGGGCTCGGTCCCGTTCGTGGGGCGCGTGGCCTTTCTCCCGGACCGCACCAGCGACAGCACGCTCGTGCTGGTGTCGCTGTCGTTCGCGCCGCGCTCGGTCGCCTTCGCCCGCGAGGGGGAGCAGTACGCCGGTCGCTACACCGTGCGCCTCGACCTGCGGAGCGGGGTGACTCTCGTCAAGCGGCTCGAGGCGACCGAGACCGTGCGCGTTGCCACCTTTCGCGAGACGTCGCGTGGCGATGAAAGCCTGATCTGGCAGCAGTACGTGCGCATCGCGCCCGGCCAGTACACGCTCAACGTCGGCGTGCGCGATGAAGGGAGTCCACGGGCCAGCGCCGAAGATGTCTCGCTCACGGTGCCGCGCCTCGAGGCGGGCCGACTCGGGTCGGTCATTCCCGTGTACGAGGCGGTGCCGCGCTCGGTGCCCGACTCGTTGCCGCGCCTGCTGGCCCGTCCGCGGGCCACCGTCACCTTCGGTGTCGATTCCATCGTCCCGGTCTACCTCGAGATCGGGGGCACTCGCGAGGCGACGCGGGTGCGCGCCGAGGTGCTCGGCGAAGGCGATGCGGTGCTCTGGCGCGACTCCACGGTGCTGCTCGGACGGGGCGGGGATCTCGTGAGCGGTACCATGAACGTGCCCGCCGCGGACATCGGCATCGGCGTGGTGTTGCTGCGCGTCACGCAGTCGGAGCGCGCGGACACGGCCGCCAGCAAGCTGCTGGTCACGCTCGGTGACGACCTGCCGGTGGCCGGATTCGACGAGCTCGTGCGGTACCTGCGGTACTTCGCGGCCGACTTCAAGCTCGCGCCGCTGACGAACACCACGGGGGCCGCACGTGCACAGGCGTGGCGCGAGTTCCTCACGCGCACCGACCCGAATCCGAGCACGCCGGAGCATGAGGGGCTGCGCGACTACTTCGCGCGCATCCGCCTGGCCAACCAGCGATATCGGGACGACGGACAGATCGGCTGGCTCAGCGATCGCGGCACGGCCTTCGTGGGACTCGGCGAACCGGACAACATCATCGAGCCGATGACCACCGACATGATGCAGCGGAATCGGCAGCAGGTCTGGGTCTACAGCCAGTGGCGGTTGCAGCTGGTATTCTTCGACCAGACCGGCCTCGGCCGCTGGCGCCTGTCCCCGAGTGGAGCCGTGGAGCTGCAGTCCACGATCCGGCGACGGCTGGCCGAGCTTCCCTGAGCCGCCCCGCTCACCGACTCTGCGCCCCCTCGCCGTGCCCGACAACTCGAAGGTGACCCTGCCGTCCGCCCCGCGCCTGTTCCTGGTGGACGGCTACGCCCTGATCTACCGCGCGTTCTTCGCACTGATCAACCGGCCCCTCACCACGCGCCGGGGCGAGAACACCTCGATCGCGTGGGGGATCGCGAACTTTCTCAAGCGCATGATCGCGACGCACCGCCCCGAGTACGTCGCCTGGGTGCATGACGCGGGAGCGAGCTTCCGCGACGAGCTCTATCCCGAGTACAAGGCCACGCGTGAGAAGCTGGCCGACGACCTGCAGGCCGACTTCGATTCGGGGCTCGAACGCGTCACGCAGCTGCTGCGCGCGTACGACGTGCCGATCATGGCGGTCGAGGGCTACGAGGCCGACGACGTCATCGGCACCCTCGCGCGACTCGGCGTGGACGCCGGCCTCGATGTCGTGATCGTGTCCGGCGACAAGGACTTTCACCAGCTGGTGCAGCCGCACGTCTGGCTGCTCAACCCGGGGCGCGGCGGCCCGGCGGCGGTGGACGAGCAGTGGGTGGGGATGGACAACGCCACCGCGCGACTCGGCGTGCCGCCGGACCGCGTGGTGGACTACCTCGCGTTGGTGGGCGACTCGTCGGACAACGTGCCGGGCGTGAAGGGGATCGGCGAGAAGGGCGCGGTGGAGCTCATTGAGCAGTTCGGTCCGCTCGAAGCGATTCTTGCGCACGTCGACGAGATCACGAAGAAGCGTCCACGCGAGGCACTGCAGACGCAGGCCGATGCGGCACGCCTGTCGAAGACCCTGGTCACCATCCGCACCGACGTGCCGATCACGCTCGACACGGCACGGGTGGCGCTGAGCGAGCCCGATCGCGATGCGCTGCGCGCGCTCTACCAGGAACTCGAGTTCAACTCGCTGCTGCGTGACCTCGGCGGCGCGGCCGCGGAGCAGGCACCGAACGCGTCGTCGACGCCGAGCGAGACGGCCGCTGCGGCTGCGGGTGATGACCCGCGCCCGGCGGTGACCATGGAGGTTGGCCCTTCAGGCGTGGCCGTGCGCACCGACGCGCGCTACGCCATCGCCGACACGGTCGAGGCGGTCGCGCAGGTCATCGCGCGCGCCCGCGAGACCGGACGCATCGCGTTCGACACGGAAACCGTGGCCGACGCCGACTCGCCCACCGCCGTGGACCCGCTGCGCTGCGCGCTGGTGGGCCTGTCGATCGCGGTCGCCGCCGGCGAGGCGTACTACCTGCCGTTCGCGCACCGCGCCTACGATGGCGCCGGCAACCTGGCGCTGCTCTCGGGCGACGCGGGCATCGCGGGCACGCGTCTGCAGCAGGACATGCCCGAGCCGCGCAACCTGCCGGCGATCACCAGCGAGGCCATGGCTCCGCTGCGCGCATTGCTCGCCGACGCCGACGTGAAGAAGGTGGCGCAGAACGCGAAGTACGACCTGCTCGTCCTGCGCAGCACCGGCGTGTCGCTCGCCGGCCTCGACTTCGACACGATGCTCGCCAGCTACATCCTCGATCCGGGGCGACGCTCGCACGGCATCGACCAGCTCGCCTTCGAGCGACTTGGCCACACCATGACGTCGTACGAGCAGCTGTGCGGCAAGGGGCGCAGTCAGCTCCCCTTCGACGTCGTGCCAGTGGACGCAGCGCGCGACTATTCGTGCGAGGACGTCGACATCACGTGGCGGCTCATGGACGACATGTCGCCCGCCCTCGAGGCGTCGGGCATGCGCGAGCTGTTCGACACGATCGAGGTGCCGCTGGTGGCGGTGCTCGCCGACATGGAGTGGGAAGGGATCGCGATCGACCTCGACTGGTTCGCCTCGCTCAAGGAACGCTTCCAGCGCGAGCGCGAGCGCGTGGAGCAGGAGATCTACGAGGCGGCGGGCGAGACGTTCAACATCAACTCCAATCCGCAGCTCCGCACCATTCTCTTCGAGAAGCTGGGGCTGCCGGTGAAGAAGAAGACGGCCACCGGCCCGAGCACCGACGCGAGCGTGCTCCAGGAGCTCGCCGACGAGGGGCACGAGATTCCGTCGCTGCTCATGGAGTACCGCGAGCTGTTCAAGCTCGAGGGCACGTACGTGGACACGCTGCCCAAGCTCGTGCATCCGCGCGACCAGCGGCTGCACACCTCGTACAACCAGACGGTGGCGGCCACCGGACGGCTCAGCTCGAGCGACCCGAACCTGCAGAACATCCCGATCCGCCGGGAGCTTGGGCGCGACATCCGGCGTGGCTTCGTGCCGCGCCCCGGACACCAGCTGCTGGCGGCCGACTACTCGCAGATCGAGCTGCGGCTGCTCGCCCACCTCTCGGGCGATCCCGCCTTCGTGGAGGCGTTCCTGGCCGGTGGCGACATCCACAAGCAGACCGCGGCGGTGATCTTCGGCGTGGACCTGCCCGACGTGACGAGCGAGATGCGGGCGCGGGCCAAGACGATCAACTTCGCCACCATCTACGGGCAGGGGCCGTTCGCCCTCGCCCGCCAGCTCAAGATCTCGCAGGCGGAGGCGAAAGCCTTCATCGAGACGTACTTCGCCCGTTTCGCGGGCGTGAAGGCATTCCTCGACCGGTGTGTGGTCGAGGCGAAGGAGCGAGGGTACGTGGAGACGATCTTCAAGCGGCGCCGCTGGGTGCCTGAACTGAAGGACCGCAACTTCAACGTGCGGGCTTTCGGTGAGCGAGTGGCGGCCAATGCCCCGATCCAGGGCTCCGCAGCCGACCTGATCAAGATCGCCATGCTGCGTATTCACGACGCGCTGGCGACGGGCCCCCTGGCCGCGCGCATGCTGCTCCAGGTGCACGACGAACTCGTGTTCGAGGTGCCGGCGGCCGAGGTGGAGCCGCTCACGGCACTCGTGCGGCAGGAAATGGAAGGCGCAGCGGCGCTCGCCGTGCCGCTGGTCGTCGAGGTGGGCGTCGGGGACAACTGGCTGGCGTCGAAGGCCTGAGCCACAGCTTCGTCCGCTCTGGCGTTTTGCCAGAAGACATGGCGAACGCCAGTGTCAGATCACAAGGCTGCGCGGGGTGGAAAACTCCAAGCCATTGTCGTGCAACACTTTGCGTTGAATCGAGGGCGGCGGCATCACCCTTGCCACTCAGGAGGGTGTAGCGCCGGCGGTTCGGCTCGACCCGGCCTCCCCGACTGACCTGATTCTCCGCGAGGTGTTGCATGCAGGCCCATGCTTCGGTGATCCGACGCGGATTCACCCTCATCGAACTTCTGATCGTGGTGGTCGTGATCGGCATCCTCGCCGCCATCGCGATCCCGAAGTTCAACACGACGAAGGGCAAGTCGTACGCCGCGTCAATGAAGAGTGACCTCCGCAATCTGGCCAGTCAGCAGGAAGACTATTTCTACTTCAACGAGAACTATGCCAGCGACATGGAGGACGTCTCCTTCGCCGGCTCGCCTGGTGTCGAATTGACGATCAGCGAAGCCTCGGTCGGCGGCTGGTCCGCGATCGCCACACATCCGGCCGCGGCGCCGATGACCTGCGCGGTGTTCTTCGGAACGGCGGCTCCGTTGCCGCCGGCTGTCCTGGAAGGCGTGGTGAACTGCGAGTAGGGCGTACGACGAACCCTGCGCGCGCTCGATCCGCCGGTCCGGAAGCATCGCTTGCGGACCGGCGGGTTCGTGTTCCAGGGTGCGATCGCGCGTCGCGAGAACGGTGCCTTGCGTCGCGCGGCTGGACGTGATTGTGTGCGCGGATGACGTCGTCGTTCTTCCATCCGACCCCTGAGGAGGCTGCCGAGATCGTGCGGCGCACCGAAGCGGCGCGGCGACACTTCCCGCTGCGGGAGTTCGTGCGACGGCACGACGGCATGTGCCATGCGATGGACGGGGGGCTGTGGCTGCACTTCCATCGCTGGTACGATCGTCCGCTTGCGCACCTTGTCTCCGCGGACCGTGTGCTGCTGCTCGAGTACGGCGAGTTCGTGGGCATTCCCGGGCACCGGCTGCAGGACAAGCCGCTGCGTGATCCGCGCACCCGGGAGCGGAGATCCGCCTGGCACTGGGACCTTGGCGGGCCCTACTTGCCGCCTCGGTGGTTCGGGGAGTGACGGCAGACCCGTGAGTTGGGGTCAGCCCTCGTCGATGGCCCGTTCGAGCGCGCCCGCCTCGTGCCGCAGCCAGTCCGCCTCGGCGAGCAGTGCGCGCTGCAGCCATGGGTCGCGCCTGAATCGACCGTAGGTGCGCATGCGGGCCCGGGCGCGTCGCGTGCGGTCGCCGTAGCGCAGATCGTGCCCCGCGCTGGGAATCAGCGTGAGCGCATACGCCACGGCCCACCACCCGCCCGCCAGCGCCGCGACCAGCGAGATCTGCAGCGCGTAGAACGCGAGCACGATCCCGAGACCGAGCACCACGCTGCGCATGGCTGGCTCGTCGCGCGTGCGCACGCCACGCAGCGCCAGCTGGCGCGTGATCGTGATCGGCAGCCAGTGATTGAGCCGGCCCCACAGCCCCACCGGGCCCAGCAGCAGCGCGAGCACCGATTCGCGGACGGCGAAGCGGGTGCCGGCCGTCGTGCTCACGTCGATGCCGAGGTCCTCGATCGCCACCGCCTCGGCGTCGAGGCGAGCAAGGAAGTCACGGAAGCGCTCTTCGAAGGCCGCGACGCGTGCGACCGTCGGCCCCGCGGCACGCTGCGCCGCGCGCGCGATCCGTCGCGTGAGCCGCACCACGTCGGCGAGGGTGTGCTCGTCGTCGCCGACGGGGCGCACGGGTGCGAGCAGCACGGCCAGCGCGTGCGCGAGGGTCGTGATGCGGGCGGCCTCGTCGGCCGACGCGAAGTTGAGCGTGACGGCGCGCAGCGCGCGTTCCACGTCAGCGGTCAGTGTGGTGACCGTCGAGACGTCATCGGGCACGATCGGATGTCCGACCTGCAGCAGGACGCGCGAGCGGGGCGCCTCCTTCTGTTCGAACACGAGGCCCAGCGGCACGATCACGAGGTCACGCACGCCATGTGTGTCGCGTGCCTCGAGCGCCATGCGCGCCAGGCCGGTGCGGAGCGGCGCAAGCTGTGGCGCATCGTGGCTCGTGCCTTCCGGAAAGATGAGCACCGCCGACCGCTCGGCGAGCGCCGTGGACACCGCGTGAAACGACTGCGCATTGCGGCTCGGATCGGGTGCCGCGCTGCCATCGGGCGCGGCGACATCGCGCGCCCGGAACAGCGGGATCACGCCGAGACCTCGCAGCAGTGCGGCCGCCACGGGGTTCGCAAAGAGCGTGGACTTGGCCAGCATGCGCACGCGCCGTGGTGCGAGCACCCCGATCACCAGCGCGTCCATGAGCGCGTTGGGGTGATTGCCGGCCAGGAACACCGCGCCCTCGCGTGGCACGCGCTCGAGACCCACGGCCTCCACCCGACCGTAGTACCAGCCGAGCGCGATGCGCGCGAGCCGGCGCAGCAGGTCGTAGGCGAGTGGATTCACGCGGTGGTCGACGTCTGTGACACGGCCCGCGGCGGTCGCATGCGTCAGGCCACCGTGCGCACGTTCGCCTCGGCGGCCCGCGCGACGCGTTCGCCTTCCTCGACGTCCACGCGCGTGAGCAGGAGGGCACCCACCACGAAGAACACGATCACGCTCAGGATCGCGAGCTGGCTCGATTCGAAGCGGTTGATCACCACGGCGAATACGAGCGGACCGAGGATGCCGCCGAACTTCTCGAACACGGAGAAGAAGCCGAAGAACTCGCCGCTCTTGTGCTTCGGAATGAGCGTCGCGAACATCGACCGGCTGAGCGCCTGCGTGCCGCCCTGCACGAGGCCGACGAGCACCGCCAGGATGTAGAACTCGCGCGCCGTCGTCATCGTGTACGCGAAGATGCAGATGCCGGTGTACACGGCGAGTCCGATGAAGACCGAACGCTTCGCGCCGATCCGTCCGGCAATGGCGCCGAAGGCGAACGCGCAGGGGATGCCGATGAACTGCACGAGCAGGATCGCCGTGATCAGGTCGCCCTGGCCGATGCCGATCTCCGTGCCGTACACGCTCGCCATCTTGATGATGGTCTGGATGCCGTCGTTGTAGATCGTGAAGGCGAGCATCATCAGGAACGCCTGCTTGTAGCCGCGCAGCTCGCGCAGTGTTTCGCCCAGCCGCGTGAACGCGACGCGCAAGGCGCTCTCGCCGGTTCGTTCGTCCGATTCGAGCGTGCGTGGCGGCTCGGGCACGCGTCGAAGGATCGGCAGTGAGAAGAGCAGCCACCACACGCCCACGCTCACGAAAGCGAGCCGCGCCGGCAGTGACGCGGCCTCCGCGCTCAGCCCCTCGCCGCTCGGCAGCCCGAACAGGTCGGGCTTCTGGATCCAGAGCAGGTTGAGGGCGAGCAGGAGGCCGCCGCCCACGTACCCGAAGGCGTAACCGGCCGTGGAGACCCGATCGATCTCGTCTTCGCGCGCGATGTGCGGCAGCAGCGCCTCGTAAAACGTCATGCTCCCCGTCGCGCCCGCGAGGGTGAGCACGAAGAGCACGGAGGCGAGCAGGATCTGCCCCTGCCCGATGAAGAACATGGCCATCGTCGCGCCCACGCCGAGGATCATGAACAGCGTGAGGAAGCGCTTCTTGGCCGCACGATAGTCCGCGACGGCGCCGAGGAGCGGGGCGAGGATCGCAATGAGCACCGCGCCGACCGTATTGGCCACGCCCCACGTCTCGCTGGCCTTGGTGCCGTCGAGGTCGGCGCCGGCGTAGGACACGAAGAAGATCGGGAAGACCGCCGTCATGATGGTGGTCTGCGCCGCGGAGATCCCCCAATCGTACATCGCCCACGCGCGCAGCTCGGGTCGATGAAGACCGAGCGTCTCGAGGAGCCGACGACGGGGGGCGGGGGGTGCAGGCATGGCGACGGGGCGGGGGGAAGTGGGGACGCCCTCTGACGAGGGCGTCCGGTCGCGCGCAGATTAGTGTCCGTGTCCGATCCCGTTAAGTCCAGTGCGCGCATCGATACCGATTCGCGCCAGTTCGTGCGTGGCCGCCGGCTCGGGAGGGCGGTGGTGCGCACGCTGGTCGTTCTGTCGGTGGTACCTGCCTGCGCCGATCGCCCCGCGGTGGACGAGGCGCCTCGCGTGGTCGATTCGATGGCGGTCGCTCCGCCGGCACTCGACTCGGCGACACCGAGCATCCCCTCCTCCTACGATCCGGCTCTTGGCGCGGTGCTGCTGCTGCCGCAGCCGGGCGATCCGTCGGGCGCCGGCGTGACGATTCTCAGCCCGCTGCTGCCCGCCGACGCGCCCGTCAGCGACACGATCGGGCTGTCCGATCGCCTGGCGAGGGTACGGGTGGCGTTGTTCGCGCGGCGGGGGTTCGTGGCCGAACGGGAGGCGAGCGTCGACGCGGTCTCGGGCGACCTCGCGTGCCCGGCGTGGCCGATTGGCCGGCTCCGCGTGCCGGCCGGCGATTCGCTGCCGCTGGCGCTGCCGTTGGCGCCGCGCGCCTGGACGGTGGCGCTCCCTGTCGGGGTCGCCTCGGCCGTCGCACTCGACTCCATCGAGGCGATGTCCGTGCGCGACTCGGCCATGCTGGCGGCCGGGCTGGCGCGCGTGGCCTCCGGCTTGGCCGGCGACTCGACCAGTCCCTTTCACGCCCTGCCCTTCACGGTGACGCGCGCGTACCGGTCGCAGCAGGCGGCGGAGGCGGTAGTGCTCGCCATGCTGGTGCGCCGGATCCCGCAGGAGGACCGGCCCATGGAGGAGCGGCTGTTCGTGGTGGTGTCCGCGCCTTCGCGCGATGCTCGTCGCTGGCGGATCGAGTGGCACGAGCGGGTGAGCGGGCGCGAGGAGGAGGTGATCGTCACCGAACCATTGGCCTTGCTTCGCACGGGCGATCCGCCGCACGAGGTGCTGCTGCTCGGCCGGGATGACGGCACGGGCTCGGCGGTGGCCCTGCTCGAACGGGTTGGGGGCGGGTGGCGACTTCGCTGGGAGAGCCCGATCACGGGCTGCTGAGCCGTTGGGGCTCGGGCGCTGCGGCTGAGGGGAACTTGCGCGACGAAAATATCTTAGTACTGTGATATATCGTCATTCTCACTGCTTCCGGAGCGCCTCATGACCCCGCCAGCCCTTGGTGGCCTGCACCACCTGACCGCCGTCACCGCCCGCGCCGGCGCCAATCTCGCCATGGCGACCGAGTCGCTGGGGCTGCGCCTGGTGAAGCGCACCGTCAACCAGGACGACGTCTCGGCGTACCACCTGTTCTACGCCGATCCGATCGGCCGTCCCGGCACCGAACTCACCTTCTTCGAGTGGGCGCATGTGCCGGCCCGGCAGGCGGGCGTGGGCGAAGTCGCGGAGACGGGGCTGCGCGTGCCGTCGATCGACGCGCTCGCGTGGTGGGAGCAGCGGCTGCGCGAGGATCCGCGCATGGTGGTGCGCGGGCGTACGACGCGCGCCGGCCGCGATGTGCTGCGCGTCGCCGACGCTGAAGGGCAGCCGTTCGCACTGGTGGCCGACCCGGAGGGCGCGGCCGTGCCGCCGGCGGGGGAGCCGGCGCTGGCCGCCGCCGAGGAGGCCTGGTGGCCGACCGCGCCGGTGGCGCGCGAGCGGGCCATTCGGGGCCTCGGTCCCGTGCTGCTGCACGTGCGCGCGCTCGATCCCACCGCGCGCTTCCTCACCGAGGTGATGGGTATGCGCGAGGCGGGCACGTACGACGATCCGGACAAGGCCGGCCGTTCGGTGCACGTGTTCAGCATGGGGCCGGGTGGCGCCGCCGCCGAGGTGCACGTGCTGCCGCGCCCGGAGCTGCCGCGCGCGCAGCAAGGGTTCGGCGGCGTGCATCACGTGGCGTTCCGCGTGGCCGACCATGACGCGCAGGTGGCGTGGCTCGACCATGTGCGATCGCGTGGTGTGCCCAACTCCGGGCTCGTGGAGCGGTACTATTTCGAGTCGTTGTACTTCCGGGAGCCGGGCGGCACGCTGTTCGAGCTGGCCACCGACGGTCCCGGGTTCCACGCCGACGAAGATCCCATGACGCTCGGCGAGCGTCTCGCGCTTCCTCCGTTCCTCGAGCCGCAGCGGGCGCGGATCGAGGCCGGATTGAAGCCGCTGCCGCGCTGAGCCATCCCTACACCGACTGGAGTGCCGTCATGAGCCTCATCCCCGCGCTGCTCGCCGAGCTGGAGCAGGAAGCGAACAACACGCGCCGAATTCTGGCGCTGCTGCCGGCCGACCAGGCCGATTACACGCCGCACCCGAAGTCCATGTCGCTGGGCGCGCTCGGCGTGCACGTGGCCGAGATGTACAGCTGGCTCACGATCACGCTGAACGCATCCGAGCTCGACTTCGAGAAGTCACCGTACCAGCCAGCCCCCTTCAGCAGTGGCGAGGAGCTGGTGGCGCGCATGGACCGGTACCTGGCTGAGGGCCGGCCTGCCGTCGCCGCAGCGACCGAGGCCACGCTGGCCGAGCCGTGGACGATGCGCAGCGGCGCGCACGTGATCTTCACCATGCCCAAGGGGCAGGTGCTGCGCACGTTCGTGTACAACCACATCGTGCATCACCGCGCGCAGCTCACGGTGTACCTCCGCCTGCTCGACATCCCCGTGCCGGGGCTGTATGGTCCCTCCGCCGACGAGTCGTAAGGGCGGCTGACGTCGGCACTTCCTTCGCGCGGGAGGTGCGCGTGGGTTCGGGGCGTGACGTGTTCTTCATGATGGTGCTGAGCGCGGCCGTGAGCATGCCGGCCGCGTTGTCAGCACAAGCCATCGCGCTCGACGCGGCGCAGTCGGCGCGCATCGACAGCGTGTTCGCCACGTACTCGGTGCCGGGATCGCCAGGCTGTGCCGTGGGCGTGTACCGCGGCGGGACGATTGCCTTTGCGCGTGGCTACGGGCTGGCCGACCTGCAGCACGCGGCGCCGATCACGCCACGCACGCCGTTCACCACGGGCTCGCTCTCCAAGCAGTTCACGGCCGCGTCGGTGCTGTGGCTGGCGCGCGAGGGCAAGCTGTCGCTCGACGACCCGGTGCGCCGTCACGTGCCGGAGCTCGATCCCATGCATGACGCCGGGCCGGTCACGGTGCGGCAGCTCATTCACCACACGAGCGGCATGCGCGACTGGTGGGCGCTCGTGGACCTCGCCGGCATGCGCTTCGACGATGGCTATCGGCCCGACGACGTGCTCGCGCTCGCGGCCAGGCAGAAGGCGCTCAACTTCCCGCCGGGTTCGGCGTACGCCTACAGCAACACGTCGTACATCGTGCTCGGCATGATCGTGGAGCGGGTGAGTGGCGTCTCGCTGCGCGCGTTCGCCGACTCGGTGTTCTTCCGTCCGCTCGGCATGCCGGTCACGCGCTTTCTCGACGACCACACCGAGCTCATTCCGGGTCGGGCCGCCGCGTACGCGCCACGGGGCGGCGGGTACGCGCTCAGCGTCTGGGCCAACGACCTCGTGGGCCAAGGTGGTGTGGTGACCACGCTCGAGGAGTTGCAGCGGTGGGACGAGAACTTCTACACCGGCCGCGTGGGTGGTGAGGCGTTCGTGCGCGCCATGGAAGTGCCGGGGCGTCTGGCCACCGATTCGGCGCTCACGTATGCGTATGGCGTGAGCGTGGACACGTGGCGCGGGGTGCGCGAGGTGTCGCACACGGGGGCCACGGGCGGGTTCCGGAGCGTGCTCTTTCGCTATCCGGCGCAGCACACGAGTGTGGCGCTGCTGTGCAACGTGTCCACCGCCAACACGACGGCGCTTGGGCATCGCGTGGCGGAGATCGTGCTTGGGCCGGCGCTCTCGCCCGCCGTGCGCGCGCCTGCGGCCGCGCCAGCGACTGGAGCGACGGTGCGTGCCGACAGTGTGCGCGCGATCACACCCGCGCAGCGCGCGGCTTTCAGCGGTCGCTGGTACAGCGAGGAGCTCGACGTGACGTGGGAGATTCGCGACGTCGAGCGGGGCGGGCTGCAGCTGCTCGTGCCGCGGCGACCGGTGCGCCTGCTGCGCGCCCTGGGCGACGACACGCTGGGTGTGGGGGAGCTGCAGCTGGTGCGGACGTCCGACTCGACGTTCACGTTGAACGCGGGCCGCGTGCGTGGTGTGCGCTTCGCGCGGGTCGCGCGGCCGTGATCGGTGCCGGGCGTCGGGAATGGCACAGCTGCGGGTACTGCAACTGCAACCGCAACCGCAACTGAGCGACTGAAGAAGTGAAGAAATACTGAAGGGGAAGAAGACATCGCGGCTCGGATGCCTTGTTCCCCTTCAGTGTGCTTCATTTCTTGTCTCACTCGGTTGCAGTTGCAGTTGCGTCTGCCGTGCCGGTCGCTTTGTGGGCCGTGCACGCAACGGGCTCGTGCATCACGGCACCCGGGTGAGCCGTATGCTCAGCGCTCGCAGGGCCGCCTGCGCATTGGGATCGCTCGCCTGCGCATGCGGTGTCGCGCGCCGCGTGCCGTTGAAGTAAGCACCGGGTTCGAGCGTCGTCGCGCGCACGAGCGCCATCACGGCGTCGTGCCCTTCGGCGACCGTGGTGCGCGCGGGCATGCCGCTCTGTCGCACCATGGTGGTGTTCAACATCGTGGCCGGGTGCAGCGACACCATGGTGATGCCGGCGGCGGCGAAGTCGGGCGCGAGCAGGCTCGTCATGGTGACCTGTGCCAGCTTGCTCTGGCCGTAGCCGCGCGCGGCCGCGCCGGGGCGTTCGAGCATCACGTCGTCGAAGTCGATCGGCGACTGTGCGATGGACGCCACCGAGATGATGCGCGAGGGGCTGGCCGCCTCGAGCGCTGGGCGCAGCCGATGCGCCAGGATCCACCCCGGCAGGTAGTTCACCGCGAAGTGCAGCTCGTGGCCGTCGAGGCTCGTGCGGCGCTCCTGACCCTGCGGCACGAGCACGCCGGCGTTGCTGATCAGCAGGTCGAGCTTCGGGTACGCGCGCGCGATGGTGTCCGCGAAGGCGCGCACGGCGCCGAGTGACGCGAAGTCGGCCGCGAAGAACCGCGCCTGGCCGCCCGCGCGCGTGATCTCGTCCACCACGGCGCGACCACGTTCGGCGTTGCGTCCGTGCACGATGACGTGCGCGCCGGCGCCGGCGATGGTGAGCGCCAGCTCGCGGCCGAGCCCGTCGGTGGAGCCGGTGATCAGCACGGTCTTGCCGCGCAGGTCGGGCGGCGCGAGGGATGCCTGGGCGTGCGTGGCGGTTGGCAGCATCGTCGCCGCGGCGAGGGCGAGGCGTCGCAGGTTGAACACGGGCGCTCCGGGTGCAGTGGGGGACGGACTCCGGAAGCTACCCGGTGGAGTGACGGCCCGGTCCTACTACGCGAATAGTTGACAACGGGCGATCGCGGCCCGATAATACTATGCAGATAGTAGAAAGTCCCCCACCGCACGCGGAGTCTCACGCATGGTCCAGGATTTCACCGCGCTCGGTGAGCGCGAACTCGACGTCATGGCGGTGCTCTGGGAGCTCGGCTCCGGCACGGTCGCGGAGGTGCGCGCGCACCTCGAGGCGCAGCAAGGCGTGTCGCTTGCGTACACGACGGTGCTCACCATCCTGCGCAATCTCGAAGGGAAGCAGTACGTGTCGCGCGAGGAAGAGGGGCGGGCCCATCGCTACTTCCCGCGCGTGGCGCGGCAGGCGGCGCAGCGCAGTGCGCTGTCGCGCCTCGTGTCGTCGCTGTTCGGCGGCTCGCCGGAAGCGCTCGTGGCGGGGCTGGTGGAGCAGGAGCAGCTCTCGGCCGAGGAGCTGGCGGCGCTGGCGCGGTCGCTCAACGCACCACCTGACCGCACACCCGTCCGGCGCCGCGGCACTTCTCCATATCGTGAGGAGGGAGACGCATGAAGACGCAGGCGGGCTGCATCATCGTGGAGGCGCGCACATGATCGCCACCTGGATGTTCGCGGCCAGCGTGTTCGCCGTGCTGGCCGGCGTGGCTGCGCTGGCGGTCGAACGCGTGCAGCACGCGCGGGGACGCGAAACGCGCGGCGCGTGGCGGTTCGCGCTGGTCGCGGCCGTGATCTGGCCGGTGCTCGTGCCGGTCGCACGCGCCTTCACGTCGTCCGGCCCCAGGTCGGTCAGCGTGGTCGCCGGGCCGGCAGTGGGCGGCGCGATCCCGGTCGGGCCCGACACGTCGGCTCCGTTCCTGTCCACACTGGCGGCCGCTGTGCACGACGTGCGGGCGGCGGCGCTGCAGGGAGCGTCGCGCGCGGCGTCGCTGATCGGGCTCTCGCTCGATGATGCGCTGCTGCTGCTCTGGAGCGTGGCGTCGGTGTGGTTGTTCGCGCAGCTCGCGCTGGCGGCATGGCGCGTACGCACGATCACGGCATCGGCCACGCCGCGGCGCGTGGACGGCGAGTCCGTGCTGGTGAGTGCGTCGTTCGGTCCGGCCTCGGTTGGATGGCGCGATCCGCGCATCGTGCTGCCGGCCTGGGTGCTCACCCTCGACGCGTCGCTGCGCACACTCGTGCTGCAGCACGAGCGCGAGCACTGCCGAGCGGCCGATCCACGCGCCGTGTGGATGGCCGCGATCGCGGTGGCACTCGTGCCGTGGAATGTCGGTGCATGGTGGATCGCGCGCCGACTGCGACTGGCGATCGAACTCGACTGCGATGCGCGCACGCTGGCGCTCGCCACCGCGCGCTCGACGTCGCGCGAGGCCTCGCGCGAGGCCCACGTCACCTACGGCAAGCTCCTGCTCTTCATGACGCAGCAGCATGCGACGGGCAGTTCACCGCTGCGGCTCGCGTCGTCGTTGACGCCGACCCGCTCTCACCTTCGCCGGAGGATCGTGGCCATGCAGCAGTTCCACGCGGTTTCGTCAGCTCGTCGCGCACGGGCGCAGCGCGTGCTGTTCGGAGCGCTCGCGGTCGCGGCCATCGCGGCGGCGTGCAGCACGGACATTCCCGGCAGCGTCGCACCGCCGGAGTCGCCCGCGGCGCCGACGCCGAATGTCGCGACCGGCGAGATGCCGGTGGCCGCGCCGAACGCCGAGGTGGCGCCGATGCCGAACGGAATGTTGCCCGAGGCGCCGACACCGTACTTCGAGTTCCAGGTGGAGCGGCCGGCGGCGATGATCGGCGCGATCCCGCTGTCGTATCCGCCGGTGCTGCGCACGGCCGGAGTGGAAGGACGCGTGCTCGCCCAGTTCGTGGTGCGCACGGACGGTCGGGTGGATCCGTCCACCCTCGAGATTCTGCGCTCCGAGCATGCGGCGTTCGCGGAGGCGGTGCGACAGGCGCTGGCCACGGCGCGGTACCAGCCCGCGGAGGTGGGCGGGCGCGCGGTGGATCAGGTCGTGCAGCAGCCGTTCGTGTTCGCGCTCGATCGCTCGTCGCAGGTGCTGCGCTCGACGAATGGCGGCACCGCCACCGTGCTCGGGCGTGCGTGGGAAGGCGTGATGGCGCCATGGCGGCCGGACCTCGCGGACGCGGTCGACCCGAAGCCCGACACGTACTTCGAGTTCCAGGTGGACGAGCCGGCGAGCATGCAGGGCAGCGCCGGCCTGCAGTATCCGGCCGTGCTTCGCACCGCGGGCGTGGAGGGCACGGTGCTGGCGCACTTCGAGCTTGGCATCGATGGACGAGCAGAAATGTCCACCTTCAAGGTGCTCAGGTCGGATCACGACGCCTTCACGGAGTCCGTGCGCGCGGCGTTGCCCGCGATTCGCTACACCGCTGCTCACAAGGATGGACGCGCCGTCCGGCAGGTGGTGCAGCAGCCGTTCGTGTTCAGGCTGGCGCGGTAGCGCGCGAAGCACGCGGTGAGATCGGGAGCGCGCCCTTCGTGCGCGCGCTCCCGTGCTCAGCGCGCCATCACTTCCACGGAATCTCGGGCGACCGGTAGAAGTTCACGCCGAGCGCCTGCAGCCGCGGTCCGTGTTCGCCGAGTCGCGCGCGAAAGCCGTCCCAGCCACGCACGTTTGCGCGGCTCCAGCCGAGCTCCGCGATCGCGATGAGGCGCGGAAAGGCGAGGTACTCGTAGTCGGCGCGCTTCTCGAGCGTCTCGGCCCACAGCGGCGCCTCCACGCCGATCACCTTGTCGGCTGGCACGCGTGGCAGGAACGTGCTCGGTTCCCACGAGTACGCGTGCTGCACCGAGATGAGCCCCGCCCAGCGCAGCCCCAGCACCGTGGTGCTGTCGTACTTCATGTCGAGGTACGTGCGGTTGCCGGGGGACATGATCACGGAGCCGCCGCGCTCGGCGTGCAGGTGCGCCGAGTCACGGCTCGCGCGCGCGTCGCTGCGCCAGTGCTGCACGATGGTGCTGGGATCAAGATTGGCGGGCGCGATCTCGCCCCAGCCGATCATGTTCTTGCCCTGCGCGCGCACGATCTTCTCCACGCGCTCGATGAAGCCGAGGTACTCGGCGCGCGTGAGCTTCTCGACCTCGTCGCCGCCGAGATGGAGGTACGGGCCCGGCGTGAGCTCGGCGAGTTCGAGCACGACGTCTTCCACGAACTTGTACGTGCTTTCCTTGCTCGGACACATCGCGCTGAAGCCCACGCGAATGCCCGTGTAGAGCGGTGGGGCCACGCCATCACAGGTCAGTTCCGGATAGCTCGCGAGGGCCGCGTTGGTATGCCCCGGCATGTCGATCTCGGGCACGATCATGATGTGCCGCGCGGCGGCGTAGGCCACGAGATCACGGTACTCGGCCTGCGTGTAGAAGCCGCCGGCGCCGCCACCCACCTGCGTGCTCGCGCCGTGCCGCGTGAGGTTGGGTCGCGACAGGATCTCGAGGCGCCACCCCTGGTCGTCGGCAAGGTGCAGGTGCAGCATGTTGAGCTTGTAGAGCGCCATCACGTCGAGATAGCGCTTCACATCGGCAGGCGGCAGGAAGTGGCGCGCCACGTCGAGCATGGCGCCGCGCCACGCGAAGCGTGGCACATCGACCACCTCGCCCACGGGCAGCACGAGGCGACGGGCCAGCGCGGCACGGTGCTCGATCGACCAGGGGAGCAGCTGACGCAGCGTCTGCACGCCGTAGAAGAGGCCGGCGGCCTCGCGCGCGCGAATGGTCACGCCATCGGTGCGCACGTCGAGCACGTACCCCTCGGCCCCCGCGTCCTCGAAGCGCTCGTCGCGCACGAGGCGGATGGCACCCGCGGGCGCGCGCACCGCCTCGGGCAGGCGTCGCGCGGCCCGTGTGGCGCCGGGGCCGAGCATGGTGGCAAGCTGCCGGCCCACCCGTTCGGTGTCATCGTCCGCGTCGGCGGCGATGAACACCGGGGTGGAGTCGGTGATGGTGAACGTGCCGCTGCGCGCGAACTCGATGCGGTTCGGCGCCGGAATGATGGCGTGGCGCGGCGCGGCACCCTGCGCGACGGCAGCGGTGATCGGTGCGGGGACGAGGAGCGCCGCCACCAGGGGCAGCATGCGCAGGACGGGGAGGCGGGGGGGGAGTCGCATTCCTCATCTTACTCCGCGGCGCGCGTGGTGTCCCGAGCGGGGAAGGGTCGCGCCACGATCGCTGGCGCGCGGTGTGCCCGCCCCCCATCCGTTTCGCGCGCCGCATCGCCCCGCCAGGATTCGACGCGTACCTTCGGTCAATGTCTGCCAACCCGCCCACCATTCGCGTGCTCGCCGCTCTCATCCAGCGTGACGGCCGCTGGCTGCTCGGACAGCGTCCGGCCCACAAGCGTCACGGCGGGCAGTGGGAGTTTCCCGGTGGCAAGGTGGAGCCGGGGGAGACGGACGTCGAGGCGCTGGCGCGCGAACTCCGGGAGGAACTGGGGCTCGAGCTGGTATCGCTCGGGGCCGAACGGTGCGTGATGCACGACGCCGGCAGTCCGTTCGAGATCACCTTCGTGGAGGTCGAGGCTCGTGGGGCGCCCACGGCCCTCGAGCATTCGGCACTCGCGTGGGTGGCGGCCGATGAGTTCGGCGCGTACGCCCTGGCCCCGAGCGATGTGATCTGCGCGACCGTGCTGTGCGATCAGCGCGATGCAGGCGCCGCTGACCGCCGCGCGATCACGTAGAGCAGGGTGCCGAGCGCCATCAGTGCCGCCGTCTTCCACACCGCCTCGAACTTGACCTGCAGCATGAGCCAGGTGCAGATCGCGAGGCCGAGCGCCGGCACGAGGAACCCGCCGGGCAGGCGCATGGCTTGCGCCTCGTGGCCGAAGCGCGCCTTGAGGCGCGGCAGCGCGGCCAGGCTGGTGGTGTAGCCGATGAGCCGCGTGAGCGCACTCAGCACGGCGAGCTGTGTGAACGTGCCGCTCACGCCCAGCGACACACCCAGTACGAGGAAGGCGAGAATGGACACGTGCGGTGTCTTCCACGTGGCGTGCACGGCGCCGAACGCCGGAGGCAGCGACCCTTCGCGCGCGAGCGCGTACGTCATGCGCGGCGCGGCCAGCACCGACGACGCGTAGTTGCCGAGAATCGACGCCATCGCGGCGAAGGAGACCATGGCCACACCGGCGGCGCCCATGAACACCGCGGCGGCGTCGGCGAGCGGACGCGTGGAGCCCGCGAGGTCGGGGGTGAGCGCGACGCTCACGATCTGGATGCCCACATACAGGAGCGTGCCACCAAGCGCGGTCACGAGCAGCGCCTTGGGCAGGTCGCGCCGTGGATCCTTCGACTCGCCGGCCGGCACGAGCGCGCCTTCGAAGCCAACGAACGCGTAGAACACGATGAGCGCCGCCTCGCCGAGCGTGCCGAAGGAGGGCACGACGGTGTCGGCGAACATGACCGGCTTGACGTACGTGAGCCCCACGAGCACGAACACGACGAGTGGCACGAACTTGGCCACGCTGATCGCGAGAATGGCGCCCATGCCCTGCTTCACGCCCGTCACGTTGAGCGCGGCGAAGAGCAGGCCGATGCCCACGATCACCAGCATGCGTCCCGCGCCGTCATTCACGGCGGGGATGTACGTGCCGAGATAGGTGGCGAAGAGGTTGGCGTTGGCGGCGATCGCCGTGGCGCGGCCGGCGTAGAGCAGCCAGCCGGTCTGGAAGCCCACGAAGGGGCCGAATGCGGTGCCCGCGTACAGGATCGGCCCGCCGGTGCCCTGGAAGTAGCTCGACGCCTGCGCGAAGCTCAGCATGAGCGTGGCCATGAGCAGGCCGCACAGGAGGAAGAGCACCGGGCTGAACAGCCCCGTCAGGCGCGCCGCATCGGCCGGCAGGCCGAAGATGCCGGCGCCGATCATGCTGTTGAGCGCGAGCAGCGCGAGCGCGATGCGTCCGAGTTCGCGCTTGAGCGGTTCGGCGGTGGTGGTGGGCACGGGCACGCGAGACGATGGCGGACGGGTGTCTCCTGCGCAATGGTGCGTGCGTCGCCAGATTCGACCCGTTGCCCCCTTCGCCTTCCGTGTGTCATGCCCGAACCGTTCAAGAACCGCTTCGATGCCGCGGCCGTCCGCTCGGCGGCCGGCCACCTGTCGCGCGCGTGGCCGGGGTTCGATGGCGAGCGCTTCGTGGCACTCGCCACCGCAGGGCTCGATGCGCTCGAACTCAAGGCGCGCGTGCTGCACATCGCCCGCGCGCTTGGCGAGACGCTGCCCGAACGGTTCGAGGCTGCGGCCGACATGCTCGAGGCGGCCCTCGCGCCCGCCGAGCCCGACGACAACGCCTCGGGTTCGGCCACGAGCGACAGCGGACTGTCGGGGTGGGTGCTCTGGTCGGCCGGGGAGTTCGTGGCGCAGCGAGGGCTCGCGCACCCCGAGCGGGCGCTGCGGGCGCTGCATGCGTTCACGCAGCGATTCACCGCCGAGTTCGCGATCCGGCCGTTCCTCGTGGAGCACCCGGCGCTCACGCTGCGCACGCTGGCCGACTGGGTGCACGATCCAAGCGCGCACGTGCGGCGACTGGTGAGCGAGGGAAGTCGCCCGCGCCTTCCGTGGGGGCTGCAGCTCAAGACGTTGATCGCGGACCCGTCGCCCACCCTGCCACTGCTGCGCGCGCTGCAGGATGATCCGAGTGCCTACGTGCGGCGCAGCGTGGCCAATCATCTCAACGACATCGCCCGCGACCATCCGGCGGTGGTGGCCGCATGGCTGGAGTCGCATCTTCCGGACGCGAGTCCCGAGCGACGCGCGCTGCTGCGGCACGCGAGCCGCACGCTGATCAAGCGCGGCGACGTGCGCGTGTTGCAGGCGTGGGGTCTCGGTGCGGCCTTCGAGGGTGAGGCGTCGCTCGAGATCTCGCCAGAGGCCGTACTGCTCGGCGAGCAGGTGTTGCTGTCGATCACGCTGCGCGCGCGCGGTGCGATGTCACAGCGCGTGGCGATCGACTACGTCGTGCACCACGTGCGCGCCGACGGGGGCAGCAACCCGAAAGTGTTCAAGGGGTGGGTGACCACGCTGCGCCCGGGCGAGTCGCGGACGGTGACGCGGCGACATGCGCTCCGGCCCATCACGACACGCCGGTACTACCCGGGCGTGCACCGAGTGGAGATCCAGGTGAACGGACGCGTCATGACCGAGGCAGCGTTTCGCTTGACCTGAGCGCGCGCCGTACGCAGATCGCGAGGGCGAGCAGCCGCGGCGCATGCCGAACACCGCGAGCGTGAAGCCCGACGCGTCACGCGTCAGCCGGCGGCGCTCACGAACTGCACGATAGCATCGAGCACCCGGCCTTGTGCCGAGCCCACTCGGGACGCTTCGCCGTGAAACGCTCCATGCCGGGCTGCTCGTCGTACGGATTGCGCAGGAGTTCGAGCAGTTCGTGCACGCGCGACACGTCGCCCGCCTCGGCGAGGTCGATGGCTTCCTGCGCCAGCCAGTTGCGGAGCACGTACTTGGGGTTCACGGCGTGCATGCGGACGCGACGCGCGCTCGGGGCGTCACCGGTCGCACTCACCTCGGCGTGCCAGCGGCGCAGCCACAGGCCGAGGCGATCGCCGTGCGTCACGAGCGCCTCGTCGGCGTAGAACACGTCGCCCAGCAGGTCGCGCGGTGTGGCGTCGGCCGGCAGCACGGCGGGCAGATCGCCCAGCGCGCGGAAGAACAGGGTGTAGTCGGCCTGCGTGGCGTGCAGCAGGGCGAACGCTTCGCGCATGAGCTGCTGCGCCCCGTCGGTCGGGGCGGTGAAGCCGAACTTGGCGGCCATCATGCCCTCGTAGGCCGCATCGTACGTGGCGAGGAACGCGTCGAGTCCGGCCTCGAGCGGCTGTGGTGAGGCGAACACGGGACGCAGCGCCTCCGCCAGTCGCACGAGGTTCCACTGCACGATCGCCGGCTGCTGGCCGTAGCGATAGCGGCGGCCAGCGGCGTCGGTGGTGTTGGGCGTCCAGTTGGGGTCGAAGTCCTCGAGCCAGCCGTAGGGGCCGTAGTCGATGGTGAGCCCGAGGATCGACATGTTGTCGGTGTTCATGACGCCGTGCACGAACCCCACGCGCATCCACGCCACGACCATGCGCGCCGATCGCTCGCACACCTCGCGAAACCAGGCGGCGCGTCGCTGCTGCACGGCGTCGGCGCGCGCGGTGTCCGTGGCGGTGTCGGATGCAGCGTGCGCATCGAGCAGGTGCGCGAAGTCACGCGCGATGGTGAAGTCCACGAGTCGCTCGAGCAGGGCGCGGTCGTCGCGCGCGGCGAGGATCTCGAAGTTGCCGAACCGGATGAAGCTGGGCGCCACGCGGCACACGATGGCTCCGGGCTCGGCGCGCGCGTTGCCGTCGTAGAGCATGTCGCGCACCACGGGTTCGCCCGTGCCCACGAGAGAGAGCGCGCGCGTGGTGGGCACGCCCAGGTGGTGCATGGCCTCGCTGCAGAGAAACTCGCGAATGGACGAGCGCAGCACGGCGCGTCCGTCGGCGGTGCGCGAGTAGGGCGTGGGACCAGCCCCCTTGAGCTGCAGCTCCCAGCGCTCGCCCGCCGCGTTGATCACCTCGCCGAGCGTGATGGCGCGTCCGTCGCCCAGCTGTCCCGCCCAGCTGCCGAACTGGTGGCCGCCGTAGCACGCGGCGTACGGCTGCATGCCGGGATAGAGCGCGTTGCCGCCGAACACGCGCGCGAAGGCGTCGCTGGCCACGTCGGTGTCGCTCAAGCCGACGAGCGATGCCACCTCGTAGGCGTGCGCGAGCAGCGTGGGGGCGGCCACCGGGGTTGGCTCCACCGCGCTCCAGCAGGCGCCCAGCACCTGCCGGCGGCGGTTGGAGGTGTCCGGATCTCCCGGCAGCTCGCGCACGAAGCGGTTGTCGAACGTGAGCGGGGGCGTGATGGTCATGCGATCGTCAGCCAAGGGTCAGCTCCCGGCGCGCCAGTGCGGCTGGTGCCTGTGCGCGGGCACTCGCGCGCGCGAGCACCAGCAGCGTGAGCACGTACGGCAGCGCGAGGAAGAGTTGATAGGGCACCTCGCGCCAGCCGAGCGACTGGAAGAGGTATTGCAGCGCACTGGCGCCGCCGAAGAGCAGCGCGGCACCCGCCACACCGATCGGCGACCAGCGTCCGAGCACCACGATGGCGATGGCGATGAAGCCCTTGCCGGCGCTCATGCCTTCCACGAAGGTGCCCGACTGCGCGAGCACGAGCGTGGCACCGGCCACGCCGGCGAATGCGCCGCCGGTGAGCACGGCGAGCGCCTGCACGCGGCGCGGCTGCACGCCGGCGGCGAGCGCCGCATCGGGACTTTCGCCGGTGGCGCGCAGCGCGAGACCGGCGTGCGTGCGCGCGAACCACCAGGCCAGCAGTGGCACCACGAGGTACAGCCCGTACGTCACGAGCGGTTGTGCGAAGAAGGCGCGCCCCACGACGGGCAGCTGCGACAGGCCGGGAATGGGCAGCTCTCCGGTGGTGGGAATGGTGAGCCCCACGCCGGTGGTACCGTACACGGTCTTGTACAGCAGGCCGGTGAGGCCGAGCGCGAACAGTGTGATCGCGGTGCCGGTGATGATCTGGTCGGCGCGCAGGTACACGGTGAACAGCATGAAGAGCAGCGTCACCAGCACGCCCGCGACCGCGCCCGCCGCAAAGCCCGCCGCCACGCCCGACGAGCCGCCCACGGCGCCGGCCGTGACCGTGGCCGCGAACGCGCCGCAGATGATGGCCCCCTCGAGCCCGATGTTGATCACGCCGCTGCGCTCGGTAATGCACTCGCCGAGCGCCGCGAGGGCGAGCGGTGTGGCCGTGCGCACGGCGGCGGCCAGGAAGTCGTCGAGGGGGGTGATCATGCGGTGGCCTCGGCGCGTGTGCCGCGCAGGCGATCGCTGGCGATGACCAGCAGGATGAGCACCGCCTCGACCACGTTCACGAGCGCGATCGGCACGCCGGCGTCGCGTTGCATGGCATTCGCGCCCGCCTGCAGCGCGCCGAAGAGCACGGCCGTGCCGAGCACGCCGACCGGGTTGAGTCGCGCGAGCAGCGCCACGGCGATGGCCGTGTAGCCGTAGCCTGGGCTCAGGTTCTCGTAGAGCGCGTATGTCACGCCAGTGAGTTCGACGGCGCCACCCAGGCCCGCCAGCGCACCGCTCGCGAGAAAGGCGAGCAGGCTCACCCGCGCCACGTCCACGCGTCCGATCGTGGCCGCCGCATGTGGGTTCATGCCCACCGCGCGCAGGCGAAAGCCGCCGGCCGTGGCGCGCTGCCACCACCAGAGCGCCACCGCGAGGCTCACGGCGAGCAGCACACCGAGGTGCAGGCGTGTGCCGGGGAGCAGTACCGGCAGTTGGAGCGCCTTCGCGAGCGAGGCGCTCTGCGGGTAGATGCGGGTCGGTTCCTGCAGCGGTCCGCGCACCAGCCACCCCACTGCGTACAGCGCCACGAAGTTGAGCATGATGGTGCTGATCACTTCGAGCACGCCGAAGCGCTGGCGCAGCAGCGCGGCAATGCCGGCCCAGAGCGCGCCGGCGGCCATGCCCGCGGCCAGCGCCAGCGGCAGCGAGAGCAGGGGCGGCACGGCACCGGACGCACCGAGCACCGCCGCCGTTGCGGTGGCGCCCGCGAGCAACTGCCCCTCGGCGCCGATGTTGAGCAGCCCGGCGCGGAAGGCGAGCGCCACGGCCAGTCCGGTGAGGGCGAGCGGAATGGCGCGCACCAGTGTGGCCGACGTGAACGCGTACCACGAGCCGAACGCGCCGCGCGCGAGCGCGCGCAGCGCCGTGGCCGGATCGTAGCCTGTGACCGCCAGCAGCAGCACGAGCAGGCCCATCGTGATCGCGACGAGCGTGGCCACCTGCGCGACCTGGCCCAGGGCGCCACGTCCTTCGCGGCCAACGTTTGCTGCGAGCACCGACGAGGTCGGGGTTGCGGTCATGAGGCGGCACCCAGCATGGCGCGCCCCACGATGTCGCGGTCGCGTGGCACCGCGCGCAGTTCCCCGTCGTGCAGCGCGAGCACGCGGTCGGCGAGCTGCAGCACCTCGTCGAGGTCGCTGCTGTAGAGCAGGATCGCGATGCCGGCGTCGCGCGCATCGCGCAGCGCATCGTGCACCGCCGCGGTGGCGCGGAAGTCGAGACCGCGCGTGGGGTTCTCCACCACGAGCGCGGGCGGTGCATCGTCGAGCGCGCGCGCGAGGATGAACTTCTGCTGGTTGCCGCCCGAGAGCGTGCGCGCCAGGACCGTGGCCGACGCCGCGCGCACGTCGCGCTGGTCGAGCAGGTCGCGCGTGCGCTGCGCGAACTCGGCCCAGGGCAGGCGGCCGCGGCGCGTCCCCGCGTCGCGCAACGCCAGGTTCTCGGTGAGCGATGCATCGAGCAGCAGCGCGTCGCGGTGCCGGTCCTCCGGCACGAAGGCGATGTCGTCGGGCACGCGCAGGCGACCGGACGTGGTGGGCAGCAGGCCGGCGACGGCGCGCAGCAGTTCGTGCTGCCCCGATCCCTCCACCGCCGCGACGCCCACGATCTCGCCGGTGCGCACGGCGAACGACGCCCGCTTCACCCGCATCACGCCGCGCGTGTCGCGCACGTCGAGCGCATCCGCAAACACGACTTCATGGTGCGCGCCCACGCTGTCGTCATGTGACGTCATGTGCGGCACGACTTCCTCATCGAGCGCGCGGGCGCGCTCGTCAGGGCCGAGCATGGCGTCGGCCAGGGAGGCTTCCGTGCATTCGCGCGCCGCGGCGCACAGCACACGCTGCCCGCGGCGCAGCACCGTGATGTCGTCGGCCATGGCGAGCGCATCGCGCAACTTGTGCGTGATCAGCACCACGGCGTGCGAGGGGTCGGCGTCGGCGAAGTGGCGCACCCACTGCAGCAGGGCGGCGGCTTC
Organism: Gemmatimonas sp.; assembly: GCA_011390885.1. GTDB lineage: Bacteria > Gemmatimonadota > Gemmatimonadetes > Gemmatimonadales > Gemmatimonadaceae > JAABRT01. Next base: position 48,139 of record JAABRO010000043.1, on the reverse strand, counting down.
GTCGGGGGCGAGCACCGCGGTGGGCTCGTCGAGAATGAGCACGCGCACGTCGCGCGCGAGCGCCTTCACGATCTCACACCGCTGCTGCGCGCTCACCGGCAAGTCGCTCACGCGCGCGGCAGGATCGAGCACGAGCCCCGTGCGCTCGCCGATGTCGCGAATGCGCGCGGCCACGACGTCGGGTGCGTACCTCCCGCTCGCTCCCAGCGCGACATTCTCGGCCACCGTCATCGCCGACACGAGCGTAAAGTGCTGGTGCACCATGCCGATGCCGCGCGCGATTGCCTGTAGCGGCGTGAAGGGTGTGGCCATCGGCGATCCGCTCACCACGATCGTGCCCGCGTCCGGACGCACGAGACCGAACGCCACGCGCATGAGCGTGGACTTGCCGGCCCCGTTCTCGCCCAGGAGTGCGTGTACGGTGCCGGGCCGCACCTCGAGCGTCACGTCGCGCAGGGCATGCACGTCGCCGAAGCGCTTGTGCACGCCGCGCAATGTGAGGACGGACGGCGACGCGGCGGGTGCGCTCACGCGCAGGGCCTCACAGTCCCGTGGGGTGCAGGAGGAACTGGTGCGGGAGGGCAAACGTGTGGTCGAGCCACGCGCCGAGCGCCTGCACACCGAGCGTTTCGGTGGCGTAGTGCCCCGCGTAGAGGATGCAGAGGTCGTGCTCGATCGCGTCCACGGCGGTGTGATGCGGACCTTCGCCCACGATGAGCGTGTCCACGCCGAGCGCGTCCGCTTCGCGCAGCGAGTCGCTGTTGGCGCCGCCGCCGGTGCAGAGGGCCCAGCGCGTGGTGCGACGGCCGTGCGGCGGCAGCGAGGTGCGCACGGTGCCACCGTACGAGGCGGCATAGCGCTGGGCGCGCTCCACGAGGTCGGCCGTGTCGAGGTCGGCGTCGCCGCGCACTCCGATCGCGAAGCCCTTGTGCTGCGCGAAGCCATCCGTGGGCACGAGGCCGAGGGCGTGGGCCAGCTGCACGTTGTTGCCGAGCGTGGGGTGCGCGTCGAGCGGGAGGTGCGTGCTGTAAAGGGCGATGTCGTGGTCGAAGAGCAGGCGCAGGCGCTCGTAGGTCACGCCGCGGATCGGCTGCACGCCGCCCCAGAAGAGGCCGTGGTGCACCACGAGCAGGTCGGCACCCGCGTCGGCCGCGGCGCGGATCGTGTCCCGCGACGCATCCACGGCCGTGGCCACGCGCGACACGCCGCGTCGGTTGGCGACCTGCAGCCCGTTGTGCGCGCCGGGGTAGTCCGAGACCTCGGCCGTGCGCAGCTCGGTGTCGAGCGCGCGCACGACCTCGTCGAGGGGAACGGCGGTGGGACGGCGTGCGGGGCGGTCAGCGGTCATGGGCTCGCTCGGGGCGTGGGGCGCTCGGTCAGGGCGAGGTGCCGGCACGGTCGGCGGGGCGCAGCACGTCATCCATGTCATGGAAGCGCCCCTCGATGATGGCCGTGCCCACGGAATCGACGCGCGCGCGCAGGTCGGCCGGGATGCGCGACTCGAGACGCGGGTTGAGTACGAGGTTCACCACGCCGGCGCGCAGCCCGAGCTGGTACACCGTGCTCTGGAAGGCACCGCTCTCCACCTCGCGCGCAACGAGGAGCAGCGCACGTGGCAGGTCGATCACCACCGAACCGATCACGTGATCAGGGGCGATGTCGTTCTGGTTCGCGTTGGCGCCGAAGGTGAGCACGTTCTTTTCCCGCGCGGCGGCGAAGATGCCCAGGCCTGCGGCGTCGGCGTTCTGGAAGAGGATGTCGGCCCCGCGGGCGATCTGGGCGAGGGCCTGCTCCTTGCCGGCGGCCACGTCATCCCAGGTGCCAAGGTAGGCCACGAGCACGGTGATGTCGGGGCGCACCAGCTTCGCACCACGCTCGAAGGCGATGAAGCTCGCGCGTACGGGTGGGAGCTCGGTGCCGCCGATGGCGCCGATCACGCCGGAGGTCGAGAGCTGGGCCGCGATCATGCCGGCCTGAAAGGAAGCTTCCTCGAAGGCGAAGTTCATGCCCGCGAGGTTCGGGGCGGTGGCGTTGCCGGAGGTGCAGACGAACACGGTGTTGGGGAAGTCCGGGGCGACTCGCATCGCCGCGTCCTGGAACTCGAATCCGTGGCCGACCACGAGGCGGTACCCCTGCGCGCCATACTGCCGGAAGTTCTCCTCGAACTCGGCTGGCGTTTTCGTCTGGATGTGGCTGACCTCGGCGCCCATGGAGTCGCGGATGGCCAGGAGGCCGGCGTACGCGCCGCCATTCCAGGCCTGATCCGAGATCGGGCCGGGGGTGAGCAGCGCCACGCGGAAGGCATCGGCGCTGCCCGCGGTCCCACCGCCGCAGGCCGCGACCAGGGCGGACGCGCCGAGGGCCGCGAGCAGGCGGAGCGCCGAGCGGCGTGTTCGAGTCTGAGAGAAACGCTCGGAAATCAGCATTGTGGTGCTTGTGTGGCGCGTGTGTGACGCCCTTGTGTGTCGAAATCCTGTGCCTTTGTGTGGAGTTGCTGATGGCGCAGGTGCGGCGTGTGTCAATCGAACGTGACGCCCATGAGCTCGAGCAGGCGTTCCAGGTCGTCGTTCGAGGTGAACGCAATGCGGAGCTCTCCGCGATCCCGTCCCGCGGCGGCGATCTGCACCTGCGTCTGGAGGCGCCGGCGGAGCAGCTCCTCGAGGCGACGGGTTTCGGCCGCGGCGGCGCTCGAGGCGGCGGGCGCACCGGCAGCGGCCGCGGCCGGCGGCTTCGCCCCGGGCACGCTGCTGGTGGCCGGCCGCGCCGCCTTCACGCGGCGCTCCACTTCGCGCACTGACAGGCCGGCGGCGGCGGTTTCGCGGGCGAGGTCGGCCATGGCGCGCTCGGAGGTGAGGCCGAGCAGGGCGCGTGCGTGACCGGTGGTGAGCTGCCCTTCCTGGAGCAGTCGGCGCACGCTGGCCGGCAGCTGCAGCAGGCGCAGCGCGTTGGCCACCGTGGAGCGGTCCTTGCCGACGGCGTCGGCGACCTGCTGCTGGGTGGCGCTGAACTCCTGCTGCAGCCGCTGGTAGCCCTCGGCCTCTTCTATAGGATCAAGGTCGGCGCGCTGGAGGTTCTCGACGAGGGCGAGGGACAGGGCGTCCCGGTCGTCCACGGTCTTGATGAGCGCGGGGATCTCGGTCCAGCCGAGTCGGGTGGCGGCGCGGAAGCGTCGTTCGCCGGCGATGAGTTCGAAGCCGGTTCCTGCCGACGCCGGCCGGACGGTGATCGGCTGGAGTAGCCCGTTCGCCTTGAGGCTCGCTTCCAGGTCGGCCAACTGTTCGGGTCGGAACTCCTGGCGCGGCTGGAAGGGATTGGGGCGGATCTGTCCGAGCGGGATGCGTCGGAGCGTGCCCGCGTCCGGATCGTTCGGTGCCGGTGGTTGTTCGGTAGGTGTCGGCGCCGAGCCGGCGGCGGGCTTGCGCGCACCCAGCAGGGCATCGAGACCTCGGCCGAGACGACGTCCGGGTTCAGAGGGGGGTGGGGTGGCCATGGCTCGATCCGTGGTCAGGCGTCGGGGGACTCGGCGCCATCCGAGTCGCGGGCGGCGAGGGCGGCATCGCGCGCGAGCAGTTCGCGCGCCACGGCCATGTAGGCCTGGGCTCCCACCGAGGTGATGTCGTACAGCACGATCGGCTTGCCGAACGACGGCGCTTCGGCGAGGCGGATGTTGCGCGGTACGATGGTGTCGAAGACGCGATCGCCGAAGTGCTCACGGGCGTCGGAGACGACCTGTCGCGAGAGGTTGAGGCGCGCGTCGAACATGGTGAGCAGCACGCCGCCGATCTCGAGCTTCTCGTTGAGGTGCTCCTGCACCCGCTGCACGGTGCCGAGCAGCTGCGAGAGCCCCTCGAGCGCGTAGTACTCGCACTGCAGCGGAATGATGAGGGCGTCCGCGGCGGCGAGCATGTTCAGGGTGACGAGGCCGAGCGAGGGCGGGCAGTCGAGCAGGATATAGTCGTAGCGATCGAGCACGGGGGCGAGCGCGTTCTTCACGCGGTCCGCGCGATCCTCGGCGTCCACGAGTTCGACTTCGGCGCCGGCCAGGTCTTGTGTGGCGGGCACGACGTCGAGGTGCTTGAAGCCCACGCCGCGGTGCACGACCTCGTCGACGGATCGTTCGCCGAGCATGAGGTCGTAGGTGGTACCGCGCTCGAGCGCGTCGCGGCTGATGCCGAGGCCGGAAGTCGCGTTGCCCTGCGGGTCGCCATCGAGCAGGAGCACGCGCTGTTCGGCGACGGCGAGGGAGGCGGCGAGGTTGACGGCAGTGGTCGTCTTGCCGACGCCGCCCTTCTGGTTGGCGATTGCGAGGATGCGGGCCACGGATCGGGAGCTATGGGGGATCGGGAGGTCAAGTATAACGCGGGGCGGGGATCGACGCCCGATTTTCGTGGGCGTGGGCGGCTGGCGACCATGAACAGGCTCGTCTTGCCGCCCGGACCGTGCCCACCGCCCGCCCGGACGGCGTCGCGCTGTCCGTCCGCACTGTTTCACGTGGAACGTTTCGCGCGGCACCGTTGTGTGATCCTGCCGACGGGCGGATCACAAAGGCGCGCGCTCCGCAGGGTGGTGGACGTTTCACGTGAAACGCACACGGGGCCAGCACGAATGCCGGCCCCGCGGGTCTGCGCTCGAGTCGCGCGCGCTCGGGTCGGCCGCGCTCAGGGGTTCGAGCCGGGCGCACGAAACGCCCAGCGCGTGGTCACGCTCACCGTCACCGCCTGCGTACCCTCGCTGATCGGGGTCGATGCCGCATCGGCGCGCATCGACTCCATCACCATCATCGGGCGCGGCGAGGCGTCGTAGCTGTCCACGTTCAGCTCGAGCAGCCCCGCCACCTCGCCGCCGGCCGCCTTGGCCGCGATCTCGGCCTCGCGCCGCGCGCGCGCCACCGCGTTCGTGATCGCCTGCTCGCGCGCCGGTGTCGGGTCCTTCACCTCGAAGGAGAGCCCCGCGACGCGGTTCGCGCCCGCGTTGAGGGCCGCATCGATCACCTCGCCGGCCTTCGCAACGGGCTCCACCACGATCACCACCAGGTTCGTGACCTGATAGCCGTCCACCCGCCAGGTGCGCGTTTCGGGGAGGTACTGCTGCTTGGGGGCCACGTTGTAGCCGGTGGTGCGAATGCTCGCCGCGGGAATGCCCGCCTTGCGCACGGCCTCCACGATGCGGGTCTGGGCGTTCGCGTTCAGCTGGGCGGCTTCCTGCGCCGTCTTCGCTTCCGTCTCCACACCCAGGGTAATGCGGGCGCGGTCGGGCGTCACCTGCACGTCACCCTGCGCGGTGATCGTGATCTGCGGCGGGGGCTGGTGCTGCATCATGGGCTGGGCGGCAAGGGGAGAGGCCACGAGGGCGGCGCTCGCGGCCGCAATGGCCACGGCCGGCAGGATGGCGTGTCGGAGTGAACGAAGCATGCTCATGGTGTGCGTCCTTGGGTCATGGTGGGGAAGTGTGTTCCTACACCACAGGAGACGTTCCGAGTGCCACGGCTTGCACACGCGGTGCAACAATGGAGACCACGCTTCGGTAGTGTACCGAACAAATACCGAAGAACACGCTGCCGTACCGCGCGCCAACGCGCCGAACTGCTCCCGCGACGAGCCTACCCTGCCAGCTCGGCCGCCGCACGGCGTCGCCGCTCCAACTCGATCACCAGGTTCTGCAGGTCGCTCGGCGTGACGCCGGGAATGCTCGCCGCCTGCGCCATCGTTTCCGGTCTCCGCGCCGTGAGCTTCTGCCGCGCCTCCATGCTCAACGTGCGCAGCGCGGCGTACTCGAAATCGGCGGGCAGGCGCAGCCCGCCCATCGCGCGCAGTCGCTCGGCGGCGCGGCGTTCCTTGTCGAGATAGCTCGCGTACTTGAGTTCGAGTTCGGCAGAGATCACGACATCTTCTGCGAGCTGGCGCCCCACGCCCGCGGCGGTGAACAGCGCGCCGAGCGACACGCCCTGGCGCTTCGCCACCTCGGCGATGCGCACCGCGTGCGGCAGTGGGGCCGTGCCGGTGCCGGCGAGCAGCGGATCGGCCTGCGCCGGCGTGATGTTCTCGCGCTCGGCGAGCGCACGCGCTTCACGCACGGCCGCCTCGCGCGCGTCGATGCAGGCGCGTTCGCGCGCGTCGTACAACGAGAGCGATTCGCCGATCGGCGCGAGGCGCGCGAGCGCGTTGTCCTGTCGCACCGTGAGGCGAAACTCGCTGCGCGACGTGAACAGCCGATACGGTTCGTCCACGCCACGCGTGACGAGATCGTCCACGAGCACGCCGATGTAGCTCGTTTCGCGGCCGAGGATGATGGGCTCGCGCTCGTGCACCCAGCGCGCGGCGTTGAGCCCCGCGACCACTCCCTGGCCGGCCGCTTCTTCATAGCCGGTGGTGCCGTTCACCTGCCCCGCGAACCAGAGCCCGGCAATCGCGCGCGACTGCAGCGTCGCGTCGAGCTGCGTGGGCGGATAGTAGTCGTACTCGATGGCGTAGCCGGCGCGCGTGACGCGCACCTCCTCGAGCCCCGGCACGCTGCGCAGCACGGCGAGCTGCACGGGGGCGGGCAGCGAGGTGCTGAGCCCATTCACGTAGAGCTCGGTCGTGTCGTGTCCCTCGGGCTCGAGGAACAGCTGGTGACGTTCCGCGTGCGGAAACTTCACCACCTTGTCCTCCACGCTCGGGCAGTAGCGCGGCCCCTGCGACGCGATCGCGCCGCCGTACATGGCCGACTCGCCGATGTGGCGTTCGATGAGTGCCTTGCCGTCGGCTTCGAGGTACGTGATGAAGCAGGGCAGCTGCGCGGGGTGGCGCGTGCGCTCACCGTCGCGTCGCGGCGCGTCCCAGAAGTACGACCAGCTCCAGTCGTGCTCCTCCACCTCGCTGGGCTGCACCACGAGTCCGTCGTAGCGCACCGAGCGTCCGTCGATGCGCGGGGGCGTGCCGGTCTTGAAGCGCAGCGTGGTGAGACCGGCCGCGTCGAGCTGTTGGCCCAGGTGCGTGCTGGCCGCTTCGCCGGCGCGTCCGCCGGCGATCTGCGTGTCGGTGCCGATGTGCAGTTTGCCCCGCCCGAAGGTGCCGGTGGTGAGCACCACAGCGCGCGCGCCGAAGCGGCGCCCTTCGAGCGTTTCGAGACCGGCGACGCGCTCGCCATCGAACAGCAGACGTGCGACGGTGCCCTGGATGGTGTGAATGGCTGCGTGCTCTTCGAGCAGCGTGCGCACGGCGCGCCGGTACAGGCCACGGTCGCACTGCGCGCGCGGGGCCCAGACGGCCGGCCCCTTGCCCTGGTTGAGCATGCGGAACTGCAGCATGGCCAGGTCGGTGGCGCGCCCCATGAGCCCGCCGAGTGCGTCGACCTCGCGCACGACGGTGCCCTTGGCCACCCCGCCGATGGCCGGGTTGCAGGACATCTGCCCGATGGTCTCGAGCGCGCTGGTCACGAGCCCCACGGTGGCGCCGGCGCGGGCCGCGGCCACGGCGGCTTCGGTGCCTGCGTGGCCGGCGCCGACCACGAGCACGTCGAACGACGCCTCGAGCGATGCGGCGGAAAACGACGAGGTCATGTGCGGAAGCTATCGCGACCCGGGGTGTGGCGGCTATCGCCGGGCACGGTACTATTCGCCATGGCCCTTTCCATCGACGGTACCGCCCCCACGCTGCTCATTCGCCGCGACGCCTTCGAACGCGTCGGCCTCACGCGCCAGCAGTTCGACGACGCGCTCAACCTCACGCCGGACGAGTTCCGCGTGGAGGGCGCACTCATCGCCATCGGGCCGCTCGTGGGGGAGACGGCGCTCGGTGAACTCATCGATGCACTCGAGGGCGCAGGGCTCGTGTACTTCGACGACTTCTTCGAGCTGAGCGGCAACTGGCCGGCGTGGCTGCGCGTGTTCGCGCAGGGGTGAGGGTGCGTAGTGACGGAGGCCCCGGCACGCGGTGCGCGCCGGGGCCTCCCGTCCGTGTAAGGCGCCGCTGGGCAGTCACCCCGCCCCTCACGCCATCTCGAACTCCTTGTTGAACGCCACCGCGAACTGGAAGGTCTTCGCGCGGCTGCGTGTCTCCATCATGTCGGCCACGCGCGTGAGGCGCGCCGGCACGGCCAGGATCTTCTCCTGCGCCTTCTGGCCGGCTTCCTTGAGTCCGGTGAGTGTCTCGATCTTCCAGAACTTGATCAGCTCCTCGACGATCTTGAGATAGTCGCGCGGTCCGTAGATGCCGGCGCGACGGATCACGTCGGCCATCTCGCGGAAGTGCGGCATGTTGATGCCAGGCATATCGATGCTGGGCATGAGCAGCGCCGCCGACTCGAGCGCGGCGTCGGGATCACGCTTGAGCACCTCGGCGAAGATCGTGCGGTAGAACACGTAGTGGCGCGCTTCTTCCTTGGCCACGTTCGACAGCACTTCCCCGATGAGCGGCTCGTTCTCGCTGGCGAGCTTGCCGGTGTTGGCGTGGCTCACCTGCGTGGCGCGCTCCTGCAGTGAGGTGTACACGAACACGCGATACGGATCCTTGTCCCACGCGGGCTCGAAGCCGGCCTTGAGGTACTCGAACTGCATGCGCTCGAGGATGGGGCTGTCCACCAGCTTCGAGTCGTGCATGTAGTCGTGCAGGATCGCGCCGTGCCGGTCCTCCTCGGCGGTCCAGAGGTTGGTCCACTTCGTCCAGATGCTGTCGCTGCCCAAGTACACCGCGAGCAGACGGTGGAAGTGGGGGAGCCCCTCTTCGGTGAGCAGGTTGAGCGCGAGTGCCACGCGCATGGGCGTGCTGATGCCCTCGGCACGCTTGCGCAGATCCTTGACCCACTTGTCGGGGTCGGTGTCGGGCGGCGGGGCCAGCAGCTCGCTCGGGAACCACAGCACGCGCTTGGCTTCGTGCTGCTCCATGAGCGAATCGATCACGGGCTCGAGGTCGGCGAGGACTTCGACCTTCGCCATCAGTTCGGAGGATGGGATTTCCATCCTCCAAAGTTAGCGTCGTGCGGGCGCGCGGGGAGGGCGTGGCGCGCGCACGGGCGCGTTGGAGCCGGGCGGACGCTGGCGTGGACGCCGCCTCGCCTCGGGGGTGCGCGCGAGCCCTTCCCAGTTGCAGCTCAGGCAGAACCGTCGGTGAAAGCGCTGGCCCAAGAGGTGCCAGCCGCCCTCGTGCACGAGCGGCAGCGTCTCCTCACCACACGTGACGCACACCTTCCCCTCGGGGATGAGCGCTACGATGGCCTGCGTAGCCAGCCAGATGAAGGCGATGCGCAGCCCCACGAACACCGCAATGAAGAGTCCGGCATCGGACCACGACCACCACGCCTGCGCGTCCATTCGGCTCCTCCGTGTGGCGGTGTGGTGGTCGAGGTCTGGTCGGCGCGTCAGCGCGCGACGAGGGTTTCGCGGAGAAAGCCGACGGTGCGCGGCCAGGCCTGCTGCGTGGCGCGCAGGTTCGCGCCCTCCTGCCCGGACTGCTGCCGCAGGAAGCCGTGGCCGGCGCCCTCGTAGATCGCCTTCTCGAAGCGTGCGCCGCGGGCCGTGAGCGCCGTCTCGGCCGCTTCGATGGTGGCGTTCACACGCGCGTCGTTGCCGCCGTAGAGACCCAGCACCGGCGCCTTCACGCTGGCTAGCGAGGGCGTGGCCGGCGACGTGCCGTAGTACACCACCGACGCGCCGAGGCTCGGCGCGTGCACGGCATGGTTGAACACCGTGCTGCCGCCCCAGCAGAAGCCCACCACGCCGTACACCGGCAGCGCTGCCGGCAGCTTCATGCCGTACTGCGCCACCAGGTCGAGCTGCCGCTGCACGGTGGCGGGATCGAGGGTGCGGATTGCCGTGGTCGCGGCCTGCTGCTCGGGGCCGTTGGGCGTGCTGGGCAGGTGCTTCTGGGTCATGAGGTCGGGCGCGATGGCGATGAAGCCCTCGGCCGCGAGCTGGTCGGCCACGGCGCGAATCCACGCCGTGAGCCCGAAGATCTCGTGCACGACCAGCACGACCGGGGCCTTCTCGGACACCTCGGGATACACCACCCACGCGTTCACCGTATCGGCGCCCTGCGCGATCGTGGCCCACTCGCCATGGCGCGGCGATGTGTTGAGGCGCTCGAGTGCGGTTGCGGCGTCGGCGGGGAGGGCCTGCTGCACGCTGGCGCTTCCGGCACTCGGGCTGACAACGGCCGGGTTCGCGGGACGCGCGGTGGACGACGACGGCAGCAGAGTGACGCCAAGGGCGACGGACGCGGCGCCGGCGAGACCGGCGAGGAAGGCGCGGTACTGGGACATGGCGGGCAAGCGGAAGGTCGGGGGACGTGGCAGGCGGTCAGCGAAGCAGGCGGGCAGCGCGCTCGACGTCAGCGCACCGGCACGTCGAAGCGCAGCACGGGCGAAACGGCATACGAATAATGCCACCACTCCCGGTCGTAGTTCACGAAACCTTCGCGGGCCATCGCGGTCACGAAGCGCAGCCGCCGCTCGGCAATCAAGCCGGTGGCATTGGCGGTGTGCGCCGATTCGTTGAAGGTGTCGTAGGGCGTGCCCATGTCGAGCGGCTCGCCGGTGGTGAGGTCCACGAGCGTGCAGTCGATCGCGACGCCGAGGTTGTGGCGCGAGCGATCGGCGATGTAGCCGTCGGTGATGAGCGCGCTCTGTCCGGTGCGCTCCGCCCAGGCCACCATTTCCGTGGTCGCGCGCACGGGGCGGTAGGCGTCGTACACGAGCAGCGAGAGTCCCTGCTCGCGCAGGTGCGCCTGCACGCGGGCGAGCGCCGCGGCGGCATCGCGGTGCAGCAGCGCGCGGTTGGCCTCATAGCCCGGCAGCGGCGCCCCGGTGAAGTTGACCGAGTCGCGGTAGCGCAGGTCCACGCGGATCGTGCTGTCGAGGGACTGGACGTCCACGAGCAGGGTGTCGGCGTCGGCCGGCGTGCCGGCGAGGATGCCGTCGGGCGCGTTGGCCGAGGGCGGGGCGACCGGACCGTCGCGCTGGGCGCGATTGGGGTTGCGGTCCTCGATCGTGCAGGCGGCGAGCGCAAACAGCAGCGGCAGCGCGAGCCGGGGCAGGGCCAGCGGGCGTCGGGAAGCCCAAGGCAGCGCCGGCACCGACCGGCGCGCGGCAACAGGAGAAGCGGGACGGGGCGCGGGCATGCTGGAATCTACCGCGGTCGGCGCGGATGGCGTGTTGCCGCCGCGTCGCCGAACCGGCCGGCCAGGAACTCCGCCGCGCGCCATTCACCGTAGTAGCGCGGCCGCCAGGGTGCGCGCCCGCTCACGAAGCCCACGTGTCCACCGCGATCGGGAAACTCCACCTGCACGTGGGGCTGGCCACGCACGACCGCGCGCACCTCGTCCAGCACCTCGGCGGGGAGGAAGGGGTCGTCGACGGCGCTGAGCAGCAGCAGCGGCACACGCGCCTCGCCCACGTAGGCGAGCGAGCTGGCGCGGGCATAGTAGTCGGCGGCGTCGGCGAAGCCGTGCAGCGGCGCGGTGAAGTGGTCGTCGAAGGCCCAGAGCGTGCGGGCGTTCGCGACCGTGCCGAGCGGGGCGAGCTCGGGGTGCCGCGCGATCTTGGCCTGCGCCTTGGGAATGAGCGACTTGAGAAAGGCCTTCTCGTACACCGCCCCGAAGCCGCGCCCGATCCACGCCGAGGCACGGGCGAGGTCGAAGGGCACGGACACCGCCACCGCGCCGCGCACGATGTCGGGGACGGCGCTGCCGCGCTCGCCGAGCAACTTGCAGAGCACGTTGCCGCCGAGCGAGACGCCGACCACGCCGAGCGGGGCGGGCGACTCGGCGGCGAGGCGCTGCAGCACGAACCACGGGTCGTCGGTCTCGCCGGAGTGGTAGGAGCGTGGGAGCCGATTCGGTGTGGGGCCGCAGGTGCGGAAGAGCAGCAGGTCCATGCCCCAGCCGCGCTCGGCGGCCTCGCGGAAGAGGCCGCGCACGTAGTGCGAGTGCAACCCGCCCTCGAGGCCGTGCAGCAGGAGCAGGCGCGGCGTGGTGGCCGGGTCGTCGGCCGGCGCGAGGCGGGCGAGCTCGAGGAAGTCGCCGTCGGGGGTGTCCCAGCGTTCGAGGCGGACGTCGGGGAGCGGCTCGCGGCGCACGAGCCGCCCCCAGACGGTGGCGCTGTGCGGGCCGAGCCACCAGGCGGGGCGGTACTCGGCGGGCGCCACTGCGACTCGGCCTTGCAGCGATTGACGAGACATCATAAACTCACTATCGAGTCATATCCGCATCACCATGTGATGTGCACACTGGTGACCGGTCCGATAGACACCCGCAGGCGATCTTCGAGCGAGCGGCTCGCGCCCTGCATGATGCCGCGCAGCGGGCCGGCGTCGGCCGCCGGCCGGATGATGTGATCGGTGGCGAGCATGCCCAGGTAGCCGCCGGCCGCCGCCATGATCAGCGCGGGCTGCCGCTCGGCCTCGGCCATGGCGGCCACGCCACCGCCCACGAGGGCGCCGGCCAGCGTGCCGAGCCGCACGAGCGCGCCGTCGGCCGAGGTGCGGTCGGCGGTGCGGACCATGGTGCGGTCGGCGATGAGCGCGCCGGCGAGCATGCCGCCGGTGGCCCACGCGAAGGCCGTCTCCTGACCGGTGTTGTCGTTCGGAATCGCGGAGGTCGTGATGGCGCCGAGCGTGGCGGCCGTGAGCACGAGCGAGGCGTCGCCGGCGGTCACGTTGTATGCGGCGCGGCGCGCGTAGCGCGGGCCGATGGCGTAGCCGAGCACACTCGCGCCGATCGCCGCGCCGAGCGCGGCCTTGCCACCGGCGCGCAGGTTGTTGTCGGTTTCGGTGTAGCTGCCGAACTCGGGGCGCTCGGGATCGAAGAACACCTGGCGCCGGTCGCGGCGGAAGGCGCTGGTGGCGCCGGCGACGCCGAGCACGGTGAGTGAGCCGAGGTCGGCGATGAGGCCGGCGCTGGACGCCTCGCCGTCACTGAGGCCACGGGCGTGGAGATACCCGCCCATGGTACCGCCCACCGCGCCCAGCAGGATGGGGGCGCCCCAGCCGGCCCCGTCGTTGGCGTTGGCGATCGCGGCCACGGCCGCGCCGGCGAGCGCCCCACGTGTGCCGCCGTGCGACGCCAAGCTGGCCTGGGCGCGGGTTACCGTGCGGTTCTTCACCGTGTTGGCCGCGATGAAGAACGACGTGCCGGCCGCGAGCAGGTAGCCGCCGCCACTGGCGGCCGGACCACCGCCGCTGAACAGGGCGGCGGTGGCGGGGCCGTAGGCGGCGAGGCCGAGCAGCGTCTGGTTGCGCACGAAGGCGTTGCCGGCCGGCTGCGAGACCTCGAGGCCGGTGCTGCCGCCGGTCAGGCGCTCGCCGGCCACGCCCTGCGCGAGCAGTCCGGCGCCGACGGCTTGCCGCACGGCCACGAGCGCCGCGTCGGAGAGGGCGAAGCGCGCGACCGAGCCGTCGAGGCGCTGCACGACAAGCACATGGCCGCCGTCGTCTGCGCGATAGAGCCGCGCCTCGCGAAACTCGCCGGTCACGGGCCAGGCCGGTGCGGCGAGCCCGAGCCGCCGCACGAGCGACGGCGAGAGTGTGGGCACGCGGCCGGCCGAGTCGAAGGGCACCGGGCGCTCGATCGCCGGCGCGGCCTGCGCATCGAGGCGGGTCGCGGCCGGGGAGGCGAGCGCGGCCAACAGGAGCGCGACGGCGAGCCCGAGGTGCGAGATGCGGGCGACGCGTGGCCGTGGCGCGCGGGCGGAGAGGGGAGGCAGCATGAGCAGGGGTGGGAGTCGCGGCGGCGTCGCCGTGATATAGTACGCGGGCGGGGGGTCTCTGTGCCGGCCCCCACGATACCCCGTCGAGTCGATGACGCTCCCCTACGCCGCCAACAATCTGCCCGACCGCGAACGGTTGCTCGTGATGGCCAACCGCGTGGCGCGCGTGGGTGGCTGGGTCGTGGAACTGCCGAACCGCGCGGTGCGGTGGTCCCGCGAGGTGGCGCAGATTCACGACTGGCCACTCGACCGGCAGGCGCAGTTCGGCGACCTGCTGGCGTTCTACACGCCCGAGTCGCAGGTGCAGATCCGGGAGGCGCTCGCGCGCTGCGAAGCGGATGGCACGCCCTTCGACCTGCAGGCCGGTCTGCGCACGCCCGCCGGACGGGACGTGTGGGTGCGCGCGATCGGCGAGGCGGTGCGGGATGGCACCGGCCGGATCGTGGCCGTGCAGGGGGCCGTGCAGGACGTCACCGACCAGCGCCGCATGGAGCTCGAGCTCGCGCGCGCAGCGGAGCGGCTGTCGTCCACGCTCGAGAGCATCAGCGACGCCTTCTTCACGCTCGACGACACGTGGCGTTTCACCTACACCAACCACGAGGCGGAGCGGCTGCTGCAGCACGATCGCGAGTCGCTCATCGGCCGCGTGGTGTGGGAGGTGTTTCCCGACGCGGTGAACACGCCGTTCCACGAGCACTACCAGCGCGCGATGCGCGAGCGGCAGGCGGTGGAGTTCGAGGCGTACTATGCGCCGTTCGCGAACTGGTTCGCGGTCAAGGCGTATCCGGTGCCGGACGGGCTCGCCGTGTACTTCCGCGACGCCACGCAGTCGCACCGCGCGCAGGAACAGCTGCGCCTGCTGCAGTCGAGCGTGGAGCGGCTCAACGACATCGTGGTGATCACCGACGCCGAGCCCATCTCGGGACGCGGGCCGGAGATCGTGTACGTGAACGAGGCGTTCGAGAAGCTCACCGGCTACACGCGCGACGAAGTGATCGGCAAGACGCCGCGCATCCTGCAGGGCCCGCGCACCGATCGTCGCACGCTCGACCGCATCCGACACGCGCTCGAGACGTGGCAGCCGGTGCGTGCCGAGGTGCTCAACTACACGAAGACGGGCGAAGAGCTCTGGCTCGAGCTCGACATCGTGCCCTTGGCGGACGAGACGGGGTGGTACACGCACTGGGTGGCCGTGGAGCGCGACATCACCGAACGGCGGCGCCTCGAGGAGCAGGTGCTGCGCGCGCAGCGCATGGAGAGCATCGGCACGCTCGCGGGGGGCATCGCGCATGACATCAACAACGTGCTCTCGCCGATCCTCATGTCGGTGAACCTGCTGCAGCGCCGCGCGAACGACGACGAGAGCACGCGACGGCTCGAAGTGATCGAGCGCGCGGCGTCGCGCGGCGCGGCGATGATCCGGCAGCTGCTCGGCTTCGCGCGCGGCATCGAGGGGGAGCGACGTCCGCTGGCGGTGTCGCCGCTCGTGGAGGAGACGCTGCGCATCGTGGGGGAGACGTTTCCGCGCAACATCGGTGTCGAGGCCACGGTCGCGGCCGACACGCGACCGATCGACGGCGACCAGACGCAGCTGCAGCAGGTGTTGCTCAACCTGTGTGTGAACGCGCGCGATGCGATGCCCGACGGTGGCCAGCTGTCGGTGCGCGCCGCGAACGTCACGATCGGCGCGGATGAAGCGGCGCGCACGATCGATGCGCGCGAGGGTGGCTACGTGCAGCTCACGGTGGAGGACACGGGCACCGGCATCGCCCCCGAACTGCTCGAAAAGATCTTCGACCCGTTCTTCACCACGAAGCCCACCGGCAAGGGCACGGGGCTCGGCCTCTCCACGTCGCTCGCGATCGTGAAGGGACATGGCGGGTTCCTGCGCGTGCGGAGCGAGCCGGGGCACGGCACGCGTGTGGACGTGTATCTGCCGGCGGCCGAGATGTACGAGGACGTGCCGCGCGACGAGACCGGGGGCGATGTGCCGCGCGGCCACGGCGAGACGGTGCTCGTGGTCGATGACGAAGCGGCGATCCGCGCGATGACGCGCGATGCGCTCGAGTCGCACGGATACCGCGTGCTCGAGGCGGCGGACGGCGCGGAGGCGATCGCGACCTATGCGGCGAACGCGAACGACGTCGTGGTGGTGGTCACCGATCTCATGATGCCGGTGATGGACGGTGGGGCGCTCATCCAGGTGCTGCACGGACTCGCACCGCGCGTACGGCTGATCGCCGTGAGCGGATTGGCCACGAGCCGCGAGGCGCGCCAGGCGATGGCGCAGGGAGCCGCCGCGTTTCTCGGCAAGCCGTACACGGACGCGGCGCTGCTGAGCACGGTGGCGCGGGTGCTCGCCGCGCCGTGACCGGGTGACGCAGCCGCGCGCGTACCCGTAAAGTCGCGGCTGCCCGCTGCTACTGCACGCGTTCGCGAAACGTGGGCGCGCGACGGGCCTGTGTGGCCTGCTCGAAGGCGTAGCCGTAGCCGAGCACGCGGGCATCGTCCCACGCGCGGCCGATGATCGAGAGGCCGACAGGAAGGCCCTGCACCTGCCCCATGGGAACCGTGAGATGCGGGTAGCCCGCGACCGCGGCCGCGGAGCCCGCGCTGCCGAGGTAGTGGTCGCCGTTCACCACGTCCACCGTCCACGCCGGTCCGGTAGTGGGCGCGACGATGGCGTCCACGCGATGGGTCGCGAACAGCGCGTCGAGCCCTTCGGTGCGCGCGAGACGCAGGCAGGTGGCGCGCGCCTCGCGGTAGGCCGCGTCCGTGAGTGGCCCCTTGGCGAGCGCCATGTCCACGATCTCCTGTTCGAACCAGGGCATCTCGCGGTCGCGCTCGCGCTCGTTGAAGGCCTTGAGGTCGGCGAGTGACCGCAGCGGACTCGTGTCGCCACGCGACGCGAAGTACGACGCGAGGCCGTCCTTGAACTCGTAGAGCAGCACCTCGAACTCGGCCTCGTCGAAGCGGCCGGCGGTGCTGAGATTGGCCGGGTCCACGAGCACGGCGCCGGCGTCCTGCAGGGCGCGCAGTGCGTCCTCGAAAACGCGCGCCACGTCGGCATGCCGCGGTCCGATGTTGCGGGTCACGCCGATGCGTGCACCGCGCAGGGCGTCGGGGCGGAGCGCCGCGGCATAGCCGCCGGCCGGCGCGCCGGGAAAGGCTCGGGTGGCCGAGTCGGCGTCGTCGCGGCCGGCGATGGCGTCGAGCAGCAGCGCCGCGTCATGCACGGTGCGCGTCATGGGGCCGGCCGTGTCCTGCGAGGCCGAGATGGGGATGATGCCTCGGCGGCTCACCACGCCCACGGTGGGCTTGAGCCCCACGAGGCCGCTCACGGCACTCGGGCAGGTGACGGAGCCGTCGGTCTCGGTGCCGATGCCGAGGATGGCGAGCCCCGAGGCGATGGCGGCGCCGGTGCCCGAGCTGGAGCCGCAGGGGCTGCGATCGAGCGCGTACGGGTTGCGCGTCTGGCCGCCGCGCGCGCTCCACCCCGACACGCTGCGCGTGCTGCGGAAGTTGGCCCACTCGCTGAGGTTGGTCTTGGCCAAGATCACGGCACCGGCGTCGCGCAGGCGGGCCGCGATCGCCGCGTCGCGCGGCGCGGGGGCGCCGGTGAGCGCGAGCGATCCGGCGGTGGTGAGCATGCGGTCGCCGGTGTCGATGTTGTCCTTGAGCAGCACCGGGAGACCGTGCAGCGGGCCGCGCACGCGGCCGCTGGCGCGCTCGGCGTCGCGTTCGGCGGCGATGGCGAGGGCGTCCGGGTTGACCTCGATCACGCTGTTGACGCGCGGGCCGTTGCGGTCGACCTCGTCGATGCGGGTGAGACAGGCCTGCGCCAGGTCACGGGCCGAGAGCTGGCCGGCCGCCATGAGGCGCTGCGCCTCGGCGGCGGTGAGGTCGGCGATGGCCGGCTGGGCCGCGTCCCCGGGCGCAAAGGCACGCGCTGTCCGGATCGTGCGGTCTCCGGGAGTCCCGGTGGCCGCGTGCAGCACCTCGGGCATGAAGGCGGCGGCGCTGGAGGCGACCGTGGCGTGGCGGAGGAAGTCGCGTCGGTGCATGCTGACCAAGGTCTGCGACACACCGGGCGGCGCAAGGGGAGTGGATGACGGGAGCTCGAGGAATCAGGGCACCCGTGTCCACACCCACGACACGGTGAGCGTGTGGTTCACCTCGTTGGCGCGGCGGGCGGGCAGGGCGTTCCAGAGGTTCATGTAGCCGATCTCGACCCGCTGGCGCGCGTCGATCGGCACGCCGAATCCGCCCCCGATGCGGTTCTGGGTGAGGCGCACCGACTCGTTGCCGTGCCCCACGGGCAGGAGCAGCTCGTCCCACACGAAGCCGAGCACCGGGCGCCCGCGAAACTGCAGTCCGGGCACGTCGCCCTGGGCGCGCACCATGTACCGCGCGCGCTGCTGGTATGCTGAGGGGGTGCGCACGTCGTCGGCCCCCACGAGCGAGGCGAGCCAGCGCTGCTCCCAGCGGTAGCGGTGGCTGACGCTGAGCGGGCCGGCGCGGTGCGCGAGGGTGAGCTGCTGCCACGTGCGATGCTCCCGCAGGGGATCCGCGATGGGCGTCTCGCCGTACGGCGCCGTGGCGATGAAGGCGTACCCGGCCGCCACGCGCACTCCCGGGGCGAGCGTGCGCTGCACCCCCGGGCGAATGAGCAGCTGCTGCGGCTCGGCGCCCACGCCCATGCGCCGCCACTGGCCGTCGAACCACAGGGCGGTGCGGTCGGTGACGGCGTGGTCGACGAAAGCCGCGTACCACGACGCACCCTGCTGGGCGGTGGTCCATGCTTGGGCGTGCACGCGGCCGGCGAACAGCACGAGCAGCGCGAGGGTGGAGCAGAGGGTTCGGCGAGATGCCACGGCTGGTCCTCAGGCGTCGGGAAGTGGTCTCGCATCGTAACCACGCGCACAGGTCGAGACGGAATCGGGGTCGCATGACCCGTCCGTGGCGCAAACCGCAGCGCACCCGCCTGCGTCGTATGCCCATGCGACCTCTCCTGCTCTCTTCGTTCGCCGGCCTGGCCGGCACCCTCGCGCTTGCGATCCCCGCCCGGGCGCAGGCCGTGACCGCCGACTCGATGCTGTTCACCTACGTGCGCTCGGCGCCGACCGGGTGGGTCGAGGAAGGCCGCGAGGAGGTCGACGGACTGGTCGAGACGCTGGTCCGCTTCCCCAGCCCGAAGGGAGGTGACGTCACGGCGCGGCTCTACGCACCGGCCGCATCGCGCGGCCGACTGGCGGCGATCGTGATGGGGCACGGCGCGCCGGGCAACGGGTCGACGCTGGCCCCGCGGGCGCGGTACCTCGCGCGCCACGGCGCCGTCGTGCTGGTGGTGGACGCACCCTTCGCGCGGCGTGATCCGAGCCAGCCCCTGCATTTCACCGCGCGTGACAGCGCCGACCTCGTGCAGCAGGTCATCGACTATCGACGGGGGCTCGACTTCCTGGCCGCCCGCGCCGATGTGGACTCGCTGCGCTTCGGTTTCGTGGGCGGCAGCCACAGCGCATACGTCGGCGCGCTGCTGGCCGGCGCAGAACCGCGGCTGCGCGCGGTGGCGCTCGCGATGGGGGATGTCGGGTACGTGGAGCACTTCCGCGACGCGGACGGCGCCTGGAATCGGTACTTCGATGAGGACCTGCCGGTCGCGCAGGTGCGTGCATGGGTGGCGTCGCTCGCTCCGTTCGATGCGCGAGGCTGGATGGCGCGCACTGCGGCGCCCGGGCTGTTGCTGCAGAACGCCCTGCGCGACGAGGCCGTCCCGCGGCACGCCGCGACGCTGCTGCACGATGCGGCCCCACCGCGCGCCGATCGTCGCTGGTACGAGTCCGGGCATCGGGTCCCGCCGGAGGCGTTCGTGGACCAGCTGGCCTTCTTCGCGGAGCACCTCGGCCTGACGCCGCCCACAGCGAGCGACGCGGGTGGCCCGTATGCCTCGCCGGCACCGACAGCCCCGAATCGCGTGCGCTGATTCCTGCGATTCGCTGGCGGACGGGCGATGCGGTGTGCGTCCGCCAGCTCGCTAGAATTCGCCATGACCTCATTCGCAGTTGCCGCGTCCCGGTGCCTCGCGCCGGGACGCGTGTTTCCGTGGGCGCTGCTCGGTGCCCTGTTCGGTGCCCTCGCCGCCGCTTCGCGCCTCGATGCGCAGGCCACGCCCGTGGCGGCTCCCCCGGCCGTCGCGATTCCGCGTGCCAGCGCGGAGATCACCGTGGACGGCCGCCTCGACGAACCGGTGTGGGCCACCGCCGCGCGCCTCGAGGGCTTCCGCCAGTACCAGCCGGTGGATTCGCGACCGGCCGAAGACTCCACCGTGGTGCTGGTGTGGTACTCGGCCACGGCCATCCACTTCGGCGTGCTCGCCTACGACCGCGTGCCCGAGGGCGTGCGCGCCACCGTGTCCGATCGTGACAACATCGGCAACGACGACGCCGTCACCATCTACCTCGACACGTTCAACGACCGACGACGCGCCTACTTCTTCGGCGTGAACCCGTACGGTGTGCAGGACGACGGCGTGCGCAGCGAGGGCGGCTTCTCCACGAGCACCGGCATGGGCGGCAACATCGACCGCAACCCGGACTTCATCTGGCAGAGCAAGGGCGAGAAGACGGCATTCGGCTGGACCGCCGAGCTGCGCGTGCCCTTCAAGTCGCTGCGCTGGGAGAACAAGGCCGAGCTCACGTGGGGGCTCAACGTGGCGCGCATCACGCGGCGCACCGGCTACGAGGACACGTGGACCGACGTGCGGCGCGCGAACGCGTCGTTCCTCGCGCAGGCGGGCACGATCACGGGACTGCACGACATCACGCGCGGCGTGGTGATGGAGGCGCAGCCCACGATCATTGCCGACGTGCCGGGTGCGCGCACGCCCGACGGCGCGTTCACGCGCGGCGACTTCGGGTACGACGTGGGCGGCAACGTGCGACTCGGCTTCACCAGTGCCACGCTCGACGCGACGGTGAACCCCGACTTCTCGCAGGTGGAGTCGGACGCGGGGCTCGTGACCATCAACGAACGCTTCGCGCTCTTCTTTCCCGAGCGACGGCCGTTCTTTCTCGAGGGGATCGAGCTGTTCGCGTCGCCGAACAACCTGGTGTACACGCGCACCGTCGCGAATCCGCTCGCCGGCAGCAAGCTCACGGGCAAGCTCGGCGCGTGGACGATCGCGCACCTCACCGCGCTCGACGAAGCGGGGCAGGGCGCCGGTGGCAACCTCGCCGCCGCGCGCAATGCGTTCGTGAACCTCACGCGCCTGCGCCGCGACGTGGGCGAGAACTCGGTGGCGGGCGTGACGTTCACCAGCCGCGACGAGGCGGGCGACTTCAATCGCGTGCTCTCGGCGGACACGCGACTCGTGTTCGGCAAGCTGTACTACCTGCAGGCGCAGATCGGCGCCTCGGCCACGCGCGATGCGCGATCGGCCAACACGCGCGTGGACCCGCTGTGGGAAGCGGAGCTCGACCGCACCGGTCGGCGCTGGGGCTTCAACTACAAGCTCACCGGCATCGGCAACGACTTCGAGACGTGGAGCGGCTTCGTGAACCGCACCGGGATCGTCACGGCCAGTGGCTTCAACCGGCTGTCGTTCTACGGTTCGCGTGGCGCGCTGGTGGAGCAGGTCACGCTCTTCGGCGGCGGGCGGCAGTTCTCGGCGTACGGCGCACAGGACCTGATCGACGCCACCGGTCCGATCGAAGGGAGTGCGGAGTTCAACGCGTCCATGCGCGTGCGCGGCGGCTGGAATGTGTCCACGCGCGGCGAACGCGGGTTCGTACGGTTCGATCGGCGCAGCTATGCGGCATACCGCGTGGGTGCGCCCGACGCGTCGGCGCCGTCGCTGCCGTTCACGCGTGCCGAGGGGGTGTTCGGTGCGATGTTCGGCAGCGTCACCGTGACCACGCCGACGTGGCGCCTGTGGCAGGGCTCGGTGAGTGTGAACGAAGGCACGCGCGCCATCTTCCCCGAAGCCACCGAGGGGCGTGCGCGCGGCGTGACCGGGTCGCTCAGCCTGCGGCCGTCACCGGCAGTGCGCGTGTTCGGCACGCTCACCATGCAGGAGCTCGATCGGCAGGATGGCAGCGAGTTTGCGCGCACGATCCTGCCGCGTCTCAAGGCCGAGGTGCAGCCCAACCGCTGGGTGTTCTTCCGCCTCGTGGCCGAGTATCGCAACGAGCGCCAGGCGGCGCTGCGCGATGCGGCCAGCGGTCGGCCGATCCTCGTGAACGGCGCGCCGGTTGCGGCGCGCGAGAGCAATCGGTTGCGCATGGACTGGCTGGCGAGTTACGAGCCGTCGCCAGGCACGGTGGCGTTCTTCGGGTATGGCTCCACACTGCGCGCCGATCGCGCGATGGCGTTCGACGGACTCGAGCGGCTCGACGACGGCTTCTTCGTGAAGTTCGCGTACCTCTTCCGCCGGTAGGCGCGTGATCGCGTGCAACGAGGCCCGCTCGGCGTGATGCCGAGCGGGCCTCGTGGGTGTGCACGTGGTCGTGCGGATCAGGAGATCGTGGGCCGACGCGTGTGGAAGTCGGTGCTTTCCTGGAAGCGATGCGCGACGGACAGGATGCGATCGTCGTTGTACAGCGCACCCGTGATCACGCCGCAGATGGGCTGCGGATTGAGGGCGGGTCGCGCGGGCGCCTGTTGCGGGGCGTTGGCACCACCCTGCGGTCGCGGTCCCTGCGGCACTTCGAACGCATACGGCAGCACCACGCACGGGTGTCCCGTCTGCGCATTGTTCGCGACATCGGCGGTGGGCGCGCCGATGAACAGGTCGAGCTCCTTCATGAACACGCCCCACTGCGACACGAGCATGTAGCGACGGCGCTGCTGCTGCAGGAACTCGAAGGCGGGAATCACGCGTCCGCGCACGAAGCGATTGGGCCAGTTGGCAGGCGCCATCGGGTCGGGTGGTGTGCCTTCCGGCGGCGCGGGTGGACGCCAGTCGGCGGTCACGGTGTTCAGGTCGAGCCCGATCTCGCGCGCCTTGCGCTGCACGTAGGCATCGAACGCGGCGGCGTACTCCACGTTGAGTCCGCTGCCGCCCATGGTGGCGAGCGAGGGACGCGCCCCGATCTCGCGCGGCTCCATGCCGAGCGCGCGCAGGCCGTCCACGAGCGGCTTCGGCGCGTTGGGGTCAATGCCAATGCGCAGTGCGCGCAGGTCGATCGCGCGGTCGTACTGGAAGGGCGCGGTGATGGTGCTCGGATCCTTCTCGTCCACGCCGTGGATCACGTGGAAGACCATGGCGCAGTCCTCGACGGTGCGGCACATGGGGCCGACGCGATCCATGCTCCACGCGAGCACCATGCCGCCGTGCCGGCTCACGCGCCCGAAGGTGGGGCGCAGCGCGCTGATGCCGTTGCGGATGGAGGGCGACACGATCGAGCCCTGCGTCTCGGTGCCGATGCTGAAGCTCACGCACGCGGCGGCCGTGGCCGAGCCCGGGCCGGCCGACGAGCCGCTCGCGCCCTGCGACAGATTCCACGGATTGTTGGTGCGTCCGCGGAACCACTGGTCGTTCTGCGCGAAGAGGCCGGTGGCGAGCTTGGCCACGAGCACGGCCCCCGCCTCGCGCAGCCGCACCACGATCTCGGCGTCCTCGTCGATCACGCGGTCCTTGAAGTCGGGCGCGCCCCAGGTGGTGGGAATGCCCTTGGTCGTGAACAGGTCCTTGAGACCGTAGGGCAGTCCGTGCAGCGGACCGCGCCAGTTGCCGGCGGCGATCTCCGCATCGGCGCGCGCAGCTTCGGCGAGTGCCTGGTTGCGCAGGATGGTGACGGCGCAGAGCAGCGTGGGGTCGAGCCGCTCGAGGCGGTCGA
Organism: Gemmatimonas sp.; assembly: GCA_011390885.1. Taxonomy (GTDB): domain Bacteria; phylum Gemmatimonadota; class Gemmatimonadetes; order Gemmatimonadales; family Gemmatimonadaceae; genus JAABRT01. The sequence goes on along the minus strand of JAABRO010000043.1, from coordinate 24,626 downwards.
GGTAGATCTGGGTGAGCCGCGTGGAGGTGAGGCGACGCTCCTTGATGAGCGCGGCCTGCCGATGTGCGGGGAGGAACGCGATATCGTCGGCGCTGGTGGGCACGGCGCCCGACCACGGCGCGAGCGGGAAGGTGCCGCGGTCGAACGCATCGCGGCCGCGCGTGCGCATGAGGTGCTCGAAGGCGGCGCCGGGTCCGCCGGGCCACGGCTGGAACTGGAGCGCGGGCGACTCGCCGTTGCCGAGCTCGGGGAGCTGCGGCTGCAGGCGGGACAGCACGCGCCCCGGCGCGAGCAGCTCGGTGAGCGGGGCGGGCACCTCGCCCACGACGCCATCCGCGCCGCCGAGCACGCGCTGCGCCTGGGCGGCGGTGGCGCCGAAGGTGGTCGCGGCGGTGGCCACGAGCGCGCGGAACATGAACTGGCGGCGATCGACGCCGGTGGCGGAGTCGTCGTGGTCGGCGCGGGCGAGGTCGGCCTCGACCTGGTCGAGGAGTTCGTGCGGCGTGGGCATGGCGGGAAGGCGCGGGTGGAAGGGGACAGCCGATCTACGTTCGCACGGAGCGCGGGGGCGGGGCAACCGGGGGCGGTCCTACCCCAGCAACAGCTCCAGCTCCTCCCGCCCGATCGACGCCAGTCCGCCCCGATCCGCCGTGAGGATCGCATCGGCCAGCGCCCGCTTGCTGGCCTGCAGCGCGAGGATCTTCTCCTCGATCGTGTCGCGCGCGACCAGCCGCGTGGCGATCACGCGCCGCGTGCGTCCGATGCGATGCGCGCGGTCGATGGCCTGCGCCTCCACGGCCGGATTCCACCACGGATCGAGCAGGTACACGTAGTCGGCGGCGGTGAGGTTGAGCCCGTGTCCGCCCGCCTTGAGGCTGATCAGGAACACCGGCACGCTCGGGTCCCCCTGAAAGCGCTCCACGCGCGCCTGCCGGTCCTTCGTGCGACCGTCGAGGTACTCGTACGGGATCTTCTCTTCGTCGAGTGCGGCGCGCACGAGCGCGAGGAACTCGGTGAACTGCGAGAAGACGAGCGCCTTGTTCCCCTCGGCCGCGACATCGGCGAGCGCCGGCACGAGCGCCTCCAGCTTCGCGCTCGGCAGCGTGCGACGGCGCGCGTCGGCGAGCACCGGATGGCACGCGGCCTGACGCAGCCGCAGCAGCCCTTCGAGGATGTGCATGCGCGACCGGCCCAACCCCTTCGCGTCCACCTGCTGCAGCACGTCGGCGCGCACGCGCGCGTGCAGCTGGTCGTAGAACGCGCGCTGCTTCGGCTCGAGCTCCACCTCGAGTGTGCGCTCGATGCGCTCAGGGAGATCGGGCGCGACCTGCGCCTTCGTGCGGCGCAGGATCACGGGACGCAGCGCGCGCGCGAGCACGTCGCCGGCCCCCGATTCGGCGGAGAGGTCGTGCAACGACTTCGAGAAGCGCGCCGACGTGCCGAGCATGCCGGGATTCAGGAAGTCGAGCAGGCTCCACAGCTCGTCGAGCCGGTTCTCCACCGGCGTGCCGCTCAGCGCGAGACGATGTTTCGCGGTGAGCAGCCGGCAGGCCTTGGCGGTGGCGGTGCCGCGGTTCTTGATGGCCTGCGCCTCGTCGAGCACCACGTAATCGAACGGAATCGACGCGAGCTCCGCGGCATCGCGGCGCAGCGTGCCGTAGGTGACGAACACCACGTCCACACCGCTCGCATCGAAGCCGGCTTCGAGGCGCGCCGCGCCGCTCCAGTCGGCGGTGCGCAGCTGCGGCGCAAAGCGTTCGGCTTCGGCGCGCCAGTTGAACACCAGCGAACGCGGCACCACCACGAGTGACGGTCCGTGGCCTTCCACGCGACGCGCGTCGAGCAGCGCCAGCACCTGGATCGTCTTGCCGAGTCCCATGTCGTCGGCCAGGCAGCCGCCAAAGCCGAAGGTGCGCAGGAAGTGCAGCCAGCCGAGGCCGTCGCGCTGGTAGCCGCGCAGCGTGCCCGTGAACGACGGCGGCGGGTCGGCGGGCACGATGCGATCGAAGCCGGCGAGCGCTTCGCGGGCCTGCGCGAACTGCGCGTCGACGTCGATGTCGGGGAGCGTGGCCAGCAGCGCGTCGAGCAGCGCGAGCTGCGAGGAGCGAAAGCGCGCGCCACCCTCGGTGGGCGTGCCGCCGGCCAGCACGGGGCCGAGTCGGTCGAGCCAGTCGTGCGGGAGCATGCCGTAGCTGCCGTCGGCGAGCTCGACCACATCGGCACCACGTCGGCGCGCGTCGAGCACGTCGCGCAGCGAGGCGCTGGTGGTGCCGTAGTCCACGGTGCCCGCGAGGTCGAACCAGTCCACCCCCGAGCGCACGTTCGCACGCACGCCAGCCGGCAGGTGGAACGCGCGTCCGTCGGCCTCCACCCACCACCCCTCGCGCGTGAGCAGCTGCGCGATGCGCAGGAGCTGGCTGCGCGGCAGCACGAACGGGGCGCCCACGGCGCCGGGCTCACGCACGGTGGACGCGCCAAGGGTGAGCAGCCGGTCGCGCGCGGCGCGTTCCACCTCGGGATCGCGGTGGTACAGCGTCTTCGAATCGGCACAGAAGCGCGTGGTGCCGGGATCGGTGCTGTCCACCGTCAGGCGGCCATAGCGGAAGGCGAGCTGCACGCCGGCCATGGGTGTGCCGTAGCGCCGCCAGGGGAGTGGATCGGCCACGAACCGCACGCCAACGGTGGGGCGGACATGCGACTCCACGACGTGCAGCCCGTCGGGCAGCGCCAGCACGGGCACACGTGGCAGGGCGTAGAGGCGCGCGAGCGCTGGCGCGGGATCAGGGCCGATGGGGAGCGACGGCGCAGCGAGCAGCTCGGACATGAGGGGCCATTGGCCATCCATCTCGAGTGGGGCCAGCGCGTCGCCGATGAGGCAGAGGCCGCCCTGATGCAGCAGGAGCACCGCCGCCATGGGGCACCGCTCGTTGCCGCGCACGAGCGTGCCCGTGAGCCGGTGGCCGGCGTCGGTGTCGGGCTCGATGGCGAGCGTGAAGCGCCACGGCGTGGAAACGCCGGTCGCGTCGCGGCCATCGTCCCATCGCACGGCCCGCCACACGGGTGGCGTGCCGGGAAACTTCACGCGCAGGCGTCCCGTGGCCCCGAGGCGCGGCAGCAGCGTGTCGAACGTCGCGGGCGGAATGACGAAGCTGCTGCGGGCGTGTCCGTAGTCGGGGAGCGGCGCGGCACCGAGCAGGAGTCGGGCAATCGCGCGGTCTTCCGCCTCGGGCGCGGCGAACCAGACGTCGGTGGCGTAGCCGAAGCGCTTGGGGTCGCCCCACGTGCCGTCGCGATCGCGGCGCTCGGTGGCCACCTCGAGCGTGAGGCCGCCGGCGGACGGGATGCTAGTGTCGAGCACGTACACGATGCGGCGGTCGGCGGGCCACTCGGCGCGGGCAGGCCGCTGGGGGCCGTCGGTTCGCGCCTGCGTGTCGGCGCGCATCTGCCATGCGGCGCGGTCGAGCACGACCTGCCAGGCGGGGAGGCCCGGGGGGGCGGCGTGGTCGTGCATGAGCGGGGCGTCTGGCGTGCGCGACGCCTCGTCGGTTTCGGGGGCCGCCTCGTCGCCTGCGCCTGCGTCGGGGTGCATCGTGAAGGGCACGTCGAGCTGCACCGAGGTCATCCGCTCGAGCTGCTCCACGAAGCGCGCGTGCCGCGGGTCGGCCGGGAGGAGCAGGAGCACCGCCCACTGGTGCTTGCAGAACGCGCCGCCCGACGCGTACGGGCAGCTGCAGGCGAGCGTGGCCGTGCGACCCTTCAGCCGGATGGTGACGCTGTAATCGAGCGTGCCGCGAACGGTCGCGATCGCAAAATCGTCACGGGTGCGGATCTGCAGCACGGCGCCCGCGTGGGCGAGATCGGCACCGCGCTCACGAATGTGCAGGGGAAAACTTCGGGTGACGACGGCCGACGGCATGGGGACAAGCTACTCGGGGGTCGGCCGGTGTCGGAGGTGCGCCCTGCTGGCGGTCCTCCGTTCCCCTGTCAGGGAAACGCTGATTGGCGAATATGTGTATTCGTACGCACTATTCTACCAATCAGCCAAGCGGTCACTTTTTTTTTCACCGCTAGCCGCCCACCGCCACTCCCCCCCACGAGGTCACCATGCTCGTCCGCCAGATCCTCGACCCGAAGCTCGCCCAGTACGCCTACCTCATCGGCTGCCCCCGCACCGGCGAGGCCATCGTCATGGACCCCGAGCGCGACATCGACCGCTACTTCGACCTCGCGGCCCAGCACAAGCTCCGCATCGTTGCCGCGGCCGACACCCACATCCACGCCGACTACCTCTCCGGCCTGCGGGAGTTCGCCGAGCGTGGCGTCACGGTCTATGCCTCCGACGAAGGCGGCGCCGATTGGCGCTACGAGTGGCTGCTCGGCTCCGCCTACTCGCACCGCCTCCTCAAGCACGGCGACGTGTTCAAGGTCGGCAACATCGAGTTCACCGTCGTCCACAACCCGGGGCACACCCCCGAGCACATCTCGTACCTGGTCAAGGACCTCGGCGCCGGCGCCACCGACCCCATCGGCATGGTGACGGGCGACTTCGTCTTCGTGGGCGACCTCGGACGACCGGACCTGCTCGAACAGGCCGCCGGCATGACCGGCACGCAGGAACCCGGAGCGCGCCAGCTCTTCCACTCCGTGGAAGCGTTCAAGTCGCTCCCCCCCTTCGTGCAGGTGTGGCCCGCGCACGGCGCCGGCTCGGCCTGCGGCAAGTCGCTCGGCGACATCCCCAGCTCCACCGTGGGCTACGAGCTGCGCACCAACCCGGCCATCCACGCGTCGGCCAGCGAAGGCGAGTTCGTGGACTACATCCTGAGCGGACAGCCCGAGCCGCCGCCGTACTTCGCGCGCATGAAGCGCGACAACCGCCGTGGCCCCAAGGTGCTGCGCGGCGTACCGCGCATCGCGCACCTCGACGCGGAGAACCTGGGCTCCCTTGCCGGCCGCACCGACATCGCGATCCTCGACACCCGCGGCCGGAAGGAGTTCCTGGCCGGTCACGTGCCGGCGAGCATCCTTGCCGAGCTCGAGTATCAGTTCGTGAACATCGCCGGCTCGTTCATCGAGGAAGACACGCCCGTGTACCTCATCGTCGACGAGGCGCGCGTGGACGAAGCGGTGCGCGCGCTCATCCGCATCGGCATCGACGACGTGCGCGGCTACCTGACGCCGGCCGATCTCGCCAGCTACGCGGCCAGCGGTGGCACGCTCGCCTCGATCCCGTCCATCGACATGGCCGAGCTCGAGCGCCGTCGCCTGCAGGGTGGCGTCACGATCCTCGACACGCGCGGCAAGGTGGATTTCGACGTGGCCCACGTGCCCGGTGCGATCAACGTGGCGCACACCCGCCTGCTCGTGCGTCTCGCCGACGTGCCGAAGGACAAGCCGGTGCTCGTGCACTGCAACAGTGGCGCGCGTTCCGCCCATGCGGTCTCGCTGCTCGAGCGCCACGGCTACGAGGTCGTGAACGTGGCCGACACCATGGCGAACTACCTCGAGCTGGCGTCCGCCAATGCAGGCCGCTGACCTCGACCCCCTCGTGGCGCGCCTCGAGCGCGCCACGGCGGCGATCGAGTCGCTGACCGCGCAGGCGGCGCAGGTGACGCCTGCGCTCGCCGTGGTCGCCGACTCCGCCGACGAGTTCGTCGCGCGCGCCGACGCCCGTGGCGTGCATGTGGACGCCCGCCTGCACGACGCCGTGCACCTGCTCGAGCGGCTCACGGCACCCGACACCATGCGCGCGCTCAACACGCTCATGGATCGCCTGCCGCAGCTGGAGCAGCTGCTCACGCTCGTGGATCAGGCGCCCGGCTTCGTGGCCATGGGCGTGGACAGCATGGACGATGTCGTGCGCGACCTGCAGGCGCGCGGCGTCGACGTCGAAGCCGGCCTGCTCAACGGTGCATCGGCCGCGCTGCGATTCGGCGCGCACATCGGGCCGGCGCAGGTCGACGCGATCGAAACCGTGCTCACCTCCGGCGTGCTCGAACCGAAGGTCGTCTCGCTCATCGGACGCATGGGCGCCTCGCTCGCCAACGCCGCGGAGGCCGCGCCGGAACCGGTGGGTCTCGGGGGCGCCCTGCGCGCCCTGCGCGATCCGCACGTGAAGCAGGCACTCGGCCTGCTCCTCACCTTCGCGGCCGAGTTCGGTCGCCAGCTCGACACCACCGCTCACGGCACCCGAGGGAGGGCCCGTTCATGACCGCACCGACCAGCACCGACATCACCTCGTACGAAGTGCTCATCGTGGGTGGCGGCAGCGGCGGCCTGTCCGTGGCGGCGCAGCTGCGCAACCGTCCCGATGCACCGCAGGTGGCGATCATCGAGCCGAGCGACAAGCACTACTACCAGCCGCTCTGGACGCTCGTGGGTGGCGGCGTGTTCCCGAGGGAGGACTCGGAACGCAACGAGGCGGACTTCATCCCGCCCGGTGCCACGTGGATCCGCGACCGCGTCGCCACCTTCGACCCCGAGGCGCACACGGTCACCCTCGAATCCGGACGCGTGATCGGCTACGAGCAGCTCGTGGTGGCCGCCGGCATCCAGATCGACTGGACGAAGATTCCGGGCCTCGCCGAGAGCGTGGGCAAGCCCGGCACCGGCGTGGTGAGCAACTATTCGTACGACACCGTGAACTCCACGTGGGAGGCGATCCGCACGTTCGCGGGCGGCACCGCGATCTTCACCGATCCCAAGACGGCGGTGAAGTGCGGCGGCGCGCCGCAGAAGATCATGTACCTGGCCGAGGAGTCGTTCCGGAAGCAGGGCGTGCGCGACAAGAGCCGCGTCGTGTTCATGAACGCCAAGCCAACCAACTTCACCGCGCCGTCCTACGGCGTCACGCTGCGCCGCATCTGCGACGAACGCGGCATCGAGATCCAGCTCGAGCACGACCTCGTGGAACTGCGACCGGACAAGAAGGAGGCGGTGTTCCGCAAGTCCGACGGCACGGACGTGGTCATGCACTACGACCTCATCCACGTCACCCCGCCGCAGAGCGCGCCGGATTTCCTGAAAAAGAGCCCGCTTGCCAACGCGGACGGCTGGGTGGAGGTGGACAAGCACACGCTCGCGCATGTGCGGTACCCCGACGTGTTCGCGCTCGGCGACAACAGCAGCCTGCCCACGTCGAAGACGGGCGCGGCGGTGCGCGGCCAGGCGCCGGTGCTCGTGGAGAACCTCATGGCGCGTCGCGCGAAGCAGACGCTCACCGCGAGCTACGACGGCTACACCGCCTGCCCGGTGGTCACGGGGTACGGCAAGCTGGTGATGGCCGAGTTCGACTACAGCAAGAATCCGAAGGAGTCGTTCCCGTTCGACCAGAATCAGGAGCGGTACAGCATGTACGCGCTCAAGGCCTACGTGCTGCCACGCGCCTACTGGCACGGCATGCTGCGCGGCCGCATGTAGTCAGTCGGCGGAGTACTCCGGACGCGCGGTGGCGATGGCGCCGCCGTCGGTGACGCGCTTGTAGCCGAGTCCGCGCAGGATGTTCGCCGCCTGCGCGGACCGCGCGCCGCTCGCGCAGTACACGAGGATGCGCGCGTCCTTCGCGACGTTGCGCGAGGCGATGGCGCTGTCGATGGACTGCACCGGCATGCACACGGCGCCGGGCAGGTGGCCGAGCCAGAACTCGAGCTTCGAGCGGACGTCGATCGCCAGATCGACGGGGAGGTTGCGGAAGCGGGGCATGATCGCGGGCAAGAGGGAACGGGAAGGGTGCGCTCGCGCGGTCGCGGTGACCATCGGGAAATCCCGGACGACGTCGTGTCGCGACCGGGCATCGGTTCCGTCGATCCGACCCATAGAGAAATACCGGGTGGCCTGACCGGCTTTCGCGATTGTTCCGCCCGCGATCGCCGATACGTTCCGCATCAACCCTGTTCACGGAGTTGACCGGATGACCGAAACGCCCCCCGCCCCACTGCGCACCGCCCTCACGGCCGTGCGCGTCGTCGCCGGCGTCGGCGCGCTCATGATCGCGCTGTCCACCTCGCTGGCCTCGCAGCGCGTGGTGCGCTCGTCCGAGGCCGACGGCGCGCGACCGGCGCGTGCCGAGCAGGCGCCGGTGGCCACCGGCGACGAAGCGGTGACGACCTGCGGCGGCGACGTCGCGACGTGACGCGGCTCGCGCGCGTTGCGACCTGCGCCGTCGTGCTGTTCGGCGCGGTCGCGTCGACCGCGCAGGCGCAGGGGGCGGGTCGAGGCCCGGCCGCACCGCGGATTGCCTTCGTGCGCGCAGCGGTGCTCTTCGATTCGATCCCCGCGCGCGAACAGGCCGAGGTGCGCCTGAACGATGAGGTCCGTCTGGCCGACACGCGCGTCCGGCTGGCGTCGGATACGCTGCGTGCCGCCCTGGATTGGTTCGCGTCGCGGCAGCACGAGATGGCGCCGATGCAGCGCGAGGCCGCAATGCTCACGCTCAGGGCGCGCGAGCTGCAGCTCGAGGACATGGTGCAGCAGCTGAACCAGACGATGCGCGAGAAGCGGGAAGCGCTGGAGGGGCCGCTCACGGCCTGCGTGCAGCAGGCGATGGAGCGGGTGCGGGCACGCGATCGCTGGCACGCGATCCTCGATGTCTCGACGCTGGGTCCCGCTCGCGCAATCGCCGCCGAGGTGGATGTGACCGGTGCGGTGCTGCTCGCCATGCGAGAGTTCGTCCCCGGCGTCTGCGGCGATCGGTAGATTTCCCGGGCGGGCCACGGTGCGTGGCCGACACATTCCGGGTGCCGCATGCTCACGTCGGTGAACTACAACCATCTGCGCTACTTCTGGACCGTTGCCCGGACGGGCAGCGTGACGGCGGCCGCGCGCGTGCTCAACCTCACGCAGCCCACGGTCAGCGCGCAGCTCCGGCTGTTCGAACTGGCCGTGGGTGTGCCGCTCTTTGAAGGAGAAGGCAAGGAGCGCCGGCTGACTGACGCCGGACGGCTGCTCGTGCGCTTCGCGGAGGAGGTGTTCTCGCTCGAGCGCGAGGTGCACGATGCGTTCGCCGGCCTGCCCACCGGGCGCACGCGCCCCTTCCGCGTGGGGGTGACCGACGGCATCCCGAAGCTGCTGGTCCACCGGTTCCTCACGCCCGTGCTGTCGCTCGAGGATGCTCCGCGCCTCGTGGTACGAGAGGGTGCGCAGGACACGCTGCTCGAGGCACTGGACGACCATACACTCGACCTCGTGCTGCTCGATGCGCCGGCCACCGGTCGTGTGAAGGGGCGCGCCCACGCGGTGGGCGAATCGGACATCGCCGTCTTCGGCACGCCGGCGCTGGTGAAAGCGTACAAGCGCGGCTTCCCGCACTCCCTCGATGGCGCGCCGCTCCTGCTCCCCTCCTCGGGCACGGTGCTGCGGCAGATGGTCGACGCCTGGCTGGCCGTGGAGGGGATCCACCCGCGGCTCGTGGCCGAAGTGGACGACAGCGCGCTGCTCAAGGCCTTCGGCACGGCGGGGCACGGCCTGTTCGCCCTGCCGATGGCGGCCGCCGAGGATGCGGCGAAGCGGTATGGGGTGAAGCCCGTGGGGCTCGTGGGCGGCGCGCGCGTGCTGTACTACGCGGTCAGCGTGGGACGCAAGCTGGACGCCGAGACCTCACGCATCGTCGAGGCGATCGCACGACAGCTCGTCGTGGCCTGACGGCGAGCGCGGTGCTCAGCCGCGCGCCGCGCGTGGCGACCGCAGGTAGAAGTGCATCTGCTCGGCGCGCCCGATCGCGTGGAAGACGCGCGCGAGCCGGATGCGCACAGCCACGGCCGAGCCGTCGAGCAGCGCCATCTGCGCCTCGTGCAGGTCGCGCACCGCTTCGTCGTGCTGGCGCGAGAGCATGGCAATGGCCTGCAGCTGGTCGCGCCGCTGCGTGGACGGCATGGCGTCGAGCAGGGCGTCGAACACGCGTCGCGCGCGCCGCAACGTCGTGCCCAACTCGTCGAGTGCGCGCGCAAGGCGCGCGTGGGCGGGGTCGACGCTGGCGTGCTCGATCTCCTCGCGTGGCGCGCTGACGGATTCGTGCGCGAGGTTCGCGATGGCGAGGTGCAGCTCCTCCAGCTGCTCGTGTCGGGCATCGAGCGTCAGCTCGCCGCCGCGCGTCACATCGCGGCGCGGCGTCAACGCGGCGACGGTCGTGGCGCCGTCCTCGAGCGGGAAGGGAGACATGCGACCTCCGGGCAGGCGGTGACGTGGCCGTGGATGACCACCCCTACAGCATCACGTCGCGCCGCGCACCTGGCAAATGCGAAAAAGCTGCGCTGCCCATAGAGGAATCCGAGGGGTCGCCCGATCTGTGCGGGCGCGTGCTGGAACGCCGGATGTTGCGCATATTGAATCGGCGCGTTCCGCGAGCGTGGGGACGCGCTCCCTCCTCCCGCCCCGCCCCGCCGTGACGTCCGCGCCGCTGCTTGCGAATCGCTACCTGCTGCTCGAGGAGATCGGGCGGGGCGGTCACGCGTCCGTGTACCGGGCGCGTGATCAGCGCCTGGAGCGGGACGTGGCGGTGAAGTTGCTCCGTCCGGATTCGCTCTCCGACAATGTGGTGGCGCGGTTCCAGCGCGAGATTCGCCTGACCGCGGCGCTCGAACACCCGCACATCCTGCATGTGCAGGACACGGGCGTGCACGAGGGGCGTCCGTTTCTGGTCGTGGAGTTGGCGCCGGACGGGACTCTCGCCGATCGACTCGCGCGAGACCCGCAGTTGCCGATCGCCGATGCTCTGCAGGTCACGCGGGAGGTTGGCTTGGCGCTCGCGTTCGCGCACGCGCATGACGTGGTGCATCGCGACGTGAAGCCCGCCAACATCCTGCTGCGCGAGGGCACGGCCCTGCTGGCGGACTTCGGGGTGGCGTTCTCCGAGCCCGAGGCGCTCCAGCAGCGCCTCACAAGCGCCGGACTGGCCGTGGGCACCGCGCAATACATGAGTCCGGAGCAACTCTGCGCAGATCCTGCCGTGGACGCGCGCTCGGACCAGTACTCGCTGGCGCTCGTGTTGTACGAAATGCTCGCGGGCGTGCCGGCGCAAACGGCACGCACGGTGGAGGGGCTGCGGCTGCAACGCATGGCGGCGGCCCCGATGGGTGTGCGCACACATCGCGCCGCGGTGCCAGAGGCGATCGAGCAGGCGTTGCAGGTGGCGCTCGCTCCGGTGCCCGCCGACCGCTTCCGGGACATGACCGCATTCCTGTCGGCGCTCGGCATTGCGATGTCCGGTGAGCATCGGGTGCCAGGTACCGGGGCCCATGCCATGGCGTCGGCGAGCATGGGCGGCTCGCGATCCTCGGCGAGCGTGTCGGGCCGGCGTGCTGCGGGGTCGGGCGGGCTGCGTGCCCGAGGCGTGCTCCTGGCGTCGGCGCTCCTGCTGATCGTCGGGTGGGGCGCGAGCCGCTGGTGGGGCGCGTGGTCCGACGTCGCGTCCGCGTCATCGGCCCCTGTCGAGGGGCTGACGATCGCGCTGACCTCGCCACGCGACGACACGCTCGCGCAGCGCGTACGGGGGGCGCTGGAGGCCGAGCTCGGCGCGTGGCCGGAGGTGCATGTCGCCACGGCGAGCGCCCCAGCGAGCGCGTGGCGTCTGGTGTCATCGGCGACGCCGCTCGGCGATTCCGTGCGCGTGCGGCTGACCGTGACACGTGGCGCCGAGCCGCCGCGTCAGCTGGCGGCCATCGGACTGCTCAGCAGTGACGAGGCGCTGCGCGCGCTCACCGCGCGGCTCGTGCGCGAGGTGCTCGCCGGGGCGACGGCGGCGGAGACGCCCGGCCTTGCGGTCCTGCCATCGCGCTCGCTCGCAGCGTTGCGGGCGTACGTGGACGGACATCGCCAACTGCGGGCCGGCGCGCTGGACAGTGCCGAAGCGAGCTTCCGGCGCGTGCACGCCGAGGTGCCGGCCTTCGGTGACGCCGCTTTCTGGGCGGCGCAGGTGGCGTCGTGGCTCCGGCCGCGCGATCGGGCGAGTTGGCGGGGGCTGGCGGACCATGCGGCGTCCACGGCGAGTGAGTCCGAGCTGGCTGGCCACCTCGTGCACGGCCTGCAACGGCTGGCGCAGGCGGAAACGGCGGGGGCCTGTGACAGTTATCGGCTGGCGATCACCGAAGATCCCGCGTCGTATGTCGCCTGGTTCGGGTTGGGCGAATGTACCCGCCTCGACACGGTCGTCATTGGTGACGCGGGTGGCCTCCGCTATCGGAGCAGCATCTGGGCGGCGTTGCGGGCGTACCGGCAGGCGATCGAATCGGCTCCGTCGTCCGCGTGGCTCGCGGCGGTCTATCCGAGCATCCGGGCGGCCACGTTCGCGCAGGGCCATCGGGCCCGAAGTGGGTGGCAGACCACGCCGGGGCGTGCCGAGTATCGCGCATTGCCGGCGCTTCGCGACGATACGATCGAGTTCGTGCCGATCCCCCGAGCGGTCTTCGAGGCCGGAGGAGCGGCGGCGGTACCGGTGACCTTCACGGCCGCGGTTCGCCGGGCACGCCTGCTCGCCCTCGACCTCACGCGCCGCTGGGTCGAGCGCGACCCCAAGTCGGCGGCCGGCTGGCTCGAGCATGCGGCGGCGCTGGAGCTGGCAGGCCAACTGCGTCGACAGGGCGGCACGGAGGCGTCGGTCGATGACGCGCTGCGGCGGGCGAGCAGCGCGGTGAATACAGCGGAGCAGCGCGCACAGCTGGCGGTGCTGCGCGTGCGGCTTGCCCTGCGGCGGACGGAGTTCGATTCGGCGGCACACCACGCGCGTGCCGCGCTGCGCGACACCAACCTGCTCGCCGTACCTGGCGTCGGCGCCACGCTCGCGCCGCTCGCGGCACTGATCGGCGACACGGTGCGTGCACTCGCCGCGACGCCGGATCTGGCCGGTTCGGAGCTGCCCCGCCCGCTCGTCGACGCCGTGCACGAGTACACGGTGCTGGCGGTCACCGGCCAGTGCGCCCGGTTGCCGAAGAGCAGGGCGCGCCTCGATGCGGCCGTGCGCGCCAGCGTGCCGGACGCGGACACGACGCGCGTCCGGGACCAGGTGGTGGTGCCGGCGCTGCGGCATGCGGTGCCGTGCCTTGGGCCGGAGCTCGTGACATCGTTCCCCGCACGCACGCTGCTCGATGAGGCACACCGTGCGCTCGCTGCCGGACGACGCGAGGAGGTACGCGACCGCATGCGCGCCCTTCGGCAGCAGCGTGTGGGTGCCTCGAGCAGTTCGGTCACCTGGGACTATGTGTTCGCCGAGGCGTGGGTGCTCGTGCAGGCGGGGGACAGCGCGCAGGCGCACGCCGACTTGCGGGCCGCCTTCGATGACATCGCCGGCATGAGTGGATATACACTCGACTATGTGGCGCAGGCGGCCGGCCTGCGCCGCGCCTTGTGGTTGCTGGACTCCCTGGACGCGCAGCGCCCGACCGACGAAGCGGCGCGTCGCTGGTCGCAGCGCGCGCGTCCGCTGCTCTCTCCTCCAACGCTCGGAGCATCGCAATGAACAGCATGGCACGGATGGTCACCATCGGCGCGCTCGTGATCAGCGGAGTCGCCTGCGGCGGTGGTGACGCCTCGGTCGAAGAGGGCGATGGGCGCGCGGCTGGAGCGACGACCGCTGGCGCGCTGGCCTCGTCGGAGTTGCCGGCGACACACGAGGCCGGGGCAGTGTTCGACTACAGCCGGATCGGCCTGCATGACTCGTTGGCGTCCGGTTCGTCCTGCGGAACGAACTGCGTCGGTGCCTTCGCGACTCTCCCTGAACTTGCTGACAATCAGTCGGTGACCCTCGCGCCCTATCTCAGGGACACGCGCGTCGAGTTCCGCAACAAGGCGGTGCCGCGAAAGGACAAGCAAGGCAAGCGCAACGCGCGACTTGCCCTGTCGTCGGTCATGGCGCCACGAGAGATCGCACTGCGCGAACTCGTGGGAGGACGGGCGCAGGTCCTGGCGATCTTCACGGTCGGGAAGAACTCCACCGTCGACAGCGTGTACGGCCTCAGCAGCGCAGTCGCGGACGGCATGGATGAGAACTTCTTCCTCGTAGCGCACGACTTCGATGCCATGGATGTGCAGGAGCACAAGGACGTCGCACGCATCGGCCCCAGCCGTCGCGTCGCCCGGTGGTCGCTCTACGGGATTCGCGGTCCCAAGTCAGGCACGCCGATCATCGAGAAGCTCTCGATCGAGGGAGACGTCCGCTGGTGCGCGCATCGCCATGCGGTGAAGAACAAGTTCGGTTGGGCCGGCTTCCTGTCATGCAAAGCCCAGGAGACGGTGGACGAGATCGCCCGGGATGCGGACGTCATGGATGCTCTCCGTGCCTTCGTGGCCACGAATCCGGCCGTCGTGGACAGCGCTCCGGAGGGCGAGCTGGGCTGGATCGTCAACGCCACAAACGCGTTCGTGGAAGCGGGCCAGGGCGCGGTCGGCAGCAAGTCGGCGGGCACCGAGGCGGTGATGGCGCGGTTGACCCTCCTCGCGCAGGCCTTGAACAGCGAGTCTGCGTTGGCCTGGTTCACCTGCGGCGTCGGCTGCTGCATCGCCGACGTCGACATGTGAGCCACCACCGGGCCGGCGCGCTCAGTACGTCGTCGCCGGCTCCATCACGGCTTCACGAGTTGCCGGTCGCTCGACGGGCGACGGTGCCGCGGGCAGCGCGCGCGCCGTCGCCATCGCCCGCTGCGTCGCCACGAGTCCAGCCGTGAGCGCGAGCACGCCCGTGAACTGATGCAGCACACCGAGCGGGATCGGCACGGCGAGCAGCAGCGTGGTCACGCCGAGCACGAGCTGCAGCGCCACCACGGCGCCGAATGCCTGTGCGCCACGCCGCACGAGCGATGGCAACGCGGCGTGCCGCGCACGCCACGCGAGCGTGAGCACGAGCAGCGTGACCACGATCGCGAGCGTACGGTGATGGAACTGCGCCGCCACGGGATTCTCGGCTGCGTTCGCCCACCACGGCGCAATGGTCGCGTACCCCGCGGGCACCACGCGACCACCCATGAGCGGAAACTCGTTGAAGATCTTCCCGGCCCGGAGCCCCGCCACGAACCCGCCCGACAGCACCGTCACGCCGAGCAGCGCCGTCGCCCCGAGCAATCCAAGGCGCCAGCCGTGCGAGGTGTTCGCCGACTCGTCCAGCTCTTGGCGGGAGCGTTCGCGCAATTCGCTGTACGTCCACACGCACACGGCCAGGATGCCGAGCGCGAGTCCGAGGTGCGCCGTGAGGCGGTAGGCGCTGACGCTCGAGCGCTCCACGAGGCCGCTCTGCACCATGTACCAGCCGAGCGCGCCCTGTGCGAGCGTGAGCAGCGGCAGCGCGGTGAGGCGGAGGCGCAGGGCGCGCGGGATGCGTCCCTGCACCATGTACAGCAGCCACGGGATCGCGAAGACGAGTCCCACGCTGCGCGCCACGATGCGGTGGAACCACTCCCACCAGAAGATCCACTTGAACGCACTGCGCGTGATGCCGGCGTGCGTCGTGCTGGCCTGCGGGATCTGCAGGAACTTCTCGTACTCCACCTGCCACGCCGCCTCGTTCATGGGCGGGAGCACCCCAGACACGGGCTTCCACTCGGTGATGGAGAGGCCGCTCTCGGTCAGCCGGGTGATGCCGCCCACGGCCACCGCCAGGAAGACGGCGATGATGGACGCGAAGAGCCAGCGCCGGAGGGCCGCGCGGTCGCGCGCCGGCAGGGCGCCCGGCAGGCCGAGGTCAGTCGAAGTGGACACCCGTGAACCCTGACCGGGGGTCGGGGCGGGGTCAAGGGACGCGATGGTGGCGCCACGCACGGATGGCTCGGTCCGGTCCGCCGGTCCGAGGCGCGGTGGGCACCCCGGATCGACTAGTTTTCGGGCTTCGCATTCCCGTCCTGACCGGAGATTTCCCGTGGCCACGATCCTGCAGCGCCTTCCCGTCGCCGAAAAAGTCGGCATCGCCTTCTCGGGCGGCCTCGACACCAGCGCCGCCCTGCACTGGATGCGCGCGAAGGGCGCCATCCCGTACGCCTACACGGCCAACCTCGGCCAGCCCGACGAGTCGGACTACGAGGAGATTCCGCGCAAGGCGATGGCGTATGGCGCCGAACTCGCGCGCCTCATCGACTGCCGCCACCAGCTGGTGCACGAGGGGATCGCGGCCATCCAGAGCGGTGCGTTCCACGTGACCACCGGCGGCGTGACGTACTTCAACACCACGCCGCTCGGCCGGGCCGTGACGGGCACGATGCTCGTGGCCGCCATGCGCGAAGATGACGTGAACATCTGGGGTGACGGCAGCACGTACAAGGGCAACGACATCGAGCGCTTCTACCGCTACGGCCTGCTCACCAACCCCCACCTGCGCGTCTACAAGCCCTGGCTCGACCAGGACTTCATCGACGAGCTCGGCGGCCGGACGGAGATGTCGGAATACCTCGTGGCCAACGGCTTCGAGTACAAGATGAGCACGGAGAAGGCCTACTCCACCGACTCCAACCTGCTCGGCGCCACGCACGAGGCGAAGGATCTCGAGTACCTCGATCGGGGCATGACCATCGTGCAGCCGATCATGGGCGTGCCGTTCTGGCGCGACGATGTGAGCGTGCCACGCGAGACGGTGTCGGTGCGGTTTGCGGAGGGCGTGCCGGTGGCGCTCAACGGCAAGACGTTCGACTCGCTGCTCGACCTCTTCCTCGAGGCCAACGTGATCGGCGGCCGTCACGGCCTGGGCATGTCGGACCAGATCGAGAACCGCATCATCGAGGCGAAGAGCCGCGGGATCTACGAGGCGCCGGGCATGGCGCTGCTGTTCGCGGCGTACGAGCGGCTCGTGACCGGCATCCACAACGAGGACACGATCGAGCAGTACCACATCAACGGCCGCAAGCTGGGCCGCCTGCTGTACCAGGGGCGCTGGCTCGACCCGCAGGCCATGATGCTGCGCGAGTCGGCGCAGCGCTGGGTGGCGCGCGCGGTGACGGGCGAAGTCACGCTCGAGCTGCGTCGTGGCAACGACTACACGATCCTGAACACCGAGAGCCCGAACCTCACGTACAAGCCCGAGCGGCTCACGATGGAGAAGGGCGAGGCGTTCTTCACGCCGCAGGATCGCATCGGGCAGCTCACGATGCGCAACCTCGACATCGCGGACACGCGCGAGAAGCTGATGCTCTACACGGAGACCGGGCTGCTGCAGGCCAGCACGGCGACCGACGTGCCGCGGCTCAAGGACGGGCGCTGAGGTCACGCGGACCGGGCGCCGAGCGCCCGGTCCGCACCGGTGTCAGACGGCGATCGCCTGCGGTGGCGTGTCGGCGAGCGCCTGGCGCAGCTGCGCCATGCAGAGGGCCGCCAGGTCGATCGAGGAGATGCCGGGCTGCTCGCGGTCGTCCTCGTGCCACTGCCACGTGGCCTCGCTGGCGGCGGAGGCAACGAAGGTCGACTCCCACACTTCGACCGGGGGCGTAGGCACGTAGCGTGCGCCGAGCCGCTCGGGGAGATGATCGCCGCGGGGGGCGATGATGCCGCGCCACACGATCGTCATGAGCTCGCCGGCCACGGGCGAATCGCTGCCGTTGCGCAGCCACGCGGCCGTGAGGGCGACCGGTCCGAGCTGCACGATGCAGCGATCCGGGGCGCGACGTGTGGTGGGTGGCTCGTAGCCCTGCTCGCGCGCGAAGACGGTGGCGGCGGCCGTGAGTGCATCCGACAGGCGGGCGAGCTCACGCGTGCAGACGCTGACGGCGCGATGGGACGAGAGGAAGCTCAGCGACGACGAGGTGTCGCGGGCGGTGGTGGACTCGAGCGAGACGGACGGGATCACGCGGGCTCCTGGGTGGGTGTGCTGCGGTGATCGCCCAATGGAACGGCGGGCATGCGGCGCTCGGACACGCCGCTTTGCGCGCCCCTTCTGATAAACGTAATCGATGTACCGGCTGGCGGGGCGGCTTCACGGAATCGGTACGGACAGGACGCCGTGCTCGCGCGATGCACACTCGTCGTGCCACCACGGACCGGGATTGACTCCACTCCGCGCACCGATGACGTTGCACACTCTGCCATGGGGTGCCCGCGCGAATGACGCGGGCTGAGATCAGACCCGTCGAACCTGCACCGGGTAATGCCGGCGAAGGGAGGCCACATGACCGACGTCAGCTCGTCGGACGCGACCGCACGCGTCCCTGCATCACAGCCGCTCGTTGCCGCCGCGCTTCGCACGCTCACGGGCGTGCGCGCCGCGGCACCGCTCGTGCACAACATCACGAACTACGTGGTGATGAACAACTCGGCCAACGCGCTGCTCGCGCTGGGTGCGTCGCCGGCGATGGTGCACGCGCTCGAAGAGGTCGAGGACTTCACGTCGATCTCGTCCGCGCTGGTGGTGAACATCGGCACGCTCTCGCCGTCGTGGGTGAGTGCCATGCAGCGCGCCGCGGTGCGCGCGGGCGAGCGCGGCATTCCGTGGGTGCTCGATCCCGTGGGCGCTGGCGCGACGGCGTATCGCACCGACACGGCGCGCGCGCTGCTCGCGCTGCGTCCCACGGTGCTGCGCGGCAATGCGTCGGAGATCCTCGCGGTGGCCGGCGACGTGGGCGGCACCAAGGGGGTGGACTCCACCGCCGGCAGCGAGGCGGCGCTGGAGGCGGCCACGATCCTGGCGCAGCGCCATGGCACCACGGTGGTGATCACGGGCGCCGAGGACATCGCGACGGATGGCGCGCGTGTTGTGCGCTGCGGCAACGGCCACGCGCTCATGCCGCGCGTGACCGGCCTGGGCTGCTCGCTCTCCGCCGTGACCGGCGCGTGCCTCGCCGTGGAGCGCGATGCGCTGCATGCGGCGGCGGCGGCCCTCGCGATCTTCGGCGTGGCCGGCGAGCTGGCGGCGGCGCAGGCGGCGGGCCCCGGCTCGCTGCAGGTGGCGCTGCTCGACGCGCTGTACACACTCGACGTGGACACGCTCGCGTCGCGCGCGCGGCTCTCGTGAGGGCGCGCACATGAACGCCGGATTTTCGGCCATCATGCGCGCGCGCAGCGCGCCGATGCTCGAGCGCATTCTTGCGCATCCGTACAACCGCGCGCTCGTGGATGGCTCGCTCGACGCCGCGATTTTCACGCAATACGTGGTGCAGGACGCGCTCTACCTCGTGGAGTACGGCCGCGTGCTCGCCACGCTCGCGGCGCGCGCGCCCGACGCCGAGCGTGTGCTGCAGTTCTCGCGCGCGACCGAGGGCGCGATCGTGGTGGAGCGGCAGCTGCACGGCGGGTTCTTCGCGCAGTTCGGCATCGATGCCGGCGAGGCGGCGCGCGCGATGGCGTCGCCGAGCTGCCAGGCCTACACCGACTTCCTGCACACGAGTGTGCACCGCGATGGCTATGCGGTGGGCACGGCGGCGGTGCTCCCGTGCTTCCGCGTGTACTACGACGTGGGGCTCCGGCTCGCGGCGGAGGAGCGTCCGGGCAATCCATACGCGGCGTGGATCGCAACGTACAGCGACCCGGCGTTCGGCGACGCCGTGCTCGCGGCCGAGTCGGCGGCCGATGCGGCGTGGGATGCGGCGGGAGCGCCCGAGCGGTCGCGCATGATCGCGGCGTACGACCGCTCGGTGGTATACGAGTGGATGTTCTGGGATTCGGCGTGGCGCCGGGAGGCGTGGCCGGTGTCCGTCAGCTGACGGACACCGCAACCGAGTGGGAGAAGACGAGCTGAAGAAGAGGAAGACGAAACAAGGCATCGAGGAACGATGCCGCATTTCGCGGTTTGCTCAGCGTTTGAACTGCACGAGCAGGAAGCGCGCTTCGGTGCTGCCGGTGTTGGTGATCACGTGCTCGTCCGCCTCGTGCCAGTGCGCCTGGCCGGTCGTGAACGACTGCGTCTCCGCCGCGGCGTCGTTGGAGGCGTAGCCGATGGTGTAGTCGCTCAGCGAGTACACCAGGCGTGCAAGCCCGGGGTGACGCGGCAGTTCGGCGCCCGGAGGCATGCGCACTTCCGAGACGCGCACCTGGTCATTGTCGAGCAGGAGCTGCATGGGGCCGCTACCTGACGGGGCGTTGGGTTCCGGGTGCGGTTCGCTCGGCGCCAGCGTCTGGGCGGTGCGTGCCACCACGAGGAACTTCGCCTCGGTCGTGCCGATGTTCTCCATGGCGTGCTCGCCCGCGTCGTGGAAGTGCGCCTCGCCGGCCTTCCACGACTGCTCGCTCGTCTCACCGCCCTGCGTGTAGCGAATGGTGTAGTCACTCAGCGCATAGACCGTGCGCGCGCCGCCGTCGTGTGCGGGCAGCGCCTGCCCCGGCGCGAGCGTGATGGTGAACGCCTCCGCGTACGCGTTCGAGAAGACGTTGGCGCGCGGATCGGGCGCGGCGGCCGTGGTCGAATCGGCGGGCGTCTCGGCGTCTGGCGCGCGCTCGCCGCCGCAGGCAAGAGTCAGGGCGGCGAGCAGGACGATCGGGGTGGTGCGCATGGGACCTCCATCGAGGGAGCGACCGGGAGTGTCCGACCGCGAGGTCGGGAGCGACGCCAGCACCGGCGTCCGCCGTCTCCGTCGCTCCCTCGAATATCGGGGATCCGTGCTGGAAGTCCAGCGTGCAGCTTCGGCCGCGGCCTACCGGGCCCGGAACGGCAGCGGCCCCGCGTCGATGGCGAGTTCGCGGATCATGCGATCATCGCCGGTGAGCTCCCAGTAGATGAGCGATACGGGAATCATGCCGGCCGAGTTCAGTTCGTCGAAGAATCGCTTCATGGTGAAGGTGTCGCCGAGCTGGCGCGCGCGCTCGGCCATGACCTCCTCGAGCAGGCGGCCGCCGGTCACGTAGCTCGGTCCGTAGCCGGGCTGACGCAGGTACAGGTGCTGCTCGAAGCCGAGCAGGGGATCGCGGCGCATCCAGCCGCGCGGCGTCCAGCTCACGTGGATGTCGCCGGCCTGCTGCATGGTGAGGTCGTTGCTGTGCGCGTACAGGTTGCCCAGGCCGCGCGCCGCGCGCGTGATGAGCATGATCCACACGATCTCACGCGACTGCGGGCTCTGGTCGTAGAGGCCGGCGTGCATCATCCACTCTTCCATCACGGTGGCCATGCCTTCGGCGCGGCTCATCCACACGTTGTACAGCAGCGGGCCACGGCGAATGGGGCTCGGATGCGGCGCCACGCGAATGCGCATGTTGTCCCACCAGTGGTAGAGATGGGTCCAGAGCGGGATCGGGTCGCGGTGCGTGGTCTGGTAGAAGAAGTTGCGGTTCGCCTCGGGAATGAAGTTGGTGAGGCGCTCGCGCAGCGCGCGCTCCATCCACGGCTCCATGGTGAGGATCTGCTTCTCCTCCATGAAGCGCAGGTAGCGCGGCAGCGCCTCGTTCTGCATGGCCGAGTACTCCGCCTGCGTCTGCGCGACCTTCATGGCCGGGAGCCCCTTGTTGCGCGTCTCCTCCAGTCGGAGCGAGGCGTGCGCGCGCGCCAGCTCGCGACGGGAGACCGTGACCTCCTCCTCCCAGCTCATGGGCACGAGCAGCACGTTCTTGAGGAACCACGTGTACTGCTCCTTGCCGATGCCCGAGGGGCCGGTCTTCGTCGGCGACTCGTCGCGCAGCCACTGCGCGAACTGCGTGGTGGCAGCGCGCGCCTCGGTGATCGCGCGCACGAGCTCGCGGTTGCGCGTGCCCACGCGCTCGGCGAGCGTGGCCAGCGCCTCGTCCTGCTCCTCGAAGGCGCGCACGCCGCCTACCCACAGGTCGCGCGCGTTCGCGCCGGCGAGGTTGGTGCGCGCCTGCGCCAGCAGCGGCGGCACGCTGCGCAGCTGCTCGGTGAGCCGGCGCGACTCGTCGGGGGTGAGCGGCGTGACGGTGTCGAGCGCCGTGCGCGGCCAGATGCCGTAGTGCCAGAGGCGCACGGCGCCGTGGATGGTGGGGCCTTCCTCGGCGGGCGTGTCACTCTCGCTCGTGCGCACCGAGGCGTAGTAGGCCGGGTCGCGGGCGAACGGCTGCAGCACCGTGAGGTGATACAGCATGCCGTTCATCTCGGCACGCACGAGATGGTGGTCCACCTGCTCGCGAATGGACCAGCCGGTGGTGTCGATGGCGGCGAGCCGCTGCTGCAGCACGCGCAGCGAGTCGAGGCGTCGCGCGTTGGTGGTGGCCGAGTAGTCGGGCGCCCCGTTCACGCGCGGCGGTTCCTCGAAGGCGCGCCAGGCTGTAAAGAGCGTGACGAGCTCGGAATAGGTCCGGCTCGCGGCCTGAGCGGGCAGGGAGGCGGTACCGAGGCTCACGAGGAGCAGGGCGACAAGCAGGCGCATGGGTAGAACGGCGGGAGATGGCGGAGCCGGCACGGACTGCCGGCGTCGAACGCTCCGCAACATGCGCGCCGGAGACGGGCAGGGACAAGCGCCGTCGCCGCGCCGTCGCCCCCGCGTGATGCCTCAGCGCGCGTTTTCGATCGCCGTATCCCAGTCAGTGGCACGCACGACGCTGCCGACGAGCGTACCACCGATGCCGCCGATGGCGCCGAACAGGAAGGCGCCGACCGACATCGCCTCCCGCTGTTCCCCGTCGGAGGATGCGCTGAGCGCGAGCACGCCGGCCGCCGCTACGCCGCTCGCCACGCCGATCGCGAGGCCGCTGGCGGCGCCGGCAGCGCGGCTCCGACGCGGCACCTGCACGCACAGCACCGACGTCATCGGAATGCGCTCGGCCACGTTGCCCCCGATCGCCACGGTCACGGCGGCGCTGTCGAGCGAGACGAGCGTGCCGCGCACGAAGTCGACGGCATCCCCTGCGCCGCGCCGGCTCACGCGCACGGCGGCGCCGGCGGCGGGGAGCGGCGCGGTGCGGGGCTTGTGGGAAAGGATGAACGGAGCGGCGGGAAGCAATGCGACCGCCGAGACGATGCGGCGCGCCTGTTCGCCGCCGGAGCGTGGGCATCCTGCGATGGCGTCGGCGAACGGGATGGTGAGCAGGCACGATGCGGCGACGAGCGAACGAACGTGGGCGGACGTGCGCATGCGGGAGAGCCCGGTATGGAGGACGAACGGTCGAGTCGGCTCGCGGCGTCGCGAA
The DNA here is from genome assembly GCA_011390885.1 of Gemmatimonas sp. Classification (GTDB taxonomy): domain Bacteria; phylum Gemmatimonadota; class Gemmatimonadetes; order Gemmatimonadales; family Gemmatimonadaceae; genus JAABRT01. The sequence goes on along the minus strand of JAABRO010000043.1, from coordinate 1,664 downwards.
CCGGGTCAGGCGATGTCGCTCGCGCCGTCCGGCAGGAACGTCGCGCGCGCGAGGCCACCCGCGTCGTCGTAGAACTGCACCGCGGCGGGTGTGAGCCATTTGGCGATGAGAATGAGCTGCCCCGTGTGTCCCGAAAAGTGCTCCACCACGTGGTACAGCGCCGAGAACACGCTGGTCTCGCGCCCCTGGATGGTGCGCGTGGCCGCGAGGGTGTCGGCGTCGAGGGTGGCGATCACGGCCACGGCATCGGCGCAGGCGGCGTCGAGGTGCGCGAGCAGCTGCGCGTGATCCTGGCCACCGGTGGCCGCGAACTCGGCGCTGCGCGCCCGCACGTCGGGTGCGCCGCCGATGCCGCTCACCACCCACTGCCGTACATTGCCCGCGAGGTGCAGCACGAGGTTGCCGGCGCTGTTGGCCGAATCGTTCGGGCGCCACCAGAGGCGGTCGGCGGGAATGGTCGCGAGCGCCGCGCGGATCTTGGCGGGATACTCGGTGCCGAGGTAATACTGCGAGCGCTCGAGGAAGCGGGAGGCGAGGTCGGTGGTCATCCCGGAACAGTACGTCTGGTGAGGAGATGGTGCATGTCACGAGCATTTCTGCGGGATGATGCCGAGGGCGAGATGCCTCGGCGCAACTACGGGCTGCCGCCGCGCGACGATCCGGGGTACGACCGCGCCGCCGCGCGCGCTCTGCTCGAGGCGGCGCGCGTGAGCGAGACCCAGCTCGCCGAGCGGGCCACGGGCTACTACTGGGGCGAGCCGTCACTGCGTCCGTACGTGGAAGAGATGCTCGTCGAGGCCGAGGCGGCCGGCGACGACCGGCTGGAGCAGGTGGCCCGGCGGTTCCTGGCGTAGCGAGGCGGGAGTACCGCAACGGCAACCGAGTGATGGAAGAAATGAAGAAGAACCAAGAAGAGCACGCGAGATGACGCTCTGGCGCGTCGGCCGAGCATCGGTGTCTTGTTCCCCTTCAGTTCGTCTTCATTTCCTCCAACCCTCGGTTGCTGTTCCCGCGCCTCTGGGTTGCCCGCTGGCGCCCCGAGCGGGCGGGCCGCATCGTTGATCGTCCTTCCCCCCCCTCGCCCCGATCCCCATGCGCCGCTCGGTCCTCGCCGCCTTCGTCACGCTGCTCACCCTCACCGCCTGCGAGTCGACGCAGCAGGCCGACCTCGTGCTGCGGGGCGGCACCATCTACGACGGCTCGGGCAGCGCGCCGATCACCGGGGACGTGGCCATCGTGGGCGACTCGATCGTCGCCGTGGGCGATGCGTCGGCATGGAAGGGCACGACCGAAGTGGACGTGACGGGGCTCGCCGTCGCACCCGGCTTCATCAACATGCTCTCGTGGGGCACCGAGAGCCTGCTGCACGACGGACGCGGCCTGAGTGACGTGATGCAGGGGGTGACGCTCGAGGTGTTCGGCGAAGGGTCGTCGATGGGACCGATCACCGACACGATGCGCGCCGAGATGCTCGCGGAGCAGGGCGACATCCGGTTCGACATCCCGTGGACGACGCTGGGCGAGTATCTCGAGCACATGGTCACCAAGGGCGTGAGCGTGAACGTGGCGAGCTTCGTGGGGGCGACGACGGTGCGCATTCACGAACTCGGCTACGCCAACCGCGCGCCGACGGCCGAGGAGCTCGCGCGCATGCAGGAGCTCGT
>JAABRO010000042.1 GCA_011390885.1 Gemmatimonas sp. | reverse complement strand
CTGCTGTCTCTCGCCGGCCTCTCCGCCTGCACGCCGCAACCGACCGATCGCGCCCCCTACACCGTCCGGGACAGCGCCGACGTCCGCATCGTGGAGTACAGCGCACTGCCCGCCAACGCCGCCCTCGCGCGCACCGACACGCCCACCTACGTGCACGGCAGTCGTCCCGGCGACTTCCTGTTCACCACGCCGCACGTGGGGGCGTTGCAGGCCGATGGGAGTGCGCTGATCTGGGACGCGGGCAGTCGCGAGCTGGTGCACCTGTCGGCCGACGGCAAGCTGCGCCCCACGCTCGCCCGGCGCGGTCGCGGGCCCGGTGAGGTGGAGCAGGTGAGCAGCATGCTCGCGGTCGGCCGGGATACGCTCATCATCGAGGACGACGCGAACGGCCGGTTCACCACCTTCGTGGGCGGGACGATGGTGTCCACGACGTCCATGGGCGAGCTCGATGCGTTGCGCCTGTCGCTCGGCCTGGTCGGTCGTGACACCGAGGGGCGCCTGCTGCTCGGCACCTCCGGGTTCAATCCGCGATTCGACGAGCCGTGGCTGCAGCGGCAGATGGTGGTCTTCGATGCGGCCACTCGCCGACTCGACACGGTGGGCACCTACGACTTCATCGCGAAGCTGGCCCCGAGCCGACCGGCGAACCCGTTCCCAACCTTCGGGACGCTCGGTGCAGCCGGCGGCCGCTTCGTGGTGGGGCGCACCGATCGCCCCGAACTGCAGTGGATTCGTCCGGACGGCTCAGTCGAGCAGATCGTGCGCTGGCCGACCACACCGCAACCCGCGACGGACGACCTGCTCGCCGCGTACCTCGAGGACCTGCGCGCCATGCTGCGTCGCGGCAATCCGGACATGTCGGCGGCGGAGTTCGATCGGTTCATGGACGAGCAGGCCGCACGCTACGGGTTGTCCGCCGGAACACCGCTCCCACTCTGGCTTCGCCTCACGGGCGATGCCGCCGGGCGCCTCTGGCTCGCGGAGTTCACGCCCACGCCGATGAGCAGCGTTCCGGGCTACACGGTGCTCGATGCCGACGGCTTCTGGCTTGGCAGTGTGACCATGCCACCGCGGTTCCGGCTGCTCGATGCGAGTGCCACCGCGGTCCTCGGTGTCCAGCGGGACGAGGATGACGTGGAACACATCGTGGTGTACCCGCTCATCTCGCCGCAATCGCCCTGACGCGTCGCCGTCGATGGCGCACCCTCTCTGTCGCGTCACGCCAGCTCATCTGCCTCCACCCGATTCCCCATGCGCCGACCTTCTCTGCGCTGCTTGGCTCCGCTGTGCCTCGCCCTCGTCGGCTGCGCGGGCGGCGAGGGGCCAGCGCGCGCGGCGAACGCCATCGAGGTTACCGATTCCGCCGGCGTGCGCCTCACCACGATCGTCGCGGCGCCGGAGGCGATGCCCACGTGGCGACTCGAGGCGCAGCCGCGCGTCACGGTCACGGGCGCCACGATCGGCGACTCCACCGCGCTGTCGCTCGTGGGGCCCGCGCGCTGGCTCGGCGACGGCGGATTCGTCGCGCTCGATCTCGACAACCAGCAGCTGGTCGTCTTCGATTCCGCGGGCACGCTGCGACGCGCCATGGGGCGCACCGGTGCCGGACCGGGCGAGATGCGGTCGATCGTCACCATGGCGGTGCAGCGCGGCGACACGATCACCACGTACGACCAGAGCCTGCTGCGACTCTCGTTCTGGCATCCGGCCAGCGGCTACGTGCGTCAGGTCGGCGTGATCGACGCCGACCCGGATCGCCTCTTCACGTGGCAGGCGTGGTCGTGGCAGGACTCGCTCATCGTGACGCTGGAACTTGGCATCACGCCGCCACCGCCACTCGCTGCGGACCAGTCGGCCGTGCGGTGGCAGACGCGGGCGAGCGTGGCACTGCGCGACGTGCAGGGGCGCACCCTCGCCCGGTCGCCGGAGTTCGATGGCATGTACAGCGCGCTCACACCGAAATCCGACGCGCGCCTGCCATACTCGAACCTTCCGTTCGTCGCGCTCGCGGCGAACGCGGTGCATTTCGGGTCGGGCGTCGACTTCACGATCGGTCAGCTCTCACCAGCGTTCACGGTGGCGTCCCATGTGCGCTGGCCGGCGCAACGCGAACCGCTCACGGCCGCGGAGGTCGAGTCGGTGCGCGTCGAATCGGTTCGGCTGCTCGCCGAGCGTGTCCCGCTCGAGCGGGCGCAGTCGGCGTTCCGCGAGTCGTTCCTTCCCGAACTGCTCCCGGCGTTCCGCCCGTCGATCGGGCGTGTGCTCGTGGACGATCGTGAGCGCCTCTGGGTCGAGCGATTCGAACCGCTGCGACTCGGCTCGCCGCTGCAGACGCCGTCCACGCGATGGACCGTGCTCGCCCCGGACGGGTCCCCGGTCGCGTCGGTGCAGCTGCCGCCCTACACCCGCCTCGAGGACGTGCGTGCGGACCGCGCCCTGGTCGTGCAGCGGGACAGTTCCGACCTGGAGTACCTGGCGGTCTATCGCCTCGAGGGGACGGGCGTGCGCATGCCCTGAGGGCGCTGGCGCGCAGCGCGACGGATCGATGCCGCGCCTCTGCGGCAGCCGCAAACCCGCGCCTGCAATCGCCTGCCGGGCTGGCTGCCTGAAGTGCGTCGACGCCGCTCACCCGCGGTTCCGCCGCTCCCTGCCCCCCGCTTGATTTCCCCGCATGACGCTGCTCAGCATCGGGAACGCGACCGTCCAGTTCGGGGCCACCGAAATCTTCCGTGACGTGTCCGTCACCATCGCCGACCGCGACCGGTGGGCCATGATCGGCCGCAATGGCGCGGGCAAGACCACGCTCATTCGCCTCATCACCGGCGAGCTCCAGCCCACCGTGGGCAACGTGGCCCGTCGCCCCGGCATGAAGATCGCCCTGCTCGAGCAGCACCGGCGCTTCGAGCCCGACGCGTTCGTGTGGGACGTGGTGGCCGACGCCTTCGGCGAACTGCGCATGCTCGAGGCCGCGCTCGCCGAGATGGTGCAGCGCATGGAAACCGATCACTCCGAGACGCTGCTGGCGCAGTACGGACGCGCCCTCGAGCGCTTCGAACACGAAGGCGGCTACGAGATGCCCTCGCGCGTGGACACGGTGCTCGGCGGCCTCGGCTTCGACCCCGCCTGGGCACGCACCACGCGCGTGGACGTGCTGAGCGGGGGCGAACGTGGCCGCGTCGCGCTCGCGCGTCAGATCGTGCAGCCCGCCGACCTGCTCGTGCTCGACGAACCGACCAACCACCTCGACCTCGACACCACGCGCTGGCTCGAACAGTACCTGCGCGAGAGCGACCGCACGCTGCTCGTGGTGAGCCACGACCGCGCGTTCCTCGAGGCGGTGAGCGATCACGTGCTGCACATCGAGGGCGGCACGGCGTTCAGCTACGTGGGCGGCTACACCGCGTTCGTGCGCCAGCGCGAGGAGCGTCGCCTCACGCAGCAGCGACAGTTCGACCAGCAGCAGAAGAAGATCGCCGCCGAGCAGGACTACATCGCGCGCAACATCGCGGGGCAGAACACCGCGCAGGCGAAGGGGCGACGCAAGCGCCTCGATCGCATGGCGCGTCTCTCCGCGCCCATCGGTGGCGAGTCGGTGATGGCACTGCGCCTGAGCGCAGGTGATCGCAGCGGCGACCGCGTGCTCGAGGCGGAGAAGCTCGCGCTGCGCGTGGACGGGCGCACCCTCGTGGACGACGTCACGCTCGTGATGCCGCGCGCCGAGATCATCGCCCTCGTCGGGCCCAACGGCGCCGGCAAGAGCACGCTCATCAAGACCGTGCTCGGCGAGCGCGCGCCCGATGGCGGCAGCTGCAAGCTCGGGCCGTCCACCACGGTGGCGTACTATCGGCAGGACCTCGGGCACCTGCCGCTCGACACCACCGTGTACGACGCGATCACGGCGCTGCGTCCCTTCTGGGAGCGCCGAGAGGTGCATGGCCACCTGGGACGCTTCGGCTACGGCGGCGACGAGTCGCAGCGCGTGATCGGATCGCTGTCGGGTGGTGAACGCGCGCGTGTCGCCCTCGCATTGCTCACGCTCTCCACCGCCAACCTGCTCGTGCTCGACGAACCCACGAATCACCTCGACGTGGAGAGCATCGAGGCGCTCGAGGACGCGATCGACGAGTACGAGGGCACGGTGCTGATCGTCTCGCACGACCGTGCCGTGCTGCGCGGCCTCGCCACGCGCGTCTGGGAGCTGCGCGACGGCCAGCTCATCGACTTTCCGGGTCCGTTCACCGAGTGGGAGGAGATGGCCGAGCGTCGGCGGAACGATGCCGAGGCCGCCGCGCGCGAGAAGCGGCAGCAGCAGGCCGTGAACGCGCCCCCGTCGGCGCACGAGTCGCGCAAGCAGCAGAGCAAGGACGACCGCCGCGCGCAGCGTGACGCCGTGCGGGCGGTGGAGGAGGCCGAGCACGCCGTGACGACGGCCGAGGCCGAGGTGGGGCGACTGGCGCGCGCGCTCGAGGCGCCGGAACTGTACGATGGGTCGGCGAAGGGTGCGGAGCAGGCGCAACGGCTGGGGGCCGAGCTGGCGGCGGCGCGGGCGAAGCTGGAAGCCGCGGAGGAGCGCTGGGCCGAGGCGAGCGAGCGCGCGGAGGCGCTGGGGGTGCTGTAGGCGCAGTTGAACCCACGGGACTCGAGGCTCGAGGCTTCGGTCTCGCGTCCGACACGTCGTGAAGTCCGCTCAGCGCTCCGGACCATCGGCGAACGTCGCGACGCACCGGACCCGAGGGAAAAGCCACGAGCCTCGAGTCTCGTGGGTTGAACTGCCCGCTCCACGGGCGCTGCGACGAAACAGAACCCCTCTGGCCGGCGTACCACCCTCGTGCGCTTCCTCCTCGCCCTGCTCCTCTGCACGCCGGCCCTCGCGGCCGCGCAGAACTACAGTTCCCCCGCCCTCGCGACCCTCGTCGCCGACGCGGCCGCGCGCAATCGCTTCCCGCCCGCGCTCACCTCGTACCGCGCCGACGTGGAAACGGAGATCTCCCTGGTCCTGCGCCGCGCCGACGGCACCGAGGCGGTCGGCTCGGTGGAGCAGGTGGCGAGCACCCTGCGCTGGACGCGCACCGGGCTGTACGACCAGCGCATCAACGGCCACCGCATGCAGCAGCTCGGCGTGAACGTGTCCGTGCTGAGCGGCTTCCGCACCGGGTGGCTCAACCCCACGCTCTACGGCAACCGCCTGCGCACGCGGCAGGCCGAGCCGACCGACAGCAGCAGGTCGTCGCGCGCGCGCCCCCGCAACATTGCGCCTGCCGACACCGCCCCTGTCGTGCATCCGCTCGCCGCCGATCGCGACGCGTGGTACGCCTACACCGGCGGCGACACGCTCGTGACCATGCGCGTGGGCACGCGCGAGATTCCGATCGTGCGCGTGCAGGTGCAGCCGCGTGACGACCTCACCGCCGCCGGCTCGCTCTTCCGCGGCGAAATGCACCTCGATGCGTCGCGCGGCACGCTCGTGCGGCTGCGTGGCGCCTTCGAGCCGGTGGGTGCGGCGACGCAGCGCTCGGTCGGCCTCATCGCGCGACTCGCCAGCCGTCTCACCGACGGCCGCGCCTTCATCGACTACGAGAACGGCGAGCGCGACCAGGCCTTCTGGCTTCCCACTACGCAGCGCATCGAACTGCAGGTCGCCGCGCCGAACGTGAGCGAAGGGCGCGCCGTGGTGCGCATCGTCTCGCGCTTCCGCAACCTGCAGGTCAACGACACCGTGCTCGACGCCGAACTCATCGCGCGCGCCGATGCGGACTCGCAGCGCGTGCGCCGCCGCCTGTCCTTCGCACCGCCCGACACGCTGCGCGCGTTCAACGACTGGGGCTTCGCGCTCGGCCAGATCTCCGACGGCCTGCACGCCGACGACTTCGATGCGGTCGGCCCCGACCGCTGGCGCGCCGTGGGACTGCCACGCTTCGACTGGGGCGTGCAGAATGGCGCCGACCTGTTGCGCGTCAACCGCGTGGAAGGCGTGTACACCGGCTTCGGCGCGCGCCTCGCGCTGCGCGATCTCTCACCGGGCACCGTGGTGCGCGCCACCGCCGGCTACGCGTGGAGCGAGGGGGCCGTGCGCGGACGCGTGGAAGTGCAGCGCGATCGCGGCCCGTGGCGCTACATGATTCGCGCGGGCCGCGGCCTCGACATCACCAACGACTTCCGCAACCCGCTCGACTCCGGCTCCGCGCTCGGCCCGCTCACCGGGCTCGACGAGTACGACTACGTGGACCGGCGCTTCGCCGGCGTGCAGGCGCAGCGCACCATCGGCGCGCGCGAGTGGGTGTGGCGCGTGGAGTCGGGCATGGCCGACGATCGCTCGGCCGTTTCCGCACTCACGCAGGCGCCGATCGGCGGCGTCGATTTCCGCATCAATCGCCACGTCGATGCGGGCACGTACTGGCGCAACGCGCTCACCGTGTCCTGGCGCCCCGACGGCAGCGCCGAGTTCCTGCGCCCGGGGTGGAGCGCGCGCCTGTACGCCGAGCACGGCGCGGGCGACCTCGACTTCACGCGCCTCGAGGCGCGGCTCACCGCGCGACGCGCACTCGGCCCGTTCACCGCGATCGCGCGTGGCGACGTGGGTGCGCTGCTCGGATCGTCGCTCCCCACGCAGCAGCTCTTCGAGCTCGGCCGCAGCCAAGGGCTGCCCGGCTACGAGTACAAGGCCTTCGCCGGCACGCGCGCGGCCGTGGCGCGCACGCTGCTGCTCTGGACCGGCCCCTGGTTGCGTGAACCCACGCGCGCGGGACGGAACCTCATCCTTCCCCCGGTCGCGCCGGGCGCGAGCATTGGCCTGCAGACCGGCTTCACGAGCGCGCCCGGCGGGGCGGCGAGCGCCGCCGTGGCACGGCTCGGCGCGGTGGCCGATTCCGCGGGTGTGCCCGTGCCTGTCTCGCGCGTGTCCGACGGCTGGCGCACCAGTGTCAGCGCAGGGCTGCGTTTCTTCTCGGGCTCCGTGTTCGTGGGCGGCGCGCAGCCGCTCGAGCGCGGGGAGAAGTGGCGCTGGCTGATCACCATCGGCCAGCAGCTGTGACGCGGACCCCGAGTCGCAATCTTCGGGTTGCAGGAGACCGAAGACCGTTTGCCGAAACCATGTACCGCGTCATGGCGATCTCGGTTGTACGCACCCAGACTCCGGCGACGGTCTACCGTTCACCGTCACCGCGTACCGCATCGCCGCGATCTCGTCTCCGCGCACGAATCGCGACTCGGCAGTCCTCCGCAACGGTAAACGGTATGCGGTAACCGGTATGCCGGACTCATCCGCAGTTGCCGGATGGCAGCACAGCACCCGCGCGCCGCGTAGAATAGTCTGCGCACCCGCACCCGCCGCCGTGCCATTCCCGGTTCTTCTCTCCGAGCGCGCATGACCCTCCCGCCTCACACCATTCCCTGGTCCGCGCTCACCCCGCCCAGTGTGTCTCACGGCGCGTCTCCCGAGGCGCTCGCCGAGGCGCTGCGTCTCGTGCAGGCCACGCTCGATGCGACGCACGAAGGCATGGTGGCGGTCGACGAGCTCGGTCGGCTCACGCTCGTGAACGCGCGCTTCGTGGAGCTCTGGGGACTCGACGCGGGCATCCTCGACGGCGACGTGCTCCCCACGCTGCGCGCGCGTCTGCTCGAGCAGGTCGTCGATCCCGACGCCCTGCGCGTCGAGCTCGACCGGCTGCGTGACGATCCCGCGGCCACCTATGCCGGTCGCCTCGCGCTGCGTGACGGTCGCGCCTTCGACTGGCTGTCGCGCCCCGCGCTGCGAGACGGCCGCTTCACGGGGCGGCTCTACAGCTTCCAGGACGTGACCGAGCAGGCGTTGGCCGAGCAGGCGATGCAGCGCCGGCTGCGCCTCGAATCGGCGATCGCGCGCATCGCCGCGAGCCTCACGGGCGACGGTGAGCTCGATCTCGATGGCGTGCTCGCCGAGCTGGGGCGCCTGGTGCACGTGCATCGCGCATACCTGTTCCGCGTCCGCGCCGACGGTGTCACGGTGGACAACACGCACGAATGGTGCGCGTCTCATGTGGCCCCGCAGATCGAGCTGCTGCAGGGCCTGGACTCGGCACCGCTCGAGTGGTGGTTCGGGCGCATGCAGCGTGACGAGCCGGTGGTGGTCGAGGACGTGGCGCAGCTGCCTCCCGAGGCCGCCGAACTGCGCGCGCTGCTCGAGATGCAGGGCGTGCGCTCGGTCATCGCGCTCCCGATCATGAGCAAGGATCAGGGGCTGCTTGGCTTCATCGGTTTCGACGACGTGGAGCGCCCACGCACGTGGTTGGCCGAGGACCAGCACACGCTGCGCGTCGTGGCGGACCTGCTTGCCACCGAGTTCGATCGCCGTCGTGCGGCCGAGGCGCTGCGCGCGGGTGAGGCACGCCTCAAGCAGGTGCTCGATGCCACCACCGACGGCTTCTGGGACTGGGACATTGCCAACGACAACGTCGTGTTCAGCGATCGCTGGTACGACATGCTCAGCGAGACGCCCGGCACGCTGTCCGGACGCGCGGCCACGTGGGTGGCACGGGTGCATCGCGACGACATCGCCGTGGCGCGCGATTCCTGCTTCGCGCACCTCAAGGGCGAGACGCCGCAGTGGCAGTCGGAGACGCGCGTGAAGGACGCGCGTGGCGCGTGGCATTGGATCCTCACGCGCGGTCGCGTGGTGGAGCGCGATGCCACCGGCCGCGCCACGCGCATGGTGGGCACGCACACCGACATCTCGGCGCGTCGCCAGCTCGAGGAGCAGCTGCGCCAGGCGCAGAAAATGGAAGCCGTCGGCCGACTTGCCGGCGGGATCGCGCACGACTTCAACAACCTGCTCACCGCCGTGATCGGCCACGCGCTGCTGCTGCTGCCGCAGCTCGAGGGCGATGGCGCGGCGCAGATGCACGCCGTCGAGATCCGCAAGGCCGCCGATCGCGCGGCGCAGCTCACGCAGCAGCTGCTCGCGTTCAGCCGCAAGACGATCATGCGCGCACAGGTGTTCGATCTCTCCGACGTGGTCGCCGACGCGGAATCGCTCATGGCGCGGCTCATCGGCACCGACATCGAGGTCACGACCGAGTGCCGACACGGCGACACCTTCGTGCGCGCCGATCCCAACCAGCTGCAGCAGGTGCTGCTCAACCTCGTGGTGAATGCGCGCGACGCCATGCCCGATGGCGGTCGGCTGCTCATCGAGGTGTACCACAGCAGCCTCGACGAGCCCGTGCACTGCGCGATCGGTGACGTGCCCGCCGGCGACTGGGTGGTGCTGTCGGTGACCGACACCGGCACCGGCATCGATCCGGCCACGCTGCCGCGCATCTTCGAGCCGTTCTTCACCACCAAGGAGCAGGGCAAGGGCACCGGACTCGGCCTCGCGATGGTGTACGGCATCGTCACGCAGCTGGGCGGCAACGTGTGCGTGCAGAGCGAGCCGGGGCGTGCCACCACCTTCCGCCTGTTCCTGCCGCGCGCCGCCGAAGCGCCACAGGCGCGCGTGCGCCGGAGCGCGAGTCCGTCGATCGTGCGCGGCTCCGGACGCGTACTGCTGGTGGAGGACGATCCCACCGTGCGCACGCTCGTGCTCAAGGTGCTCGAGGCCAGCGGCTACTCCAGTGTGTCGGCCGCGTCACCCGTGGAAGCGCTGCGTCTGGCGCCCGAGCTGGAGCCGGTGGACCTCATCCTCACCGACCTCGTCATGCCCGGCATGAGCGGCATGGAGCTCGTGGCGCGGCTGCGCCAGCGCTGGCCCGACGCGCGGGTGCTCGTCATGTCGGGGTGCAGCGACCGCGAGGTGGCCGACAGCGGGATCTTCGAGGCTGGCTACGACTTCATCGGCAAGCCGTTCACGCCGCGCACGCTGACCACGAAGCTGCTCGAGGTGCTCAGGCCGCGCGGGTAGTGTGCAGCACGCGCCGCCGTGGTGCGGGCCGCGGAGTGGCCGTCAGGTGAACTCCCCCACGAACGCGATCTCCGGCTCCAGCGCGTGTCCGAACCGTTCGCGCACCGCCTCCTGCGCGTGCGCAATGAGCGCGCGCACGTCGCGTGCCGTCGCCCCGCCCAGGTTCACCATGATGTTCGCGTGCATGTGCGAGATCGCCGCGCCGCCCACGCGGAATCCCTTGAGGCCGCACTGGTCCACGAGCCGCCCTGCGCCCACGTCGGCGATCTTCTTGAAGATCGACCCCGCGCTCGGGTGGATCTCCAGCCACGGGTGCCGCGCGCCGCGCCACGCGAGATTCTCCTGCAAAATGCGCTGCAGCGCCATCGGGTCGCCGGGCTCGAGGCGCAGCGTGGCCGACAGCACCACGTCGCGCCGGTGGTGGAACACGCTGTCGTCGTAGCCGAACTGCACGTAGTCGGGGCCCACCGTGCGCCGGTCCCCCTCCTCGGCCAGGATCTCGCACGACTCGAACACCTCGGCAATGAACATCGTGCGCTCGCGCTCGGGTGCCGGTGACAGGAAGTGCAGGTTCTGCCAGAGCGCGCCGCCCACCGTGCTGGGGATGCCCACGTAGTGCTCGAGCCCCGACCACCCCTGCGCCACGCTGTCCAGCACGAGGTCGCGCATGGTCGCGCCGCTCTCGGCGCGCAGGCGGCCGTCGGGGGCGATCGCGTGGGCGCGCGCCACGTTGCGGATCACGAGCCCGCGAAAGCCGCCGTCGCCCACGAGGATGTTCGCCCCCAGCCCGAGCACGAACCACGGCACGCCGTGCGCGCGCGCGGCCGTGACGGCAGTGGCGAGCGCGTCGGCCGAGGTGGCATCGTACAGCAGGTCGGCCGGACCCCCGATCTTGAACGTGGTGTACGGAGCCAACGGCTCCGCGCGCCGCAGGTGGGCGGGGTCGAGGTCGAGGGCGAGCGCCTCGAGGGCGGTCGCGTCGTGCGGTGCAGTGGTGGCGGGGCGCGTCATCGCTGAAACATCCTGCCATCCCCGTTCCAATGCCAGCGTCTTCCGTGCGCCGCCGGTGGATTCACCGGCTGTTCGCCGTCACCCTGCTGTCCGTGGCCGCCTCGGCGGTAGCGCCGCGACCGCTCGCCGCGCAGACCCGCGCCGAGCTCGAGCGCATCGTGCAGCGGCGCGTGCTCGCCAACGGCCTCGAGGTGATCGTGGTCGAGAACCACGGCGTGCCCATCGCCACCGTGGAGATCGACGTCAAGAACGGCGCCTTCACGCAGACGCCCGACTACGCCGGCCTCGCGCACATGTACGAGCACATGTTCTTCAAGGCCAACCGCACGTACCCGAGCCCCGAGGCGTTCGGCGAGCGGGCCTCGGAGCTGGGCGCGATCTACAACGGCACCACGCAGGAAGAGCGCGTCAACTACTACCTCACGCTGCCGGCCGACTCGCTCGAGGGGGGCATCCGTTTCCTCGCCGCGTCGCTGCGCGAGCCGCTCTTCCGCCCCGACGACCTCGCGCGCGAGAAGGAAGTCGTGCTCGGCGAGTACGACCGCAACGAGTCGAGCCCGTTCTTCCCGCTCGACCGGCGCATGACGGCGCTGCTCTACCCCGGCAACGCGAGCCGCAAGGACGCGCTCGGCGACCGCACGGTGCTGCGCAACGTCACGCCCGAGCAGATGCGCCGCATCCAGCAGCTGTACTACGTGCCCAACAACTGCGCGCTCATCGTGACCGGCGACGTGGACCCGGCGCGCGTGTTCGCGATCGCCGAGGCCGTGTTCGGCGACTGGGAGCGCGGCCCCGATCCGTTCACGCTCGCCCCCATTCCGCCCATTCCGCCGCTCGACGGCAACAAGGCGGCCATCGCCGAGGCGTCGATCCCGGTGGCCACCGTGCTGGTGCAGTGGCAGGGGCCGAGCGCGAGCCAGGACCCCGACGCCACCTTCGCCGCCGACGTGTTCAGCGACGCGCTCAACACGCCGGGCAGCGGCTTCCGCACGCGCCTCGTGGATAGCGGGCTGTGGCAGGACATCGTGGTGAACTACTACACGCTCAACCACGTGGGGCCGATCACGATCAGCGGGCAGGCGGCGCCCGAGAAGCTGCGCGAGGCGCTCGCTGCGCTCGATGCGGAGGTCGCGCGCTTCGCCGAGCCCGGCTACGTGACCGCGCAGGAGCTGGAGAACGTGAAGGCGCAGCGCGTGACGAGCGGCGCCTTCGGCATCGAGAAGGCGAGCGGCATCGCGCACACGATCGGCTTCTGGTGGAGCGTGGTGGGACTCGACTACTTCATGCGCTACAACGACGCCATGGCGGCGCAGACGGCGCAGGACCTGCAGCGCTACGCGCGCACGTACATCATCGGCAAGCCGCGCGTGACGGGCGTGCTGCTCTCGCGGCAGGAGCGCGAGGCGCTGGGGCTCACGGAGGAGGAACTCACGCGGGCGCCGTTCCGTGCGCGCACGCAGGAGCAGGAGCAGGAGCAGCAGCAGGATGCGCGGGTGCAGGATGCGCGGGCGCAGGATGCAAGGGCACAGCATGCCGGAGGTGTGCGATGACCGCGCGTCGCCTGGTCGGGGCCCTGCTGCTCGCCACTGTTAGCGCGTCCGCGCTCCCCGCGCAGTTCGTGCCGCCACCGTCGCGCGTGTCGACCGTGGCCTCGCGCTCCGCGAGCGAGTACGCCGACTCGCTCACGCAGGACTTCATGGTGGACGGCATTCCCGTGGTGCTGCGCCGCGTGACGGCCAACAACGTGGTGGCCGCCAACGTGTACCTGCTGGGCGGCACGCGGCAGCTCACGCGCGCGACGCAGGGCATCGAGCTCCTGCTGCTCGAGGCCAGCGAACGCGGCACGGCCAGGTATCCGCGCGACGAGCTGCGCGCGCGCATGGCGCGACTCGGCAGCGCGATCGGCGTGAGCCCCGGTGTGGACTGGAGCGTGCTCGGCCTGCGCTCCACCGTCGCCAACTTCGACAGCACGTGGGCGATCCTCGCCGACCGGCTCGTCGCGCCCCGCCTCGACTCCACTGAGGTGGAGCGGGTGCGCGAGCAGGTCGCGTCGGCGGTGAGCCAGCGCGCCGAGAGCCCCGACGCGCTGCTCGAATACCTCGCCGATTCGTCGGCGTTCGACGGGCATCCGTACGGGCTGTCCACCGTGGGCACGGACGCGTCCATCGGCGCGATCACGCACACGCAGCTGCGCGCGTACCAGCGCGAGCAGGTGGTGAAGTCGCGGCTCTTCGTGGTGGTGGTGGGCAACGTGTCGCGCGAGCGCGTGGAGCGGCTCGTGCGCAGCACGCTGGGCACGCTGCCCGCCGGTTCGTACACGTGGACGCTCCCCGACGCGCCGCCGCCGCGGCCGAGCGGGGCCTCGTTCGTGCAGCGCCGCCTGCCCACGAACTATCTGCAGGGGTGGTTCACCGGTCCGCCGGCCACGTCGCCCGACTACGCCGCGCTGCGGCTGGCCACGGCGGTGCTGTCGGGGCGGCTGTTCGCGGAGATCCGCGAGAAGCTCAACCTCACCTACGCGGTGGACGCGCCCTTCCGCGAGCGCGCCATCGGGCTGGGCGGTCTGTACGTGACCACCACGCAGCCCGACCAGGTGCTGGGCATCATGCAGCGCGAGATGCGCGCGCTGCAGCAGGGCACGATCAGCCAGGCCGGCCTCGACCGGCTCGTGCAGCAGTTCATCGTGACGTACTTCCTGGACAACGAGACCAACGCCGACCAGGCCAACCTGCTGGCGCGCGCGGCGCTGTATCAGGGCGACTGGCGCCGCGCGAACAGCTTCGTGGACGACCTGCGCGCGGTGACGCCGGAGGACATCCGGCTGGCGGCGGTGCGGTATTTCCGGAACGTGCGCTGGGCGTTCATCGGGAACGCGCTCGGCGTGGACCGGGCGGCGTTCGAGCGGTTTTGAGGGGGGAGCTGCCTGGCGCAATCTGCGGGGCGGATGGGGGGATGCGGATAAAAATGCCTTGCAAATCGTAAGGTAGACTTTATATTTGCAGGGTGATCTCCCGATCCCTCCAGCAGCTCGTCCTGCACCGACTCAGGGCCATGCCGGGCGTGGTCCTCTTCGGCCCACGCCAGGTGGGCAAGACCACGCTCGCCCACGCGATCGTGGCCGAGTGGGGAGGAGACGCCCAGTACTTCGACCTGGAACGTGAGCGCGACCGGCGTCGTCTCGACGACGCGGACGCCTATCTGCGCGGTCAGGTCGGTCAGCTCACGGTGCTCGACGAGGTCCATCGCCTGCCGGGGCTGTTCCCCACGCTCCGCGGTGTCATCGACGCGCGGCGCGCGGCTGGCGACCGCACGGGGCAGTTCCTGCTGCTTGGCTCGGCCTCGCTGGAGTTGCAGCGGCAGGCGGGCGAATCGCTTGCTGGCCGCGTCAGCTATCTCGAGCTCGCGCCCGTGCTCGCGAGCGAGTACGTCAGTCCTGAGCGTCCCGGTGCCTCGGTGGACACGCTCTGGTTGCGTGGCGGCTTTCCCGACAGCCTGCTAGCCGACAGCGACGCGCTCAGCTTCAGCTGGCGGGAGGACTTCGTGCGCAGCTATCTCGAGCGCGACATCCCGATGTTCGCGCCGCGGACGTCTCCCACGGCGATCGGTCGCCTGTGGCGAATGCTCGCCCATGCCCAGGGCACCCCCCTCAACAAGGCACGCCTTGCCGGCAGCCTCGAGGTGAGCGCGCCCACCATCACGGCGTACCTCGACCTGCTCGTGGACCTGCTGCTCGTGCGCCTGTTGCCACCGTGGAGCGGCAACCTCGCCAAGCGCCTCGTGCGGACGCCCAAGGTCTTCCTGCGCGACAGCGGCCTCGTGCATGCCCTGCTCGGTCTCACCACGCGCGACGACCTGCTCGGCCACCCGGTCGTGGGTGCCAGCTGGGAAGGATTCGTGATCGAGCAGCTCATCGCAGCCGCCGGCTCGCAGCGGCACCCCATGTACTTCCGCACCGCAGCTGGCGCCGAAGCCGACCTCGTGTTCGAACGTGCGGGCGAGGTGGAGATGGTCATCGAGATCAAGCGCTCGTCGGCACCCGGTGTGTCGGCCGGCCTGCGCGTGGCCATCGACGACCTGCGTCCGGAGCGCGCGTTCGTGGTGCATGGGGGTGAGGGGCGATGGCCGATGGGGAACGGCGTGACGGCCATCTCGCTGCTCGAGATGTTGCAGGAGCTGGATGCCTGACATCGAATCATCCCGCCCACCTCCCGCCGCATAGCTTTCCCCGTATGCCCCGCCTGCTCACCTCCCTGCTCGTGATGCTGCTCGGCGCCTGGCCGGTGCGCCCCGCCGCGGGCACCACCGCACCGCGCGGCCGGCGCGGTGGCCGCCTCCCGTCGCGGCTCGGCCTCGACGACGCGCAGGACCCCGTCGAGGCCCCCGAGCGCGCCCGCGCCCGCACGCTCGGCGTGCACCACTGGCCGGGCGAGGCGATCTTCGCGGCCGGTGCGCGACGCACCGTGGTGCGCGGCCGCTGGCGGCTCACGCTCGACGCGGCGCAGCGCGCGCAGGCAGTCGGCGCGGCGCCGTCGCTGTCGCTCGATCCCGCGTACGCGGAGGCGTGGGAGACGCAGCTCGAGGCGCTGCTCACGCTGCAGGTGCCGGGTGCGCGGTTGCGCGTGGCCGGGGCTGATCCGCACGGGTGGCGACTGCTCGAGCTGCGCGCGCCCACGCGCCCGGAGACGGTGGTGCAGCTGGACCGCGCCGCCGTGGCGCAGGTGCTCGATAGCGAGGCGGACGACGTGACGGTGGAGCTGCGGGTGCACGCGTAGCGCGCGGGTCGCCTATGGCGCTCCGTCGGACTCGCCGTTCTCCGCCGGCCCGAACACCGCCTCGAACCCGATCGTCAGCGGTGGTACGCCGTCACGTGGTGCCCACATGAGTGG
>JAABRO010000041.1 GCA_011390885.1 Gemmatimonas sp. | reverse complement strand
AGCGCCTCGATCGCGAGGCGCGCAGCCGTCGCACCTCGCGCGGGAACGTGTCGCTGGAAGACTTCATGTCGCAGACGGCGGCCGGCGAGAAGCGCCAGCTGCGCCTGCTCATCAAGGCCGACCAGGGCGGTCCGGCGGAAGCGCTGGCCGACGCACTCGGGCAGCTGTCCACGGGCGAAGTGGCCGTCGACATCGTGCACCGTGGTGTCGGCGCCATCACCGAGAGCGACATCCTGCTGGCCAAGGCGTCCGGGGCCGTCATCATCGGCTTCCACGTGCGCCCCGACAACAACGCGCGCACGGCGGCCGAGCGCGAGGGCGTCGACATCAAGCTCTATCGCATCATCTACGAGGCGGTCGCCGATGTGCGCGCTGCCCTCGAGGGCATGCTGCGGCCGGAATCGCGCGAGGTGGTGTTCGGCGAAGCCGAGGTGCGCGAGGTGTTCAAGGTGGCGCGCGTCGGCACCATCGCCGGCTGCTACGTCCGCAGCGGCAGCATCACGCGCGGCGCCCGGGTGCGCGTCATTCGCGATGGTGTCGAGCTGTACGACGGCGTGCTCGGCTCGCTGCGTCGCTTCAAGGACGACGCGAAGGAAGTCAAGGAGGGCTACGAGTGCGGCATCGGCGTCGAGAACTTCAACGACATCAAGGTCGGCGATGTGATCGAGGCGTATCGCACTGAAGAGGTCGCGCGCACGCTCGACGATTCCGCGCGGTCCTCGTAAGGAGGAGGCGACATGACGGGAGGAGATCCGAGACGCGCCGAGCGCGTGGCGGAAGGGATCCGCACCGAGGTCGCGATGTTCCTGCGGGGCGGGGCGAAGGATCCCCGGCTCGTAGGCATGGTCACCGTCACGGGTGTCGACGTGACGCGTGACCTCCGCCACGCGAAGGTGTACGTCAGCGTGCTCGGCAGCGATGCCGAGCGCGCAGCGACCATGGAAGGGTTGGCCTCGGTCGCGCATCACCTGCGCGGGACCATCGGGCGCGCGCTGCGGTTGCGGGCGGCGCCGGAGATCGAGTTCCGGTTCGACGAGAGCATTGCGCATGCCGCGCGCATCGAGGCGTTGCTCGCGCAGGTGCGCACGGATGCCTCCGCTGCTCCGGCGACGGAGACCGCCGGTGAGGCCGACGAGGCCGCGCCGGCGCCCAGCGAGGCCGACGGGACGGCCGAGAACGCGTCGCACTAGCTCCGCGTGACCGCTCCGGGCGCGCCCTCCATGCCGCGTGTGGACGGGTTGCTGTTGGTCGACAAGCCGGCGGGGATCACGTCGCATGACGTGGTGGCGCGCGTGCGTCGGGCACAGCGCACACGGCGCGTCGGGCATGCCGGCACGCTCGATCCGTTTGCGACGGGGCTGCTCGTCTGTGCGGTGGGGCAGGCGACGCGGCTGCTGCCGTACGTGCTCGGAGAGCCGAAGGTGTATCGTGCGCGGATCGCCTTCGGCACCGCCACGGACACCGATGACCGCACGGGTGAGGTGATTGCGCAGGGGACGGCACCGGACTGGTCGCGCCTGCCGGCCGCGATCGCGTCGCTCACGGGTCGGCTCCAGCAGGTGCCGCCGGCCTTTTCCGCGAAGCATGTCGATGGGGAGCGGGCCTATGCGCGCGCGCGGCGTGGCGAGGCGGTCACGCTGCCGCCCGTGTCGATCGAGGTGTTCGCGTGGCGCGAGCACGAGCGCGGCGCCGACTGGATCGACGTCGAGATCACGTGCAGCGGCGGCACCTACGTTCGCGCGCTGGCGCGTGACCTCGGGCTGGCCCTCGGCACCGTCGCGCACTGCGCCGAGCTGCGCCGCATCGCCAGCGGTCCGCTGTCGGTCGTGAACGCAGTCCCGTTCGACGCGCTGGCACCCGGTGCAATGCTCCCGGTCCGCTCCCCTCTCGAGGCCATGCCGCACCTCGCGCGGCAGGCCGTGACTGAGGCGCAGGTCGCTGATCTTCGCCTCGGCCGCACGGTGCCGGCCGACACGGACGGCCCGTGGGCGGCACTCGTGCAGACCGACGATGATCGGATCGTGGCCATCGCCGAGCGGCTGGAGCGTGTCGGCGGTGCGATCTGGCAGCCGCGCGTGGTGCTGCCGCTCGCCGAGGCGGACGCATGATCGTCGTGGATGGCACGGCGCCGATCACCTTCCCGCACGACGGGGATGCCGCGATCACCGTAGGCACCTTCGATGGCGTGCATCGCGGGCATCAGGACGTGGTGGCCCGACTCCGGCGACTGGCGGAGCATCGCGCCCTCACACCGGTGGTCGTGACCTTCGATCCGCACCCGCTCGAGATCGTGAACCCGTCGGCCGCGCCGCCGCTGCTCACCACGCGCGAGGAGAAGCTGGCCGCGCTCGAGCGCACCGGCGTGGCGATGGTCGTGGTCCTGCCGTTCACGCGCGCGCTCGCCGCCATGAGCGCCGAGGCGTTCGTGGACGAGATTCTTCGGGCGCGCTGCCGACTGTCGGCGCTGCTCGTGGGACACGATCACGGCTTCGGGCGCGACCGCGTGGGCGATGCCGGCGTGCTTCAGGCGCTGGGCGCCGATCGCGGGTTCACGGTGGATCTGGTCGCGCCGGTGCAGGGGAGTGAGGGGCTGCCCGTCTCGTCCACCGCCATTCGGCGTGCCGTGGCCGGAGGGGACCTCGCGCGTGCGGCCGACGGACTCGGCCGGCTCTACAGCGCCGCGAGCGTGGTGGTGCACGGCGAGAAGCGGGGACGGGCGTTGGGCTTCCCGACCGTGAACCTGGCGCCCCTCTCGTCCCGCAAGCTGCTCCCCCCGGATGGCGTCTACGCCGTGCGGGTAGCACTGCCGGATGGCGAGCGCGAGGGCATGCTCAACCTGGGCGGCCGGCCGACCTGGGCCGAGGAGGAGCGCCGCCTCGAGGCGCACCTGTTCGATGTGTCGGGCGACTGGTACGGCCAGCCGGTCGAGGTCCGCTTCGTGCGCCGGCTGCGCGAGGTGCGTCGCTTCGCCGACGCGGACGCGTTGCGGGCGCAGTTGCAGGAGGACGAGGCCTTGGCGCGAGCCGCACTCGCCCTCTAAGTTACAAGGCTTCACCAAACCGTACGGTGGTCCCGCGCAGCGCGGGGCGTGCCGGCCTTTTCCGCTCTTCAGCCACCAGCCGCGATGGCGAACATTCGTAATCGCCTTCTCCTCATTCTCGGATGCGTTCTCGTTTCGGCGTGGACGCTCTTTCCGCGAACGGTCATCGAGCGCGTCAAGCGTGATGGCGTCTTTGTCTATGACACCGTCAAGCGTGTCCCGCTCAAGAAGGGGCTCGACCTTCAGGGGGGTATGCACCTGACCCTCGAAGTCGACGATTCGAAGCAGGCCGTGGCCGACAAGTCGGAGGCGCTCGACCGGGCGCTCAAGGTCATCCGCCAGCGCATCGACGAGTTCGGCGTGGCCGAGCCAGTGGTGCAGAAGGTCGGCACGGACCGGCTGATCGTCGAACTGCCCGGCATTGACGATCCGGAGCGTGCGCAGTCGGTCGTGTCGGAAGCCGCCTTCCTGCAGTTCCAGATCACGGACCGCTCGCAGGCCTTCGAGCGTGTGGTCGCGCGCCTCGATCAGGCCGCCGAGGCGGCCGGCATCTCGGCCGGCGTCACCACGGCCGACGGCGACACCGCGCGCAACACGGGCGTGACCACGCTGTTCGGTGGCGACTCGGCGGCTGCGGACAGCGCGGGCGTGGCGACCGATTCCGCCGCCCCGGTGCCGTCGTCCAGCCGTGGGCTGTTCTCCACCAACGTCGCCCAGGGCGCACTGCCCGGGCAGTACGTCGTGCCGGCCGACGCGTACGATGTCATCGCGCGCGCCCTCGCCACGCCGTCCGTGCAGGCTGTGATTCCGCCCGGCAAGCAGCTCAAGTGGGGCTCGGAGGAGATCGAGGCGGGTGCGCAGCGCTATCGCGAGCTGTACATGCTCGATGCGAAGCCGATCATCACCGGCGAGTACCTGATCGACGCGCGCCCGAACACCGATCCGGTCGATGGCAACGTCGTCACGTTCACGCTCAACAACGAGGGCGGGCGCCGCTTCAAGAACGAGACGGCCAAGCACCTCAAGGAGAACATGGCCATCGTCCTCGACGACAAGGTCATGACGGCGCCCACGATCCAGAGCTCGATCGGCCGCAACGGCCAGATCACCCTCGGTGGTGGCACGCTGCAGGCAGCGCAGGACCTCGCGCTCGTGCTGCGCGCCGGCGCGCTGCCCGTGCCGCTCAAGATCACCGAAGTGCGCAACATCGGCGCCAGCCTTGGCGCGGACTCGATCAGCAAGGGCGTTCGCGCGCTTCTGCTCGCTGTGGTGCTCGTGATCGTGATCATGATCGGCTACTACCGCTTCGCCGGCATGCTGGCCGTGGGCGCGCTCGCGCTCTACGTGCTGTATACGGCCGCGGTGCTCGCCGGCTTCGACGCCGTGCTCACGCTCCCCGGCCTCGCCGGCTTCGTGCTCTCCGTCGGTATCGCGGTCGACGCGAACGTGCTGATCTTCGAGCGCATCCGCGAGGAGCTCGACGCCGGCAAGTCCGTGCGACTGGCCGTCGACGAGGGCTTCAATCACGCCCTCTCGGCCATCGTCGACTCCGCCGTCACCACGATTCTCTCGGGTGCCGTGCTGTATCAGTATGGCTCGGGACCGGTGCGTGGCTTTGCCGTCACCCTCATCGCCGGCGTGGTCGCCTCGCTGTTCACGGCGCTCTTCGTCAGCAAGACCTTCTTCATGCTCTGGCTGCAGCAGACCCGCGGCGCCAAGGCCCTGAGCATCTGAGCCGGCCATGATTCGCATCTTCAGCAACACGTCGTACGACTTTCTCCGCTTCTGGCGCCTGGCCGCCGGCCTCACGGTCGCTTTCGTGGTGATCGGCCTCGCGACCTTCGGCATCACCGGCGGACCGAACTACTCCATCGAGTTCACGGGCGGCACGCTCATGCAGCTCGAGTTCAAGCAGGCCCCGGACGTGTCGGCGCTTCGCGCCACCGTGGAGTCGGCTGGCATCACCGGCGCCGAGATCACCCAGTACGGGGAGCCCACCGAGTTCACCGTGCGCGCGCAGGATCGCGCTCTCGTCGACGAGCAGGAGGCGGGTGCGGAAGGCATCGCCAGGCGCATCACGACCGCGCTTGATGAGCGTTACGGCGCGGGCGAAGTCACCGTCGTGCGCACCGAGGCGGTCGGCCCCAAGGTCGGTGCGGAACTGCGTCGCGGTGCCATCCTGGCGCTCATCCTCACGTCGATCATCTCGCTGATCTACCTGGCGATCCGATTCGACTGGCGCTTCGGCACGGCCGCGGTGCTCTCGCTGATCCACGACGTCGTCGTCACCATCGCGTTCATCAAGATCTTCGACGTCGAAGTCTCGCTCACCGTCGTCGCCGCCATCCTCACGGTGCTCGGCTACTCGGCCAACGACACGATCATCATCTTCGACCGTGTCCGCGAGAACCTCAAGAAGTACCGCAAGGCCACGCTGTACGACACGATCAACCGCTCCATCAACGAGACGCTCGGGCGGTCGGTGCTCACGCACGCGACCACGCTCGCGGCCACGCTCGCGCTGCTCTTCTTCGCCGGTGAGGTGCTGCGTCCGTTCTCGATCGTGATGGCGTTCGGTGTCGTCGTGGCCGTGTTCAGCTCCATGTACGTCGCCACGCCGCTCCTGCTCTACATCGAGGCGCGTTATCCGCGCGGCGACGAGGACAAGAACCATCGCACCAGCGCGGCCGGCGAGCTGAACGCCCTCGCGTCCGCAGGCGGTTCGTCGGCCAAGGGCGGCGCGGCCAAGGCCCGCAAGCCGGCCGCCGCGCGCTGAGCGTGACGGACCCGCAGCCGCAGGGCGCGCGGCTGTCCTTCGCGGACAGCCACGTCCACCTCGGCAGCGATCAATTCGAGGGAGACGTCGAGGACGTGATCGCGCGGGCCCGTGAATCCGGGGCTCGCGCGATCGTGTGCATCGGGGAGTCGCCCGCGGCTGCGCTGCGCGCCGCGGCGATCGCGGCGCGGCATCCGGGGCTGGTCTGGTTCACCGCGGGGCTGCATCCCCACGACGCCTCCGCCTGGGACGAGGGACACGCCGTCGCCGTTCGCGAAGCGGTCGCCGCCGGGGCGGTGGCGATCGGGGAGTGCGGGCTCGATTACCACTACGACCACAGCCCGCGCGACGTGCAGCGCCGCGTGTTCGGCGCCCAGCTGGCGCTCGCGCTCGAGCTCGACCGCCCCGTCGTCGTCCACACGCGCGAGGCCGAGGCCGACACCGCCACCATGATCACCGAGGCGGCGAGCGCCGGGGTGCGTGGGGTGCTGCATTGCTTCACGGGTTCTCACGAACTCGCGCAGGTCGCGATCGACGCCGGCTGGTGCCTCTCCTTCAGCGGCGTCGTGACCTTCAAGAGGTTCACCGACGACGCGCTCCTGCGGATGGTGCCCGACGAGCGGCTGCTGGTCGAGTCCGACGCGCCGTACCTGGCACCCGTGCCGTTCCGTGGGAAACGGAATGAGCCGGCCTGGGTATCCCAGACGGTGGCGCGCGTGGCGATGGCCCGCGGGATCTCGACGGAATCGTTGGGTGCGCTCGCGCTCGCCAACACGCGGCGTTTCTTTTCCCTCCCTGCGCTCGACTGACCGAGCCCGCAGGCGTCTCGCGAACGGCCGGCGTATCATCCGCCGCCGCGCTTTACCCCATTCCGCGCTTCCCGGTGTCCATCGAAACGCTGCATACCGACCACGCCCCGGCTGCCATCGGTCCCTACGCCCAGGCCGTCAAGGCGAACGGCTTCCTGTTCACGGCCGGCCAGATCCCGCTCGATCCCGTGTCCATGCAGGTCGTCGGGACGACGGTCGCCGAGCAGACCACGCAGGTGCTCGACAACCTGCGCGCGGTGCTCGCCGCGGCCGGGTGCGATTTCTCGCGTGTGATCAAGACCACGGTGTTCCTTCGCGACATGGCCGACTTTCCGGCCATGAACGAGGTGTATGCGCGGGTCTTTGGTGAGGGCAAGCCGGCGCGCTCCACCGTCGCCGTGGCCGGGTTGCCGCGCGACGTGCGCGTCGAGATCGAACTCGTCGCGGCGCTCCCCTGACGCTCGTGCGCCTGCCGATGCGCTGGCTCCTGGCGGTGCTGCTGCTCGCGATTCCGGTGCGCGCCGAGGCGCAGGTGCGCCCCGATTCCGTGCGTCGCGATTCGACGACGCGCGATTCCGCAGTCGTGCCTGTCGTCGTGCCGGCGCTTCCCGTCACGGTGCCGGACTCCTCGCGCCGACCCACGCGTCGCCCCGTCGTGCTGCGACCCCCGCTGTCGCCGAGACGGGCGTTCCTGCTCTCGGCGCTGGTCCCCGGACTCGCGCAGTCGCGACTCGAACGCGGCACGTCGGGCGCCCTCTTCGCCGGCATCGAGCTGGCGGCGCTGGCCATGCTCCGGCGCTCCATGGCGGATGTGCGCGAGGTGCGCCGCCAGGGCACCGACACCATCCCCGGCAACTTCCAGGTGAACCCGGCCACGGGGGCCGTGACGGCCGTCGGTGCGCTGCCGCCTCGCTTCGAGGCTTCGATGGAACGCAGTCGCAAGCTGCACGTCGAGGACTGGACCGCCGCTCTCATCTTCAATCATCTCATCGCCGGCGCCGATGCCTTCGTCGGCGCGCAGTTGTGGGACGTGCCGACGCGCGTCTCCATGGTCCCGACGCAGCAGGGGCTCGCACTCGTCACCACGATTCGCTTCTGATGGCGCGGTGGCGGTGAGCGGGACCGACGCGCCTATCGGGGTGTTCGACAGCGGCATCGGCGGACTCACCGTCGTGCGTTCGCTCATGGCACGGCTGCCGCACGAGCGTATCGTGTACGTGGGCGACACCGCGCGCGTGCCGTACGGCCCCAAGAGTCCCGATACGGTGCGACGTTACGCCGACGAAATCGGACGCTGGCTCGTGGATGAGGGTGTCAAGTCGGTGGTCGTGGCCTGCAACACGGCCACGGCCTACGCGCTTGGACGGTTGCAGGACACGTTGCCGGTGCCGGTCGTCGGCGTCGTGGAGCCGGGCGCACGGGCCGCCGTGCGTGCCGCGCATGGGACACCGGTCGGCGTGATCGGAACCGTGGGCACGATCGCCAGCGGCGCCTACGAGCGAGCGATTCACGCCATCGATCCCGACGTCGTCGTCCTCGCCCGCGCCTGTCCGCTGCTCGTGCCGCTGGTCGAGGAAGGCTGGCTCGACCGCCCGGTCACCCGCATGGTTGCGCAGGAGTACCTCGCGCCCTTGCTGGCCGATGGCATCGGCGCGCTGGTGCTTGGCTGCACGCACTATCCGCTGCTCACGCCGCTCCTCGCGGAGCTCGCCGGTCCGTCCGTCCGGCTCATCGATTCGGCCGACGAAACCGCGCTCGTCACCGCCGACACGCTCGATCGACTCGGCTTGCGTGCCGCCGAACGCGCGACGCCGCCGAGGCATCGCTTCGTGGCCTCAGACGCGCCGGACCGGTTCCTCGCGCTCGGTCAGCAGTTCCTCGCCGGCGCGATCGATCACGTCGAGCACGTCACCTTCGGCTGAGCCCGTCCACTGGACGCGGGCCACCTGCGTGTCCGTCACGCGCAGGAACTGGCGGTCGAGATACCACGCGCCCGCGTTCGCATAGATCCCACGCCCAGCTGGGAGCAGCGCGGGAATGTGGGAGTGCCCGAACACCACGAGCTCCGGATCGCCTGGCGACTGCATCCACGACGACGCGACGGCATGCAGTCCGCGTCCCTCGTCACCCGCGCGGCGGTTGCGGCTGGTGTGCGACGACCGCAATGCGATCGAGGTGGCCGTGTCCGGATGCAGCCAGCCGTAGGCCTTGATGGCGAGCGGATGCCGCAGCACCCGGCGCAGTCGACGGTACGGCCGGTCCTCCAGCTCCCGCAGCCCGTCGCCGTGGGCGAGTCGCGTGCTCCACGGACCGAGCTGGCCCATCCACGGATCGAGCGTGTAGTCGGCGCCGGTAAGTTCGCGCAGCGTGTCACCGCCCCAGCAGTCGTGGTTGCCACCGATCCAGAGCACCGGCAGCCCCGCCTCGCGCAGGTCGGCCAGCGCGGCCAGCACGCGGTAGCCCGATCTCGGCATGGCATGCCGCCAGGCGAACCAGAAGTCGAACAGGTCGCCCATGATCACGAGCGATCGCGCCTGCGACGGGACGGCACGCAGGAAGCGCAGCAGGTCGTGCTCCGCAGCCGGTGGCGCGATGCCCAGGTGGGCGTCGCCGAAGATGAGCACGGGGGAGGGGAGCACGCGGGCAGTTTAACGCGCCTCGCGAAACAGGACAAATCGCGTCGCCGCTTGAGTCGCAGGCCGACGGTCGTCCATCTTGCCTCGGGACCGGCACGGCGCCGGCCACGGACTCCCCCCTCGCGCCCACCGCACTCGATGACCGAATCGACACCGTACGAGCACCGCTCCGAGGTCCGGGTCCGCTACGCCGAGACCGACCAGATGGGCGTGGTGTACCACGCGAATTATCTCGTCTGGTGCGAAATCGGCCGCACCGACTTCATCCGCGCGCTCGGTCGATCCTACGCGGACATGGAGCGTGACGGCATCACACTCGCCGTCAGCGATGCATCGCTGCGCTTCGTCGGCTCCGCGCGCTATGACGATCCGATCGTGGTCTACACGCGGCTCGATGAGGTGCGCTCGCGCAGCATGCGGTTCGCGTATCGCATCGAACATGGGGAGACCGGCCGCACGCTCGTGACGGCGTCCACGTCGCTCGTCGCCCTCGATCCCGGCGGCAGGCCGAGCCGACTGCCCGCACCGATTCTCGAGACGCTCCAGCGCGCGCTTGGCCGGCCGGATGCCTCCTAGGCGGCGCGCGATGCGAGCGGGCCTCGCGGTCGGGTGCCTGCTCGGTGCCGCGGCGTGCCGCCCATTCACGCCGACGAGTGCACCGGCTCCGCGCGTCGCGCCCGCCCAGCGCGTGGACGCGCGCCTGCTCGCCATGGCCGACGCCCGGCGTGCTGATACCGTGCTGCTCGACAGCGTGCTCACCGCGCACACCGCCGACGTCGCGAGCGCGGCGCGCCGGCGGCGTGCCGTGCTCCTCGTGGGTCAGCTGCGAGAACGCTCGCGCTATGGGGTGCTGCGTGCGCTCGTGGCCGACCCCGACACGGCGATCGCCGCCACGGCGGCCTTCGCGCTCGGGCTCGCGCGCGACACGGCGTCGGTCGACGCACTTGCCGCCACTGCCATCGGAAACGCCGACGCACCGGCCTCCGAGGCGGCATGGGCGCTGGGCGCGCTCGGTGAACCGGGGCGCGATGCGGTCGAGCGAGCGCTGGCGCAGGCCGAGTCGGGCGCGGCGTCGGTCGCGCCTTCGCGCCTCGTGGCGCTGTTGCGCGCCGCGTCGGTGCTGCGCCCGGTGCCCGTGGCGCGCATCCGTCCCTTTCTCCACCACACACACGCGCGTGTTGCCGAGGCGGCGGCGTACGCAATCGCGCGACCGCGCGCGGTCGCCGGTGTCGCCGACGTGCTCGCGCTTCATGCGCACCCGGCGGCGGAGGTGCGCGCGCAGGTGGCGGTCGCCGCCGCGCGCGCGGCGACCGGCGACTCGCTTGCCGATCGCGCACGCTCGGCGCTGCGGTCGCTCGTTCGCGACGCGGATCTGCAGGTGCGCGTACAAGCGGTCCGCTCGGCCGCGTCGCAGGTGATGGCCGGCGATTCCACGGGTGTTGCCGTCGGCCAGGCGCCGGAGCACGCGCGCCTGCGTGAAGCGCTGCTCGCCGCGATCCGTGACCCGGCCGCCCCGGTGCGTGCCGTGGCCGCGGAAGTGATCGGGCCGATGCTGGGCCGGGACTCCGCCGCGTGGCAGGCGGCCTTCGTGGCGGACAGCACGTACATGGTGCAGCGCGCCCTGCTCGACGGGGCCGTGCGCCGCGGGCAGCTCCTGCACGAGCGCGATCGGTGGCAGCATCACGACGATCCGTGGCGTCGCGTGGCGGCACTCGAGTGGTCGGCGCTGCTGCCATCGGCCGCCGCTCCGCTGGAACGCACCGCGTGGGCGCGTCGCGATCCCGCGCCACGCGTGCGCGCCGCCGCGCTGAGCGCCCTGGCCGGCGTCGCCGAGCAGCCGGCGGCACGAGCCGCGGTGGTCGACATGCTGCAGGATACGGCGGCGCTCGTGCGTTCCACGGCGCTCGGCGTGCTGTCGCGAAGCGCCACGGCGCGTGACGCCGAGCGGGCGGCGAGCCTGTACCGCGTCGACTCCCTGGAGACCACGCGCCCGGTTCGGTCGGCCGCGCTGCGGGTGATCGCGGCCGCCTGGCGACGCGACAGCCTCGCGTTCGACGACTCGCTGAAGGCCGCGCTGTCGCGCTGGACCGCGCCGTCGGACCCGGCCGTGCGCGCGGGGGTACGGGACGTGGCGCCGCTCGCGCACTGGTCGGCCGTGGAGCTCGTGCCACGTTCGGTGGCGGAGTACGAGCGGATCGCTGCCCGATGGCTGTCGACGAGCTCGGCGACGGCCTCCCGGGCGCGCCTGCACACCGCGCGCGGCGTGATCACTCTCGACCTGCTCGCTTCGGATGCTCCCGTAACCGTGGACAACTTCGTGCAGCTCGCGCGCCGTGGCTGGTTCGACGGTACCCGATTTCACCGCGTGATCCCCGGCTTCGTCGCGCAGGATGGCGATCCCACGGGCACTGGCAGCGGTGGCCCGGGCACCACGCTGCGCGACGAACTCAACCGGCACCGCTACGAGCGGGGCGCGGTCGGCATGGCGCTCTCAGGCCCCGACACGGGTGGCAGCCAGTACTTCCTCACGCTCACGCCGCAGCCGCACCTCGATGGGGGCTACACCGTTTTCGCGCGAGTCGTCGACGGACTCCGCGTGATGGATGAGCTGCTGCTCGGCGACCGCATCCTGCGGGTGGAGGTGCCATGAGTGGCTCGATGCGCTCCGCCGGCCGCTGGTCGGCGTTGCTGCTCGTCGCTCTCACGGCCGCCGCCTGCGCGCCGCGTGCCCGACCGCTCGTGGGCGTGGAGACGAGCAGCGCCATTCCCCGCACGCCGCTGCCAGCCGTACCGCAGCTGTATCGCTTCGACTGGACCTACGAGGACGACACGTTCGACGTGAAGGGCGACGGGGTTGTGCGCACCGGTCCACCGGAGCGCGCCCGTCTCGACCTGTTCATCGCCAACGGGTACGGCAACGGCCTGGCGATCCTCGAGGGCGACTCGCTGTTCGTGCCGGGGATCGACATGATCCGGCGCTTCCTCCCACCGCCACCCTTGCTGTGGGCTGCGCTCGGCCGTGTCGCGCTGCCACCGGGGCGCGACACGACCGTACGGCTCGACGGCGACACCCTGCGCGCCGATATTTCCGGCACGACGAATGACCGTCGCACATGGCGTGTGCACTTCTTCGGCTCCGCCCTCGTCCGCATCGAGCGCATCGAAGACGGCCGTGTGGTCGAGTGGGCGGAGCGTGTGCCGCAGGCCGATGGCGCGCTGCGCCTGCGCTATGTGCACACGAGCGGTCGCCGTTCGCTGAATCTCGCCGTTTCCGAAATCCTGTCCATCGAAGAAGGCTTCGACGATGCCATCTGGCGCAAGCCATAGCCGTACCCGGCGCGCCTGGCGCCCGTTCATGCTCGCCGTCGCGGCCGCTGCCGTGCTCGTGCAATCCGGCTGCCTGTACGGATTCGCCGGCGGCGGGCTGCCGCGTGAGCTGCGCACTGTGGCCGTGCTGCCGTTCGACAACCTCACGCCTGTGCCTGATGTCCAGCGTGAACTGTTCGAGGCGCTGCGCAAGGCCATGCAGGATCGCCTCAATCTCCGCGACGCACCGGCCGATCGGGCCGACGTGCTCGTCACCGGCACGATCAAGGAATACGAGGTCGACCTGCCGGTCGGTGTTGCCGCCGATCCGCGGCAGGCGACCTCGGCACGCCGCAAGCTGCAGCTCGTGGTCGATTTCGAGATCGTGAACCAGCGGACAGGTGAGTCGCTGCAGACCAAGACCGGGGCGCGACGCGAGGCGCAGTACGCCGAAGGGGCGGAACTGCGCGGACGACGTGAGGCCATCGAGCAGCTGGTCAACGAGCTCATCGACGACATGCTTTCGCAGTGGTGACGTCATGACTGCGCTGCATGCGGTCGGTGTGCGCGATCCGCGTGCCAAGGTCCTCGACTGGCCGACCGCGGCCGAGTGGCGCGCGCGCGTCGCCGGCCCGGTGGTGTTCACGAACGGTGTGTTTGACCTGTTGCACCCGGGGCACATCGACGTGCTGCTCGGCGCGCGACGGGAAGGCGCCGCGTTGCTCGTCGGGCTCAACAGCGATGCGTCGGTGCGCCGGCTCAAGGGACCGACACGTCCGGTGCGCACGCAGGAAGAACGCGCCCGCGTGCTCTCGGCGCTCGAGATGGTCGACGCGGTCGTGATCTTCGGGCAGGACACCCCGGCCGAGCTGGTGGCGCTCCTCCAACCCGATGTGATCGTGAAGGGAGGTGACTATGCTCCCGACACGATCGTGGGCGCCGACGTCGTGCGTGCACGCGGCGGGCGCGTGATCGTGATCCCGCTGGTTCCGGGACAGTCCACGACCGGCATCATTGCGAGCATGCAGGAAGGCCGCGTCTGATGCGGTCGTCGTGATCGTCCATCGCGTGCGAGCCGCCCTTTGCTCGCTTTCTTTCACCAACTGCTTCTCGTGACCGCCTCAGACTCCACCAGCCTTCCCCTGCGCACGACGCGGCCGCGTGACGTGCTGCGCCCCATCTCGCTCGAGCGCGGTGCCGTGCCGCACGCGGAAGGGTCGTGCCTCGTGTCGTTCGGACAGACGCGCGTGCTGTGCGCAGCCAGCATCGAGGACGGCGTGCCGGGGTGGCGTCGCGGCAGCGGGCTGGGCTGGCTCACGGCCGAGTACGCGATGCTGCCGCGGGCCACGCGCACGCGCACATCGCGCGAGCGCACGCAGCTCGGCGGCCGCACGCAGGAGATCCAACGTCTGATCGGACGGAGCGTGCGCGCGATGCTCGACGACTTTGCGTTCGGCGAGTTCACCGTGCGCATCGACTGCGACGTGCTGCAGGCCGACGGCGGCACACGCACCGCGGCCATCACGGGCGCGGCCGTGGCCGTCGTCGATGCGTTCGACTGGCTCGTGCGCACGGAGCGCGCGGCGGAGTCGCCGGTCAAGCGTCGCGTCGGCGCCGTGTCGGTGGGCATGGTGCAGGGGGCGCCACACCTCGACCTCGACTACGACGAGGACGTGCGGGCGGAAGTGGACATGAACGTCGTCATGTGCACCGGCGGACGGTTCGTCGAGGTGCAGGGCACCGGCGAGCAGGGCACCTTCGACCGGAAGGAACTCGATGCGCTGCTCGACCTCGCCGAGCGCGGCATTCGCGAGTTGCACGCCGCGCAGGCGTCGGCGCTGGGCCTGGCGCCCTGAGCGGAAGCGAAGGGGGCGCGATGGGGGCGGAGCGCATGTCGGGCCGTACGGTCCTGCTCGCGACACGCAGCGCCGGGAAGCTGGCGGAGTTGCGCCCTCTGCTGGCCGAGTTCGGGCTGGAGACCGAGTCGCTGGACGAAGCGGGCCTGGTGGAGGAGCCTGTGGTGGAGGATGCGCTCGAGGTCTTCGAGACGTTCGAGGAGAACGCGCTCGCGAAGGCGGCGCACTTTCACGAGCGCAGCGGAGGGCGGCTGGTCCTCGCCGAAGACTCCGGGCTGTGCGTGCACGCGCTCGATGGCGCGCCGGGTGTGCGGAGCAAGCGGTGGGGGGCCGAGACCGGGCTGCTGGGTGCCGCGCTCGACGCGGCGAACAATCGGCGCCTGCTGGCGGCGCTCGACGGCGTGACGGACCGGGGGGCGCACTACGCGTGCAGTGCCGTACTGGTCTGGACGGGTGGCCGCCTCAGCGCGCGTGGCACGACGGCGGGCCGGATCCTGCAGGCGCCATGCGGGGCGCAGGGGTTCGGTTACGATCCGTACTTCTGGTCTGAGGAACTCGAGGCCTGTTTCGGGCTGGTGGAGAAGGCGACGAAGGCGCGTGTCAGCCACCGCGCGCGCGCGGTTCGGTCGGTACTGGCGCACTTCGTCAACGATTTTTCCATGACCAGTTGACCGACGACGCAGAACGGTGTAATCTCCGCGACCGTCACACGGGGCGTAGCGTAGCCCGGTATCGCGCCTGCTTTGGGAGCAGGAGGTCGCCGGTTCGAATCCGGCCGCCCCGATCGCTTCGGTAGGTGTGCGTGGCGGGACAGCTTGGGCCGTGCTGGCGGCGTGACTGCGCCAGTAGCTCAGGTGGATAGAGCGGCAGCCTTCTAAGCTGCGGGTCGGGGGTTCGAGTCCCTCCTGGCGCGTTGGTCTTGAGGGGAAAGCAGGTCGGCAGGTCGAGTTCGCGCCCTTAGCTCAATCGGTAGAGCAGCTGACTCTTAATCAGTAGGTTCTAGGTTCGAGTCCTAGAGGGCGCATGCGATGGTGTCCGAGCCATCACCGTCGAGAGCCGGGAGCGAGAGCTTCCGGCTCTTGTGTCTCCGGATCTACGGAGGGGACGGGTTCGGGGCCAGTTCGAAGTTGGGGCTTGCGGAAGGGCTCTGCGAGTGGTAAGATGCGGTCCCTTCGCTGTGCCGCTGTTGTTCGGCGGCGAAGCGGACTCGGTTTCTGGAAAGTGGTGGTCGCGCTGAAAACGTCGCACACTTTTTTTCGGGAAGCCACTGGACAACTGAAGTTTGTCTGGTTAAGATGAAAGGCTGCCGCTGAAATCGCGGCGTGAAATCACCGGTGGCTGCGCGGGTTGGGCAGCGGGCCGGATGCTGATTGACAATCGAAGTCGAGATCAGAAGGATGTGCGGGGCGGACTCAGAGATCCGCGGATTCATCATCCGCGGGAAGAGTTCAACCTGATGATTCCGGTGCCCGGGTCTTCGGATCTGGGGATCAGAAATAAGTGATAGAGCTAGCAGACACTCATTGGAGAGTTTG
>JAABRO010000040.1 GCA_011390885.1 Gemmatimonas sp. | reverse complement strand
CGACTTCGGCATCGCACTCGCCGTGCAGAGCGCCGGCCAGCGGCTCACACAAACGGGCCTCTCGCTCGGTACGCCGCAGTACATGAGCCCCGAGCAGGCCACGGGCGAACGCACCATCGATGCGCGCAGCGATGTGTACGCGCTCGGCGCCGTGCTGTACGAAATGCTCGCGGGCGAGCCGCCGTTCACCGGGCCTACGGTGCAGTCGATCGTCGCTCGGCTCATGACCGAGGAACCCCGCGGCCTCGTGCAGCAGCGCAAGGCGGTGCCGGACCACATCGAGGCGGCGGTGCTGCGCGCCCTCGAGAAGCTGCCGGCCGATCGGTTCGCGAGTGCCGGCGAGTTCGCGGCGGCGCTCGAGACGCGCGACGTGCTGGCATCGCGCACCGCACACACCACCGCCGCAGCGCGCTCCGCACCACCCGCACCAGCAGCACGCGGCACGATCGCCATGGCCGCCGTTGCGCTCCTGGCATCTGCGGTCGCCGCATGGAGCCTGCTCCGCCCCGTGCCGCGACCCGACGTGATTCGCTATCCGCTGGTGGCCGACTCGGTGAGCTCGGAGCGTTTGTGGCTGACCAACGTGAACATCTCCCCCGACGGTTCACTGATCACGCGGAGCGGCGGACCGGGCGGCGTGCTGCTCGTGCGTCGCCGCGACGCGCTCGGCTTCGAACCCGTGCCGGGCACCGAGGACGCGATCGCGGTGACGTTCTCGCCGGACGGGACACAACTGCTGTTCTACCTCGGCGGTCGCCTGGTCGCCATGCCGGCGGCGGGTGGTCCGACCACCGTGCTCGACGACTCGGTGAGCGTCCCAGACGCGCTGCTGTGGGGCAGTGATGGGTGGATCTACCGGGGCTCGACGGAAGGCCGGCTGCACATCACGCGCTGCCGTCCCACCGACTGCCGTCGCGCCGAACGCGTCACCGTGGTTGATACGGTCGGCGGCGAGCTGGCGCACATGCACCCGGACCTGCTGCCAGACGGGAAGACCCTGCTCTACCAGACCGAGATGCGCAACGGCAGCCGGTTCATCACCGTGCAGACGATCGGTGACACCGTGCACACTCGGCTCATGGAAGGCGTGCGCGCGCGCTGGGTGCACACCGGGCACCTGCTGTACAGCACGGTGGACGGCAAGCTGTGGGTCGTGCCGTTCGATGCGCGCACGCGCACGCTCGCCGGCTCGGCGCGGTTGGTGGCCGAAGGCCTGCCACAGTCGATCATCGGGCCGGTCGATTTCGCCGTCTCCGCCAGCGGCACGCTCGTCTACTCGGTGGAGGACGGCGGCGATGCGCGAGAGCTGGTGTGGGTGTCGCAGGACGGGCAGCCCACGCCGTTCGACTCCACGTGGCGTGGAGCATTCGGCAGTCCGGCACTCTCCCCCGACGGTCGGCGTGTGGCCGTCTCGCAGCGCGACGGCAACCAGGTGGCGCTCTGGGTGCGCAGCGAGGGTGGGCAGCCCGTGCGCCTCAGCGCCGACGGCAACGCGAGCGAGCCGGCGTGGAGTCCCGATGGACGGCAGGTGAGCTATCTGGGCAGCAGCGGCCGCACCAACACCGGCGATGTGTATCGACGAGCGGCCGACGGCAGCGGGCTGCCCGCGCTGCTCATGCGCAGCACACGCCCGATCTCGGAGCAGGTGTGGCGTGCCGACGGACAGGGCGTACTCGTGCGCACCACCACGCCCACCGATGGCAACGGCGACATCCTGGTCACGCGCAGCCTGCAGGACACTATCGGGATCCCCCTGCTGGCCACGGAGGCCACCGAGTACTCGCCCGCCGTCTCTCCGGACGGCCGCTGGCTCGCCTACGTGAGCAATCGGAGCGGTCGCCAAGAGGTGTATGTGGCGCCAATCGATGCGCCCGATGCCTCACGAACGCTCGTTTCGAGCGGCGGCGGATTCACACCACGCTGGGCGCGTGATGGCAGCGCGATCTACTTCCTCGATCTCTCCACCCGCATGATGGAAGCACGGGTCAGCGCGGCGCGGGAGTTCACCGTACTCGGCACGCGCGTGCTCTTCGACGCCAGCGAATACGCGCAGACGTCACTCTCGCGGCGCAACTACGATGTCGCGCCCGATGGGCGCTTCCTCATGGTGCGCCGCGCCGATGGGTCGCGCGCGGGGGCCATGGTGGTGGTGGAGCACTGGGCGGAAGAGCTGCGGCGCGCGGAGTCGCCACGCTGAGCGACACGGATGCGGACGAAACGAACGCGGGCGACGCGATCTCCGCGCGATTGCGCGAGCGCTGCGGTCGCCGCGTCAGCTCGCCGCCCGGTGCACGGCGACTTCCTCCCCGAGACGCGGCCCGAGCCGATCACGCTCCACCTCGAGGTCGTGGCGCGTCTGCAGGTTGAGCCAGAACTGTGGCGACACGCCGAAGTAGCGGCCGAGGCGCAGCGCCGTGTCGGCGGTGATGGCACGCTTGCCATGCACGATCTCGTTGATGCGTCGCGGCGGAACGGAGACGTCGTGTGCCAGGCGATACTGCGACAGGCCGAGCGGTTCCAGAAACTCCGTCAGGAGGATCTCACCGGGGTGGATCGGAGCGAGCTTGGTCGGCATGTCCGGCTCAGTGGTAGTCAACGATCTCGACGTCATGCGCCGCACCCTGCCGCCAGCGAAAGCACACGCGCCACTGCTGATTGATGCGGATGCTGTACTGTCCGGCACGATCGCCCTTGAGCTTCTCCAGCCGATTGCCGGGCGGCACTCGCAGTTCTTCCAGCGCGACGACGGCGTCGAGCAGGAGCAGCTTGCGCAGCATGACCGGCCGCAGCGAGGCCGGAAAGCGGCGCACAGGCTCTCGGTCGAACAGGCGTTCGGTGTCGCGGTTGGCAAAACTGGCAATCGTGGGGAGCATAACGTGGGGCGCTATTAACGGCAAGCGTTACTAGCACGCGGGCGTGGTGCCGCAGCGACCGACACCACCTCACCGCGCCACACCCGTCCGCCGCGCGTACCAGCCGCCCACGGCGCCCGCGACGATCGCAATCACCACGGCCGACACGGCACCCAGCACCGCGCCCCACAGGTGCAGGCTGGCGAGCAGCTCCGGTGTGGCCTCCGTGCCGATCTGCAGCGTCACCTGCGGTGGCTCCGGCGGCGACGACAGCAGGAACGCGATCGGATGCCCCACGAGCGCGTCGAGCAGCCCCGCGAACATGCCGGCCCGCCACCCCGCCGCGCCAAGGCGCGCAGCCAGCGCGCCGGCCATGGTGAACAGCGTGAGCGTGGCCAGGAAGTGCACGCCAGTGACCACCGACGTGAACGACGGCAGGAATCGGATGAGCAGCGCGGCCGCGATGGACACGGTCGCAGCGGCGACACCGGCGTAGGTGGCAGGGCGGAGCGCGGTGGCGCCGCTGCGGGATGGAGGGGTCGGGGCGGTCATGACGTCGCGGTGAGGAAACGCGTCGCGTGCCGGCGCAGGTGGGAAGGAGACCGATTCCCCCCACCGTGCCGGCGACGCGCCGGCTCAGAAGAAGAAGAAGTTGAACCGGCCGCCGCTCGCGCCGAGGCTGCTGAAACGCTGGTTCACGATCGTGTTGTAGATCGACCCGAACGTGTAGCGGATGCCGATGTTGGTCGTGATGCGGAAGCCCGTCTCCAGCGCCTGGCGCTGCAGCAGGATCTCCTCCTCCGTGTTGCCGGCGCGCGGCAGGTAGATCTGGTCGTTGATGCGCGCCGCCGAGCCACCGATGTTGAGCGAGAAGCCGCGCCCGAGCCGGAGGTCGAGGTTGCCGCTGAGCGTCAGGGCGTTTCGGTTGAAGTCGTGCAGGTAGTTGAGCCAGTCGAGCGAGACGTTCGACGAACCCCACTGCTGGCGGGCCACGAGCGACGCGGTGAGTTGCTGGCTCCAGCGCGTTTCCTCGTCGAGGTCGAAGACCGTGGTGCGCTGGTAGCGGTAGTAGTTCGGCCCCACGTTGTAGAGGAACGTGAGCTGCCGCCGTGTCTGCTCCGTCCAGGGGAACAGGTTGTATTCGATCGCGGGCTGCGCGCGGATCGCCACGCTCTGGTTGAGGAAGTCGGAGTGGCCCGCGCCGAGCTTGAGCCCCGCCGACCAGCGGTCGGACAGCGAACGCACGATGAGCGAGTTCGCGTTGTAGGTGCGCTGCTCGTTGCGCACGGTGAAGGCCGGCCGCGTCGCCGTCTCCGGGATCTCGAACCGCTGCGTGTTCACGTTGCCCGACACGGACACGTTGAGCTTCCACTTCTCCGTGGCGCGATTGGCCGACAGCGAGAGCGAGCCGTTGACCTGGCGCTGCCGCTCCTCGGCACGCACGAACATGTTCGTGTTGGCCGTGTACGTCCACAGGTTCCAGCGATCCTTGAGGTTCGAGGCGCTCACCTGCTGCCGCTGGCCGAAGGGCGCGGCGTACATCACCTGCACGCGACTGGCGATCGGCGAGCGCGCCACGTAGCGCGCGAGCCCGAGCTTCACCGTGCGGGCGAGCGCGCGCCGGATCGCGTCGTCGGGATCGTTGGGGAGCGTGTTCACGATGAGCGTGTCCACCAGCCCCTCGAAACGGCGCCGGCCGAGGAACGTGAGCGTGTTCTCGGTGCCGCCGCCGCCGTTCGTGAACGCCGTCACGAGCACCTGCACGTCGGCGTCGAAGCGGTCGCGCATCCAGTTCACGAAGTTGACTTCCGTGACGAGGAAGTCGCGATCGCAGCCGCGCACGCGGCCCTGGCAGTCGAGGAACACGCGGATGGCCTCCGCCTGCAGCGTGGCGCTGTCGGGGCCGGCGGCCGCGAAGCCGGGCCGGGCGCCACCCGGAGGGCCGCCACCGGGCCGGCCGCCAGCCGGCGGGCCACCGGTCGGGGGGCCCCCCTGCGCGGAGAGCGAGGAAACGAAGAGTACGAGCAACACGGCGGCGCGAAGCACGGCAGCCAGCATGGGAGTCCGGGACCGGTTGGGAATCAGCGGCCTCCGTAATTTCACGGAGCCACGGGTCAATGAGGCGCTGTCCCGTCCGGGTTCCCGGACATGCAAACGGGGCCCCCGAACGGGACCACCCACCGGCCGCCGGACCGGCTCGGCGGCCTTGCCTTCGCCCCCGCGACGCGGCATCGATCAGGCGTGTCCCTGCTCCTCCGCGTCACCCACACGCACCCCGACTGGGCGCCGCCGCGCTTCCCGTTCACCGTGCCCGCGATCCAGTCGCTGGACGCGCTCGACATGGACGCGCCCGTCGTGTGTTTCGTGGGTGAGAACGGCTCGGGCAAGTCCACGCTGCTCGAGGCCATCGCCATCGCCGCGAACCTGCCGGCCGCCGGCTCGATCGACCAGGCGCGGCGCGACCCCACGCTGCACGAACAGGGGATGCTCTCGCGCGCGCTCACGCTCGCATGGCGGCTGCGCACCAACCGCGGACTGTTCCTGCGTGCCGAGGACTTCTTCGGCTTTCAGCTGCAGCTCAAGCGGGAGCGCGCCGAGTTCGTCGACACGCTCGAACGCATGGAGGAGGAGTACGCCGACCGCTCGGCGTACGCGAAGACGCTCGCCATGGGGCCGCTCAAGGCGAGCATGGCCGACATGGACCGGCGCTACGGCGCCGATCCGGACGCGCGCTCACACGGCGAGGCGTTCCTCAACTTCTTCCAGCAGCGCCTCGTGCCGAAGGGGCTGTACCTGCTCGACGAGCCCGAAGCCGCGCTCTCGCCGCAGCGTCAGCTCGCGCTGCTCGCCATGATCTTCGACCTCGTCGCCGAGGGCGCGCAGTTCGTGATCGCGACGCATTCGCCGATCCTGCTCGCGTTCCCGAACGCGCGCATCTACTCGTTCGACGAGGCGCCGATCGCCGAGGTGGCGTGGGACGAGACGGACCACGTGCGGCTCACGCGGGACTTCCTGGCGAATCCGGAGCGGTACCTGCGCGGGTTGCGGGGGTAGCAGGGCGACCCGACGGTCGCGACTCGGCGTCCGCGAGCACGTGGGCGAGTTCGGCACTCAACGCGGCGAGCCCCACCGGCTTCAGGATGCGACCACGGAAGCCGTACGCTTCGTATCGCTCGAGGACATCGGCATCGGTGTAACCACTCGTCACGATGGCGACGACATCCGGGTCGAGGCGCTTCAGCGGCGGCAGCACGCGCGCCCCCCCCTCGCCCCCCGGGACCGTGAGGTCGAGGATCACGGCATCGTACCGCTGTCCGGCGTCCATCGCCTCCCGGTAGTGGCGCAGCGCCTCGCCGCCGTCGGCACTGACGTCACAGGCGTAGCCGAGTCGTTCGAGCATGCGGCGGAACACCTGCCGCAGCGAGGGGTCGTCGTCCATCACGAGGACGCGTCCCGAGCCGACCACGGTCTGCGGCTCGGCGCGCGCGCGCGGTGTGGCCGTGGAGGCCGGCAGGTACACCGCGAAGGTCGTCCCCTCCCCCACGGTGGACGCGACGGTGATGCCACCGCCATGGCCGGCGACGATCGCCTGCGAGCTGGAGAGGCCGAGCCCGCTCCCGGAGGCCTTGGTGGTGAAGAACGGGTCGAAGATGCGCGGCAGGTCCTCGGGGGAGATGCCGGTCCCCTCGTCCGTCACCGTGATGCGCACGTAGCGGCCGGCCGACAGCGCCAGCGGATCACCGGGCTGCACCACGACGTCGCGCGCGCCGATGCCGATCGTGCCGCCGCTCGGCATCACCTGCATCGCGTTGATCACCAGGTTGTTGATGACCTGGTTGAGCTGGCCGACATCGGCTTCCACGGCGCTGAGATCATCCGCCACGTCGAACACGCAGCGACAGCTCGAGCCGCGCGTGACAAACCTCGCCGACTCCACGACCAGTTCGCGCACCGAGGTGACGTCGCGGATCGGTGAGCCGCCCTTGGCATGACTGAGCAGCTGGTAGGTGAGCGCCGAGGCGCGCCGAGTGGCGTCTTCGAGTTCCTTGTGCAGCTCCGGGATTTCAGCGTCGTCGGGCGGCGCCTCGCGCAGCACCGACAGGTTGCCCGTGATGGCGGCGAGCAGGTTGTTGAAGTCGTGCGCGATGCCGGCCGCCAGCGTCCCGATCACCTCCAGCTTCTCGCTTTCGCGCACGCGCTCCTCGAGTCGGCGCCGCTCGGTGATGTCCACGTGCGAGCCGAGCATGCGGTGCGGCGTCCCGTCGTCGCCGAGGATGATGGATGACTGCGCGAGGATCCAGCGGTACGAGCCGTCCTTGTGCTGCAGGCGGAACTCGACGTCGTACGTGACCTCGGGGTCGGCGATCTTCGCCCGCACCCGCTCCAGCGTGCGCTCGAGGTCATCGGGATGCACGCGGGAGCGCCACTCCTCGTAGCGATTGGAGATCTCGTCCGGGTGGTAGCCGAGCTGCCGTTTCCACTCGTCGGAGAAGTGCACCTCGTCGGTGCGCAGGTCCCAGTCCCAGAGCCCCACGCCGCCGGCCTGCGTGGCCTGCGTCAGGCTGAGCAGCGCCTCGCGCAGGGCGCGCTCGCGCGTGCGGTCGGTGGTGACGTCGAAGCCGGTGCTCACGAAGTACTCGCCCACCGGGATGCTGATCATGTGGAGGATCTGCCCTGTGCCGGCGAAGTCCACCTCCCACTCCCTGGGGACCCCCGAGCTGATGATCTCCTCCACGATCGGCAGGAACGTCCGCACGGCATCCGCACCGGGGAAGATCTCGTCGGTGGTCCGACCGACGACGTCGTCGAGCGCACGCCCCCAGGACTTGAGCGCTGCGGCGTTGGCGTCCACGAGGCGCCACGTGGCAATGGCCCCGCGCGCGTCGCGCACGACTTCCCAGATGTGCACCTCCATCAGGGCGTGCGCGAACAGGCTGCGATAGAGCACGTCGCGCGCCACCAGCGTCGAGCTGCCGGGCCGGTGGAGCGATCGGGTCGGGTCCTCGGGCGAATGCGTCATTGCCGAGGAATGTACGAGTCGGGCGCGGGGTGTGCCGCCCTCGATGACGACCGAGGCGCGAAGTGCAGGTCCTCCCGGCGCACACGAGATGCCGCCGCCACCCGGACGGCGACACACTCGGCGCGGACCACGCCTGGATCCCCGCTACTTCGCCAGCTGCAACTCCAGCGGCTGCCCCACCGGGGCGATCTTCACCACGCGGCGGCTCTCCTTCGCGACGTAGAACATCGCGGACGCCTCGCCCCCCGTCTGCTCGATCTTCCAGCTGTCGAACGTACCCGCGGGCACCGTGACGGTGTCGCTCCCCACGACCTTGAGCGTCACCGGCTGCACCGTGCCCTTCCCCGCCGCGAACACGTTCACGGTGTAGGTCGCGCCGTCGCTCCAGCGGAACGCCGGGAGCGCCGCCTGCAGCGCGTCGGACGCGATCGTGCCCGCGGGCAGGTCCGCGTTCACGGTGATCGTCTGCGGCCCCTGCTGCGACATGGTCTGCGCGCTGCCGGTGGCCTTGCCGTTGGCGAAGGCGACCGACGTCTTGAGCGGCTGCCCTTGCATGGACATCGCCTGCTCGAGTGACGCGGGCACGAGCGCGGCATCGGTCGTCAGCGTGGTCTGCTGCGACACCACGCCGCCCATGATGTTCGTGTTCTCGCGCACCACCCAGCCGCCGTTCGTCGCCTCGAGCGACACGACCGACGCGCCGAGCGGGTTCCCCTGCACCATCACCACGAAGGAGTCACGCGAGGCGCTGAGCTGCCGTGCGTCGAACGCCGCGGCGATCACCTTCGGCACCAGGTCCGACGCCTGCAGCACGTCGCCCTCGGCGTTCACGATGCGCACGGGCGCGATCGCGGCCAGCTTGTCGTGGATCTTCGCGCCGTCGCCCACCACCACCACGAGCGCCTGCGTCGGCCGGATGACGCGCTTCGCCGCGGCCGTGCCCTGCGCCACGCTGATCGCGCTCATCGTCGTGCGGTAGGTCTG
Source organism: Gemmatimonas sp. (assembly GCA_011390885.1). GTDB lineage: Bacteria > Gemmatimonadota > Gemmatimonadetes > Gemmatimonadales > Gemmatimonadaceae > JAABRT01. Next base: position 9,037 of record JAABRO010000040.1, on the reverse strand, counting down.
CAGGTAGTCGCGCGGCAGGCCGTACAGCTGCACCGTGGCGACGCGCTCGGCGAGCGCCTGCGGCGTCTCGATGGAGAGCGGAAAGGAGCCCACCATCGCGTTGCGCTTGGCGTCGAACTCCGGCGCGGCGATGGGCTCGGTGGTGATGCGCTCGAGCTGCGCCAGCAGCTCGACGAGCGCCGAGTCGGTGACCTCGGTGCGCACCTCGGCGGTGGCCTCGAAGCGCCCGATGCCGCGCGGCCGCGTGAGGCGGGCGTACGAGCCGTACGTCCACCCCTTCTGCTCACGCAGGATCATGAACAGCCGCGCGTCCGCCCCGCCGCCGAGAATGTTGGTCACGATGGACGCCGCGAGCCGGCTGCTGTCGGCGGGGCCGATGGCCAGGTTGCCGGCGACCAGGTTGGACTGCACGGATCCGGGGCGGTGGACGAGGAGGATCTCGGTGCGGCTCCGGGCCGGCGGGGAGGGCATGGCCGGTGCCGCCGCCGGCGCGCCGGTCCACCCTGCGAACGCCTTGTCGGCCAGTGTGCGCAGCTGCGGCATGGTGATGTCGCCCGCGACCACGAGCAGCGCGCCGCGCGGCCGCACGCGATCCCGGTGGAACGCCTGCAGGTCGGCGCGCGTGATGGCGCGCGTCGTGGCGGCCGATGCGGTGGCGCCGTACGGGTGCGCGCCGTAGAGGCCGGCTCGGAAATACTTTCCAGCCAGGAAGCCCGGGTCGGCCGCGTTCAGCTGGAGACCGGAGAGCGTCTGCGTGCGGGCGAGCTCGAACTCCGCGTCGGCGAAGGTGGGGCGCGCGACGACGTCACCGAGGATCTCGAAGGCCAGCGGCGCCGACTCGGAGAGCACCGAGCCCGCGATGCTCAGGAAGTCGTCGTCGGTGCCGGCGAAGAGTCCGCCGCCGGCGCTCTCGATGTCGGCGGCGATCTGTTCGGCGCTGCGCTGGCCGGCACCCTTGGTGACGAGCGCGGCCACCATGGACGCGAGCCCGGTCTTGCCCGCCGGATCGTACGCGTCGCCCGCCGGGAGTGCGAGCCGGAAGGCCACGGTGGGGTTGCGGTGCGACTCCACGAGGATCACGCGCACGCCGTTGGCGAGCGTGGCCTCCTGGAAGGGCGGCAGCGCGGCCGGCGTGAGCGGCAGCGGTGGCGGCGGCTGCGTGGGATACTGCGCAGCCAGCGGCGAGGCCGAGCACAGGGCGGTGAGCGCCAGCGCCCCGGCGCGGATGGCAAGGTGTCGGCTCACGGCGTCACGGTCTCCGGCTTGATGAGGACGATGGTGCTGTTGTCGGGGCGCAGGTACTTCGCGGCCACGCGTCGGATGTCGTCGATGGTGACGGCCATGTACCGGTCGATGTTGCTCGTGGCGGCCGCAGGGTCGCCGAGGAACATCGTCGCCAGGTGGAGCGCCTCGGCGCGTCCCATGCTCGTCTCGAGTTCGGCGATCTTGCCGGCCTTGTAGGCGTTCTTCGCCTTGGCGAGCTCGGCGTCGGTCACGCCGTCCTGCGTGATCGCCGCGACCTGCTGACCGAGCAGCGCCTCGATCGAATCTGGGGTGACCCCCTGATTCGCGATGCCGAGCGCGCCGAACACGTTGGGGCCGCGCCGCGGACCGATGCCGGCGAGCGTCTGGACCCCGACGGCGGCCTTGGCGTCGCGCACCACCACACGATTGAGGCGCGAGCTCTCGCCGCTGCCGAGGATGGTCGCGAGCAGTTCGAGCGCGGGCCAGTCGTCGCTCCTGTACTCGGGGATGCGCCAGAGCATGAGCACGGCCGGCAGGTTGGCCTTCGCGTCGGTGACGCTCTTGCGCTGGAGTCCCGTGTCGAACGGCTGCTCGCACTGCACGTCGGGCGGCGTCGGGCCGCGCGGGATGTCGCCGAAGTACTGCGCGATGAGGGCCTTCGTCTCGGCAGGCTGGAAGTCGCCCGTGACGACGAGCGTGGCGTTGTTGGGCCCGTAGTAGGTGCGGTGGAACTCGATCACGTCCTCGAGCGTCGCGGCGTTCAGGTCATCCATGGAGCCGATGACTTCGTGCGCGTAGGCGAAGCACGTCTTCGGGTCGAAGACGCTGGTGAGCGCGTTGAGGAAGGCGCCCGTGTACGGCTGGTTGTCGATGCGGAGCCGCCGCTCCTCCTTCACCGTTTCGCGCTGGTTCTCGAAGTTCTCCTGCGTGACCTTGAGCGAGCGCATGCGGTCGGCCTCGAGCCAGAGGCCGAGGTTGAGCCGATTGGACGGGAGCGACTGGAAGTAGTTGGTGCGATCGTCGGCCGTGGAGCCGTTCATGTTGCCGCCGGCGCGCTCGATCAGCGCCATGTGATCGCCCTTGGGCACGTTGTCCGAGCCCTGGAACATCATGTGCTCGAACAGGTGGGCGAAGCCGGTGCGGCCGGGACGCTCGTTGCGCGCGCCCACGTTGTACCAGACGTTGACGGTCACCACCTGCGCACTGCGGTCCTCGGCGAGGATGACGCGCAGGCCGTTGGGGAGCGTGTAGGACTCGTGGGTGATGGGCGCGAGGGTCTGCGCGTGAACGGGCGCGGAGACCGAGGGCAGCAGGGCCGCGGCGGCCAGCGCGAGCCGCGTGAGGCGGCGTCGGGACAGGGACGGGATCAAGGCGAATCCTGTGGCGAGGGTCCGTCGACTGGGAACGCGGGGTTGTACGCTCGGGGGTGGAGGGATGTTTCGTGGATGCGGTGCGCGCCGGATTGGACTTGCGGTCCGGACTCCGGAAGCCTGCCTGCGCCGCTACGCCCGCACCGTCCCCGGTCGCCCCGCCGGCAGCCCGAACATCAGCTTCCCGAGCAGCACCGCGACGAGGAATCCGAGCGGAACGGTCCACCCGTTCGTGACGTCGTGCAGCCAGCCGAACACCGGCGGCCCCGTAGCTGCGATCAGATAGCCGACGCTCTGCGCCATGCCCGAGAGCCGGCCCGTGGTTTCGGCATCGTGTGATCGGAGGACGAGCATCGTGAGCGCGAGTCCGAAGGTCCCGCCCAGCACGAAGCCCACGAGCGACACCCACAGCCACGCGAGCGTGGCGCCGGAGAGCGCGAGCCCGACGAGTCCCACCGCCTCGAGCGTCGCGAGCAGCCAGATGATCGCGCGCTGATCGCGTGACGCACCGGCCCACACCGGCACCAGCGCCGTGCCCAGCATCCCCATCGCCTGCGAGAGGGCGAGCAGCCCGCCCGCCGCGGCTTCGCTCACGCCGCGCGACTGCAGCAGGTCGGGAAGCCACGCCACGAGCACGAAGAACGTCAGCGACTGCAATCCCATGAAGAGCGCCACCTGCCAGGCGAGCCGCGAGCGGCCGAGCGTGGCGAACGATGCACGCGACGTGACGGCGTGCACCTGGGGCGCCGTTCGCATCTGCGGCAGCCACACGAGCAGCGCGACCACCGCGGGCACCACCCACACCGCCAGCGCGCCCCGCCACCCGATCCGCGCCGCGATCGGCACACTCAACCCGGCCGCGGCCGTGGCGCCGAGCCCCATCATGCTCGAGTAGAGACTGGTGATCAGTCCGGTGCGATGCGGAAAGTGACGCTTCGCGAGTGCGGGCAGCAGCACGTTGCCGAGCGCCACGCCGACACCGAGCAGCGCCGTGCCGGCATAGAGCGCCGCAATCGGTTGCACACCGCGCAGCACGGTGCCCACGCCGATGAGGCCGACAGCCAGACCGACCGCGCGGTCCATGCCGATCCGCCGACCCACGCCGAACGCGAACATGGACAGCAATCCGAACGACAGCAGCGGCAGCGTGGTGATGAACCCGAGCGCCGCGTCGGAGAGCCCCGTGGCCGCGCGAATGTCGGCCACCAGCGGGCCGACGCTGGCGATGGCGGGCCGGAGATTGAGCGCAACGAGTGCGATGCCCGCGAGCAGCAGCCAGTGGCGCCGAGGGTTCACGATGGCGCGGGTGCTCCACGCAGCGCGCGAGTCAGCGCGCGATTCAGCGCATTCGCGAACAGCTGCCGCTCGCGTGGTCCGTAGGGCGCGTGGCCGCCGGTATCCACGCCGGTGCCGCGCAGCCCCTCCATGAAGTTGCGCACCGAAAGCCGCTCGCCGATGCTCTCCTCGGTGTACACCGCGCCACGGGGGTCGATCGTGGCCACGCCCTTGGGCACCAGGAGCGCCGCGAGCGGAATGTCCTGCGTCACCGCGACGTCACCGGCCACCGCCTGCTCGGCGATATAGCGGTCGGCCGCGTCGGCCGAGCCGTCCACGCGCACGCTCTGCAGCAGTGCGTACCCCGGGGGAAGCTGCAGTCGCTGATTCGCCACGAAGATCGCCTCGATCTTGAGGCGGTCGGAGGCGCGGTAGCAGATCTCCTTCACCGCGACCGGCGTTGCGTCGGCGTCGATCCAGAGTTTCACCGGGAGTTCGCGGGGGCGGGTCCGATCAAGCGGCGATGGTGTGATGCGTCGGCGTTACGATTGGGCGGTGTGGACACAGGTCGAGGCAGGTTCAGATTCCCAGGTTACGCCGACGCACGCGCACGCGCTCCCTCGAGACAAGCCACAAGGCGCCAGCCAGCGGGTCCCTCCTCGTGCACATCATGCACATCCCAACCGCGTGCGGCCAGGATGCTGCGCGCGGCGCGCGGCAGATTCTCGTCCAGCTTGAACCGCATTCTCAGGCCGGAATCGGCACGATGCGATCGTGGGCGATCTCCGCCGCGAACGCGAGCGCAGCACGGATGTGCGTGTGCGTGAGCGTTGGGTACTCGGCCAGGATGGATTCTTCGCTCTCGCCGTCGGCGAGGTTGTCCAGGATCACGTAGACGGGGATGCGCGTCCCACGCATGCAGGGCTGACCGCCTTGTCGTCCCGCATCGACAACGATCTGTTCGCGCCAGTCCATGGTTGCCTCCAGAGGTTATCCCGAATTCTACGCAACATCGCTCGACTGCGTCGCTGCTCTTCCTGACGCACCACAGGCCCGACCGCTCTCGCCGCCGGGCCTGCGATCACATCGTCACCACGCGTGTCGTGGGCGCGGGGAAGTTGACAGCTGGTCATCAGCCCCTTGGCAGACCTCACAAAAGCGCTCTCAGAAACGCCCCGCCCTGAAAAGCCAAGGCGGTTCGATCCGGGAAACCAGTGAGCCCGGCCCGACCCCCGCTCGGTTCAGTCGCGCAGCGGCGCGGGGGGCTTCCGGATGCGGAACACGGGGTGCTTTTCGCGCTGGTAGGCCTTCATGGCCTCCACGATGGCCGCGGCGTCTGCGTTGCGTCCGGCCTCCACGGCCACCTTCAGGCTGTCCACCGTGACGAGCAGCCCCTTGATGCCGGCCTGGAAGTCGGCCACGAACTGCTCCCGCTCGGCCTCGGCCACCTGCGCTTCCTTCTCCGGCCGGAAGGTCAGGGCCTCCGTGGCATTGGCCTGGAAGATCACGACCTGCTCGAGGGTGCTCGCGTTCTTGGACGGGTCCGCGACCTGGGCGGTGATCTGCCGGAGCGCCGCGTTCATGGCGGTCATGCGCTGGCCGAGCGGGGTCTTGTCCTCGTCCGTCTGCGCGGCGGCCGTGCGGGTGAGGGTGAGGGCGAGGACGACGAGAGTGCCGAGATGGCGGAAGCGGAGGCGCATGGCGGATCGTGGTGAGGGTGGGACGCCCGATGACCGGGAGCGAGCAGACGGTATCGCTGTGAAATTCTACGCCGCAAGGCGGAGCCCGCAAGGCAATATCTTGCCACAACGCCCACCAATCACGGCACGAACCGCCGCTCCGCACCATCCGTGCGAATCGCCCCGATCCCCAGATCGAACAGCCGCCGGTTGAGCGCGGGAATCGCCGTCTGCCGCATGGCCTCCGACCGCGCGCGCAGTTCCGTCCACTGCGCCGCGAGCACCTCCCGCCGTGCGCGCGACGGCTCGTTCACGCGCGGCACGTCGCTCTCGGTGGCGTTCACCAGGAAGAGCCAGTTCGCGGTGAATCCCTGCGCGAAGTTCTCCACGTCGTCGTAGGCCCGCGACTGCCGAGACACCATCACGCTGTCCCACGTCTCGATCTGCCGCTGCAGCACGCGCGCTTCCTCGCGTACGCCATCGAAGCGCGCGTCGGTCGCCGGCAACGCGGCGAGCACGGCCTGCAACTGCCCACGCGCCTCCCACAGGCGGTTCGTCTCCTCGTGCATGGCGCGCAGCTCCGACTCCACTCCCGTCATGAACGCATCGTACTCGGCGTACGTCGCCGCATCGATGTCGTACAGCGGATTCGCGAGCACACGTGCTTCCGTGGTGTCACTGCGTGCGCCTGCGGTGAGCACCACCCGATACGTGCCCGGCGGCACCTTGTGCCCGCGGTAGCTGGCCTCGAGGTAGACGCCCGGCACACCCGGCATCGTCTCGTGGCGCATGTCCCACACCACACGGTTGAGCCCCGCTTTGGCCGGCAGCACCGTCGGCGCAGGAGGGCCGCCGTCCCACGGGCGGAACGTCGTGTCCTTCACCGACGTGTACGCGCGGATCACGCGGCCGTTCGCGTCCGACACGCGGAGCGTGACGGTGTCGGCGCTGTCGAGCACCGGCAGCCGGTAGTACAGCACCACGCCCGTCGCAGGGTTCACACCGCGCGAGGGGTGCGACCCGTCGAAGCTGCTGGACGTGCGATCGAGCTCGCTGCTCCCGTGCACGAGGTACGCGTCGGCCGGCGCATACAGCTGCATCCCGGGTGCCGACGGCTCGTACTGCCGCAGCAGCGGCAGATCATCGAGAATCCAGAACGCGCGCCCGGATGTGGCCGCAATGAGATTGTTCTGGTGCACGCGCAGGTCGGTGATCGGCGTGTTCGGCAGGTTGCGCTGAAACGGCGACCAGTCACGCCCGCCGTTCCAAGATACGTACAGCCCGCGCTCGGTGCCGGCGAAGAGCAGCCCCGCACGCACGTCGTCCTCGCGCACGACGCGCGTGAACGCGCCGTCGGGGATGCCGCGATCGATCTTCGTCCACGTGGCACCGTAGTCGGTGGTCTTGTACAGCCCGGGCGCGTGGTCGTCGAACTTGTAGCGCGTCGTGGCGATGTACGCCGTGCCCTTGTCGTGCGGTGACACCTCGATCGCGTTCACCAGACACTCGGCGAGCCCCTTGGGCGTGACGTTGGTCCACGTCGCGCCACCATCGCGCGTGAGCGACACCACGCCGTCGTCGCTGCCGGTCCAGATCACGCCGCGCTCGTGCGGCGATTCCATCACGTACGCAATCGTGCCGTAGTTCTCCGCCCCGACGGCTTCGTTCGTGAACGGCACGCCGGGGCGCCCCTGCTTTTCCTTCTCGTTGCGCGTGAGATCGGGCGATGCCTCCGTCCAGGTGCGCCCCATGTCGGTGGTGCGGAGCAGCAGCTGCGCCGCGTGATAGAAGGTGTTCGGCTCCCAGCGGCTGCGAATGATCGGTGCGTTCCAGTTGTAGCGGTACGGCATGTCCTTCGCGTCCATGCCGAGGTACTGAATGGGGGAGGCCATCACCTTGGTGCTGGCGTTGGACTCCGTATCGAGGATCTCCACCGTGCCCTGGTAGCTGCCCCCCATCACGAAGCGCGGCTTCGCCGGATCGAACGCAAGGAACGCGCTCTCGCCGCCGGCCGACGGTGCCCAGCTCGCGGGCGTGATGCCACCGCCGCCGAGTTCTCGGCTCGCGATCACGACCGACGAGTTGTCCTGCTGGCCGGCGTAGATGCGATACGGAAAGCGGTCGTCCACGCTGATGCGATAGAACTGCGCCGTTGGCATGACGGCCTGCGAGCTCCAGCTCGCGCCACCATCGAAGGTGATGGCCGCGCCGCCGTCGTTCGAGATGACGAAGTTGTGTGGGTTGTCGGGATTGATCCACAGATCGTGGTAGTCCCCATGGGTCCCCTCGAGCGTGGTCCACGTGCGGCCACCGTCGTCGGAGCGCAGCGCCGGCGCACTGAGCACGTACAGGCGCTGCGCATTCTTGGGGTCCACGAAGAGTTCGATGTAGTACCACGCGCGCTGCACCAGGCGCGGGTCACCGCTCACACGCGTCCAGGAGCGGCCCGCGTTGGTGGACATCCAGAGCCCGCGGTCATTCCCGTCGGACTCGCTCTCGATGAGCGCGTACACGCGCTCCGGCTCCGACGGACTCACGGCGATCGCCATCTTCCCCATCTTGGCCGGCAGTCCGCCGCTCAGCTTCGTCCACGTCTCGCCGAGGTCGGTGGACTTGTAGAGACCGCTGCCGGGGCCACCGCTGATCACCTGCCACGGTGTGCGGCCATGCTCCCACATCGCCGCGTACAGGATGCGCGGGTTGGTCGCGTCCATGGAGAGCTCGGACGCGCCCGTGCGCTCATCCACGAAGAGCACCTTCCGCCACGTCGCACCACCGTCGGTGGACTTGAATATGCCGCGCTCCGCACTCGGCCCGTAGAGCGCGCCCTGCGCCGCCACCAGCACCACGTCGGGATCGGTGGGGTGCACGACAATGCGCGCGATGTGCCGCGTGGCCTCGAGGCCGACCTTGGCCCACGTCTTCCCTGCATCCGTGGAGCGGTACACGCCATCGCCCGAGTGCGTCATCACGCCGCGCGGCGCATGCTCGCCGGTGCCCACGTACACCACGTTGCGGTCGCTCGGCGCCACCGCAATGGCGCCGATGGTGGCCGTGGTGAAGAAGCCGTCGGAGACGTTGCGCCAGCTGATCCCCATGTTGTCGGTCTTCCAGAGGCCGCCACCGGTGGTGCCCATGTAGTACGTCTTCGGATCGCCGATCACGCCGGTGCTGGCCACGGAGCGACCGCCGCGGAAGGGGCCGATGGAGCGCCACGTGACGGGGGCGAAGACGCTGTCGAGCGACGTGCTCGGCGCGGCGGGGCCCTGCGCGGGCAGTGCGGTCGAGAGGAGGACCAGCGGGAGGGCGAGGGCGCGGAGCATGGGGCGGCGGCGGGGGTGGGGGCGGCGGATCCACGTGAACATATCCGGGAGGCGCGCGAGCGATACCTCCACGGGGCGCGTGGCGCCTCGCTGATCGCACGTGGCGCGTCGGCCGGCTCAAGGCCGGCGGCTTTCGCCGCGCGTC
>JAABRO010000039.1 GCA_011390885.1 Gemmatimonas sp. | reverse complement strand
GCGGCAGGTAGCGATCCGTGAGATTGGCGCGCTTCTCGTTGAAGCCGGCCGTGGTGCGCACCAGCATGGCGCGATCGAGCGGGTCGAGCGGCGTGCGGAAGAACGCCTCGCGCGAATCGAGCGGCTGGCTGATGCGATCGAGGATCGCGTTCAGCGTCTCCACCGCGATCGGGTAGTCCTCCGACCAGATCGCGCGCAGGTCCACCGGCCGATCCGCACCACGGTTCCCGTCGCCGGGCGCCGACGTGGCACGCGTGTGCCAGAGTTCGGTGCGTCCGTTGTGCACGCGTTCCCTGGCGTGGTGCACGAAGCGCGCCGGCCCCACCGGTGATGTGATGAGACGATACGGCAGTTCGATCGCGGTCTCGTCGCGCCGCGGACGGTAGGGCGTGATGAGCCACTCGAGAAACGGATAGCGCTCGAGCAGATCGGCGACCGCCGACTCCACACGTCCGAGGTGGTCGGCCAGGTGCGCACTCGCCTCGGCCGCGATCGCGGCCACGGCGAGCGCGCGCACGCTGGCATCACGCAGCGCCGCATGCTGCGACGCGAGCGTGTCGGCGGCGCGCATGAACTGCTGCTGCACGAGCGCGGCCGCACCGGCCGCGTTGCGTGCCGCGACCGCCTCCGCTGCCGCGCGCGCAATCTGCGTGGCGCTCGCCGACACGGCACGGGCGACCTCGTCGCCGGCCGATGCCGCGAGCGTGGTGCGCAGCAGGTCGCGCGTGTCGGCAAACTCGTGGCCCGACACGAGGGCCTGCAGCGCGTCGCGATCGAACGCATCGAGCAGCGGACGCCGCTGCGGGCGCTCGGCGATGTCAGGACGTGCCGTGAGCGCGCGCTTGAGCTCGCTGCGACGGCAGGCGTCCAGCACGCCGGCAATCGTGTAGTCCAGCGCGTCGAGTTCGGCAGGCAGGCGGAACACGAGCCGAGTGGGCCCCGCCATGCGCATGCGCGCCGAGGGCAACGGCGGCACCCGCTGCGCGTTGGACGTGGGTTCGTTGTCGCGCTGCTCGTTGAGCACCGGCCCCGCGGCGTCCTGTGCGAGCGGCGGGGCGGGATCCACCTCGCCCGTGGCGTCGAGGAACGCCTCCTCCGCAAACGACTGCGGTGGCAGGTCGAGGATGAGCAGCGCGTCGTCGCTGCCGACGCGCACCAGTCGTGGCGTGTCGCCGGTCACCAGCCGCAGGTTGCGATAACTGAGCTGCGCCACGAAATGGTCATCCGGGCGCCGCATCGAAATGGTCCGCACCAGCGGCACGCGCGCCTCGACGATGTCCCACACCGCCGACTGACTCGCGAGTCCGAGGGCACGCACGTTCGCCGCGCTGTCCACGCGTGCCGTCGGCGCCTTCTTCGCCGGGGTGTTCTTCGCCGGGGCCTTCTTCGCCGGGGCCTTCTTCGCCGGGGCCTTCTTCGCGGGGGCCTTCTTCACCGGCGCCTTCTTGGCCGGTGCCTTCTTCGCGGGTGCCTTCTTCACGGGCACCTTCCTGGCCGGCGCCTTCCTGACTGGCACCTTCTTCGCGGGCTTCTTGCGGACGACCATGCAGCACCTCGCGCCGCGTGCCGCGGCGGGTGAGCGTGGGGATGGGCAGGTGGGTCAGGCTAACGTGCGCCGACGGGGCATCGGCCACAAGAGCGCACGTGTCACACAGTCGGCAAGCAACCTCAGCTGTTTGCCAGCGATGCGTCACGCTGCCAGCATGTGTTCAACGGTGATGTGCATCACACTCCACCCGGTGCCGCCATGCGCGATGCGAGCGCAACATCGGCGCGCCGTACGACGGCGAGACCGCGTTACCTTGCGCCCATGACCGCTCGCTTTCGCGTTCGCTGCTGATGCCGGAGCCGACTACCACCGGGAACCCGACGGCCGACGGCCAGGTGGCCGAGTCCTCACCGATCGCCTCCGACCTCGAGCTGACGTCGGCCCTCGGCTTCGTCGACTCGCTCGACCTCGCCCCGTCCGCGGCAACGGACGAGGCGCAGCCTGACGAGCTGGCCTCCGTGCTGCGCCGCATGGTGGCGTGGCTGCGTCCCGCCTCGGGGCGCGGTGAGGAGGCAGCGGTCCGCGTGGATGCGCTCACACGCGCGCTCGACGAGCGCCCCGTCGTGGCGAGCGCGCTCGGTGGGCAGCTGCACCACTGGATCGCGAACGCGCGCAGCTATCGGGCCTTCGTCGGCCTGGGGCTCTTCTCGCGACGAGGCTTCGTGCGCGAGGTCGTGAGCCGACTCTACGAGCGCATCAACCCGGCGCCGCGCGATGCGGCCGACCTGCGCGACCTGCTCGCCACGGTGTTCGACGACGCGCAGGATGGCGACTGGGTGACGGCGGTACCGGCGGCGCGCTGGGCGGCGCTCTTCGAGACACTGTCACAACCCGTCGCGCCGACCCTTCGAGCGAGCGCCACCACGCACCTCGCCGAGGAGGCGCTGCACGCGGTCGAGATGCTCGCGACGTGGATCGCCGCGGAAGAGATCGACGAGGACCTCCTGCGCCTCGATCCGGTGCTGGCCGATCTCGACTCGGCGTTCATCGCGCTGAACCGCGAGATCGCGACATACGTGGCGCAGGCGCGCACGCGGCTCGCGCAGCGATCACGCGGAGCGGCGCCGAACGGAGCCGAGTCGGCCGACGCGGCGCACGCCACCGCACAGGAGGCCTCCGGGCCGATCGACGCCGCACACGCCTTCGTGATGCTCCGACAGTGTGAGGCGCAGGTGGCACGACTGCGCAAGCGCGCCGTGACACGCGGTTCGTCGCTCGCCACCACGCACCTGCTCGAGCGACTCGCCCAGACCATCGAGCGCATCGACCTGTTCCTCACGGCACTCACCACCGAAGACCCGTCGGCGCGCACGGCACAGGGCGCCACCCTCTTTGCACGTCTGGTCGTCGCGAGCGGCGAGCAGCGTCGCCTTCGCCCACTGTGGCGTCGCACCGTGCGGCAGGTCGCCCTCGGCATCACCGACAAGGAGAGCGACCACGGCGAGCACTACATCACGCGCGACCGTGCAGGGTGGCACGCGATGTGGAAGTCGGCGGCCGGCGCCGGCGTGATCATTGCGCTGCTCGCGTTCATCAAGTTGCAGCTCAAGGCCGAGGCGCTCGCACCGCTCCCCGAGGCGCTGCTCGCCAGCCTCAACTACGGGCTCGGCTTCGTGCTCGTGCACGTGCTGCACTTCACGATCGCCACGAAGCAACCGGCCATGACGGCGTCGCGACTGGCGCAGGACATCGAGCGCGGTGACGGTGGGCGGGCCAATCAGGCGAAGCTCGCCTGCACCCTCGTGGACCTGGTGCGTTCACAGCTTGCAGCGGTCGCGGGGAACGTGGTGATCGCGTTGGGACTCGCCAGTCTCATCGCCGTGCTCGCGCCGCGCCTGCTCGGCGCCCGCGTGCTCGACGCCGACTCCGTCGCCTACCAGCTGCACCGCCTCGAGCCGCTGGGAGGCGGCGCGCTGTTCTTCGCGGCGGTGGCCGGCCTCTGGCTCTTCCTCTCGGGCGTGATCGCCGGCTCGGTCGACAACCGCGCCGCCTATCTCGACCTCCGCGCGCGCCTCATCGCGCATCCGCTGCTGCAGCGCCTCATCTCGTCACCCACCCGGCGCGCGCGCATCGCGGAGTACGTGCACGAGCACTACGGCGCGATCGCGGGCAACTTCCTCTTCGGCGTGCTGCTCGGCATGACACCGTGGGTCGGGAGCGTGCTCGGACTTCCGCTCGACATCCGGCACGTGGCATTCTCCTCCGCCGACCTCGGCTACGCCGCCGTGAGCGGGACCATCGGCTGGCCGGCGTTCTTGACGCACCTCGGCTTCGTGCTGCTCATCGGGAGCGTGAACCTGCTCGTGAGCTTCTGGCTCGCGCTGTGGCTGGCGCTGCGCGCACGCGCCACGCGGCTAGGGAGCCTGCCGTCGCTCTTCGCGCGTTTCGGCGAGCAGGTGCGGGCCAACCCGCGCCTGCTGTTCGTGCCGCCGAAGGACGCGTGACAATCGCCGCGCGCCCTCAGCAGCCCGACGGGGCGGCGCTCGCCGCATGCTCACCGGAGCGGCTCGCCCCATCACCCGTCTGCAGCCGCCAGAGCGCGGCGTAGGTGCCGCCTCGCTGCACGAGTTCCTCGTGCGTGCCGCGCTCGGTGATCGCGCCGTCCTCCAGCACGAGAATCAGGTCGGCGTGTCGCACCGTGCTCAGCCGATGCGCAACCACCAGCAGGGTGCGCCCGCGCGCCCACGACGCCAGCGACCGCTGGATCGCCGCCTCGGTGTCGTTGTCGACCGCCGACGTGGCCTCGTCGAGCACGAGCACGTCCGGCTCACGGTAGAAGGCCCGCGCGAGCGCGATGCGCTGCCGCTGCCCGCCCGACAGCTGCGTGCCGCGCTCGCCCACACGGCTCGCGTATCCATCGGGCAAGGTGGACACGAAGGCGTGCACCTCGGCCGCGCGAGCGGCGCGCTCCACGCGCACGAGGTCGGGCACGCGGTCGCCGTACGCGATGTTCTCCGCGATCGTGCCATCGGTGAGGAACGGGTCCTGCGCCACGTAGCCCATGCGCGCGCGCAGCGAGGCGGGATCGTACGCGGCCACATCGTGGCCGCCGAAGCAGATGCGCCCCGACGCGGGGTCGATGAAGCGCAGCAGCAGCTTGAGCAGCGTGCTCTTGCCGCCGCCCGTCGCCCCCACCAGCGCCACCTGCCGGCCGCGCGGCACCTCGAAGGTCACGTCACGCACCACCGCGCGCCCGTCGTAGGCGAACGTGACCTGCTCGAAGCGCAGCGTGGGCTCGGCCTCGCGCGGCAACGCCGTGCTGGGCGTGTCGGGCGCCGGCGTGTCGAGCAGCGCCATGACACGGTTCACCGACGCCATCGCCCGGTTGTACAGGTCGGTGAGGTCGGCGAGCCGCGTGAGCGGCCAGAGCAGCCGCTGCGTGAGGTACACCAGCGCCGAGTAGCTGCCCACGCCAAGCTCGCCGCGCAGCGTGAGTAGCCCGCCGTACAGCAGCGTGGCCACGAAGCCGGCCAGGATCGCCATGCGGATCACCGGCGTGATGGCCGCCGAGAAACGGATGGCTTCCGCATTGCGCCCGCGGAACGCGTCGGAGGCCTCGCGCAGATGTTCCGCTTCGAACGCCTCGGCTGTGTAGGCCTGGATCGTGGCCATGCCCACGAGGTTGTTGTTCAGCCGCGTGGAGAGCGTGCCCGCCGCGTCGCGCACCGCCGCGTAGCGCGGCGCGAGGCGCCGCTGGAACCAGAACGCGCCGATGATGATGAGCGGGATCGGCAGCAGCGCGAGCGCCGCCAGCTTCGCCGTCATCACGAAGAACACCCCGCCCACCATGATCGACGAGCAGAACACCTGCAGCAGGTCATTCGCGCCGGTGTTGAGGAAGCGCTCGACCTGGTTCACGTCTTCGTTGAGCACCGCCATGAGGCGGCCGCTGCGCTCGCGTTCGATGTACGACGGCGGCAGTCGCTGCAGGTGCGTGTACGCCGCCTGTCGCAGCGCGTGCTGCACATCCTGCGCGAGCCCGCGCCAGCGCAGCGCGTAGAGGTACTCGAAGAGCGACTCGCACACCCACACCACCACGGTGAGCGCGACGAGCACCAGCAGCTGGTCCTGCGGGTCGGCAATGCCGAGCCGCGCGAGGAACGACGCCTGCCGGTTCACGACCACGTCCACCGCCACGCCGATGAGCAGCTCGGGGAGGACGTCGAACAGCTTGTTGAGCACCGAGAACACCGACGCCAGGATCGCGTCGCGCCGGTACGGGCGCGCGAACGCGATCAGGCGGCGGAGCGGCCGCGCGTCGTTCATGTCGCTCACGTCGCGTCGCTCACGTCGCGTCGTTCACGCGGGGCGGATCACGCGGCGCGGATCTCGGGGCGTCGGCGTCGCGACCGTCAGCCGGCGCGACTGGCCCGCAGCGCGGCGGCGAAGCGAGGCGCGTCGGCCGCGCGCACGCCGCACACGCCCACACGAATGCCACCGTGCATCGGCACCACGAACACCCCTTCGCGCGTGAGCCGCTCGGCGAGCGCCGGCGCGTCGTCCGCGGGGAGCGTCACGAAGAAGCCCGCATCCCACGCGGCACCGTCGAGCCCTTCGGCGCGCAGCGCCGCATCCAGCGCATCGGCGCGCGTGGCGAGCACCGTGCGCCAGTGCGCGTGCTCGGCGGCGAGCGCGGCCTGGGCCGCCGCATCGGCCTGCATGCGCAGCAGCAGGCTCATGGGGGCGCGCGCGCAGTTCGAGTAGGTGCCGCGGCAGCTCGTGGACAGCGCCTCGAACAGGGCGCGCTCCGTGCACCACGGGAAGACGAGCGCGCCCGCGCGCGCGCCGTACAGCGTGAACGCCTTGGACAGGCTCAGGCAGGCGCCCACGAGCACGCGCCCCTCCTCGCCGAGCGCCCGGTAGTCGGCGAGGGCCTCGGTCACGGTGTGCGGATCGCGCGCGTAGTCGAGGTAGGCGAAATCGAGCAGGAGCGTGACCGGGCCGTGCGCGGAGAGTTCGCGGAGCATGGCCATGAGGGCGCGCCGGTCGGCGGTGCTCAGGCTGCGTCCGGTCGGGTTGTGGCAGGGGTCGTTCAGCCACAGCAGCAGGCGCCCCTGGGCGCGCAGGATGCGTTCGGCCGTCGCGCGCCACGCGTCGAGATCGAGCGACTCGCCCGCCTGCGGATACGGCACCGTGTCCAGCGCCACGCGGTTCTCGATCGCCAGCGTGGCGTAGGGGCTCCAGTACGGGGCCGCCGTGAGCAGCGTCATGCCCGGCTCGAGCAGGTTCTTGAGGCTGAGCGCGAGCGCGCCGGTGCCGCCGGGCGTGGCCACGCCCATGCCGTAGCTGGTGAGATCGGGCCAGTGCCGCTGGGTGAGCGCCAGCAGGAACCGGGGGTCGCCGGCGATCGGCGCGTAGGGCGCAATCTCCATGGGCGTGAGCTGACCATAGAGCGCCATGACGGAGTCGAGCACCACGAACTTGCCGTCATCGTCGAGCAGCGCCCCCATCGTCGCGTTGATGACCGAGGCACCGGCCGCCGCCGCTTTCTGGGCGGCCGCGTTCATCGTGAAGATCGGGTCGGCGCCGTCGAACTGGCGGCGCGAGGGGATGAGCTGCTCGAGCATGGGCGGAGGGGCGCGTCGGAATCGGGGGCCGGTCGATCGGGCGAACACTGCAATATCGCCGGAGTGCCCGGCGGGCGCTCATCGGCCTCGCCGGCCAGCGCCACCATCTCGCCAGCACCCCCTCGCGCGATTCGCAACCGGACGCGACCTTGAGGCCCCATGAACGATCCCGCCACCACACACCTCCTCGAGGCCACCACCGACCCCGTCTCCCGGGGCATCGTGGCCGTCGTCCTCGTTGGCGTGTTCGCGCTGCTCACCCTGGAGAAGGCGCACCGGGTGCTGGTCGTGCTCGGCGCCGTCTCGCTGCTCTGGCTGATCACCTACCTCACGCCCTACCACCTCGTCACCTTCGAGGGGGCGATCCATCACCTCGACCTGAACGTGCTCCTCCTGCTCGCCGGCATGATGGCGCTGGTGGGCGTGTTCAAGTCGACGGGGGCGTTCGAGTGGATGATCGCGAAGCTGCTCTCCATTGCCGGTCCTCGGCCGCGGCTCGTGCTCACCCTCATTCTCTGGTTCACGGGGGTCTCGTCGGCGCTCGCCGACAACGTCACCACCGTCATCTTCGTCACGCCGCTCGCGATCGGCGCGGCCAGGCGGCTCGGGCTCGACCCGAAGGCGCTGCTGCTGCCCATGATCATGGCCGCGAACATCGGCGGCACGGCCACGCTCGTGGGCGACCCGCCCAACATCATGATCGGCTCGGGCGCAGGCCTCACCTTCGGCGACTTCCTGCTGCACCTGACGGCGCCGGCCATGCTGCTGCTGGTGATGCTCGAGGCGGGCACGCGCTGGCACTATCGGGATCGCCTGGTGCCCGCGTCACCCCTCGGCATGTTCGGCAAGAGCGACATCATCGACGCGCCGATCTCCGATCCCGCACTGCTGCGCGGCCTGCTCATCATTTCGGGGTTCGTGCTCGTGGGCTTCCTCACGCACGGCATCACCGGCATGCCGGCCGCCGTGCCGGCCATCATCGGCGCCGGCGCGGCGCTCGTGCTGCAGGACGTGCGCTACCTGCGCACGCACCAGCCGAGCGAGGCGGAGCGCGCCCATGGCGTGCTCGAGATCATCGAGAAGGAGATCGAATGGCCCACGATCGCCTTCTTCACGTTCCTCTTCGTGATCGTGGGCGCGGCGGTGGACACCGGCCTGGTCGGCGCGGTGGCCGAAGCGCTGCGGAACGGCATCGCGGCCATCCAGAGCGGCTTCGGGCTGTCGCCGACCGGCACCGTGCTGGCCGCCTCGCTGCTGGTGCTCGTGGCCGCCGGCGTGCTCTCGGGACTCATCGACAACATCCCGTTCGTCGCGGTGAGCATTCCGGTCATGCACGAGGTCATTCCGGCGCTGCCGGCCGACGGCGCGGCCATCTGGTGGGCCCTCGCGCTCGGGGCATGTCTCGGCGGCAACGCCACACCCGTGGGCGCCTCCGCCAACGTGACCGTGCTGGGCGTGGCCGAGCGCGCCGGCGCCGGCATCTCGTTCCGAGAGTTCCTGCGGCTGGGCGTGCCGGTGACGGCCGTGTCCCTCGTGGTGAGCGCCGTGTGGCTCGCGCTCTTCGTGTCCGTGGGCACCACGCAGGCCATGCTGATCACCGGTGGCGTGGCGATCATGGCGTTTGGCGTGCTGCGGCTGCGCACGCGCGGCCAGGCCTGACGGTCGCACCCGTCAGGCCTCGCTTCGACCTCAGTCGTCGAGCACGAACGTGACCATCATGTTCACCTGATACTCCGACGGCTGGCCGTTCTCCACGCGCACGGTCTGCTCCTTGACCCACGCGCTCCGCACGTTGCGAAGCGTCTTGCTCGCGCGCGTGATTCCCTGCTTGATCGCGTCCTCGAAGCTCACGGACGACGTGGAGCTGATCTCGGTGATCCGGGCAACGGACATGTCGCGCCTCCTGAAAAGGGTGATGCGGCCGAAACGGCCACATGTCCCGTCGGATATGCCGACTGGCGGATGGTCCGTCAAGCAAGCGCGACCGTAACGTCCATGCGTTTGCGACGCATGTCACGGTCGCCACTCGGCGATCTCCGCTCAGTGTGCGCCGCTCAGCGATCCACCTGCTGCTGCAAGCGATCCACGTAGCGCGCGCCGTGAATCGTGATCGCCGACGCGGCCCGCTCGATGTCCGCGAGGTCGTCGGGCGAGAGCGTGAGCGCGGCGGCGCCGAGATTCTCGTCGAGGCGATACGCCTTCGTGGTGCCGGGAATCGGCACGATCCACGGCCGCTGCGCGAGCAGCCACGCAAGGGCGACCTGCGCCGGCGTCGCCTGTCTGGTCGCCGCGAGGTGCCGCACGAGGTCGACCACCGCCTGGTTCGCGCGCCGGTTCTCCGGCGTGAGGCGCGGAATGTTGTGACGAAAGTCGTTCGCGTCGAAGGTGGTGTTCGCGTCCATCGTGCCGGTCAGAAAGCCGCGACCGAGCGGACTGAAGGGCACGAAACCGATGCCGAGCTCCTCGAGCACGGGCAGGATCTCCTGCTCGGGCTCGCGCCACCAGAGCGAGTACTCGCTCTGCAGCGCCGTGACCGGCTGCACGGCGTGCGCTCGGCGGATGGTGCGCACGCCGGCCTCGGAGAGTCCGAAGTGCCGCACCGTGCCCTCCGCGATCAGCGCCTGCACGGTGCCGGCCACCTCCTCGATCGGCACCGCCGGATCGACGCGATGCTGGTAGAGCAGGTCGATGTAATCGGTGCGCAGGCGCCGCAGCATGCCATGCACCGAGGCGCGGATGTGTTCGGGACGGCTGTTGAGGCCGCCGCGGTTCTCGCCGGTGTCCGGATCCACGTCGAAGCCGAACTTGGACGCGATCACCACCTCGCCGCGAACGGGCGCGAGCGCCTCGCCCACCAGGGATTCGTTCGCGAACGGCCCGTACACCTGCGCCGTGTCGAAGAACGTCACACCTGCATCCACGGCATGGCGCAGCAGCGCGATCATCGCCGCGTGGTCGCCGGCCGGGCCGTAGCCGGAGGTCATGCTCATGCAGCCGAGGCCGATGGCGGAGACGTGGAGGCCGCTGCGGCCAAGGGGGCGGTGAGGCAGCAAGGACATGGGGATGCTCCGGGGCAGCAGTGTGGGTTCGGACGCTGGCGCCATGCGCGCGGCGGCAGTTCAATCAGTGCGGCTCACGGCGCGACGGCCGCGGCGGCGAGCGAGGCCAGGGCACGGCTGAGGTTCGCGATTGCCGGACACGACGTCACCCCATGCCGCTCGGCGAGCCACGCCGGATCGTTGTAGCCGAGCCAGACCTGTCCGTCGGCGTCCTGCCAGACGAGGGCCTTGAGCGGCAGGTCGATGCCCGCCGTCTGGGCGCACGCCATGAGCGGGGTGCCACCCGTTGGATTGCCGAAGATGAGCAGCTCCGTGGGGCGCAGCGCCGAGCCGATGCTCGCCGCGCCCGCCGCATGGTCGATGCGCGCGAACACCGTCAGGCCGCGCGCTCGCACGAGCGAATCGAGCTTGTCCATGGTCGGCTTCACCGCACGCGGGCTACGCGCGGCGATCAGGCCGTCGGCGGCGGCGTTCAGCGAGAGGGCCGCCGAGAGGACGATGGTGGCGACGGCGTGCACGAGGTTCATGGCGCGGTTCTCCGGTGCGTCAGGGGCGATCCCGCGGCGGCGGCTGGAGGACGGGCGACGAACGGTAGCCGAGCGGTCCTGCAAGTTATCGGTCGGCAGGCGAGGTCCGTCGCCGCGAGCAGCCCGCGCTCCCCAAGGCCGACGCCGCCTCCCCCTCATTGCATCGGCCTTCGACGACAAGCACTCTCTGTCACAAAGCTTTCCCGGCGCACCGGACGCCTCCCTCGACGCGGATTGCTGCATGAGCCACTGGCTGCGACGCCTCCGCGGCGCGATCGGCGTGGGCGTGACCTGGGCGGCGGTTGGGCCGCCACCGGCCTGCTCATCGGTGTGTCCAGCCTGCTGCTCCCCGGACTCCCGTGGGACGCCTTCTTCACCGTCTTCGACGCGCCGCTGCCGGCCCTCGCGGTGCCCGGCTTCGTGGGTGGCACGCTCTTCTCCCTGGTGCTCGGCGTGGCCGGACGCCGCCGCCGCTTCGAACAGCTCTCACTGCCCCGCGTCGCCGCCTGGGGCGCGCTCGGTGGCGTGCTGCTGAGCCTCCTGCCGGCGGCACTCGTGGGCGCAGGCTTGGCGACCGTGTCCGCCGAGGGCGCCGGAGTCTGGACACTCACGGGGCTGATCGTGGGGCCGCTCGTGCTGCTCAGCACTCTGTCCGCGACCGGCTCGCTGCTCGTGGCCCGGCGCGCGGCGCGGCATGACCAGCTGACGCTCGACGGCGACGGGAACCCCTCCGCGCCCGACGCCACGACGCGCCGAGGCCGCGACCCTCAGCTCGGCGACGCCAGCTTGAGCCCCACGATCCCCGCGACGATGAGCCCCACACTGAGCAGCCGCGCGGCACTGGCCGACTCTCCGAACAGCACGATGCCGAGCAGCACCGTCCCGACGGCACCGACACCCACCCACACGCTGTAGGCGGTACCGAGCGGCA
The DNA here is from genome assembly GCA_011390885.1 of Gemmatimonas sp. Taxonomy (GTDB): domain Bacteria; phylum Gemmatimonadota; class Gemmatimonadetes; order Gemmatimonadales; family Gemmatimonadaceae; genus JAABRT01. The sequence goes on along the minus strand of JAABRO010000039.1, from coordinate 7,375 downwards.
GGGACTTCACCGCGAGTCCGAGCAGCCCGAGGCTGATCGCCATGGACAGCACCGTCCAGATGGTGGGCCAGAAGCGGGTGAAGCCGTCCGTGTACTTGAGGCCGATGGCCCAGCCGACCTCGAACAGGCCGGCCAGGATGAGCAGCAACCACGCCATGCGTGCTCCTGCCAGGTCGGGGTCGTCCCCGGTCCGTGATGCCGCCGTGAGGCCGTCCCCACGCGGCGCGCGTTCATCAACGAGCGTCACGGGAAACGTAGTCGCGCGCCCCCTCGCGGACGCGTAGCTTCGCGGCATGACCCACCCCGCCGCCGGCACCCGCCCCGCGCCACACGAGCTCGTCGACCTCCCCGCGCTCGTCACCGCCTACTATACGCGCACACCCGACCCTGAGTCGCCCGCCGAGCGCGTGGCCTTCGGCACCTCCGGCCATCGCGGCTCGTCGCTCGCCTCATCGTTCAATGAGGCACACATCCTCGCCATCACGCAGGCGATCTGCGAATACCGCGCGGCCCAGGGCATCACCGGGCCGCTCTTTCTCGGCGCCGACACGCACGCGCTCTCCACACCGGCGCACGAAACCGCACTCGAGGTGCTGGCGGCCAACGGCGTCACCACCTACATCGCGCCCGACGGCGACTACGTCCCCACCCCCGCGCTCTCGCACGCGATCCTCACGCACAACGCCGTGCATCCGCACGCACTGGCCGATGGCATCGGCATCACCCCCTCGCACAACCCGCCCGCCGACGGGGGTTTCAAGTACAACCCGCCGCACGGTGGCCCTGCCGACACGGCCGCGACGAAGGCCATCGAGCAGCGCGCCAACGTGATCCTCGCCGACGCGCTGCGCGACGTGCAACGCGTCTCGGTGCGCACCGCCCGCGCCGCCGCGCGCGTGCACGACTTCCGCACCGCCTACGTGCACGATCTCGCGCACGTGATCGACATGGACGTGATTCGCGCGAGCTCGCTCACCGCCGCCGTGCACCCGCTCGGCGGCGCCGGTGTGCACTACTGGCCGCACATCGCCGAGCACTACGGCCTGCCGCTCACCGTGCTCGACACCATGGTGGATGCGACCTTCCGCTTCATGACGCGCGATGCGGACGGCCAGGTGCGCATGGACCCCTCCAGTCCGTACGCGATGGCCGGTGTGCTCGAGCACGCGGCGCCGTATGACGTCACGCTCGCCGCCGACACCGACCACGACCGGCACGGCATCGTGACACGCAGCGGCGGACTGCTGCCCGCGAATCACTACCTCGCCGTGTGCATCGACTACCTGCTGTCGCACCGGCCGCAGTGGCGCGCCGACATCGGCATCGGCAAGACGATCGTGAGCAGCTCGCTCATCGATCGCGTCGTCGCGCAGCACGGGCGCGCGCTGCACGAAGTGCCGGTGGGCTTCAAGTGGTTCGTGCCCGGCCTCATGGACGGCACGCTCGGCTTCGTGGGCGAGGAGAGCGCCGGCGCCACGTTCCTGCGACGCGACGGCCGCGTGTTCACGACCGACAAGGACGGCATCATTGCCGGCCTGCTCGCCTGCGAACTCACGGCGCGCACCGGACGCGATCCGGGCGAGCACTACGCGCGGCTCGCCAACGCCCTCGGCGCACCGGTCTACGCGCGCATCGACGCGCCCGCCACCCGCGAGCAGAAGGCCCGCCTCGGTGCGCTGTCGCGCGACGACATCACCGCGCGCACACTCGCTGGCGACGCCATCACCGACGTGCTGACGCACGCGCCCGGCAACGGTGCGCCCATCGGCGGCCTCAAGGTGTGCACCGCCAATGGCTGGTTCGCGGCGCGCCCGTCGGGTACGGAAGACGTGTACAAGATCTACGCCGAGAGCTTCCGTGGCCCCGTACATCTCGCTCAGCTGCAGGTCGAGGCGCAGGCACTGGTGGACGGGGTGCTGCGCTGACGCAGCACGCTCAGGCAGCTGGGCGCAGCTGGGCGCAGCTGGGCGCAGCTGACGCACGCCGTCCCGTTCCGGGTAGCTTCAACAGCACGGAGCTCCTCCGTCGCACCTCCCACGAACCTCGAGGCATCCCATGTCCGCCGCCACCCCGTTTTCTGCGCTGCGCCTCGCCCCGGTCCTCCCCGGCCTCTGCGTAGGCGTGCTCACCATGCTCTTCGGCTTCGGGCTCGGCGGCCTCTTCGGGCTGAACGAGGACATCATCAAGGATCGGCTCTCGGCCGACGCGGCCGCCGTGCTCGCCACCGCCTACGGCAACGACGAGGCCAAGGCCAAGCCCGTGGTCGAGAAGTCGTGGGCGTACATGCAGCGCGCGCACCTGCACGCGGGCAGCCTCGGCACGGTCGCGGTGGCGCTGTCCGTCGTGCTCGTGCTGCTCGGCACGGCCGCGGGCACGGCGCGAGTGCTCAGCCTCGGCCTTGGCGCGGGTTCGTTCGGCTATTCGCTCTTCTGGATGCTCGCCGGCTTCCGTGCACCGGGCCTTGGCGGCACCGGCGCCGCCAAGGAGAGCCTGGAATGGCTCGCCATGCCCTCGGCGGGGCTGGTGATGCTCGGCACGGTGAGCGTGCTCGTCCTGCTGGTGCGCGCGATGCTCCGCGGCGACGGGAGCGCCGACACCGCGCGCTGACCGCTTACCGCACGTGCTGCCGGAAGAAGGCGAGCGTGCGGTCCCACGACAGCTTCGCAGCCGCCGCGTCGTAGCGCGGCGTGGTGTCGTTGTTGAAGCCGTGCTGCGTGCCGGGGTACAGGTGACGCTCGTACGGCACCTTGGCTGCCTTGAGCGCCTCCTCGAACGCCGGCCAGCTCGCGTTGATGCGCGGATCGGTCTCGGCCGACTGGATCATGAGGGGCGCCTTGATCTTCGGGACATCGTCGAGGTTCGGCGACGAGCCGTAGTAGGCCACACCGGCTGAGAGATCGGTGCCGAGTCGCGTGGCGAGAAAGTTCACCATCCCGCCGCCGTAGCAGAAACCGACCGCGCCGATCCTGCCGGTGCACTCCGGACGCGCCTTGAGGAACCCGGACGCGGCCACGAAGTCCTCGCGCGTCTTCGCCTGGTCCAGCTTGGAGAACGCCTCGCGCGCCTTGTCCTCGTCGCCCGGATAGCCGCCGAGCGGAAAGAGCGCATCGGGGGCGAAGGCCACGAAGCCGTCCACCGCGAGGCGGCGCGTGATGTCCTCGATGTGCGGATTGAGACCGCGGTTCTCGTGAATCACCAGGATGCCCGGCGCGCGTCCCGTCGCACCGGCCGGCCGCGCGATGTAGCCGCGCATGGTGCCGGAGCCGTTGGGCGACGCGTACTCGAGGTACTCCTGCTGGATGCGCACATCGCCGGGCGCCACCTGCTGCGCCTCGAGGAACTTCGGGCTGAGCTGCTCGAGCAACATCATGGCCGTCACGCCGCCGACGGCGTACTTCGACGCCTTGTCGAGGAAGGTGCGGCGGTCGATGCCGCCGTGCACGTAGGCGTCGAACAGGATGAGCAGGTCCTGGTCGAAATCATGCGCGGTCTTGCGTTCCATGGGCGGGGCTCCCGGCGGCGGGGACATCTCGAAGCGCCCGCACGCGGTGGGCGGCGGCTGGCGCGAAGGTGTGTGAAAGCTACGGCCTCCGCCCGTGCGGTGTTGTCGTCACCGGGCGACCTGCCGCTTCGCGGCCCTGCCGCGACGTGACGCGCACGGCGTCACCACCCGATGCCGATCCCACCCAGCCAGTCGGCGGTCACGCCCGAGAACTCGCGACCGACGGGACGCACGCGCAGTTCGCCCCGGAGGTGCACGTCGCGCCCCGGAAGCGCGACGCGCAGGCCGGCCGCGACCGGCGTCGTGACGCGCACACGCGCCGATCCCTCGCTCGCGATCATCGAGCCCAACCCGAGTCCCAGGTACGGGCGCACGATGCGGGCCGGCACCTGCAGCTGCACCTGCGCTTCCGGCAGCACGTAGCGCCGGCGCTGTGCGAACTGCTCCTGCGGACGGAACGTCGACACCGCACCTTCGAGCACGAGCCATGGACGGGCAGCGGTCTCCACCCGAACGCTCACCATCGGGTCCGTCCCCGTGCCGGAAAGATCGAACTGCGACGCGCCGCCGAGCAGGCTCACGAAGAGATCGCGGGACGCCGGTTCAGCGGACTGCGCCGCGCCGCGTGCGATCGGAAGGAGTAGACCGAAGAGCAGCAGAGGCAGACGAGGGAGCATTTGACTCTCGAAGGAGGGAGCGGGCGAGAGGCGGGCATCGAGGCGCGCGGTTGCGCGTCAATGCCACTGGAGACGTTACGAACGCTGCCCTCGCACGGTTCCCATGCAACCGCGTCGTCGAACGTCGCGCACGGAATGGCTCATGGCGTACGCTCGGCGAGCACGGGTGGCGCGGTGCGACCAGGTCAGGCCAGGTCCAGCCCCCACGTCTGCCCGATCAGCCCTTCGCCGAACATCGTGTGCGGGGCCTCCGACTCCAGCGTGAACCCTTCGGCTTCGTAGATGCGCCGCGCCGACACGAGTACGCTGTTCGTCCACAGCACCATGCGCCGATAGCCCACCGCGCGCGCTTCCTCGAGGCAGGCGCGCACGAGCTGGCGCCCCACACCGAGCCCGCGCGCCGACGGCTCCACGTACAGCATGCGCAGGCGGGCCACGTCATCGCGCTCGCGCACGAGGAACACCGAACCCACCACCGCGCCCTCCCGGTCCGCCACCCAGCACCGCTCGCGACCGGGCACGAAGTCACGCACGAAACGCGCGATCACATCGGCCGCGAGCCCCTCGAAACGCTCGTCCCAGCCGTACAGCTGGTGATACAGCACCGCGTGGCGATGCACGATCCATCCGAGATCACCGGGACGCGGCGCCCGCAGCACGATCGCGGGCCCACCATGGGGCGACGCCGTCCCGGGAATCGTCACCGGTACACTCGCTCCGGATCGACCGTCGCGAGCTCGGCGCACAACGCCGCGATCTTCTCGACGGCCTCGGCCACGAACGTCGCCCCGCGCGCTGCGGTCGCGGCGCGCGGATCGCCCACACCCGTGTCGCGCGTCACCTGCGTCCACCGACGCGGCAGCCACGCCCACCCCTCGCGCACGCCCGTCAGCACGCTCGCGCGCGCCGCGCCATCGCCCCACGTCTCGTGTGGCGCGACGAGCTCCGGCGCCACATGCAGCACGGCCGCCGTCTCGAGTTCACCCGCATGATCGCCGGGCTCGGTGAAGACCGACGTATCGCCCACCTGCCACCAGTTCACGATCACCAGCAGCACGCGCGTCTCCGGCTGCAGCTCGCGCACGAGCGCGCGCAGCTCGTTGCCGCCGTGCGCGTTGAGCAGCACCAGCACGCGCACCCCGTGCGGCTCCACGCTGCGCACCACGTCGCGCAGGAGCGCCAGCTGCGTGCTCGGCATGACGTTGATCGTCATCGGCAGGTCGAGCTGCGTGGTGTTCACCCCGAACGGCACCGCGGGGAGCGCGAGCACATCCACTCCGCGCTGCGCACAACGGGCGGCCACACGCTGCGCGACGGTCGCGCCGAGCAGCGTGTCGGTGCCGTACGGCAGGTGCGTGTTGTGCGGCTCCGTGGCGCCCCACGGCAGCAGCGTCACCGGCCAGGCGCGCGCGCGCACCTCGGGCCACGTCATGTCGGCGAGCGTGCGACGCTCCGGCCGTTCCGTCGGGTCAGCAGTCATGCTGCACGCTGCACGAGCCGCCGTTCGGCGTCAATCGCGGTCGCGCGCGCCGGCCGGCCGCTGCAGCCGGTAGTGCACCGTCACCCGTCCCGGCTCGGGCACGACGGTGCGCGCCGCGACCGCGCCGAGCTTCTCGACGGCGCGACGCGAGCGCAGGTTGTGCTCCCCCACGTGAAACCACACGGTATCGGCGAACGTGAACGCGTGGTCGAGCATGAGCCGCTTGAGCTCCGCATTCGTGCCGTCGCCCCAGTGCGCGCGCGCCAGGAACGTGTAGCCGATCACCACGCTCCGCTCACCAGCGTCCCAGTCGTAGTAGCGTGACGCGCCGACCAGCGCGCCCGTGTCCCGCCGCGCCACCACCAGCCCGCCACCACTTGCCAGCGCACCGTCGGCAAAGCGCCGGAACACCTCACGCTGCCAGCGCGTGGACTCCGGGTGCATCGCCCAGATCGCCGGGTCCGATGCCACCGCATACAGCGGCTCGACGTCGAGCTCCGTCATGGGACGCACCATGATCGTCTCCCCGACCAGCGTGGGCTGGAGCGCCACATCAAGGCCCATTCGTGAATGTCCCTCGTTGCTCTTCTCGAGTTCCTCTTGGGTTCGTCTTTCCCGTCTCGGTTGCAGGTCTCGCGAACGACACGGAGAACAGCGGGACGCGATGACGCGAGAACTGCCCTCTCCGGCGCGATCGCGGCACGACGCATCGCGTCTTCGCGTCCATCGCGCCTTCGCGTCCCGCATTGCTCCCAGCTGGCGAAACGAACCGAGCGGCGAAGGAAGAACGGAAGTGCTGAAGTGGAACCGAGGAGGAATCGAGAGATGCGCCGCGTCGCTGCATCAATCGCTCATCACGGGGAGTCCGCCCACCCCGTCCACCCCGGACCGCGCACCACGCGCCCCGGCGTCGCGCCCGTGTGCGCCCCGTCCTTCACGACCGCCACACCGTTCACGAACACGTGCCGCATGCCCACGGCCAGCTGGTGCGGCTCCTCGAACGTGGCCTTGTCGGCCACCGTGGCCGGGTCGAACACCACCACATCGGCATGGAAGCCCGCCGCCAGCTGCCCGCGCCGCCGCAGCCCGAGATGCTCGGCGGGCATCGCGCTCAGCCGCCGGATCGCGTCCTCCATCGGCATGACCTGCTCATCACGCACGTACTTGCCGAGCACACGCGCGAAGTTGCCGTAGGCGCGCGGGTGCGTGGCGCTCTTGAGGAACGCCCCCTCCGGTGCCATGGCCTGCCCGTCGCTGCCGAAGCTCATGTACGGCAGCTGCAGCTGCCGCTTCACGTTGTCCTCGCTCATGAGGAAGTACACCGTGCCCACGCGCGATCCGTCGCGGATCACCAGCTCGATCGCCATCTCCTCCGGCGACAGCCCGTACTCCTGCGCCACCGACGCCAGCGTCTTTCCCGTGTGCCGCTTGAGCGAGTCCGCCTTGAAGCCCACGAGAATCACGCGCTCCGGCGAACCGGTGAGCAGCATGAGGTTCTCCCACGCGTTGGTCGGCGTGCGCATCTCCTGCATCACCTTGCGTCGCACCGCGGGGTCCTTGAGCCGGTTCGCCCACACCTCGTAGCCACCCTCCTGCACCCAGGGCGGCATGGCCGCGTCGAGTCCCGTCGCACCGGCCGTGTACGTGTACATGTCGGTGGTGATGCGCACGCCGTCGGCGCGCGCGCGTTCAATGCGCGCGATCACGCTGTCGAGC
>JAABRO010000038.1 GCA_011390885.1 Gemmatimonas sp. | reverse complement strand
TTCCCGGCCACGGCGCTCCTGCGCGCGTTCGGCTGGGGACAGAACCGTGACATCCTGCGGCTGTTCTTCGCCGAGCGCGAGCTCGACCTCACGAAGATCCGCGAGTCGCGCACCGACCAGCGCGAGCTGATCGGCGCGATCATCGCCGAGGACATCACCCTCGAGGGCGAGGCGGCTGCGGAAGACGCGCCCAAGCCCAAGACGAAGAAGGCCAAGGCCGAGCGCGAGCGCGCCGAGTCGGAGCTGCTCGTGCACGAGGGCGACGAGCTCACCGAAGAGGTGTACAACCGCCTCCGCCGCCAGGGCATCGAGACGGTCAAGGTGTTCGCGTCGTACACGCGCATCGACCTGCGCGACGAGCAGGAAGCGATCGAGCGCGGCGAGCGCGAAGTGCGCCGTGCCCTCGCGCGCGACGTGATCGACGACGAGACCGGCGAAGTCATCGCCGAGACCGGCGCCCTGCTCACCGACGCCGCCATCAAGAAGATCCGCAAGGCCGGCATCACCAAGGTGCAGGTGTTCGTGACCTCCGGCCGCGCCGAGTCCACGCTCATCCGCAACACGCTCGCCAAGGACCCCACCAAGGCGGAAGAAGAGGCGCTCAAGCAGATTTACGCGCTCCTCCGTCCGGGTGACGCCCCGAATCGCGAGACGGCCAAGCAGGCGCTCGAGCGGCTGTTCTTCAGCCCCAAGCGCTACGACCTCGGCCGCGTGGGCCGCTACAAGATCAACCAGCGGCTCGACCTGAAGACGCCGATGAGCACCACGGTGCTCACCAAGGACGACTTCGTCGAGATCATGCGCAACCTCGTGGAGCTCCACGAGGGACGCGGCGACATCGACGACATCGACCAGCTCGGCAATCGCCGCATCCGCTCGGTGGGTGAACTCATCGCGAACCAGTTCTCGGTGGGTCTCTCGCGCATGGCGCGCCTCGTGAAGGAGCGCATGAGCATCAACACCGACCCGGAAAAGATCTCGCTCGACGACCTCGTGAACGCGCGCACCGTCTCGGCGGTGATCCAGGCGTTCTTCGGCTCGTCGCAGCTGTCGCAGTTCATGGACCAGACCAACCCGCTCGCCGAGCTCACGCACAAGCGCCGCCTGTCGGCCCTTGGCCCGGGTGGTCTCACGCGCGAGCGTGCCGGCTTCGAAGTGCGCGACGTGCACTACTCGCAGTACGGCCGCATGTGCCCCATCGAGACGCCGGAAGGCCCGAACATCGGCCTGATCACGTCGCTCGCCACCTTCGCCCGCGTCAACGACCTCGGCTTCATCGAGACGCCGTACCGCGTGGTCAAGGAAGGGCGCGCGACCGACGAGATCGTGTGGCTCGACGCGAACCGCGAGGAAGACGCGATCATCGCGCAGGCGAACGCCAAGATCCATCCCGACGGCCGCTTCGTCGAGGACCTGGTGCTCTGCCGCAAGCGCGGCGACCTGCCGCTCGTGCAGCCCGGCGACATCGACTACATGGACGTCGCGCCCGAGCAGCTCGTGTCGATCGCCTCGGCGCTCATCCCGTTCCTCGAGCACGACGACGCCAATCGCGCCCTCATGGGCTCGAACATGCAGCGCCAGGCGGTGCCGCTCCTGCAGCCGCGCACGCCGCTCGTGGGCACCGGCCTCGAGTCGGTGGTCGCGCGCGACTCCGGCGCGGTCATCATCGCCAAGCGCGCGGGCGTGATCACCACCGTCACGGCCGACGAGATCATCGTCGATGCCGGCCCGGTGGATGGCCCGGCCGATCCGGCGCGTCCGCTGTCGCGTCTCGGCCAGTTCGATCGCTATCGCCTCAAGAAGTACTGGCGCACCAACCAGGATACGGCCATCAACCAGCGCCCGATCGTGGGCATGGGGCAGCGCGTCGCCGCCGGCGAGGTGCTCGCCGACGGTCCCGCCACGGAAATGGGCGAGCTCGCGCTCGGCTCGAACGTGACGGTCGCCTTCATGTCCTGGTACGGCCACAACTTCGAAGACGCCATCGTGCTCTCGGAGCGCCTGGTGAAGGACGACGTGTACTCGTCCGTGCACATCCAGGAGCTCGAACTGCACGTGCGCGACACGAAGCGCGGCCAGGAAGAGATCACGCGCGAAATCCCGAACGTCGCCGAGGAGTCGCTCGTCGACCTCGACGAGCGCGGCATCGTGCGCATCGGCGCGCAGGTCAAGCCGGGCGACATTCTCGTCGGCAAGATCACGCCCAAGGGTGAGACCGAGCTCTCGCCCGAAGAGAAGCTCCTCACGGCCATCTTCGGTGAGAAGGCCAAGGACGTGAAGGACTCGTCGCTCAAGGTGCCGCCCGGCACCAAGGGCACGGTCATCGACGTCAAGATCTTCTCGCGCGTGGAAGACCAGGTGGTCGAGAAGGATCGCGGCGAGCGCATCGGTGAGGTGCGCCGCCTCGAGGGCGAGGACAAGATCCGCGTGAACGAGGTGCGTGACGCCGAGCTGGCGCGCGTGCTCGAGGGACAGGTCGTGGCGCTCGCCCTCAAGGCGGGCACCGTGGAAGAGGCCATTCCGGCCGGCACCACGCTCACGGCCGAGCTGCTCGCGGGCATCCGTTTCGCGACGCTCGACCTCAAGACGTTCCGCGTCGAGGCCAAGGCCGTCAACGATCAGGTGCGCGCCGTCATCGACGCCGCCAACGACGAGAAGGCCCGCATCGAGGAGCGCGCCGAGGAGCGCATCGACCGCATCCTGCAGCCGGACGAACTGCCCCCGGGCGTGATCCAGCTGGTGAAGGTCTACCTCGCCGAGAAGCGCAAGATCTCGGTGGGTGACAAGATGGCCGGCCGTCACGGCAACAAGGGTATCGTGGCGCGCATCGTGCCCGAGGAAGACATGCCGTTCCTGCCGGACGGCCGTCCGGTGGACATCTGCCTGAACCCGCTGGGCGTGCCGTCGCGCATGAACGTGGGACAGGTGCTCGAGACGCACCTCGGCTGGGCGTCGCGGATCCTCGGCATGTACTCCAAGACGCCGGTGTTCCAGGGCGCGAACGAGCGCGAGATCGGCCTGCTGCTCCGCCTCGCGGGGCTGAGCTGGGTACGTGGCGCGCTCGACCTGGCGCAGTCGTTCACGGTCTCGCCCGACGAGATCCGGCAGCTGCTGGCCGACATCAAGCCGGACCGCACGGCCCCCGACAAGGTGGAGCTGCTGCAGGACGCCCGCCTCGCCGACCTCAATGGCAAGCAGATGTCGGAGGGCACGCGGGCCATGTTCACGCGCCTGCGCCAGTACCTGGTGGCGGCGGCGAACACGCTGGCCGCGCGCGAACAGCGCGCGCTGCGTGACGCGCTCGCGGTGCATCAGGGGAGCGAACTCGAGCTCGGTGCCGACGCGCGCAGCGCGGCGGTGGCGGCCATCGAGGCGCGCCTCGCGCTCTCGCCGGCAGAACTCATGAAGGAGCTTGGTCACCCGGCGCTCGCCGCGGTGCTCGAGTCGAAGTCGGCCGACGTCGACGCCGCGATGGCGGAGCTGCTCACGCTCGGCGGCCTGTCGCCGGCGGGCAAGGTGCGCCTGCGCGACGGTCGCACGGGCGAGACGATGATCAGCCCGGTGACGGTGGGCGAAGTGTACATGCTCAAGCTGTCGCACCTGGTCGACGACAAGATCCACGCGCGCTCCATCGGACCGTACTCCCTCGTCACGCAGCAGCCGCTCGCGGGCAAGGCGCAGTTCGGCGGCCAGCGCTTCGGCGAAATGGAAGTGTGGGCGCTGGAGGCCTACGGCGCGTCGCACATCCTGCAGGAAATCCTCACGGTGAAGTCCGACGACGTGAACGGGCGCAGCCGTGTGTACGAGGCCATCGTCAAGGGCCAGAATCTCCCCGAACCCGGCATCCCGGAGTCGTTCAACGTGCTCGTGAAGGAACTGCAGGCGCTGGGCATCAAGGTGACCCTCGGCACGACCGGTGAGTCGCCGAACGCCCAGGACGGCAACGGCAACGGGTTTGGAGGCGAGGAGTAACCATGATCGACTTCCGCAGCACGCGCGAAACGCGCGCCTCGTCGTTCGACTACATCTCGGTCCGCATCGCCTCCCCGGAGGAGATCCGCGGCCCCAAGGACCCCAAGGAGCGCGAGCGGCTGGAAATGGCCGGCATGCGCACCTGGTGGTCGTGGGGCGAGGTCACGAAGCCCGAGACCATCAACTACCGCTCCTTCAAGCCGGAAAAGGACGGCCTCTTCTGCGAGCGCATCTTCGGTCCCGTCAAGGACTGGGAATGCCATTGCGGCAAGTACAAGCGCATCCGCTATCGCGGCGTGATCTGCGATCGCTGCGGCGTGGAGGTGACGCTGAGCAAGGTGCGTCGCGAGCGCATGGGCCACATCGAGCTGGCCGTGCCGGTCGCGCACATCTGGTTCTTCAAGACCCTGCCGTCCCCGATGGGCAACCTGCTCGACGTCACGCTGCGTGACCTCGAGAAGGTCATCTACTACAGCAACTACATCGTCATCGACCCGGGCAACCAGGAGGTGCGTGAGCGCCAGCTGCTCGACGAAGACGAGTACCTCGACCTGCGCGCGAAGGCGAAGCAGGAAGGGGACACGGCGTTCGTGGCCGACATCGGCGCGCCCGCCGTGCGCGAGCTGCTCAAGAAGATCGACGTGGACAAGATCACGGAAGAGCTCCGCGCCGCCGTGATCACCGAGACGTCGCAGCATCGCAAGAAGCAGATGCTCAAGCGGCTCAAGATCGTGGACGCGTTCCGCACCTCCGGCGACGGCGGCGAGATCCGCAACAAGCCGGAGTGGATGATTCTCGACGTGATTCCGGTGCTGCCCCCCGACCTGCGGCCGCTCGTGCCGCTCGACGGTGGCCGCTTCGCGACGTCGGACCTGAACGACCTGTACCGCCGCGTCATCAACCGCAACAACCGCCTCGTCAAGCTCATCGCCCACCGCGCGCCGGAAGTGATCCTGCGCAACGAGAAGCGCATGCTGCAGGAGGCGGTGGACGCGCTGTTCGACAACGGCCGTCGCTCCAAGGCCATTCGTGGCCGCGGCAAGCGTCCGCTCAAGTCGCTCTCCGACATGCTCAAGGGCAAGCAGGGCCGGTTCCGTCAGAACCTGCTCGGCAAGCGCGTGGACTACTCGGGCCGTTCGGTCATCGTGGTGGGGCCGGAGCTCAAGCTGCACCAGTGCGGCCTGCCCAAGATCATGGCGCTCGAGCTCTTCAAGCCGTTCATCATCCACAAGCTCGTGGAGAACGGCATTGCGGAGACGGTCAAGCGCGCCAAGAAGATCGTGGAGCGCGAGAGCCCGCAGGTCTACGAGATCCTCGAAGACATCATCAAGGACCATCCGGTTCTCCTCAACCGCGCGCCCACGCTCCACCGCCTGGGCATCCAGGCGTTCGAGCCGGTGCTGGTCGAGGGCAAGGCCATCCGCATTCACCCGCTCGTCTGTGCGGCGTTCAACGCCGACTTCGACGGTGACCAGATGGCCGTGCACGTGCCGCTCTCGTTCGAGGCGCAGATCGAGGCGCGCGTGCTCATGCTCTCCTCGAACAACATCCTGAAGCCCTCCGACGGCCGCCCGGTGGCGGAGCCGTCGCAGGACATCGTGCTCGGCTGCTACTTCGCCACGAAGGCGCCGGCCGGTTTCGACGCGCTCGCCAAGGATCCGGCAGCGGCGGCGAAGCTGCCGGCGTACACCGACACGGCCGAGATCGAGATGCTGCTCGCGCAGGCGCGCCTGACGCAGCACACCCCGATCCGCTGGTACGCCACCAGCCCCGCGGGCGGCTCGCGCTGGATCGTGACGACGGTGGGTCGCGTGCTGTTCAACGCGATCATCCCGGCCGGCCTCGAGTTCTACAACAAGGACATGAAGAAGAAGGTCCTGGGCGAGATCGCCTTCGAGAGCTACCGCAGCTGCGGACTCTCGGAGACGGTGGCGTTCCTCGATCGCCTCAAGGACTTCGGCTTCCGCAACGCGACGCGGGGTGGTGTCTCCATCGGCATGGAAGACATGTACATCCCGAGCGAGAAGTCGGGGCTGCTGCGCGAGGCCGAGCAGCGGGTGGAGCGCTTCCAGCGCGCCTACGCGACCGGCAACATCACGAACGGCGAGCGCTACAACAAGGTGATCGACACCTGGACGCACGCGAACTCGGACATCACGGACGCCATGGTGAAGGCCATGCGCGAGTCGCAGGGCGGCTTCAACCCCGTCTTCATGATGTTCGACTCCGGCGCCCGTGGTTCGCGCGACCAGATCCGCCAGCTGGCGGGCATGCGCGGCCTCATGGCCAAGCCGCAGAAGAAGCTCACCGGCGGCATCGGTGAAATCATCGAAAGCCCGATCAAGTCCAACTTCCGTGAAGGCCTGTCGGTGCTCGAGTACTTCATCTCGACGCACGGCGCCCGCAAGGGTCTGGCCGACACGGCGCTCAAGACGGCCGACGCCGGCTACCTCACGCGTCGTCTCGTGGACGTCGCGCAGGACATGACGATCGCGGAAGAGGATTGCGGCACCATCCTCGGCCTCGAGATCGGCGCGCTGAAGGAAGGCGAGGATGTCATCGAGCCGCTGGCCGAGCGCCTGGTGGGCAACGTGGCGGCGGAGGACGTGTACGATCCGATGGAGCGGGACGAGGCCGGTCGGCCGCGTCTGCTCGCGGAAGCGGGCACGCTCATCGACGAGGAGACGGCGCAGAACATCGAGGACTCGGGGCTGGAGACCGTGCGCATTCGCTCGGTCCTCACCTGCGAGGCCAAGCGTGGGCTCTGCCGCATGTGCTACGGGCGCAACCTGGCCACCATGCAGATGGTGGACCTGGGCGAGGCCGTGGGCATCGTGGCCGCGCAGTCCATCGGCGAGCCGGGCACGCAGCTCACGCTGCGCACCTTCCACATCGGTGGAACGGCCGCGCGTATCGCCGAACAGACGTCGCGCAAGACCAAGAAGGCCGGCTTCATCGAGCTGGGCGACCGCCTCATCACGGTCACCAATCCGCAGGGCGAGCGCATCGTCACGTCGTACGAGGGCGAGCTGCTCATCAAGGCCGCGAACGACAAGAACGCGGCCGTGGAAGCGCGCCTCGCCGTGCCGCTCGGTGCCATCCTGCTCGTGGAGGATGGTCAGCGGGTCGAGAAGGAGGACGTGGTCTTCACGTGGGACCCGTACTCCAACCCGATCATCGCCGACGTGGAGGGTGAGATCCGCTTCGTCGACCTCGTGGAAGACGAGACGGTGGCCGAGGAGCTCGACGAGCTCACCGGTCTGCGTCAGCGCGTCGTGATCGAGGACCGCGAGAAGAAGCTCCACCCGCACATCGAGATCTGGCAGAAGAAGGGCGGGAAGGAGCAGCGCATCCGCGACTTCGTCATGCCGATCGGCGCCGTGCTCACGATCAACGACGGCGAGATCGTCAAGGCCGGCACCACGCTGGCCAAGATCAGCCGCGAGGCGTACAAGACGCGCGACATCACGGGCGGCCTGCCGCGCGTGGCGGAGCTCTTCGAAGCGCGCCGCCCGAAGGATCCGGCCACGATCTCCGAGGTGGACGGCTTCGTGCGCTTCGGCGAGATCAAGCGCGGCAAGCGCGAGATCTTCGTGCGCCCGGCGCGCATCGAGGAGGGCGTGTGGAACGTGGACGACTCGCAGCCGGAACAGCTGTACGACGTGCCGGCCGGCAAGCACCTCCGCGTGCACGAGGGTGACCGCGTGCGCGCCGGCGACCGTCTGTCGGAAGGCCCCGTGAATCCGCACGACATCCTGCGGATCAAGGGCCCGCGCGCGGTGCAGGAGTACCTGCTCAACGAGGTGCAGGAGGTGTACCGCCTGCAGGGCGTGAAGATCAACGACAAGCACATCGGCGTGATCGTCAAGCAGATGCTCCAGAAGGTGCGCATCCTCGATCCGGGGCAGACGCCCATGCTCGAGGGCGAGCACGTCGACCGCGCGCAGTTCCGCGAGGCGAACGAGGAGGCCAAGCGCGAGAAGCGCCAGCCGGCCACCGCGGAGCCCCTGCTGCTCGGCATCACCAAGGCGTCGCTGACCACGCAGTCGTTCGTGTCGGCCGCGTCGTTCCAGGAGACCACGCGCGTCCTCACCGATGCCGCCATTCGCGGCCTGCGGGACGACCTGCTGGGCCTCAAGGAGAACATCATCATCGGTCACCTCATCCCGGCCGGTACCGGCATGTATCGGTACTCGGACGTGGATGTGGAGAGCGAGGCGCTCCCCGAGCCGGAGCCGTTGCCGGCGCTCGAGCCCACGTTCGATCCGTTCCTCCCCGGCGCGCTGCCGGAAGCGACGGTGTTCTCCCTGGGCGGCGACGAGTAAGCGCGTCGCAGTCCAGCCAGGAAACGCGAGGGGCCACCGGATTCGTCCGGTGGCCCCTCGTGGCGTTTCGACACGGAACCTGGTAGCGCGATTCACGCTGGCGTCGCTGCGGACCCTGTCCGGGCTACTGACGCTGGCGCCGTTGCTCGCCGTTGGGCGGCGGACGTCGGGTGCCCAGGTCGCGGCGCATGCTGTCGAGACGCGCGCGCACCCAGGTGGCCGTGGCCGGCACGACGCCCGCGGTCGACTCGGACAGCGCGGCCGCCTCCTGGTGGTAGCGCGTGCCGGCGCCGCCCTGCACGTCGGTGAGCGACGTGACCACCACGAGGCTGTCGTTGCGTACCAGATACGCGCCGGAGAGCACGTAGTTCGCGCGCAGGGCGAAGCCGGCCGCGGTGGCGCGCAGGCGCGTGTCACCGAGCAGGCCGCGGCTCGCGTCGGCCGGAATCACCTCGAGTCGTCCGCCGCGCACGGTGCGCAGCGAGGCGCCGATGCTGTCGAGCAGCATGGCGCCGACCGTGGCGTACTCGGCCGTCGCGGTCCGGTCGGAGAACGGGAGGATGGCGAGCCGACGCGTCCCCTCCGGCGGCGGCGGAATGAGCGGGGCCACGAAGACGGTGCTCGTGCGGCGTTCGCGGGCACTGTCTGCTGTGGTCTGCGCGCGTTCCGTCCCGACATCGACGGGCGGCCTGGGCGGCGCGCCGGCCGGCAGCGGCGCCACGGCAACGCCCGTCGGGCCGCGCGGGTCCTCGACCAGGCCGTCCTGGATGCGACGCACCAGCGTCTGCAGCTCGAGCTGCCGCGGCGACGAGGCGAGCGCCTGCTCCATGCTCGCGATGGCACGCGCCATGGAATCGGCGAAGATCCGCGAGACGGCGGCAATGAGCGAGTCACGGTCGATCACGTCATTGCCTCGCGACGCCGCAGGACGCGCACCACCGGTGGTGGACGAGGCGACCTGCGCGGCATCGGCCCGCTCATCGCGGTACGCCTGCACGATCGCGCTCGATTCGGCCGGCGACAGCACGAGCGGCAACGTGATCGACGCGGGATCATCGTCGCGGATCGGCATGGGACGATACACCACCACCGTCTCGGCGGGCGCGGCCACCGAGTCGGGCGCGGCGGCGATGGGCGTGTCGCGATCGGGTCGGGTGACCGTGAATACGACCGTCGCCGCCACGAAGAGCGCGGCGCCGATGAGCGTGTTGCGGCGCGTGCGCGCGAGCGATGCGGCGGCGATCTCGCCGCTGAGCTGCTGCTCCACCTGCTCGAGCTCGGCGAGCAGCGCCGAGGCGGACTGCGGCCGTCTGTCGGGCTCCTTCTCGAGGCAGTGCATGATGAGCCGCGACAGGCCGGCCGGCACGTCGGGTCGCGCCACGTGCGGCGGGGTGGGGCGGACCGTGAGCTGCGCGGCGAGCGTGGCCTGTGGCGAGCTGCCGGTGAATGGCGAGGTGCCGGTGAGCAGTTCGTACGCGAGCAGTCCGACCGCGTAGAGGTCGACCCGATGGTCCGCGGCCGGGTCGGCCGCCAGCTGCTCGGGGGCCATGTACGCTGGCGTACCGATGGCCATGCCGCTCGTCGTGTGGCCGGCGAGCGGGATCGCGGCGCTGAGGGCCTTGGCGACGCCGAAATCGGTGACCACCGCGTGCGCCCCGCTCATGAGGATGTTGCCGGGCTTGATGTCGCGGTGCACGACGCCGCGCGCGTGCGCGTACGCGAGCGCGTCCACCACATCGTGCAGGATGCGCATGACCTCGCGCGCCGGCAGCCGATCGCGGCGCTCGAGCATGACGCGCAGCGACTCGCCCTCGATGAACGGCATGGTGAACCAGAGCAGCTCTCCGCGCTCGCCGGCGGCCAGCAGCGGCACCACGTGCGGGTGCTGCAGCTGCGCGGCGAGCTGGATCTCGCGCCGGAACCGTTCGATGTTCACGCCGGCGGCCAGGTCGGGCGGCAGCACCTTGACCACGACGCGACGCCCGAGCGCCCGCTCGGCGGCCACGAACACACGCGACATGCCCGCGCCCCCGAGCTCGCGCTCGAGGGCGTAGTCGGGGCCAAGGGCCTCCCGGAGTCGGTGCGCGAGAGTGTCGGTCACGAGTGGCGGTCTCTGTGAAAACATACGTCGGCAGCCGGTCCGGCGTTACGGCGCGCGGCGGGTCGGCTGGTGCGCGGACCTTCGGCGGCGTATCGTCGTATCACTGCTGGTTCCCGATGTGACAACCCGTGTCCTGCAATGGATTCCCGGAGGAATGCACGTGCGTACCATACTGCTGGTGGGGGTGATGGCGGCGCTGACCGGGTGCGCATCGAGTCGGCCGAACGACGGATCGGAGCTGACTGCCGGGCCGCGCCTCACCACGCAGACGCTCGTGGGCGCGGATGGCGGGGCCGTGGGCATGAACATGGTCAACGATGCCACGGCCGTGGGCACACTCGTGCAGGGCACGGCCGACGTGACCTGGTCCGCGCTGCAGTCGGTGTATGCGTCGCTCGACATCCCGCTCTCGTTCCGCGATGCGACGCGTCGCACGCTCGGCAACGAGGCGTTCCGCACGCGCCGCCGCGTGGGCTCGGTGCCCATGATCCGGGCGCTGAACTGTGGCGGCGAAAGCGGCATGCCCAACGCGGAGACCTACGACATCACGCTGCAGCTCTCCTCGTCCGTCACGCCCACCGGTGACGGCAACGCGCGATTGCAGACGCTCGTGCAGGCCTCCGCACGGCGCCCCTCCGGTGGCTCCATGAACGATGTGCGCTGCACGTCGCTTGGCGGGCTCGAGAACAAGATCGCCGAGATGGTGCAGGCGATCGTCGCCGGCAAGTAGCGCCCGAACCCGCCCGGCGCCGGTTGACCCGGCCACCGGCGCCGAGTAAGCTTAGGGTTCTGTTCCGTGCCGCCCGTCAGGCACGGCCGCCGCCGTGCGGCCTGTCACTGGCTCCGGGGTCCCCGACGCCCGGTTCGCCCGACGCGCGATTCACGTAGAAGTCGGAGTCCGAACACCCCAAGCAGGTATCTCGGCGAATGCCAACGATCAATCAGCTCGTCCGAAAGGCGCGCAAGGATGTCGCGCGCAAGGACAAGGCGCCGGCCCTCAAGGCCAACCCGTTCAAGCGTGGCGTGTGCACGCGCGTGTACACCACGACGCCCAAGAAGCCCAACTCGGCGCTTCGCAAGGTCGCCCGCGTGCGACTCACCAACCAGTTCGAAGTCACCGCGTACATCCCGGGTGAAGGCCACAACCTGCAGGAGCACTCGATCGTGCTCGTGCGTGGTGGCCGAGTGAAGGACCTCCCGGGCGTGCGCTATCACATCGTGCGCGGCTCGCTCGACGCCTCGGGCGTGAACGGCCGCAACCAGAGCCGGTCCAAGTACGGAACCAAGCGTCCCAAGCCGGGCCAGGCCGCGGCTGGAGGTAAGAAGAAGTGAGCCGCCGCAAGAGCGCCGTAAAGCGCACCATCCTCCCGGATGCCCGCTACGACAGCCAGACTGTCTCCAAGTTCATCAACTCGCTGATGGTCGACGGCAAGAAGTCCACCGCCGAAGGCATCTTCTACTCGGCCATGGACATCGTCGAGGCCAAGACCAGCCAGCCCGGCGTCACCGTCTTCAAGCAGGCGCTCAACAACCTCAAGCCGGTTGTCGAGGTCAAGAGCCGCCGCGTCGGTGGCGCCACGTACCAGGTGCCGGTCGAGGTCCGTCAGGACCGCCGCACCGCGCTGGCCATGCGCTGGCTCATCGGGTACTCGCGCGATCGCAACGAGAAGTCGATGGACGAGAAGCTCGCCGCCGAAGTCCTCGCCGCCTCGCGTGGTGAAGGCAACGCGATGAAGAAGAAGGACGATACGCACCGCATGGCCGAAGCAAACAAGGCCTTCGCGCACTATCGCTGGTAGTTCTCGCGCGCCGGTCGATCGTCGCAGAGCGCCCCGGACCAACGGTCCGGGGCGTCTTGTTTTCCGCCCGGTCTCCGACCCACACGTCGCATGGGGCCACCCCTGTGACGATCGCGACGCGCAGCGTGCGACTTGGTGACCGGCGGCGACCGGTCTCGTCCCCCGGATGAGGTGGAAGGATTCCCACCGATGACGCGCCCGCTCGCCAGGCTCACCGCCAACGCGAAGCGGTCGCGGTCACGACAACGGCAAACCCGTCGAAAGGCGGGGACGCAAAGCCACGAGGCTACCGCACGCATCGCGTGCCACGCCAGTCGGGTTACCGAACGACCACAGGGATGGAATCATGCTCACTGGACGACGTGCGTCTGCTGCCGTCGCGTTGCTCGGCGTCCTTGCCGGCTGCGACGGGACCGACCTCGCGGGACCGACCGAGCCGACCCGGGACGCCTCGGCGCGTATCGCCGAGCCTCGGCCGACGGCGCTCTCGTTCGGTGACGACGCGGCGCCTGCAACGTGCCTCGCGGAAGGCACGGCATTCGGGCGCTGGGAGCTGCGCTATCACGGCTACGGGTGCGTCGCACTCGAGCGCGTCGGTCGCGACCTGACGCTCTTCATGACGCCGACGGCGGCCGAGAGTGACGAGGTGACGCACGCCCCGCTGGCGATCGGGCCGGCGCACGGCGACCGTCTCACCATGCGCGCGTCAGTCGAGACGCTGCAGCAGACGCGCCGCGGTGGCACGCCGAACCCGTGGGAGGTCGCCTGGGTCGTCTGGCAATACCAGGACGACGAGCACTTCTACTACTTCATCCCCAAGCCCAACGGTTGGGAGCTCGGCAAGCGTGATCCGGCGTATCCGGGAGGCCAGCGCTTTCTCGCGACGGGCGAGGACCGGCTGTTTCCGGCCGGCGAAGTGTACGACGTGGTTGTCCAGCAGAACGGCACCCTGATTTCGGTGTCGGTGAACGGGGAACCGCTCGTGCGCTTCCGTGACGTGGAGCGTCCCTACCGGTCGGGTCGGTTCGCGCTGTACTCGGAGGACGCGGCCATCCGGGTGCATGGAGTCTCCGCCCTGTAGTACGGGGCCGAGGCGAGACGCGTCCGGCGGGAGCGCTCCGTGACGCGGTGCGAAACGATGCCGTCACCGTGACGCGCGGTGCAGATGCCTCGTCTCGAAGAGGTGGATGTGCCGACGAGCACCGTGACGGCGTCCGGGTGACACCGGGGCGACTCGCCAGTAGCACGGCCCGCCCTCCCCGCCTAACTTGCGCCATGCTTGACGCTGCCCCCCACGCACGACCGCACCGCCATCGCTCGTCGGACGTCGTGCAACGCGCGGTGCGGCGCGCCACGACGATCGCCCTGCTGCTGCTTGCCTGCGTCATTCCGCGCACCGCGGAGGCGCAGGGCGACCCTGCGGCTCCCGATTCGGTCTTCGCGGCTGTCATGGACGAAGGCTATGCCGCGCTTCGTGCGGGTGACACGGCACGGGCGATCCTCTTGTTCGAGCGCGCGATCGCCCGACAGCCGGCGGCTGCCACGCCCCACTTCGAGCTTGGCTACGTCTTCCTGAGCCAGGAGCGCAAGCAGGAGGCGGCCCGACGCTTCGAGGAGGGGCTCGCCCGCGAACCGCTGCGGGATGCGGTGCGACGCCAGCTCGGCTACCTGTACGCCGATCTCGGCCGCACCGAGGCGGCGCTGCAGGTGTTCAGCTATCTGCGCGACGAAGGGCGCGCAATCGCCCGTGATCACTACGCGATCGGCGTGCTGATGGCGCAGAACGCGCAATGGAGCGGCGCCGAGCGCGCTTATCGCGAGGCCGAACGTCTCGCCGCGACGGCGGGGGACACGCTCCTCGTGCGCGAGGCTCGCGCGGGCACGGCGTCCGTGGCCTCGATCGGCGTCGGAGCGGGCCGTTTCATCGAGCTCTACCTCGCGCCGTTCTACCAGGAGCGCTTCGACAACGCCGTCGGCCTCGGATTCCTGCGCGCGGGTGTGCGGGGCGGGTCGTGGTGGCGGCCGTCCCTCTACCTCTCGCTGCGTGGCACGCGTGACTCGCGCTCAACGGGCGGCCAGCAGCCGATCCTGTTCAACGACAACACGGTCATCCCGGCTCTCGGCGTTCGCGTGCAGCCCGGGGGCGGACCGCTCGTCGTGTACGCCGAGGCCGGCGCCGCGTACGACCTGGTGGCGAGCCCCGAGCGCGAATGGCAGCGCGATCTCCGCGCCGGCGCCAACGTGACGCTGCAGGTCGAGCGGCCGCTGTCGAGCACGCGCCGGAGTCCGCAGCTCGTCTCGGAGGTGAATGCCGACGCGACGTTCTACGAGCGCTTCGATCGCAACCTGATCGCGTTCGGCCTGCTGCGGGAATCGCTGCGCTTCCGGCCCACGGGCGGCGAACTCGCGTTCGACCTCTTCGCGCGCGGCTGGGGGGCGATGGATTCGCGCGGCGACTTCTTCAACCGCGTGGTCGAGGGTGGCGGCGGTGTCGCAGTGCACGTGCCGATCGCCGGCCTGCGCACCAGCGTGTACGTGGACGTGCTGCGGGGGCGCTATCTCGAGACGCCGCCGGCCTCGTCGGGGCTGCCACGCACCTACAACGACTGGCGCGTCACCGTGACCACCGGCTTCTTCCGCTTCCGCCCATTCTCGCGCCCATGAGCCTCGGTTTCCTCGATTGGGCGGTGCTCGTCATCGCGGCGTTCTATGTCATCTTCGCGGCTGACGACCTCGTCTTCGATGTCACGTACTGGCTCGGTCGCCTCAACGGCTGGTGGCGTCGAGAGCCGGTGCCTCAGCAGGAACTCGACGCCGAGCCGCCGCGAAAGATCGCGATGATGATCCCGGCGTGGCACGAGGCGGACGTGATCGCGAGCATGCTCACGTACAACCTCGGCCGCATCGACTACGCGCGGTACGACGTGTGGGTGGGCACCTACCTGAACGACCCCGACACGCAGCGGGAGGTCGCCAAGGTCGCGGCCTTTGCGCCGAACGTGCGGTGGGTCGTCACGGACCACGACGGCCCAACCTCGAAGGCCGATTGCATGAACACGATCGTGGACGGGCTGCGCCGTCACGAGGTGGAAACGGGCGAACTCTACGATCTGCTGGTGATGCACGACCCGGAGGACATCGTGCACCCGCTGGAGTTCAAGCTCACCAACTGGTTCTTCGCGCACAACGACGTCGATTTCGTGCAGCTGCCGGTGTTGTCCACGGCGCCACCGGCCTACGATTTCGTGGCGGGCACCTACATCGACGAGTTCGCAGAGATGTATGCCAAGAACATGTACGTGCGCCAGAAGCTGACGCCGTTCGTGCCGTCCGCCGGCGTGGCCACCACGATGCGCCGGAGCGCGCTCGAGGAGCTCATCGACGAGACGGGCGGGCTCCCCTTCGCGGTCAACTCGCTCACCGAGGACTACGACCTCGGGCTGAAGATGGCGATTGCCGACCGGCGCACGACGTTCCTCTCGCAGGAGGTGCGCATTCCCGAGGACGACGAAGGGAAGCGGACGCGCGATGAACTGATCGCGACGTGGGCGCCCTTTCCGAGCACGTTCCAGACCGCAGTGCGGCAGCGCACTCGCTGGATGTCGGGGATCGTGTTCCAGGCGTGGGAGCACTGGAAGTGGCCTGGGACCTTCGGGCTCAAGTGGGTGCTCGCGCACGACCGACGTGGCCCGCTCGGGTATCTGGTGGTGCTCGCCGGCTACCTGCTCGTGCTGGCACTGGTCGGCTACGTGTGGGTGCGCACGTTCTACGATCCCACGCTGCCGCCGGTGCTGCAGCATCCCGCCTTCGGGACGTTGTTCTTCGTCGGGCTCTTCCTCATGTGCAACCGGCTCCTGCAGCGCGCGATCGCAGTGAACCGGTTCTACGGGATCGGTCAGGCCCTGCTGGCGATCTTCCGCACGCCGTTCAGCAACCTGGTGAACATGGTGGCGTCGTTCCGCGCAGCGTGGCGCTACTGGCAGAGCCGCGCCACCGGCAAGCCGATGACGTGGGACAAGACGGCGCACGCAATTCCGCCGGTTGTGGCCCGTCAGCTGCGCATCGGCGAGCGCCTGGTCCTCGCCGGCAAGATCACGCCCCAGCAGCTGATGCTCGCGCTTGGTGCGCAGCGACGACGCGCGCGCCCGCTCGGGCAGATTCTCATCGAGCAGGGAGCGATCTCCGATCGCGACCTGCGCGCCACCCTCGGAATCACCGGATGAGTCACTCCCGTGTTCGTCATGCGATCCCGCTGCGCGCCTCCACGCCGCGCAGCCAGCCGATCCGTGTCGCCGTGGTCGTCGGCACGCGTCCGGAGGCGATCAAGATGGCGCCCGTCATCCGCGCGCTGCGCGATCGACCCGGCGTGTTCTCCGCCTGCGTGATCGCCAGCTCGCAGCACCGCGAACTCCTGGCGCAGGCGCTGGGCGAGTTCGGGCTGTCGGCCGATCGGGATCTCGATCTGATGGAACCCGGACAGTCGCTCGGCCGCTTCGCCGCGCGCTGCCTGGAGGGGATGACGCGCGCGTTCGTCGGGGAACAGCCGGACTTCGTGCTGGTGCAGGGGGACACGACCACGGTGGTGACGGCGGCGATGGCGGCGGCCTACCTCGAGATCCCGGTAGGGCACGTGGAGGCCGGCCTGCGATCGCACGACATCGGGAATCCGTTTCCCGAGGAGCTGAACCGCAAGATGGTGTCGGCGCTGGCCACGCTGCACTTCGCGCCGACGGGGCTCGCGATGCGCAATCTGCTCGACGAAGGCATCCCGTCGGATCGCATCGTGATGAGCGGCAACACCGTGGTGGACGCCGTGCACGCGCTCGACCTGTCCGAGAGCCTCCCGGCCGAGGTGGCCGATCTCGATCCGGCGCGCACGCTGGTGCTGACCACGCACCGCCGGGAGAATCACGGCGCGCCGCTGGCCCGCGTGTGCGAGGCGGTTCGCCGCATCGTGCGCGAGCGTCCGGAGCTGCAGGTGGTGTTTCCGGTGCATCCGAACCCGCAGGTGGGCGCCGTCGTGCGCAGCGCGCTGGGCGGGGTGCCGCAGGTGCGGCTGCTCGAGCCGCTCGCGTATCGGCCGATGCTGGCCCTGCTGTCGCGCTGCCGGTTGATCCTGACCGATTCGGGCGGGATCCAGGAGGAGGCGCCGAGCCTGGGCAAGCCCGTCCTGATCCTGCGCGAGGTCACGGAGCGTCCCGAGGTGGTGTCGACCGGTGCCGGCGTGCTCGTGGGGACCGACATCGAGACGATCGTGTCGACCACGCTGCGGCTGCTCTCCAGTCCGGCCGAGTACCAGCGCATGGCGAGTGCGGTCAACCCATTCGGCGACGGGAAGGCGTCGGAGCGCATCGCGGACATGATCGAGCGGCAGGTGCACGGGCGCGTGAGCACGCCGCGCCACGTGGTCGCGATCGCCTGATCGCCTCCCGCGCCCCATGGGGCGGGGGGACCGGCCGAGCGGCGGCACGCGATCGGTGTCGGTGGACGGGGAACGCCAGGCCATACCGGCTGTTGCGGGAACGCGACACGTGCGACAGGTTTCTGTGTGACCCTGACCACAGTCGTCGTCGCGACAGGCGCGTTGCCGACGCTGTAACGGGTGGGGCGCGTGGCACGCATCGTGCTCCGCTGGGGTGGTGCGAGCCGGGGTGTCCGGCTCCACGAGCCAACCGAGTTTCCCGCTGATCCGAGAGTGCGCTCCATGGGACGCATCATGACCGCCGCCCGTTCGCTGACCGCCGCCGTCGCGCTTGTCGCCGCCACCCAGGGCACCGCGCAGGCGCAGATCACCTTCGATGCGCTTGGCTATGGCGGCACGTGCAATCGCACCACCGACTGGGGGGGCGCGACGTCCGAGATCGGCAACTACGCGGGGTTCACGTTCATCGGGCTGCGGGCGCTCGACATCTCGAACTACCAGACGTGCTGGGAGACCGGTCAGCCGAACGGATACGTCGATCTGTCGAGTGGCCCGAGCTTCAGCGCGCCGCTCGGCAACACCACGGTCGCGCTTGGCACCTCCGGCGCCTGGATCCAGGCGGTGGACGCGGAGGCGACGCCGTTCGAGCTGCGCAGCGTGGAGGTCGGGGCGGGGTGGACTACCGCCACGCTCACCTTCCGTGGCTACACCGACCTGTTCAGCCCGACCTCGCCGAACGTTCCGACGTTCACGCTGTCGCAGCTGATCAACCCTGGCGAGCTCACGCCGATCAGCTTCTCGAACTGGACGGACCTGCGCTACCTCACGATCGGCGTGGAGTACGGGACGGATGACCGGTGGAGCTCGTCGGCGCTTCAGGAGGCGGCAACCAACGGCGCGAATCGGAGCCCGTACCAGACCTACTTCGTGAGCGCGATCGACGTGGTGGAGGTGCCGGAGCCGGCGACGCTGTCGCTGCTGGGTCTGGGTCTCGGTGGGCTCGCTGCCGCCGGCGCGAGCCGCCGCCGCCGCAGCTGAGGTCAGTCGGCGCTCGATGTCGTGATGCGAGGGCGGCCCACGGGTCGCCCTCGTCGCGTTTTCAGCGGTCCCCTCCCCTTGACTTGCCCACCCTGTCGGGTGATACTTGGGGGCTCTGAGTGTCGAGACGCGAGTCCGAACCTCCGAGGCAGCATCCGTCGGCCACCTGCGGCCGACATCCTATGGGCCTGCACCACGCGTGCGGGGGAGTGCCGAGCAAAGCCGACGAATGGCTCCTGCGACGCACGGTGCACCACCGGACGGCGCCTCCGTGAGGGCCGTCTCCCGAGAAGCAACGCAGGCAATCTGACGTCGGGGTGGCGGAGAGACATCTCCAGCTGCGGCCGGCGCGCCAGGGTCCCCATGTGCGCAGCAGTGGCACGTGCACCCGGCGGTGGCGGATGGATACCGGTCTCACACAGGTGAGGCGTCCGGTCCAGCCGTTTTTTTGCTGGTTTCCCCGAGTTCGTTCCTGACCTTCGCTGGCGCACGCGCGAGCGTGTGACTCCGAGATCTTCCGAATGCCGCGTACTACACCGCTCGAGCACTACCGCAACATCGGCATCATGGCGCACATCGATGCCGGCAAGACCACCACGACGGAGCGCGTCCTCTATTACACGGGGAAGTCGCACAAGATTGGTGAAGTGCACGATGGCGCCGCCACGATGGACTGGATGGAGCAGGAGCAGGAGCGTGGCATCACGATCACGTCCGCTGCCACCACCTGCTTCTGGCAGCGCCATGGGCAGAGCGACAAGCGGGGCGAGGGCCCCGAGTACCGCATCAACATCATCGACACGCCGGGCCACGTGGACTTCACCGTCGAGGTGGAGCGCTCGCTCCGCGTGCTCGACGGCGCCGTGACCCTGCTCGACTCGGTGGCCGGCGTGGAGCCGCAGACCGAGACGGTGTGGCGCCAGGCCGACCGCTACCAGGTGCCGCGCATGATCTTCGCGAACAAGATGGATCGCGTCGGCGCGAACTTCGAGCGGTGTGTGGCCATGATTCATGATCGCCTCACCAAGAGCGCGCAGCCGCTCCAGCTCCCCGTGGGATCGGGTGAGCTGTTCACGGGTCACCTCGACGTGATCGAGCGCAAGCAGTACATCTTCGACGAAGCGACGCTCGGCAAGACGTTCACGGTCACGGAGATTCCGGCCGAGTTCGTCGATGCAGTCGAGGCGGCGCGCGCGAAGCTGATC
>JAABRO010000037.1 GCA_011390885.1 Gemmatimonas sp. | reverse complement strand
TCGTGCTCTACCGCACGAGCGGGGCGCCCGCGCTGGCCAAGCGCTGGGCCGATGCGCGTCGCGCGTGGGCCGGCCTCTCCGATGCGATTCGTGAGGCGCAGGCGGTGGACTGGGTGCTGCAGCGGGCCGCCGAGCTCGCGTATCAGGAGTCGCTCGTCGCGCGGCTCGCCGGTCCTCGCGAGGCCGAGACCATGACGCCCACCGTGCAGGCGGTGTTCTGCATCGACGTGCGCTCGGAGGTGATCCGCCGCGCGCTCGAATCGGCGCTCCCCTCCGCGCAGACGCTCGGCTTCGCCGGCTTCTTCGGCCTGCCCATCGCCTACGAGGCCGCGGGCGGCACGCGGCGCCCGCAGCTGCCCGGCCTGCTGTCCCCGGCGCTTGTCGTGGCCGACGCCGGCAACGACGCATCGGTGGAGCTCACGCGGCGGCGCGAGGATGCGTCGGTCTCGCAGGGGTGGAAGGCCTTCACCGGCAGCGCCGCGTCCACGTTCACGGCGGTGGAGGCCACCGGCCTCGGCGCTGCGTTCTCGCTGCTGCGCAACACGTTCGCACCGGCGAGCGCTCCGCTCGATCCGCTGCGCGACACGCTGGCGACCACGCGCGGCGCGCTGTCACCGCGGCTCGCCGCGCGCGCGGCGGACGGTGGCCTGCCGTCGGTGGCGGAGCGGGCGCAGCTCGCCGGGAACGCGCTGCGCGGCATGAGCCTCACGCACGACTTCGCGCGCCTCGTGGCGCTCGTGGGGCACGGCGCCGCCACCTGCAACAACCCGCAGGCCGCGGGGCTCGCCTGCGGCGCGTGCGGCGGCCAGAGCGGCGAGGTGAATGCGCGCGTGCTCGCGGCGCTGCTCAACGACGCCGAGGTGCGTGAGGCACTCGTCGGCACCGGCATCACGATTCCGGCCACCACGCACTTCGTGCCCGGCCTGCACGACACCGTGACCGACGAGGTCACGCTATATGACCTGGCCGACGTGCCCGATTCGCACCGCGACGACGTGCGCGCGTTCGAGCAGGCGCTCGCCGCTGCCGGTGCGCTCGCGCGCCGCGAACGGGCACCGCGCCTGCGCCTTGCAGGCAAGCCGACCGAAGACAGCGCGCTGCTCGCGACGCTGCGCCGTCGCGCCGCCGACTGGTCGGAGGTGCGTCCCGAGTGGGGACTCGCGCGCAACGCGGCCTTCGTGATCGCGCCGCGCGCGCGCACGCGCGGGCTCGTGCTCGACGGTCGTTCGTTCCTGCACGAATACCGGTGGGAGGAGGACGCGGGCTTTGCCGTGCTCGAGCTCATCCTCACCGCGCCGATGGTCGTCACCAACTGGATCAACCTGCAGTACCACGCGTCCACCGTGGATCCCGTGCGCTTCGGCAGCGGCGACAAGGTGCTGCACAACGTGGTGGGCGGGAATGTGGGCGTGGTCGAGGGGGCGGGCGGAGACCTGCGCATCGGCCTCGCGCTGCAGTCGGTGCACGACGGCACGGACTGGGTGCACGAACCGCTGCGGCTCTCCGTGTTCGTGGAGGCGCCCGCGGCGGCGATCGACGGCATCATCGCGAAGCACGCCGTGGTGCGTCAGCTCGTGACGAACGGGTGGCTGCACCTCTTTCGCATCGATCCGAGCGACGGCGCGGTGTATCGCCGCGGCGCGACGGCGTGGCACCTCGAAGGGGCGCCGGTGGAGGGGGTGCCCGCGCTCGCGTGATCGATGCGTTGGTTACGGCTTCGGGTGCGCCCTGAAGAACGCCCACATGGCCTCGGTCGCGTCGATCGCGCGGCTGGGGCTGTCGGCGCGAAGGGACCCGCGTTCGCCGCCGGGCCAGGCGTGCCCGTTGTCGTCCACGAGATAGAGTTCCACCGAGCGACCCGGCGGGCATGGCCAGATGTAATGGCGCAGCACGCCGCGGGCGGTGATCTGCGGCGTGCCCTGACATCCGTTGGCGCGCGCCCAGTACGTGCCCTGGTCCTGCACCGGCGTGGTGCGCATGCCATCGAAGCCGCGGCCCTCGCGCCCCTCGCCGCCGCCACCGGGCGGGATGAGCGTGTCGAGCGCGCCGTTGAAGGCGAGCATCGGCACCGGACCGCGCGCGGGCGGTTCATCGCCGAACAGCGCGCCGACCACCGGCGCGATCGCGGCGATGCGGTGCGGAAGCTCGCGCGCGAGGCGGTGACTCATCATCGCGCCGTTCGACATGCCGGTGGCGAACACGCGCTTCGCGTCCACCGGGTACTCGGCGGCCAGCCGGTCGAGCAGCGCGTTCACGAAGCCCACGTCGTCCACGTTCTGCTCCATCGCGTACGCGCAGCAGTGCACGGCGTTCCAGGTGCGCAGCGGGCCGGCGCGGCTCGAGCCGTTGGGGTACACCACCAGCACGCGCTCACGCTCCACCAGCGCGGTGAAGCCGGTCATGCGTTCGGCGTTCGTCGCGCTGCCACCGCCCCCGTGAAACACCAGCACCACCGGCACCGGCGCGTCCGCTCGCGTGAGGCCGCGCGGCGCACGCACCACGTACGTGCGCGTGGTCCCGTCGTGCACGAGCGAACGTTCGCCGCCCGATGCCGCGGAGGGACGACGGGCGCCGCGCTGGGCGCAGGCGGTCGAGGCGAGGGCGAGCAGGAGTGTGCTGGCCGCGAGGAGGGAACGAAGGGGGCGCATGTGCCGATTGACGACACGGCGCGCGCCGCGTTAACGCGGCATCGATGATCGTGGTGCGCTAACGTTCAGCAGTTCCACCATCCTCACACGAA
Source organism: Gemmatimonas sp. (assembly GCA_011390885.1). Taxonomy (GTDB): domain Bacteria; phylum Gemmatimonadota; class Gemmatimonadetes; order Gemmatimonadales; family Gemmatimonadaceae; genus JAABRT01. The sequence continues at coordinate 21,360 of JAABRO010000037.1, read as the reverse complement.
CAGGAGATACCCCATGCGTCGTACTGCCAAGGCTGTCTGGCGTGGCACCGGCCTCGAAGGCTCGGGCGCGCTCACCACGCCGAGCGGCGTGCTCGCGAGCCAGCCCTATTCCACCAAGATGCGCTTCGCCGACGCCGAAGGGCGCAGCGGCACCAACCCCGAGGAACTCATCGCCGCCGCGCACGCGGGCTGCTTCGCGATGGCGCTCTCGTTCAAGCTCACCGGCGCCGGCTTCCCGCCCGAGGAGCTCGCGGTCGAGGCCGTGATCACCATGGAGCAGAAGGGCGTGGATTGGGGATTCGCCGGCATCGTGCTGCATCTCGACGCCGCCGTGCCGGGCATCGACGCCGCGCAGTTCCATGAGCTGGCCACCGCTGCCAAGGAAGGATGCCCGGTGTCGAAGGCGCTCTCGGCGGTGCCGATCACGCTCGAGGCGACGCTGCGCTGAATGACATCGCGGCCGGCCGAGCGATCGGTCGGCCGCGAAGCGCCGTTTGTAATGCGTCGGTCGGGACGCGCTGGTCCGTTCGTGTCGACCGCTACGCTTCGGCCTTGCGCAGCACGCGCTTCACGACGCCGCCCACCGTGAGCCCCTGGCCCACGATGCTGAGGCACACCACCACGTAGGTGACCGTCAGGATGAGCGCGCGATAGTCGCTCGGCGGCAGGCTCAGCGCGAGCGCCACCGAAATGCCGCCGCGCAATCCCGCCCACGTGAGGATCGTCAGCATGCCGGGTTGGACCGACACGCGCCGGCGCAGCGCCAGGAGCGGTGCCCCCACACTGAGCCAGCGTGCCGCGAGCACGAGCGGGAAGGCCAGCAGCCCCGCCACCAGGTACGAGCCGGTGAAGTCCACGATCACCACCTCGATGCCGATGAGCACGAACAGCACGGCGTTCAGGAACTCGTCCACCAGCTCCCAGAACTCGTCCAGCCGCTGCTGCGTGGCGTCCGACATGGCCGATGCGCGCCCCGCGGACCCGATCAGCAGGCCGGCCACCACCATGGCCAGCGCGCCGGAAATGTGCAGCCGCTGCGCCAGCGCGTAGCCGCCCGTCACGACGGCCAGCGTGAGCAGGATCTCCACCTGGTAGTGATCCACGCGCGTCATCATCTGGTTCACGAGCCAGCCCAGCAGGCCGCCGAACAGCACGCCACCCACGACTTCCACGGCGAAGAGCTCGGTGATGTGCGCGGCGGTGGCCGCCTCCGTGCCTGCGGCGATGCCGACCAGCACGATGAACAGCACCACGGCCACGCCGTCGTTGAACAGCGACTCGCCCGAGATCAGCGCCGACAGTGACTTGGGTACCCCCACGTTGCCAAGGATCGCGCCCACCGCGATCGGGTCGGTGGGCGCGATCAGCGAGCCGAACACCAGGCACCAGGTGAGCGGGATCGGGAAGCCCAGCAGGTGGAAGATCCCCCAGCTGCCGACCGCGACGAGCGCCGTGCACGTGACCACGCCCACGGTCGCGAGCACGCTGATGAGCAGCGTGTGCTGACGGAGCTTGTCCACCTGCATGTGCAGCGCACCCGCGAACAGCAGCGCACCGAGCATGCCGTTGAGCAGGGCGTCGTCGAACTCCAGCGACTCCACGAAACGCGTGAGGTCGCCGAGATCCACGAGGCCGGCCTTGCCGGCGAGCACGAGGCCGAGCGAGCCGAGCAGGGCGAGGATGAGCAGCCCGATCGTGGTGGGCAGCTTCACGTAGCGATAGTTCCCCCACGCGAACACGGCCGTGATCGAGGTGAGGACGGCGAGCAGTTCGAAGACGGTCATGCGTCCAATGTGTCCTGGAGACGCGGCGCCGGCCACCGCGTGCGGCGTCCGACCGACGGGGCTACGCGAGCATCCCCGCGATGCTCGCCGACATGAACGCCGCCAGGTTGCCCGCGATCATCGCGCGCACCCCGAGGCCGGCCACCTCGCTCTTTCGCTCCGGCGCGAGTCCGCCGATGCCGCCGATCTGGATGGCGATCGAGCTGAAGTTGGCGAAGCCGAGCAGCGCATACGTGCTGATGATCAGGCTGCGCGGCTGCAGCTGCTGCCCACCGGCGAGGTCGGCGCCGAGCTGCGCGTACGCCACGAACTCGTTGAGTGTGGCCTTGAGGCCGATGAGGCTGCCCACGTACGCCGTGTCCTGCCACGGCACGCCCATCACCCAGGCCAGCGGACGCAGCGCGAAGCCCAGGATCCCCTGCAGGCTGAGCTGCGGATAGCCCACGATCCCGCCCGTCCAGCCGAGCAGGAAGTTGAGCAGCGCGACCAGCGCCACGAAGGCCATGAGCATCGCGCCCACGTTGATCGCCAGCTGCACGCCCTGCGATGCGCCGTTGGCGGCGGCCTCGATCACGCTCGAATCGGTGGTGTCCTTGCCCACGCGCAGCAGGTTCCAGCGCGACGTCTTCGGTGCCGCCTCCTGCGTCGCGGCCACGCCCGCGCGCGTCACGGGCACCTCGGTTTCCGGCAGCAGGATCTTGGACAGCACGAGCCCCGCCGGCGCGTTCATCACGCTCGCCGCGAGCAGGTGGCTCGCGATGCCCGGAAACCACCCGGACAGCATGCCCACGTACGCGGCCAGCACGCCGCCGGCCACCGTGGCGAAGCCGCCCACCATGACCGTGTTGAGCTCCGAGCGCGTCATCGTGCCCACGAACGGCTTGATGAGCAGCGGCGCCTCCGTCTGGCCAAGGAAGATGTTTCCCGACGCGGACAGCGTCTCCGCGCCCGAGGTGCCCAGCGTCTTCTGCATCACGAACGCGAGCCCCTTCACGATCAGCTGCATCACGCCGAGGTAGTACAGCACCGACATCAGCGCCGAGAAGAAGATGATCGTGGGCAGCACGTTGAACGCGAAGAACGCGCCCGTCTGCGCCACGAACGCCGTGCCCTCGGCCGCCGTCCCGCCGTCGGCGGGCACCACCGGCACCGTGCTCTGCACGAGGTTGCCGAACACGAAACGCGCGCCCTGCTCCTGGAAGCCGAGCAGCCCGGTGATCGCCTCGCCCACGCGCTGGAACACGGCGCGGCCGAACTCGGTCTTGAGCACGATCACGCCGAAGACGGCCTGCAGGCCGAGCCCCGAAGCCACCAGCCGCCAGTTGATCGCCTTGCGGTTGTACGACAGCGCCACGGCCAGCGTGATCATGGTGAGCACCCCGAGCACGCCCACGAGACGGTCGGCGAGCGGGGTGCTCAGGCCGGCGCGCGCGCTGTCGAGCTGCTCGGCGGCGGCTTGCAGGAGAAGGGCGCCGTGGGCGGCGGTCACGGACATGGCGAGGCTCTTCGGGACGCGGGCGGGAAGGGGCGGGGCGCTGCGGCCGCGGCTGCGACGGCAACGGCGACTCGCTGCGGCAAGCTAAGGACGCGGCGCGCACCTGTCATCGCTACCCGTCCGCGCCTGTCGGGTAATCCCCGTCGCGGCCTGTCCGGGGCGCGCTAGGTTCCGGGGTGATCGAGGCGTGGCTCCGCCCGCCGACTCGCGAGGAACGCCCACTGTCGGGTACGGCAGACGCAGGAGTGCAGATGGGAGCAGCGCCCAGGCTGATCCGGTTCGAGGAGCTGACGCGCCACGACGTGCCGCGCGTGGGCGGCAAGAACGCGTCCCTGGGCGAGATGATCCAGCATCTCGCGGCACAGGGCATTCGCGTGCCCGGTGGCTTCGCCATCACCGCGTCGGCCTTTCGCGAGTTCCTCGCGCACAACGACCTCGAGCCGGTGCTCCGCGCGGAGCTCGCTCGCCTCGAGGCCGGCGCGCCGCTGTCGGAGGTGGGACACACGATCCGCCGGGCGCTGGAGGCGGGCGAACTGCCAGAGGCGCTCGTGCACGAGGTGCGCGCCGCCTACACCGCCCTCGCCGCCGCCGATCGCGCGGGCGGTGTTTCGGGTGGTGAGGTGCCCGTGGCCGTGCGCAGCTCCGCCACCGCCGAAGACCTCCCCGAGGCCAGCTTCGCGGGGCAGCAGGAAACGTTCCTCAACGTGATCGGGGCCGACGCGCTGCTCGCGGCCGTGCGCCGCTGCTTTGCGTCGCTGTACACGGATCGGGCCATCATCTACCGCATCCACCACGGCTTCCCGCACCTGCAGGTGGCGCTCTCCGTAGGGGTGCAGCGCATGGTGCGCTCCGATTGCGGCGCGGCCGGCGTGGCCTTCACCCTCGATACGGAAACGGGCTTCCGCAACCTCGTCGTGATCGACGGCGCGTGGGGGCTCGGCGAGAACATCGTGAAGGGCACCGTCACGCCCGACGAGTGGCGCGTCTTCAAGCCGCTGCTCGACACGCCCGACGTGACGCCGATCCTCGACCGCCGCACGGGCAGCAAGCTCGTGAAGATGGTGCTCGACGAGGCCGGCACGCCGGTGAACGTGGACACCACGCCCGACGAACGCGCGCGCCTCGTGCTCGCCGATGCCCAGGTGCTCGAGCTGGCGCGCTGGTGCGCGCAGATCGAGCGGCACTACGGCATGCCGATGGACATCGAGTGGGCCGTGGACGGCCTCACGGGGCTGCTGTACATCGTGCAGGCGCGGCCGGAGACGGTGCAGGCGCGCGACACGGCAGCCACGCTCACCACGTTCGTGCTCGCCGGAAACGGGCCGACGCTCGCCGCCGGCGTGGCCGTGGGGCAGCGCATCACCAGCGGGCGCGTGTTCGTGCTCGGCAGCATGGCCGAAGCGGACCGGTTCGAGGATGGTGGCATTCTCGTCGCGCGCATGACCGACCCCGACTGGGTGCCGCTCATGAAGCGCGCGTCGGCGATCGTCACCGACGCGGGCGGACGCACCAGCCACGCGGCCATCGTGAGCCGCGAACTCGGCATCGCCGCCATCGTCGGCACCGGCAGCGCCACCACCACGATCCCCGATGGTGCCACCGTCACCGTGTGCTGCGCGGAAGGGCCGGTGGGTCACGTGTACGACGGGGCGCTCCCCTGGCGCGAAGAGCAGGTGGACCTCACGCACCTGCCCGAGACGCGCACACAGGTCATGCTCAACATCGCCGACCCCGAAGCGGCGATGCGCTGGTGGCGCCTCCCCGCGCGCGGCGTGGGGCTCGCGCGCATCGAGTTCGTGATCGAGCACATGGCCAAGGTGCACCCGATGGCGCTGCTCCGACCCGAGCAGCTGACCGACGCGGAGCGCGCCGAGGTGGCGCAGCTCGTCGCAGGGTGGGCCGACCCGGCCGAGTACTTCGTGGACCGCATGGCGAGCGGCATCGCCACCATTGCGGCGTCGCAGTGGCCCGATCCGGTCATCGTGCGCTTCAGCGACTTCAAGACCAACGAGTACGCCAACCTCGTGGGTGGACGCGCGTTCGAGCCGCATGAGGAGAACCCCATGCTCGGCTTCCGCGGTGCCTCGCGCTACTACAGCGAGCGCTACCGCGACGGCTTCGGGCTGGAGTGCCGCGCCATTCGCCGCGTGCGTGAGCAGCTCGGCTTCGCGAACGTCGTGGTCATGATCCCCTTCTGCCGCACGCTCGAGGAAGCCGATCGGGTGCTGGCCGAAATGGCGCGGCACGGACTCGTGCGCGGCGAGCACGGGCTGCAGGTGTACGTGATGGCCGAGATTCCGAGCAACATCATCCTCGCGCGCGAGTTCGGGGCGCGCTTCGACGGCTTCAGCATTGGCAGCAACGACCTCACGCAGCTCACGCTCGGCGTGGACCGCGACAATGCGTTGCTCGCCGACCTCTTCGACGAGCGCAATCCGGCCGTCATGCGCTCCATCGAGCGCCTGATCGAGGAAGCGCACGCCGTGGGGTGCAAGGTCGGCATCTGCGGTCAGGCGCCCAGCGACCATCCGGACTTCGCCGAGTTTCTCGTGCGCGCCGGCATCGACTCCATTTCGCTCAACCCGGACAGCGTGGTGCCGGTGCTGCAGCGCGTGGCCGCGCTCGAGGCGGCGACACTCGACGCGGCGACAGCCAACGTGACGCTCGCGGCGCATGGGTAGTGCCGTGGAAGGGTCGGGCGCCCCGTCGTCCGCCGACCTCGTCTTCAACGTGATCCCCGTCGCGCTCGCGCTCTTCGCGGCCGACGGCACGCTGGTGCTCGCCAACCCGCGCGCGCGCGCGCTGCTCGGCCTCGCCGATCCGACACGCCCCGCGCGCGAGACGATCGAGACCGTGCTGGCGCCGCTGCTCGAGGTGGTGGCGCCGCTCGTGCGCACCGCTCGCGCCGGGCTCGTCGCGCCGCCCGCGATCGCGCGCTTTCATGGCGCGCAGGGCGAGTCGGTCGCCGAAGTCACCGTCGGGGCGCTGGCCGACGGCAGCCTGCTCGTGTCCGCCACCGACATCACGGCGCGCGAGTCGCTGCTGCACGCGCTCGAACGCCGCGCGCGCGAGCTGGCCGCGATCTTCGCCGTCAGCCCGTCGAGCGTGCGCGTGCTCGATGCCGAGGGACACATCGTGCGCGCGAACGGCATGGCGGTGCAGGAGCACCCCGGCGATCGCCCGCGCACGCTGTCCGAACTCGTGGCCCGCGAGCAGCCGCTCTATCCCACCACGCGCCGTCCGCTGCGTGAGGAGCTGCACCCGGGGCGCCGGGCGCTCGACGGGGAGATGGTGCGCGGCGAGCACTACATCGTGTGTCGTGGCCCCGAGCGCGAGCGTCGCATCATCGAGACGTATGCCGCCCCCGTGCACGATGGCACGCGTCGCACGATCGGGGCCGTGCTCGTCACGCGCGACATCACCGAGCAGCATCGGCTCGCGTCGGAGCTCGCCGAGCAGGTCAAGCGCACCGCCGAGCTCAACGAGCGCGTGTCGAGCGAAGCCGAACGGCTCGACCGCATGGTGGACGAACGCTCGCGCGAGCTGCTGGCGCTGCAGGAAACGCGCTCGCGCGATCGCCGCCTCGCTGCGGTGGGGCAGCTCGCCGCCGGCGTGATGCACGACGTGAACAACGCGCTCAACCCGATCATGGCGGCCGCGTGGCTGCTCGACCACCACGCCAATGATCCGGTCGCCGTGCGCGACTACGCGCGTCGCATCGCGCGCGCGGCCGAGACGGGAGCGGCCACGGCGGCGCGCGTCGGGCGCTTCCTGCGGCAGCAGCCGATCGACGACGGCGGGCGCGCGCTGGTGTCGCTCTCGGAAGTCGGCGAGGAGGTGCTCCAGCTGCTCGAGCCGCTCGTTGCCGAGCGCGCCGCATCCGACGCGCGCATCACGGTGCAGCGCGAACTCGCGCCCGCTGCCACGATGGTCGGCCTCGCCCCCGAGCTGCGCGAAGCGGTGTTCAACCTGGTGCAGAACGCCGTCGATGCCATGCCGTTCGGCGGCACGCTCACCGTGCGCACGTACCGCGCCGACGAGTCGTCGGTGCTGGAGATCGTGGACACCGGCATGGGCATGAGCGACGACGTGCGCGATCGCGCCTTCGAGCCGTTCTTCAGCACGAAGGGCGCCGGCGGCTCCGGCCTCGGCCTGGCCGAGGTGTACGGCATCGTGCGGCGGCATCGCGGCAAGGTCGAACTCGAGTCGGCGCCGGGGCGCGGCACCACGGTGCGGCTGCGCTTCGCGTTCGCGGAGCAGGCGCCCGAGGCGGCGCCCGTGGCGCTGCCGCGCGCGAATCGCTCGCGCCGCGTGCTCGTGGTCGAGGACAATGACGACGGTCGTGATTTCCTGCGCTGGGTGCTGCTCGAGGACGGACACGTCGTCGATGCGGTGCCCACGCTGGCCGAGGCGCGTGCGCGGCTCGGCACCCCCGGCACGTCGTATGACGTGCTGATCACCGACGTGGGGCTCCCCGATGGTCGCGGGTGGGAGCTGGTCGGTGACGCTCGACGTTCGCATCCGGCCATGCGCATCGGCGTGGTGACCGGCTGGGAGCCAACGGTGCACGGCGCCGGCGCTGGCGACGTGGACTTCATCATGCGCAAGCCGCTTCGCGCCGCGGAGCTGCTCGCCACCCTCGCGAGGCTCGATGCCTCGCCCGATCCCGGATGACCCCCATGACTGATACTCCGACCACCATTCGCGTGCTCGTGGCGGAAGACGACGACGCCGCGCGTGAGACGCTCGTCGACCTGCTCACCGCCCTCGGCTACATGGTGGTGGCCGAGGTGCCGAGCGGTGCCGACGCCGTGCACCAGGCCGCCCAGCTCACCCCCGACGCGGTGCTGCTCGACGTGCACATGCCCGGCGGCGCGAGCGGCCTCGATGCGGCGCACCAGATCACGCAGCAGACGCCGGGGGTCGCGGTCGTACTCTTCACCGGCGACGCCACGCTGTCGCTCTCGGCCGACGACGCGCTGCGCTCGAGTGCGGTGGCGCTGCTGCCCAAGCCCGTGCCACCCGCGACGCTCGATGCCACGTTGCGGCTCGCCGTGGTGCGCGCCCAGGAGCTGCTGGCCGCGCGCCAGGAAGCGAAGCAGGCCAAGGAGCAGCTCGAGGCGCGCAAGCTCATCGAGCGCGCCAAGGGCATTCTCATGCGGCGCACCGGCAGCTCCGAGCAGGAGGCCTACCGCATCATGCAGCGCACCAGCCAGGACAAGTCGGTGCCCATGGTGAACATCGCCCGCGCCGTGATCGAGAGCGAACCGGGAATGAAGGTGGGCTGACGCCGACGGGGCGCGCGCCGACTCAGGCGCGCGCCTTGCGCGGCGCGAAGCTCGCGATGTCGCGCGCGAGCCAGAAGGTGAGCAGCACCATGGTGGCCGAGATGAAGAATGGCGACGCCTGCCCCACGCGGTCGTAGGCGATGCCGAACACCACGGGGAACGCCACGCGCGAGATGCCACCGTAGGTCTGCTGCACCCCCATGTACAGTCCGCGCTGCGACGACTCGATCACGCGCGAGAGCAGCGCCGTTACGCACGGGAACGTGAAGGCCGTGCCGAGCGGCAGCAGCCCCACGGCGATCGCAAGCGTGGGAATGTTCGGCGCGACCCCCATGCCCACCAGTCCCGCCGTGAGCAGCGCGAGACCGATGCGCGACAGCCTCGCCTCGCCGAACTTGTCCACCAGCGGGCCAAGGAAGAGCGCGCGCGTGACCACCGACAGGACGCCCATGTAGGTGAAGAAGTAGCCGATCGACAGCTCGGTCACGCCGAACTTCCACGCGAGGAAGAGCGCGAGCACGGCCGTGGTGCCCTGGAAGGCGCCGATCGCGATCGCGTAGATCAGGATCAGTCGCGACGACGGCTGCTGCGGGTGCGTGATCACCCTGGCGACCGCCGTGCGCGAGCTGCCGCGCTGGGCGTGGTCGGCCTTGCGCTCGGTGGCCGAGCGCGGCTCGGCGAGGTAGCGCCACACGAACGCCATGTTCACCACGCACAGCACGGCGGCCACGAGGCCGGGCCACTCGGCGCCGAGCGGGCGCAGCCAGGAGCCCACCGCGGGACCGATGGACACGCCGGCGTTGGTGGCGGCGCTGAGCCAGCCCAGCGCGCGGGCGCGGTCCTCGGGTCGCGTGGCGTCGGCCACGTACGCCTGAATGACGCCCACCGTGCCACCGCCCGCGCCCTGCACGATGCGCGAGACGAAGAGCAGCCAGAGCGAGTCGGCGTAGGCGAAGACCACGAACGCGATGGCCGAGGCCACGAGGCTCACGATCAGCGCAGGGCGGCGGCCGTACTTGTCGGAGAAGCGCCCCCAGTACGGTGCGCTCAGCAGCTGGGCCACGGAGAAGGAAGCGACCAGCAGCCCCACGATCGCACCGCCTGCGCCGAGCTTCTCGGCGTAGAAGGGGAGCAGCGGCAGGATCATCAACATGCCGAGCATGTCGATGAACGCCGAGACCATGAGGATGACGAGCTTGCCCGTGGCGTTCTGCGACGACTCCGACGAGCCGGCGGCTGCGGCGTCGGTCACGCGGTCCCCTTGCGAGGTTCCGGATGCGTCACGCGGGCGGGCCGTGGATCAACGGGGCACGCAGGCAGGGATCGGGCGGCTCGATGGCCGCGCACAGGGCAGGTCCGACGCATGGGTCGGAACAATCGCAGGCGGCGGCGCCTCGGACAAGGCGCCGCCGCCCGGCAGCAGGTCAGGAGAGCGGCTTGTAGCGGTAGGCCGTGATTCCGTTGCCCTGCACCTCGAGACGCACCGACTTGCGGTCACCCTTGGTGATCGGCTCGACCGACTCGGTGGCCGTGGCCACCACGTTGCCGGCCGCGTCGAGGAACTCCACGCTCAGCGTGTTGGCCTGCGGCTTGTCCGAGTTGCCCTCGAGCGAGACGGCGAACACGGCCGACTCGGGGTTCCGCTGGAACTCATCGACCGTGAGCTTGACGGCCAGGCTGTCCGACTTGCCGCTGAAGACGATGAGCGAGTCGGTGTACTTCTTCTTGTCGGCCGGCACCGTGGCGGCCTGCGCCTTCCCCTGGTAGGCGAAGGCGAACATGTTCCACGCGTCCACGTTGTTCGGGTCGATCGCGACGAGCGTCTCGAGCGGCTTGAACATGTCGTCGTACCGCTTCTCGGCGTAGAGCGCGGCGGCCAGGTTGCGCAGCGCATCGCGCTGGTTCGGATTCTTGCCGATCGCGGCCGAGAAGAACGTCACCGCGTCCGCGTGCTTTTCGGCCTGCGACGCGATTACGCCGCCCATGGTGAGCTGGTAGTCGGAGAAGGCGTCGGGCGAGGCGAGCATGGGCGCGTAGATCGACGCCACCTTGTCGGTCTCTCCGAGCGTGACGTAGGCCTCGGCCAGCCCCTGCATGATCGTGGCCGCGTCCTGCGAGGCCCCGAAGTCCGCCAGGTAGGACTTCATCGATTCCACGGCCTTGCCGAGCGTGGCCTTCTGCTCGTCGCCGCTCTGCTCACGCGCGAACTGCAGCTCGTAGAGCCCCTTGTAGAAGAGGCTGCTCTGGCGGATGTCGCGGTACGACGAGTCGGTGCCCGAGGCCTCGATCGCCTTCGTCCAGTTCGCGATCGCGTTCGGGATGTCGTTCTTGCGCTGCGCGACGATGCCCAGCACCTGGTACGGGTACGGGTTGTCGACCGGCAGGAGCGTGATCGAGTGCTGCGCGTAGAAGGCGGCCGAGTCCGGATCGCTGCTGGAGAAGTCGAGCGCCTTCTTCGTCATGGCCAGCCAGCCTTCGCTCTGCCGGAGGGCGCGCACGTTCGCCGCGCACGACGGCTCGGCCTCGACCACGGCGTTGAACGCCTTGTTCGCGGCGTCCACCAGGTCGATCGACTCGGTGGGCAGGTCGGTGGCGCCGATCGCGCCGCGCGTGGTCACCAGCGGCGTGGTTTCGTCGGCCACCCAGAGCGACAGCGTCTGGGCGAGCATCATGTCGTAGCCGGCCGGGTTCTTGCTGCGCCACTTGTCGGCCTTGTTCGTGAGCTCCTTCATGGTGTTCTTGAGCGCCGCGGTCTTCGCCGCCGGATCGGCCGCCGTGGCCGCGCGCTGGAACGCCAGGGAGACGACGAGCAGTTCCTTGGGCGAGTTGGTGTCAACGTCGCAGGAGGGCCCCACGCCGCCGGGCTGCGCCTGGGCAGCCGTCGAGAAGGTCAGGGTCGCGACAGCTGCCGCAGTGAGCGGGAGCAGGCGCGAAGCCGCGCGACGGGACGGACGAGTTGAACGCATGATGAGACGATCTCCTGCCGGTAGGGACGGCTGGCACCCACGCGGTGCCGTGATGATCTTGAAATGTATATGACCGATCGAATCCGCACCCGGTTCCTCGTCGTCGGCAGCGGCGTGGCGGGGTTGCATACGGCCTGGCGTGCTGCAGCGCATGGATCGGTGATCCTGCTCACCAAACGCAGCCTGTTCGACTCCGCCACTGCCTACGCGCAAGGGGGCATCGCCGCTGCGCTGGGGGCGGGGGACTCGCCGGCGCTCCATCGCCGCGACACCCTCGCGGCCGGCGCGGCGCTGTGCGACGCGGCCGCGGTGCAGGTGCTCGTGGAGGAGGGACCCGCCCGGGTGCTCGAGCTGCAGACGGCCGGCGCGCGCTTCGACCTCGCCCCCGACGGCTCGCTCAAGCTCGGTCGTGAAGCCGCGCACTCCCGACACCGGATCGTGCACGCTCAGGGCGACCAGACCGGCGCCGAAGTGGCCCGCACGCTCCTGCAGCGGGTGCACGAGAGCCCGGACATCGAGGTGCGGGAGTGGGCCCGGGTGCTCGACCTCATCGTGCACGACGGGCAGTGCGCCGGCGTGCGCGCCAGCATCGGTGGCCAAGCGGTGGACATCCTCGCCGATGCCACCGTGCTCGCCACCGGCGGGTGCGGGCAGGTGTACCGCTACACCACCAACCCGCAGGTCGCCACCGGCGACGGCTACGCCATCGCGCATCGCGCCGGCGTGCGCCTGGCCGACATGGAGTTCGTCCAGTTCCACCCCACCGCCCTGGCCACCAGCGAGAACCCGCTCGCCCTCATCTCGGAGGCCGTGCGCGGCGAGGGCGCATTCCTGCTCAACGCCGAGGGGGAGCGCTTCATGCTGTCCCGTCACAAGGAGGCCGAGCTGGCCCCCCGCGACGTGGTGGCGCGCGAAATCTTCCGCGAGCAGCAGCGCTCCGGGCAGGTGTTCCTCGACGCCCGGGCCATGGGCCGCGGCTTCGCGAAGCGCTTCCCCGGCATCCAGGCCATCTGCGCCGCGCGCGGCATCAACCCGGCGCGCCAGCTCATTCCCGTCACGCCAGCCGCGCACTACATGATGGGCGGCATCGTGACCGACCTGCGCGGACGCTCCAGCCTGCCGCGGCTGTACGCGGTGGGCGAGGTGGCGCGCACCGGCGTGCATGGCGCGAACCGGCTGGCCTCCAACTCCCTGCTCGAGGGGCTGGTCTTCGCCGAACGCGTGGCGCGCGACCTGGCCACCACCCCCAAGCGCATGCCCATGCCGCGCGCGCGACAGTGGAAGGTGCCGCCGCTCGACGATCGCGGCGCCGCGCAGGTGGCGGCCGACGAGATCCGCGCGCTCATGTGGGAGCACGCCGCCATCGCGCGCACGGCCCGCGGGCTGCGGGCCTGCCGCAAGGCGCTCGCCGCCATCGAGGGGCGCCTCTCCGCCGGCGCCACCGAGGAACGCAACCTGCTCACCACCGCCTCGCTCATCGCCGAGGCGGCGCTCCTGCGCAAGGAGTCGCGCGGCGGGCACTACCGGAGCGACTTTCCGACACGACGCCGCGCCTGGAAGGGGCGGCAGATCACCTGGTGACCCGCTCGCCCGGACGTTCGCACGCTCACTCGCTCGTCCGTTCGCTCGCTTTCCGCCGATGCCGGCGCCCTCGCATCCGATCGCTGCCATGACCATCCTCGAAGCGCACCACGATCCCGCCGTCGCCGCCGCCATCCGCGCCCTCGCCAAGGAGCGCAATGCGGTCATCCTCGCGCACAACTACGAGCGCCCCGAGGTGCAGGACGTGGCCGACTACGTGGGCGACTCGCTGGGCCTCTCGCGCGAGGCGGCCAAGACCGACGCCGACATCATCGTCTTCTGCGGCGTGCACTTCATGGCCGAGACGGCCGCGATCCTGTCGCCGAACAAGACCGTGCTGCTCCCCGACATGGCCGCCGGCTGCTCGCTGGCCTCCACCATCAACGCCGAGCAGCTGCGCGCCTGGAAGGCCGAACACCCCGGGGCCGTCGTCGTGTCGTACGTGAACACGACCGCCGAGGTGAAGGCCGAGAGCGACTACTGCTGCACGAGCGGCAACGCGGTGGACGTGATCAACGCGATCCCGGCGGAGCAGGACATCCTCTTCCTCCCCGACATGTTCCTCGGGGCGCACGTGCGCCGCGTCACCGGCCGGCAGAACATCCACGTGTGGATGGGCGAGTGCCACGTGCACGCCGGCATCGACGTGGCCAACATCAACCGCATGCGCTCGCAGCACCCCGGTGCGGAGTTCCTCATTCACCCCGAATGCGGCTGCGCCACCTCGGTGGTCGAGGCCGTCTCGGCCGGCGCCATCGACAAGGAAGGCGCGCAGATCCTCTCCACCGAAGGCATGATCCGCCGTCCGTCGCACTCGGAGAACGACACGTTCATCGTGGCCACCGAGATCGGCATTCTGCACCGCCTGCGCCGCGAGAATCCCACCAAGCACTTCATTGCCGCGAACGATCGCGCGCAGTGTGCGTACATGAAGGTGACGACGCTGCCCAAGGTGCTGGGCGCGCTGCAGCGCCTCGAGCATCGCATCACCGTGCCGGACGACATCGCCGCCCGCGCCCGCACCGCCATCGAACGCATGGTGGCGATCGGCGGCACCCCCGCGACGAGTCCCTTCGGCCCCGACGACCCCGGCGAATGAGCCGCTCTCCGCACGACGACGCCCCCGAACGGCTGCTCACGCCGCTCGGCTCCCCCGCGGTGAGCCGTGTCGGCGCGAGCGGCTTTCCGCTCGACGACGCGGCCACCGAGGCGCTCGTGCGCGCCGCGCTCGACGAGGATGCCGCGTTCCACGACGTGTCCACGCTGGCCACCGTCATGTCGGACCGCCATGTGCGCGCCACGCTCGTCGCGCGGCGCGATGGCGTGATCGCCGGCGTGCCGCTCGCCTGCGCCGCGTTCCGCCTGCTCGACGACCGCGTGACCATTCGCGTGGAGCACCCCGACGGCAGCGCCGTGCGCGCCGGTGATGTGGTGCTGCGCCTCAACGGCCACGCGCGCGGGCTGCTCTCGGCCGAACGCGTGGCGCTCAACTTCATGCAGCGGCTTTCCGGCGTCGCCTCGCTCACCGCCCGCTTCGTGGCCGCGATCGACGGGACGGGCGCGCGCATTCTCGACACGCGCAAGACCACGCCCGGGTGGCGCCACCTCGAGAAGTATGCCGTGCACGCCGGCGGTGGCGAGAACCACCGCATGGACCTGCGCAGCGGCGTGCTCATCAAGGACAATCACCTCGCCGCCATCGGTGGCGACGTGGGGCTCGCCGTGGAGCGCGCGCGCGCCATCGCCGCGACCGGCACCATGATCCAGGTGGAGTGCGACACGCTCGCCCAGGTGGACGCCGCGCTCGCCGCCGGTGCCGACAGCGTGCTGCTCGACAACATGTCGCTCGAGGCGCTGCGCGACGCCGTTGCGCGCTGCCGCGGACGCGCCGTGACCGAAGCGTCCGGCGGCGTCACCCTCGAGACGGTGCGCGCCATCGCCGAGTGCGGCGTGGACCGCATCTCCGTGGGCGCCCTCACGCACAGCGCGCCGGCGCTCGACCTGGCGCTCGACTTCGACGGCCTCTGAGGCCTGCCATGCCCGTTCGCATTCCCCTCGTGACCGACCCCGCCGTCCGCGTGCTGCTCGACGGCATCGTGGACTACGCCGGCCTCTTCCCGCCCGCCGCGCTCGGCATGCCCGAGGCGGTGCGCAACTACGCGAAGTACCGCGGCGGCGAGGCCGGCTGGATGCTCGGCCGCTTCATCTGCGCGGTGTCGCAGTTTCCGGCCTTTCAGACCGCGGCCGACCCGCTGCTGCCGCGCGACGTCGGGGCCCTGCCGTGGCGCATCGCCGCCGTGGGCTCGGGCGATCACGCGGCCGATGCCGCCGCCATCGCCGGCATGAACGACTGCCACCGCTGGAGCCTCGACGAATGCAGCGCGGTGGTCGACACGGTCGAGACGCGCGTGGCCTCGCTCGACGACGTCGCGCGCGCGCACGACGCGTTTCCGGCCGAGCTCGCGGTGTACCTTGAAGTGCCGCACGACGCCGACCCGCTGCCGTTCGTGGAGGCGATCGCGCGCACGGGGCGCCGCGCCAAGCTGCGCACGGGCGGCGTCACCGCCGGTGCCTTCCCCACGGCCGAGCAGGTGCTCGCCTTCATCGACGCGTGCGCGCGGCAGCAGGTGCCGTTCAAGGCGACCGCCGGCCTGCATCACGCGCTGTGCGGCACGTATGCGCTCACCTACGAGGCCGACGCTGCGCGCGCGCCCATGTTCGGCTTCCTGAACGTGTTTCTCGCCGCCGCGCTCCGCGCCACCGACGCCGCGCCGGATGAGGTGCGACAGCTGCTGCTCGAGTCCGATCCGTCGTCGCTCACCTTCACCGATGAAGCCATCGCGTGGCGTGGACGGGTGCTCGATCGCACCCACCTGGCGCGTGTGCGCGAGCAGGTCGCGATCGCCTTCGGCTCCTGCTCGTTCACCGAGCCGGTGGCTGAAGCGCGTGCCCTGGGGGCGAGGTGAGCGCGTCGCCCACGCCGCCGGCCGGGGACAGCTCGCCCGAGGCGCTCGCGGCCACGCTCGATCCGGCGCGCCGCAGCTGGGTGCCGAGTGCCAACGCACCCGACACCGACTTTCCCATCCAGAACCTTCCCTTCTGCGTCTTCCGTCGCGACGGCGAGGCACCGCGCGTGGGTGTCGCCATCGGCGAGGAGATCGTGGACGTGTCGGCGGCGCTCGCGCGTGGCCTGCTGCACGGTGAGGCGCTGCCGGCGGCCGAGGCGTGCCGCGAGTCCACGCTCAACGCGCTCATGGCGCTTGGTCGTCTGCCCGCGCGCGCCCTGCGCACGCAGCTTTCCGAACTGTTGCGCGCCGGGGGGCCGGGCGAGGAGTTGCGCGCAACGCTCGCGCCCGCACTGCTCGTATCGCAGCACGCGGTCGAGCTGCTGCTGCCCGCCACCGTGGGCGACTACACCGACTTCTACGCGTCGGTGCATCACGCCACGAACGTGGGGCGCATGTTCCGTCCGGACAATCCGCTCCTCCCCAACTACAAGTGGGTGCCGATCGGTTACCACGGCCGCGCGTCGAGCCTCGTGGTGAGCGGCACGCCGGTGCATCGGCCAGAGGGGCAGCGCAAGGGACCGAACGACGCCGAGCCGAGCGTGGGGCCGTCGCGTTCGCTCGACTATGAGCTCGAGGTCGCCGCGTGGGTGGGACCGGGCAACGCACTCGGCACCACGATCCCGCTGGCCGAGGCGGACGCGCACCTGTTCGGCCTGTCCTTGCTCAACGACTGGAGCGCGCGCGACCTGCAGGCGTGGGAGTATCAGCCGCTCGGTCCGTTCCTCGCGAAGAACTTCGCGAGCACGGTGAGTCCGTTCATCGTGACGCTCGACGCGCTCGAGCCCTTCCGGGCGCCGATCGCGGCGCGCGCCGACGGTGACCCGGCACCGCTGCCGTACCTGGACGACGGGCACGACCGCGCCCGCGGCGGGTTTGCGCTCACGCTCGAGGTGTGGCTGTGCACGGCGCGCATGCGCACCGGGGGAGAACCGGCGGTGCGCCTCTCGCGCGGGTCGTTCCTCGACCTCTACTGGTCGATGGGGCAGATGCTCACGCACCACGCGAGCAACGGCTGCAACCTGCGCCCCGGTGATGTGCTGGGGAGCGGCACGGTCTCGGGCGCGAAGTCCGGCACGCAGGGGTGCCTGCTCGAGCTCACGAAGCGGGCTGCCGAGCCGATCACGCTGCCGAACGGCGAGACGCGCGGCTTTCTGCAGGACGGCGACGAGGTGGTGCTGACCGGCTACGCCGAGGCGCCGGGCGCGGTGCGCATCGGCTTCGGCCGCTGTGCGGGCGTGGTGCGGTAGGGGCCGCGCGCCGCCACGGCGACATCGTCGCGACACGCTGGACGGATCGGTCGTTCGGGGGTATCGTTTTGGCAGGGCCACCCCCTCCCGGCCCGTGCTCGCGCCCTCTCCCTCCCGGGCCATGTCGTCGTCGCTCCTCTCCTCGCGGGTCATTCTCGGTGGCGTGAAATGGACGCTCGTAGGCGCCGGTCTCGCCGCGTTCATGGGACTGCTCGCGTTCGTGCCCGGGGAGCTCATGATGACCGCTGACGGGCCGCAGGGGGCGCACGTGGCGTGGCCCCTGGCGATGGGCGTGGCGGCCGTGTGCGCGCGCGCCGGTGCGGTGGCGGGGCTCATCGCCTACTTCCTCAAGCGCTCGCTGCTCGGGGAAACCGTCGACCCGCTCACCCGCGCCACGCGTCCGGGCGGCGCGCCGGCCACGGTGCAGGCTCCCGCGCCGAGGCCCTAGTCGGCGCTGCGCGCGTCAACACCGGTGGCGTGATCGGGGTAATTTGAGGGATTGGCATTCACTCCCCTCGCCCCGATCGAACATGCGGTCCATTCCCCTTGTGCGTCTCGCGGTCGCGCTGCCCCTCGTGGCCGCGCCCGTCCTCGCCGGTGCCCAGGCGCCGGCGCTCAATCGCTACGGCAACCCGGAGAAGCTCGCGCCGGCGCCCACCACGGCCGACATCACGGCGCGTGACCTGCAGATCCGGCTGTACCAGTTCGCCGACGATTCCATGCAGGGGCGCCAGGTCGGCCGTTTCGGCAACCAGAAGGGCACCGACTTCATCGAGGCCGAGGTCCGTCGCCTCGGTCTCGTGCCGGCCGGCGACGAGGGCGGCTACTTCCAGGTGCTGCCGTATCGCCTGCGCAAGTACACGTCGCACACGCGGCTCACCGTGAACGGCAACCCGCTCGCCTGGAACACCGACTTCGTGGCCGTGCCGGGCGCGCGCGCGCCGCGCCCGCTCCTGAACGCCGAGGTGATCTTCGGCGGCACGCAGGGGGACTCCGCCACGCAGATCACCGCGGCGCAGGCGGCGGGCAAGGTGGTGGTGCTGCTGCCCGCGGCCGGCAGCCGCGGCGCCGGTGCGGTGCCGGCGCAGCGCGCCTTCGGGCGTGGGGCCGGCACGTCGCAGTTCGACCGATTCGCCGACGCGGCGGCCATCGTGACGGTGGACCTCGACGACGTCACCATGGCGCAGCGCCTCGCGATCAACGAGCCCACGGTGGCCTCGCAGGCGCAGGCGGGCGGCGCACGCGGACCGGCCGCGGCGCAGGGGCCCGTCGATTCGCTGGCGCTGCTCAAGCAGCAGCTCGCGACCATGCAGCCGCAGGCCATGCTGCGCGTCACGCGCGCGGCGGCGGCGAAGCTCTTCGCTCGCGCCAGCATTGACGGACTCGCGGCTGGCACCTCAGGCGGCGTGGTGAACGCCATGCTCGACTTCGTGGAGCTGCCCACCAACTACGGCCGCAACGTGGTCGCGATCATTCCGGGCAGCGATCCGGTGCTGCGCAACCAGTACGTCGCGATCGGCGCGCACAACGACCACGTGGGCTTCGCGCCCGTGGTGGACAAGGACTCGCTCAAGGCGTTCAACGACCAGCGCATCCGCTGGATGATCGCGAACGACATGAAGCAGCCCACCATCGAGGTGATCCAGTCGTTCACGGTGAACATGGACAGCATTCGCCGCGTGCATCCCACGCCGCGTCTCGACTCCATCAACAACGGCGCCGACGACGACGGCTCCGGCTCCATGGCGGTGCTCGAGATCGCGGAAGCGATCATGGCGATGCCCGTGAAGCCCAAGCGCTCCACGCTCTTCGTGTGGCACACCGGCGAGGAAGGCGGGCTGGTGGGCTCCGGGCACTTCATGCGGCACCCGACCGTGCCGATCGACTCCATCGTGGCCGCGATCAACGTGGACATGATCGGTCGCGGCCGCGCCGAGGACCTGCCCGGCGGCGGTGACGACTACGTGGGTGTGGTCGGCTCCTTCTTCGACTCGAAGGATCTGGGCGAGACGCTGCAGGCGGTGAACAAGAAGCGCAGCAAGCCGCTCGACCTCGACTACAAGTTCGACGACCCCATCTCGTGGGCGGGCTACAACAACATCTACGGGCGCAGCGACCACATCAACTACGCGCGCCAGGGTGTGCCGATCGCGTTCTTCTTCACGGGGCTGCACGGTGACTATCACCAGCGCAGCGATGAAGCGGAGTTCATCGACTACCCGCACTACACCAAGATCACGCAGTTCATCAAGGACCTCACCGTGGAGGTGGGCAATGGTCCGCGTCCGCGGCTGAACGGCACGAAGCCGCTCAAGCCGAAGGTCATTGGCTGAGCCCACGATGACGCACCTCGCGCGCAACGGACACGGCCCGCACGGCGTGTCCGTCGCGATCGACTTCGGCATCAGCAACACCGATGCGGTCGCGCGTGTGGATGGTGCGCTGCATCGGTGGACGCGTCCGTCGGTGGGCACGCCGGATGCGGGCACCGTGCACGACGTGCTCGCGGCCGGCGGGCTCTCGCTGGCGTCGGTATCGCGCCTGGCCGTCACCGGCGGACGGCATCGTGCACTGCCGCCGGAGATAGATGGACGCGTGATCGCGAGTGTGCACGAGGTGTCCGCGATCGGTCGCGGCGGGCAGACGCTCGCGGCCGGCCTGCTCGGTGGTGATCATGGCGAGGCGGCGAACGCGCCCACGCTCGTGGTGAGCGCCGGCTCCGGCACCGCCGTGATCGCGGCGCGCGGCGACGCGTGCACGCACGTCACGGGCACCGGTGTGGGCGGCGGCACGCTGCTCGGACTCGGGCGGCTGCTGCTCGGCACCACCGACGCGCTCGCCATCGATGCGCTCGCACTGGCCGGCAACCCCAACGGCGCCGACCTCAGCCTGCAGGACGTCGTGCTCGGCCCCATCGGTGCGCTGCCGCCCGATGCCACCGCCGTGAACTTCGGCAAACTCGCGCGCGGTGCGCACGAGGCCACGCGCGAAGACCTGGCCGCGGCGCTCGTCACGCTCGTGGGGCAGGTGATCGCGATCACCGCCATCAATGCGGCGCGCGCGGAACGTCTCGAGCATGTGGTCGTGATCGGACACCTCACCGACATGCCGAGCTTTCGCGCCGTGCTCGACCGCGTGGGCGCGTATTACGGCATGCAACTGCTGCTCCCCGACCACGCCGGCTACGGCACGGCGGTCGGGGCGCTGCGTGAGGTGGAGCAGGGGTGACGGCGCGATCCGCGTCCGGCGACGCTTTGTCGCACCCAATGCACGCCACGAGCCGGACCGTCGCTCAGGCCAGGCTGATAGCCCGCGGCCGTCGGCCCGCGGCCGAGAGCGCAGCGCGATGGCTGCGAGCTGCGCTCATCGCGACGGTTGTCATGGTGGTGCGTGTGGACGCCCAGTCCACCACCTGCCCCCCCGCCGACGCCATCTCCGCACTCCCCGACACCCCGCGTGCCGGCACGCTCTTCCGCGTGCACCTGCGCGACGCGTCACCCGCGTCGATCACGCACGCCACGCTCGCCGGCGAGCCGCTGCACTTTCGTGTCGACGACAATGTGCTTTCGGCGTTCGCCGCGGTCCCGGTCGACTCCACGAACGGCCTGACGCTGGCGCTGCTCTGCACCGACGGCGCGCGCGTGGATGTGCGCATCGCCACGCGTGATGGGGAGTATCCACTCGAGCGCCTCACGGTTGCGCCCCGTTTCTCGGCACGCCCCGACTCGGCGCTGCTCGCACGCCAGCGCCGTGAGGCGGCGCGCGCAGCCGAGGTCTCCCGCGCATCGCACGACACGCCGCGCCTCTTCACCGAGCCGTTCCTGCGGCCGCGCGCCACGCGCATCACGAGCGGCTTCGGCAGCGGGCGCACCTTCAACGGCACGGTCACCAGCCGCCACATGGGCACCGACTACGCCGGTGCCGTGGGCGC